>JBDHIJ010000026.1:0-35183 GCA_039587435.1 Gemmatimonadota bacterium
GGCGCCCTGTACAAGAACAACCTGAAGGCGCGGCTGGCCTACTCCACCATCAGCCAGCTGGCCTACATCGTCCTGGGCGCCTCGTTCGCCACGGCCTCGGGGATCCTGGGCGGGGGCATGCACATCGCCATGCACGCGTTCGGGAAGATCACCCTGTTCTTCTGCGCCGGCGCCATCATGGTGGCGGCCCACAAGACCGAGGTGAGCGAGCTGGACGGGATCGGCCGGAAGATGCCGCTCACGATGACGGCCTTCTTCATCGGATCCCTCAGCATCATCGGTCTGCCCCCGACGGGCGGATCGTGGAGCAAGTGGTTCCTGGCCATGGGGGCCCTCGAGGCGGAGCAGTTCATTTTCGTGCTGGTCCTCATGACCAGCTCGCTGCTCAGCATCGGCTACCTCATGCCCATCGTGGCCCGGGCGTTCTTCGTGGCGCCTCCCGATCCGGCGGACATCGATCACACGGGGCACGAACACGAACTGCACGGGCACGAGGAGCACGGCCACGACGGGGACGAACACGACCACGCCCACGGAGCCCACTATCCCAACCCCGGCGATCCCGCCGGCCCGACGCACTGGGACGGCTTCGGGCCCTGGAAGGGGAAGTGGCGGGAGGCCCCGCTCTTCAGCCTGGTCCCCATCTGGGTCACCGCCACGGGGTGTCTGGTGCTGTTCTTCTATGCGGAGGAGCTGTACAACCTGCTCCTCCCCCTGGTGACGCCGTAGGACCGGACCATGGATAACGAGAAGAAATACTGGCTCGACGATCCGGCGAACGTCCGGAAGGTCTACTACGGCCTCTGGGTGGCCTGCATCGTCCTGGCCGCCCTGGACCTGTTCTACCACAAGCACGTCCACTACGACTTCGAGGAGCTGATCGGGTTCTTCGGCTTCTTCGGATTCGTCGCGTGTGTGGGACTGGTCCTGGCCTCCAAGGGGCTCCGGCGGATCGTGATGCGGGACGAGGACTTCTATGATTGAGTTCCTCCCCCCCGGAGCGATCCTCATCCTGGGGGCCGCGCTCGTTCCCCTTCTGAAGGGGCGAGTCCGGCAGGCCTACATGCTGGCGCTGCCCCTGCTGGGGCTGGCGCAGCTGTACGCCCTCTCGGGGAGCGCCCCGCTGGAAATGCTGCAGTTCAGCATGTTCGGCTACGAGCTCACCCCGGTCCGCGTCGACAAGCTCAGCCTGGTGTGGGGGTACGTCTTCTACATCGCGGCCTTCCTGAGCGTCCTGTACGCACTGAAGGTGGAGCGGCCCGGGGAGCACGTGGCGGCCATGGCGTACTC
The DNA here is from genome assembly GCA_039587435.1 of Gemmatimonadota bacterium. Taxonomy (GTDB): domain Bacteria; phylum Gemmatimonadota; class Gemmatimonadetes; order Longimicrobiales; family Gaopeijiaceae; genus JBDHIJ01. The sequence continues at coordinate 1,291 of JBDHIJ010000026.1, forward strand.
GGGAGGCGCGATCGCGGCGGCCTTCGCCGGGGACCTGATCACGCTGTTCGTGTTCTGGGAGGTGACGGCCATCACGTCCGTCTTCCTCATCTGGTCATCCCGGACGGAGCGCAGCTACCGGGCGGGTGTCCGCTACCTGGTCATCCAGGTCGCCTCCGGGGTCCTCCTCCTGGCCGGCGCCCTGGTCCGGGTCCATCAGACCGGGTCGGTGGACTTCGGGTTCATCGGGCTGGAGGGTGCCGGCGGCACGCTCATCTTCCTGGCGTTCGGCATCAAGGCGGCGTTCCCGTTCCTGCACAACTGGCTGCAGGACGCCTATCCCGAGGCCACGGTCACGGGCACGGTCTGGCTGAGCGCCTTCACCACCAAGCTGGCGATCTACGCCCTGGCCCGGGGCTTCGCGGGGACCGAGATCCTCATCTACATCGGGGCGGCCATGTGCGCCTTCCCGATCTTCTACGCGGTGATCGAGAACGACCTGAGACGGGTCCTGGCCTACAGCCTGAACAACCAGCTCGGGTTCATGGTGGTGGGGATCGGGATCGGGACCGAGCTGGCGCTGAACGGAACCGCCGCCCACGCGTTCAGCCACATCATCTACAAGGGCCTGCTGTTCATGGCCATGGGCGCCATCCTGCAGCAGGTCGGCACGGCCAAGGGCTCGGAGCTGGGCGGCGTGTACAAGTCCATGCCCTGGTCAGCCACGTTCTGCATCATCGGGGCCGCGTCCATCTCGGCCTTCCCGCTGTTCAGCGGGTTCGTGTCCAAGTCCCTGGTCATGACGGCCTCGGCCGACAACCACTACACGCTCGTGTACCTCGTCATGCTGTTCGCGTCGGCCGGTGTGGTGGAGCACGCCGGGGTGAAGATCCCCTACTTCGGGTTCTTCGGTCCGGACCGCGGGATCCGGGTGAAGGAAGCTCCCCTGAACATGCTCCTGGCCATGGGGATCGCGGCGGCACTCTGCATCGTCATCGGGATCTTCCCCCGCCCCCTGTACGACATCCTCCCCTTCCCGGTGGAGTACGAGCCGTACACGGCCACCCACGTCATCACACAGCTCCAGTTGCTGGTCTGGGCGATCCTCGGCGTGGCGGTGCTGAAGTGGTACCACATCTACCCGCCGGAGTTGCGGTCGGTGAACGTCGACATCGACATCGTCTACCGGAAGTGGCTGCCCACCGCATGGGCGTACAGCCTGAGGGCCGGGGGTGCGGTGTGGAACAGCGCCTCGGGCGCCGTCACCGGGTGGCTGCAGCGCACCTACGAGACCACCTATCGGTACCACGGCCCGGAGGCGCCGCTGGCCCGGACGTGGCCGTCGGGGTACATGGCCATGTGGACCGCGATCCTCCTGCTCGCCGTTTTGCTGGCCTTGTATATTTAGGAATGGGGAGGGTCCTGGGGGCCCGCCTCCAACGACGAAGGCCGGACCGCTGGGCGGTCCGGCCTTTCGTGTATCGGGGATCTCCCGGGTCGGCGTACGGGGATACCCCCGGAGCCGGCTACCAGTTGGAGTTGGCTCCGTCGGAGATCTTCTGGACCAGGTTGATGATGGCTTCGGCCCGGCCGGCGTCTTCGGTGCCCACACCCTCGTCGTAGGCCGCCTGGCCCACCAGGCGCTGCTCCTCCCAGAGGATCACGTTCTCCCGCACGTCGAGGATCTCCACCTGGACCGAGAGCTGGACCTCCCGCTGCAGGACCTGGGCGCGATCCGCGCCCTCCCGGGTCCGGTAGAGGGGGGCCCCCAGCGTGTAGCTCACGATCGTGCCCCGCACCAGCGCGTCGGCGGTCTCGGCGGAGGCCGTCCGCAGTCCCAGGTCCCTGGGGAGGTCGGTGGCCATGGCCGTGAAGAGTTCCGTGGTCAGGTCGAAGCGGGTGGTCTCATTCTCGAACGGGACCACCGCCATGGTCCGGATGTGATCCGGGAAACCCTGCCCCGCCGTGAAGCTGTAGTTGCACCCCGAAACCAGGAGCGTCAGCACGAGGGCCCACCGGCCCGCGGTCAGCGTGCGTGTCACGGTCTCAGGTCCCCGGGTTCCAGATGTCCGGGGGGTACGACTCCACATCTTCCACCAGTTCCAGTTCCAGGTTCAGCTGCTGGGTCTGCCGCATGACCCGGTAGCGGGCCTCCTCGGGAGCGCGGCTCTCTCCGTCCCTCCAGCTCAGCTGGACCTCCTCCTCCACCGAGCCCGAACGGAGCACCTCCACCCGACGGATGCGACGCCCCTCAAAAGTGTAATGGAGTCGGGTCCCGTCGGCATAGCCGTAGCGGAGCGTGGTCTCCGATTCCGTGGACTCGACGCCCAGGAGCGCCACGCCGGGGCCGGGGCGGAATACGCCCAGGGTGGCCCAGAAGAGAGCCGGGGGCGGAAGGGTCACGCCCAGCGCCTCGGGCGGGAGGCGCACCTCGTCGTCCACGAGGGCCGCCCGGGCGATGCCTTCCCCGTTGCCCGCGAACAGGTCCAGGCGGGCGCGGTAGGGCGGCTCCATCCGGACCACCCCGTCCCCGCTGAACCGGGCGCCCGGCTCCTGTGCGGTCCAGCCGAACACCACCCGGATCGGTCCGTCGATGCGGTTCAGCGCCTCGGCCGCCAGCTCCTCCCGCCGGGGATCCAGGGGCTCGGGCGGCGGCGCGGCCGGCGCGGTCTGGCACGCGCCGAGACTTAGGAGCGCCAATCCCTGGAGGAGGCGGCCGCGCAGCGACGCGGAATGCGGGACCGCCGCACGGGCCGCGGTGCGGGCCGGCTGGGAGCTCTGAGGAGGCCGGAGGGGGTGCTTCAATGGATCCCTGGGATGACTGGGCTGGTACGGGAAGGCCGAAGCCGATACGGCCTCGAAGTTATGCGATTCCGACGGGGGATTGAAGCGTCGGAGCGCTTGTGGCGAAGCCCGCCCCCCGCCTACCTTCCCGCCCCATGCAAGACGGTCCCACCTACATCGTCAGCGACGCCCACCTGGGAGCCAGCACCGAGGATCGGGAGGCTTCCTTTCGGGCGTTTCTTCATCACGCCGCCCGGGACGCCAGTACGCTCGTCCTGAACGGCGACATCTTCGATTTCTGGTACGAGTACGGGTCCGTGGTGCCCCGGGGGCATACGCGGCTGCTCGGCACGCTCGCCGAAATCGTGGACGCGGGCATCCCCGTCCACCTCCTGGGCGGGAACCACGACTGGTGGTTCGGCAGCTTCTTCACCGATGAGATCGGCGTCATCGTGCACCAGGATCCCGTGGTGCTCGAACTGGCCGGCCTGCGGTGCCTGGTGGCCCATGGGGACGGTCTCGGGAAGGGGGACCTGGGGTATCGCATGCTGCGGATGATGTTCCGCGGCCGGCTCACCCAGTGGGCCTTCCGGTGGCTCCACCCCGACTGGGGAGCGGCGATCGCTCGCAGGGTGTCGCTCACGGAGACGCGCCAGGGCGCTCCCTCCGAGGAGGACATCGGTCGATCCCGGTACCTGGAGCGCTGGGCCCTGGCGACCCTGGGAGAGCGGCCGGACCTGGACCTGGTGACGGTGGGTCACACCCACGTGCCCGCGCAGGCCAGGACGGAGGCCGGTCAGTGGTACTTCAACACCGGGGACTGGATCCACTTCCGGTCGTACCTGAAGCTCCTCCCCGGGGCCGATCCCCTGCTGATGCAGTGGCAGGACGAGCGGCCCGCTATCCCCCTGGCCCTTCCCATGCCCAGCTGACCCCCAGCTCCACCCGCTCCCCCGGTCCGCCGGAGTTCACCTCCACCGTCAGGGGCTCCGGGAAGTCGGCCAGGTGGGACGAGACGTAGGCGTCGGCTCCCCCCAGGAGCAGCATGAACAGGGACCACGCGATCCAGTCCTCCATCTGCTGCCCCCGGGCTTCCACCAGGCTCACGGCTTCCTGGACCTTCGGATCCGCGTCCACGAGCGCCTGGAGGGAATCCGGATCGGTCACACCCTCGTCGATGTACCGGGCCTCGGCGGCTTCCCGCTGCATGGCCTCGCCGTCCGCCGCGACGACCTGGCGGTGCCGGGTCTTCACGAGCATGTAGCCGTTGAGGCTGGCGGCCCCGAAGTAGAAGGCGCCCCGCACGGGCGAGCCCGTGGCCAGGTGCCCCCAGCCCGGGAGGAGCAGGGACCGGCCCAGGGCGCCCAGCGGACTGGGGATGTCGGGGGCCTCCACCTCCTGGAGGGGGGCGGCCTCCTGCGGGACCTGGGGGATGGGTGCCGCTGCGCCCACCGAATCCGGGCGCGCCCCGGGGTCGGGGTTCTGGGCGTCCAGCGTGGCCGGAACACTCAGAACGAGGAGCGCCAGCAGGAGCGTACCGCCTCTCGGGCGGGGCCCCACCTCCGGGGAACGGACGCATCGGGCGCGAGCGATCACGCCGCCACCTCGTCTCGGACCGTCGCACCCCCATCCGAGGCCGGCAGCAGGATCGGCAGGGCCCCCGGGATCACGCGGACCTCGAGCCAGGGCGTGTCGTGCCCCACCAGTTCCCCGTCCATCTCGAACGCCAGTGTCCCCTGGCCGCCCGCCTCGATGCGGACCCTCCGGAGCTGCCGAAGCTCGATCTCGTCCTCTGCGCCGTGTGTGCCCCGCAGGACCCGGGGCAGGTAGCGGGCCACCTGGAGGGCCGTCACCGGTCGAATCAGGAAGAGGTCTAGGAGTCCATCGTCGGCCCGGGCACCCGGGTTCACCAGGATCCCACCACCCACCGACGGACCCACGGTCACCTGGGCCATGAGCGCGGGGCCCACGAACTCCTCCGCCTCGGGATCGGACTCCTCTCCCACGTGGATGCGGAGATCGATGGGGCTGAACCGGGTCAGGGTGTGGATGGCGGCAGCCAGGTACTGGAGCTTCCCGCTCAGCTTCCGGAAGCCGTCCCGGCTCTGGAGGACCGCGACGTCCAGGCCCACGCCGAGGAGGTTCACGAAATGGCTCTCTCCGCCCTGCCACCGGCAGTGCCCCACGTCGAACGCGTGGGCCCGGCCGTCGAGCACCACGGAAAGGGCATCGTCCAGGCGGGACGGCACGCCCACCATCCGGAAGAAGTCGTTCCCGGTTCCGACCGGAATCACACCGATCTCCGGGAGTCCGCCGGCCCCGGCCTGGGCCAGCAGTCCGTTGGTCACCTCGTGGATGGTCCCGTCCCCACCCATGACCACCAGCCGGGTCGCTCCCTCACCATGCGCCTGAACCGCAAGTTCCGCGGCGTGACCCGGAGCCCGGGTCTCCAGGATCCGATAGGCGACGCCCCGGCGGCCCAGACCCTGTTCCAGGCGGCCCTTCAGACGTCCGGCCTTTCCACTGCTGGAGGCCGGATTGAGGATGATGGGTAGTTCCTGCATTCCCGTCCCGGGAATCGAATGAACGTCCCCCGCCCGCAACGTCCCGGCGGGGAGACGAGATAAGTGGCGGGAGCGTGTGGGAATCGAACCCACCCACCCGGGTTCTAGCCGGGCGAAGACGGTTTTGAAGACCGCTGGAAGCACCAGCTCCCATACGCCCCCTCGGCTCGGAAACTCGCAGTTGTGAGAGGACAAAGAAAGGCCCAAACCCCCGTGGATCCTCGGGTTGCGAGGCCTTGTCCGACGGACCCGGACGGGCTGCTCACGCGGCCATCGCTGCCGGCCGCGGCGCGTGGAACGGGCGGCCGAAGGACGGGTTGCTGACCGGTCGCTGACCGATGGATCTCATCCTGGAGGAGCCCGCTCGGTTGACCGACCCGGCGACTCGGCCGACGTTCGGAGTCGAGTCCGCACGCCAAGGAGACGAGATGAGCATCCCTCGCGCCTACAGGCACCCCGACCAGACCCGCGATCCGCTTCACAGGGGCGCGACGCCGCTCCGGCGCGGGCCCGACGAGCCCCCGCGGCCCGTCTACTACCGGGTGGACGGCGCCCGGAGGATCGTTCGGGTTCTCCCCGATCACTGGGAGGCCTTCGAAGACGTCCTGGCCACCATCCCGGACCTGCCGCACGACCCCGAGTTCTTCTACACCTTCGGGAAGATGTGGGATCTCTCCCAACTCGACTGCCGCACCTCCCCCGATCAGGTGGAGCGGCTGGTGGACGCGCTCCGCACCCTCCCCCGCCACCCGCACGGCGGCAAGAACGCCATAGTCGTGCGGCTGGAGGATCATCAGGCGCTGCGGCCGGTGCACCCGCGGCTCACAGCGCCGAAACCGGGCCGGGTGAACCGCGCCTTCCCCACGTACTTTGAGGCGGAGCAATGGCTCATGACGCCGCTGTTCACGCCCGATCGATGGGGCGAGATTCACGTTCCTCCGGAGCATGCGGGTGACCTCTGGGGGATCTGACCGGAGCGCGGTGTCCCCGAAGCACGGGGCCGACAACGGCACCCACGGATGTGTCCATTCCACGCGGATGAACCTCAGACCATGACCCGCTTCCCCACAGCAGGATCTTCGCCGGAGACGTTCCCGGGACGGCCGGCGGATGGCGCCACCTCATCCCCCGAGCGGGCTCTCGAACCCTGGAACCCGGGGATGGAGCTGGATCTCGACGAGGTCCTCTCCGCCACGGCCAACCGAAGCGCCATCGAGCGTCGGGCGGCCACGCTGGGAGGTCGGCGCTCGGTGAAGAAGGAGTGGCAGGCCGCCTGGCTCCTGAGAGCCCTCACCTGCATCGACCTGACGACCCTGGCCGGGGACGACACCGAGGGACGGGTGCGGAGGCTCTGTGCCAAGGCCCGCAACCCGGTGCGTCGGGACATCCTGGCGGCCCTGGGCATGGCGGACCGGGAGATCCGCACCGCGGCCGTATGCGTCTACCACCGGTACGTGGAGACCGCGGTGGACGCGCTCCGGGGGACTCCCCTTCCCGTGGCGGCGGTATCCACCGGCTTCCCTCACGGGCTCAGCCCCGTGGAGACCCGGCTGGCGGAGATCGAGGCCTCGGTGGCGGCTGGGGCGCGGGAGATCGACATCGTCATCACCCGGCGACACGTGCTGGTGGGGGACTGGGAGGCCCTGTACAACGAAGTCCGGGCGTTCAAGGCCGCCTGCGGAGACGCCCATATGAAGTGCATCCTGGCCACGGGAGAACTGGGCACGCTCCGGAACGTGGCCCGCGCCAGCATGGTGTGCATGATGGCCGGATCGGACTTCATCAAGACGTCGACCGGAAAGGAATCGGTGAACGCCACTCTGCCCGTGGGCCTGGTCATGGCTCGGGCCATCCGACGGTACGGCGAAAGGACCGGTTTCCGGGTGGGCTTCAAGCCCGCGGGCGGGATACGGACGGCCAAGGATTCCCTGCTCTGGCTCATCCTGATGAGGGAGGAGCTCGGGGTCGAGTGGACCCGCTCCCACCTGTTCCGGTTCGGGGCCAGTTCCCTCCTGGCCGACATCGAACGGCAGCTCGAGCACCGCGTGACCGGCCGCTACTCGGCGTTCAACCGCCATTCCCTCGCCTGATCCCAGCCCATGTCCGACGTATCCGAGATCTTCGACAGCATGGAGTACGGTCCGGCGCCCGAGGACTCGGGGATCGCCCGGGAGTGGATCGCGGGCCGGCCCGACGGGTTCGGCGTGTTCATCGACGGAGCCTGGCGAACCCCGGAGGACGCCGGGCGGTTCGACACCTTCGAGCCCGCCTCCGGTCAGGTGCTCACCCGCCTCACCCAGTCGGGCCGCGCCGAGGTGGAGGCGGCGGTGGGTGCCGCCCGGGGGGCCCTGCCCCGATGGCGCGGCCTGAGCGGGCACGAGCGGGCCCGGTTTCTCTACGCCCTCGCCCGGGGGATCCAGAAACACGCCCGGCTGTTCTCGGTGCTGGAGACGCTGGACAACGGGAAGCCGATCCGGGAGTCGAGGGACATCGACATCCCGCTGGTGGCCCGCCACTTCTACCACCACGCGGGCTGGGCCCAGCTGTCGGGATCGGGAGAACTGGCGGACCACGAGCCGGTGGGGGTGGTGGGCCAGATCATTCCCTGGAACTTCCCCCTGCTCATGCTGGCCTGGAAAGTGGCCCCCGCCCTGGCCGCCGGGAACACGGTGGTGCTGAAGCCGGCGGAGTTCACCTCGCTGACGGCCCTCCTGTTCGCCGACCTCTGCCTGGAAGTGGGCCTTCCGAACGGGGTGTTCAACGTCGTCACGGGCGACGGCGAGACCGGCGCCGCCCTGGTGGCGCACCCGGGCGTGGACAAGATCGCCTTCACGGGCTCCACCGAAGTGGGCCGGCTGATCCGAGAGGCCACCGCGGGCAGCGGGAAGCGCCTCTCTCTCGAGCTGGGTGGGAAATCCCCCTTCGTCGTGTTCGACGACGCGGACCTGGACAGCGTGGTCGAGGGGGTCGTGGACGCGATCTGGTTCAACCAGGGCCAGGTGTGCTGCGCCGGATCGCGGATCCTGGTCCAGGAAGGGGCGGCCGCCACCCTGGTGGACCGCCTCCGGGCCCGCATGGAGAAGCTCCGCGTGGGAGACCCCCTGGACAAGGCGACGGACATGGGCGCCATCGTTGCGCCGGTCCAGTTGGATCGAATCCGGGAGATGGTCGAGGAGGGCCGCCGGGAGGGGGCCGAGGTGTGGCAGCCCTCGTGGGGGATCCCCGAGGAGGGCTGGTTCTACCCGCCCACGCTGTGCACCGGGCTGCACCCCGACGCCCGCCTGGCCCGCGAGGAGGTATTCGGCCCGGTGGTGGTCCTCCACACGTTCCGGACCCCGGCGGAGGCCATCCAGATGGCCAATGACACCCGGTACGGCCTCGCCGCATCGATCTGGACCGAGAACGTGAACCAGGCCCTTCACATCGCCCCCGCCATCAAGGCCGGCACCGTGTGGGTGAACTGCACCAACCGGTTCGACGCGGCGTCCGGCTTCGGCGGGTATCGCGAGAGCGGATTCGGTCGCGAGGGGGGGCTCGAGGGGCTCTGGGAATACCTCAGGCCGATCCGGACCGCGCCCTCCGGTGCCGGAGAGGGGGGAGAGCGTGCCGGACGAGACCTCCCCACTACCGGGGCCACCCTGGAGACCCCTGCCCCGAGCCCGCCGGGGGGCACGGCCCGTCCGCAGGACGCGAGCCCCGCCGGCGCAGACCCGGACGGGGGCGGCATCGACGTCACCGCAAAGCTCTATATCGGCGGTCGGCAGGCCCGCCCCGACGGTGGGTACACGCTCCTGGTGAGGGGACCCGAAGGAGGGGGCGTGGGCGAGGTGGCGCGCGGCAACCGCAAGGACGCGCGCAACGCCGTGGAAGCGGCCCGGAAGGCCGCGGGGCCCTGGGCGGCCCGCACGGCCCACAACCGGGCCCAGGTCCTCTTCTACCTGGCGGAGAACCTCTCCCAGGCGTCCGCGGAGTTCGAGGCGAGACTCCGGGACCTGGGCACCGACGGGCGGGGCGCGGCGGCGGAGGTCCAGGCGTCGGTGCGCCGACTGTTCACGTACGCAGCCTGGGCGGACAAGTTCGACGGGCGGGTCCACGCCACACCGTTCCGCAACGTGACCCTGGCCATGAACGAGCCCCTGGGCGTGGTGACCGTGGTGAGCCCCGAAACCCCGGCGCTCCTGGGCGCGATCTCGAGCCTCGCTCCACTTTTGTGCGCCGGAAACGCCGTGATCGGAGTGCTGCCAGGCGCAGCCGGCCACATCGCCGGACCCCTCTATCGACTCCTGGACGGCTCGGACGTCCCCGGCGGGGTGGTGAACCTCCTGACGGGCCTCGACGACGAGCTGCGCCCCACCCTGGCGGACCACGACGGGGTGGACGGGTTCTGGTATTTCGGATCGGCGGGGGGCGGAGCCGACGTGGAGAGACGCTCCATCGGCAATATGAAGCGCACCTGGACCCGGAGCGCGCCCGGCCCCGGATGGCTGACCGGGGAGGCCGGTGAGGGCGAGGCGTTCCTGCGTGAGGCCACGCAGGTCAAGAACATCTGGATCCCCTACGGCGAGTGATCGGCGGCCCTCGGCCGGGCCCTCGACCTCGTATGCCCGACCCCGACCGGACGACCGGACGTGCGGAGGATCAGCGGCGGTAGAGCTGGCTCTCCCTCAGAACCGATTCGATCACCAGGGTCACCTGCTCTCCCTCGGGAACGTTCACGGGGCTGGTCAGGAACCGCTCTCCCTGGAGGAGGTTGATCTCCACCTGGAGGGGTCGGAGCCCGCTCCACGGTACGCGCACGACTTCGGTCCCCATGGAGTTGACCGTGCCCATGCGGAGGCGCCCGCCGTCGGAGACCGCCCAGAGAGTGACCTCGCTGAACTGACGGTTCTGCACCCGGACCGTGATCTGGCTGTCCGGCCTGCCCCGCTCATCCGTGCCCCACGCCGGTTCCGGGGTACCGCTGGCGCATCCCCCGAGCACCAGAGCGAGTCCCAGGGTCAGGCTCCGGGCGAAGCCGGAGCGCGATGGAAGCACGGGCGGTCGATCCGCGCCGGCGGGAGACCCGCCTCGGATCAGAAGCTGGAGAAGGTGTAGACGAAGACGGCGGAGTCACCGGGCGACTGGACGACCTTGGTGCTGATCAGGTCCGCCTCGATGTAGATCCGGGCCGCCACCGGCGTAGTGAGCTCACCGGGCGCCACCATCTTGAAGTACATCCGCTGCCGCGGGCCGAGCGGAACGTTGATGGTACCCGGGCTGGTGGTCTGGCTCGTATCGGCCTCGTTGATCTCGATGATCGTTCCGCCCACCTCGGGGTTGCCACCGACGATGTCGAAGTCGGTGGAGAGGATCACGGTGAGCTGCTGGCCCGCCTCGGAGTCGAGTTCCACGCGACCGTTGGCCGGAGGATCGCCACCCTCGAGGATATCGCACGCCGCGAACAGCGGGAGCACGAGGAGGAGGAGGCCGAAGGCCCGAAAGCGGGGGCTGACTGCGTTCATGTGTGCCGATGTCCTGATGAATGAGGTCTGCGGCAAGAGACGTCGTGGCCTGCCGGACGGCCCGGGCCGCAATGAAGCCGAAACAAGTCTCGCTCCCCTTCATACACGGATCAAGGCGAAGCGTTACACCTCAAGAGATGTGAACGAGGGGGCGGCCGCCTGTTACGACCGCCCCCCCGGGCACCGACCGGCGCGTGGGCGCCGGAATCCGCCTGCGGCGGAGCCTGCTATTCGCTGATCAGGTCACCCACCTCGATGGGATCCAGCCCCTCCTGGCGGAGCAGCTCGTTGAGCCGGGCCAGGTCGGACTGGAAGATGATGATCATTCGGTCCAGCTGCTCCTGCAGCGATCCGCTCAGGTGCTCGAACACCTCGTAGGACTGATCGGTGGGCCGGCGCTCGGACCGCTCCACCACGCCCATGAGGGCCGCCAGCTTGTTGTTGAGCTTGATGGGGAAGTTCAGCGGGTCCTGGTTCGACTGGTTCTGGACCTGGTAGATCTCCTGCTCGACCTCGCTCAGGTTCCCCTTCACCTGGTCGCCGACGGTCTCGATCTCGGCGTTGTCGGTCTGGCTCTGGCGATCATCCACGTCGCCCTTCACCCGACGGATCTCCAGGACGGCCTCATTGGCCTCGGTGACCTTGTCCCGGATCTGCATGGCGAAGCGGAAGCGCTCCTGCAGGTCCGCCAGCGTAACGGTCTCCAGGCGCGGGTCGATCCTCACCTCCAGGGTCTCGATGCCGGCCACCTCGCCGTCCACCACCAGGCGCACCTCATACTCGCCGGGCAGGGCCAGCGGACCGATGGGGCCCGCGGCCCAGAAGATCCGGCCCTCGAAGTCGGTCCATGCCGGGTAGCGCATGTTCCAGTTGAACCGGTGCGAGCCGGCCGTCACGCCGGGAGCGCGCGACCCGCCGCCTCCGAAGCCGAAGAACCCGCCGCCGCCGCCCTGCTCCTCTTCCTCGTCATCGGCACTGCCGGTAAACGAGGCCACCATCTCGCCCGTGTCGTCCACGAACTCCAGGGTCACCTCCTCGGCGTCCTCGGCGAGGTTGTAGAAGATCTGGGCCGAGTTGTCGATGCCGCGGTAGACCTCGACGGGACGGAACAGGTGGACGTCGGCACCGGCCACCTCGGCCGACATCTCCCGGAGCGGCTGGATGTTGTACATGACCCAGAAGGACCGGCCGTGGGTCCCGATGACCAGGTCGTTTTCCTCCACCACCAGGTCGGAGACCTGCACGACGGGCAGGTTCATGCCCAGCGACTGCCAGTTGTCTCCGTCGTCCCACGAGACGTAGACGGTGCGCTCGGAGGCGGCGTACAGCAGCCCGAGGCGCTTGGGATCCTCCCGGGTGGCCCGGATGAAGTCATCCTCCGGAATCCCGTTCACGATCTTGGTCCAGGTCTGCCCGTAGTCGTCGGTGCGCCAGATGTAGGGCGCCCGGTCGTCGTCCACGAGGTACCGGATCCCGGAGACGTAGGCCTTGCCGGGGGTCGTGGGCGACGCCTCGACGGTGTTGATCCGCACGAAGTCCGGAGCGTCTGGCGGGGTCACATTCTCCCAGGTCGGGCTGTCGGACGTGGCGTTCCGCGTGATGGACACGTACCCGTCGTCGGAACCGGCCCAGATGACGTCCGGATCGTGGAACGACGGAGCCACGGCGAAGACGGTGGCGTACGTCTCCACGCCGGTCTGGTCGAGCGTGATGGGCCCACCCGACGGACCCACCGTCATGGGATCGTTCCGGGTCAGGTCACCGGAGATGGGCTCCCACGACTGACCCTCGTTCCGGGTCCGCCAGACCTTCTGGGTCGTGGCGTACAGCGTGTTGGGATCGTGGTTGTCGAACACGATCGGGAACGTCCACTGGGCCCGCTCGATCAGGTCCTCCGCCGACTGCCCCATGGGGTTCTCCGGCCAGACGTTGATGGGCCGGCTGGTTCCCGTGGCGTGATCGTAGCGGGTCAGCGCGCCACCGTAGGACCCGGCGTAGAACACGTTGGGGTCCTCCGGGTCCGAGGCGATGTAGCCGGACTCACCCCCGCCCACGGCGAAGAAGTAGTTCCCGGCTCCGAAGCCCCGGGCGGCGAGGTGGTTCCAGCCCTTGTGCTCCATGCAGGCCGTGGAGTTGTCCTGCTGGGCCCCGCAGATCATGTACGGGAAGTGGCTGGAGGTCGTCACCCGGTAGAACTGGGCGGTGGCGAAGTCCTGGTCGGTCCAGGTGCGTCCGCCGTTGACCGAGACGTTCCCGCCCCCGTCGTTGGAGTTGATCATCCGCTGGTTGTCGTTCCCGGCGATCCAGAGATCGTGGTTGTCGCCGTGGGGCACGCGGAAGGTGGTGGGGAAGGTCTCACCGCCGTCCGTGGACTTGTAGAACGCCGTGTTGAGGACGTACACCCAGTCCTCCTCCTGCGGGTCGGCGTAGATGCGGGTGTAGTAGAAGGCCCGCTGCCTGAGCTTCCGCTCGTCGTTCATGTAGGTCCACGTCTCGCCGCCGTCGTCGGAGCGGTAGACGCCGCCCTCGGCCCGGTGCTCGACGATCGCCCACACCCGGTCCGAGTTCACCGGAGAAACGGCCACACCGATCTTCCCGATGGGGCCTTCCTGGGGCATCCCGATGCTGCGGGTCAGGTCGGTCCAGGACTCACCTCCGTCGGTGGACTTCCAGAGCTTGGACCCCGGGCCACCGGAGGACATGCCCCAGCTCTTCCGCCAGGCCTCCCAGGTGGCCGCGTAGATCAGGTCCGGGTTGGTGGGGTGCACGGAGATATCGACCGCACCGGCCTTGTCGCTCTCATGGAGGACCAGGTCCCAGGTCTCACCGCCGTCGGTGGTCTTGTAGACACCCCGCTCCGGATTGTCCGCGGAGTGCTTTCCGAACCCTCCGGCCCACGCCACGTCACAGTTGGTGGGGTGAACCCGGATCCGGGAGATGTTCTGGGTCTCCTTGAGCCCCACGTGCTCCCAGGTCGACCCGGCGTCCTCGGACTTGTAGACCCCGTCGCCCTGCTGGATGTTGCCGCGGATCTGGGTCTCCCCGGTGCCGATGTAGATCACGTCCGGGTCGGCCTCGCACACGGCCACGGCGCCCACCGACGAGGAGTTGATCTGGCCGTCGGTGACCGGGTTCCAGGTCACACCGCCGTCGGTGGTCTTCCACAGCCCGCCGCCGGTGGCGCCGAAGTAGTACTCGAACGGCCGGGCCATGCTTCCGGCCGAGCCGATGGAGCGCCCTCCCCGGGCGGGTCCCACGTTCTGCCATTCGAGAGAACTGTAGAGGGCCTCGTCGTACTGCTGGCCCGCTGCGGGGGCCGGAACGGTGAGGCCGAGAGCGGCCGCGGCGGCGGCCACGCCCAGAGTCCTGAAGAGAGTCGACCGAGCGGTCATTTCAACGTCTTCCGTCTATGGGTGTGCGGTGCGTCCCGAAACGGGTGCGCGGATGTTGATTTCCCCGGAGACAGATCGCGAAGGCGATCCGTTGAGGGCCTCGATTGTGAGGACGGTCACAATGCGCACTGGAACGCAAAACGGCCAGATCCCTCAAGGAATCATGGCCGTCCTGCGAGGCTTCTGACGGAGCGGGTATGCGGGCGGTTGAAGGCGGTGCTCTCGTGCTGTTCGACGTACCGTTCGACCCGCCGATCGAGGCGCCCCGCGGCCCGACGGATCTACCGGTTGGGCGCCAACCGGAAGAAGTCGATGATCTGCGTCGGCTCCTTGCCGGGATCGCCCTCGCCACCTCCACCGGCCTCGATGGCCTGGGAGGCCACCAGCGCTACGCCGACCCCGATGGCCGCGGCCAGGATCCCGGTCTTGAGCCACGACAGTTCCTGGACCTCCATGAACTGGACCTCGGTGGTGGCCACCTGGAGCGTGTCCGCGAAGACCACGTTCTGCCGGAACTGGTCGCGCAGCTGATCCCGGATGACCACCAGTTCCAGCATGTCGGACCGCGAATCGAGCAGTTCCCCCTCGAGCGTCGTAACGGGCTCGGGCAGGCCGTTGCTCCGCTCGATGGCCGCCTCGTTGGTCAGCCGGACGCGGACGTCGGAGCCGGGCGCGGGCGGCGTCACCGTCTCCTTGTAGGAGTAGCAGCCCAGCGAGGTGGTGGTCAGGAGCAGCGCGGCCGCCACCGCACGGATCGACCTGCCGGATCGCATACCCCGCATCACAGCACCTCGATCACGGGAGCGGTCCGCTGGTTGAACATGTAGAGGAACCGCAGCGGAAAGTCCCGGAGAATCCCACCCTCGTCGTACTTGGTGTCCCCCGCCACCACGGCCTCGAGGTTCACCACCGGATCCAACAGCCCGGGGTTGCTCACCTGGGTGAAGAACCGGTAGTCCCCTGCGATGTTGAACTCCCGGGACCAGGGGATCGGCACCGTGATGGTGTCCGCCTGGATCAACTCGATCCGCGTCTGCCCCAGCTCCGTCTCCGCCGCCACGAACTTGGTGGACACCAGTACGTCCACCAGAGCGCCTTCGTCCCCGGTGATGATGAGCGTCACCGATCCCGGGATCTCGGATTCGAACCAGCCGCATCCCGAAAGCGCCAGCCCGGACAGGAGCAGTGCACCTGATCCGATCCGCCGCAGTACCGTGGTCATGGTCGTCCTTCCAGCCATCGTTTCGCATCACTTCCGTGGGCCGCGCCACCGGGCGCCGACCCGTCCAACAAGACAGAAGCAGCCCCGGCTGTGCCGGGACTGCCCCTGAAACTATCGCCTCGACCACCCGGGGGGGAATTCCCCCCCGGGGGTCTTGTGAGACGATCAGGTCCGCATCAGCCGCACTCGGCGTTGCTGACCTGCGTGTTCGCCCGCACCTCGATGCAGGTGATCGGCTGAAGCGCGCCGTTGTTCGTCGACGCGTGAGAGGTCCCCTGCCACGCGGGCGACGGGATTCCGAACCGGTAGTGGTCGTTCAGCCTGCGGTTCTGCAGGAACAGGGCCGCCCGGCGCTCGTGAATGAGCATGTCCAGAGCGGGGATCTGTCCCGTGTAGTCGCTCAGACCCGTGGTGAGGGCCCGGGCGTGGTTCACGTGGAGCGCGAACCCGTCGGTGTCGTTGCTGGCCAGAGCGGACTCGGCCAGGATCAGGTGCATCTCGGCACCGGAGGCGAGGGTGGTGGAGGTGTACTGACCACTGGCCAGGAACCGCTCACCCTGCTCCACGACCCGAGGATCGGCCACGTCGTCGATGGGATCCATGAGGACCCAGTCGCTGCCGCTGTAGTAAGCGAGCCCGATGGCCAGCTCACCCCGCTCGTTGACCTGGAAGCCGAAGTCATTGGCCACCGAGGCGTTGGTGTACTCCAGGTCCCAACGCCACAGTCCGGCGGTACCGATCCGCTGCAGCACCCAGGACGCGTCCGAATCGGCCGCGCTGCTGGACACCAGCGGGTTGGACGGAACGCTGCCCGACGGGTTCAGCATGCCCCACACGGCCCGGTAGTGATGCGCCCGGGCACGGGCGGCATAGGCCCGCAACTGCGTAACCTCGTCACCGTGCTTGGTGGAGAGGCTGATGGCCTCACCGAGGTACCGGATGGCCTCATCGACCATCTGGCTCATGTTGCCCTCGCCCACGGGCGGGGCCTCGATGGTGCGGTTCGACAGCACGAAATCGTCGAAGTTCTCCGCGACCCAGAGGTAGGCCAGCCCAGCGTGCAGGTTGGCCCGTCCGAGCTCGGTCTCGAGAGTGGCATCCCCCGGGTTCTCCGCGAGATACACCTCGTTGAGCAGGCGGACGGCCTCGTCCGTCATCCAGCGTCCCTCGTTGATGAACGGGAACGCGGCATCGGTGAACTCGTTCGCGGCGCTGGAGACGAAGCCGAAGTTCAACTGGTTCCAAGCATCGCGAGAGCCGATCCACCGGATCTCGTCACTGACCGTAGCCGACGGGGCGTGCGTGTAGCCGATACCCCGGGTCAGCGTGGCCAGTCCACCGTTCACCACGGCGGACGCGGCGGCGGCGTTGTTCAGGTCGTCCTGAACGAGGTTGTTCGGGTTCTCGACGTCGAGGATGTCACACCCGGAGGTGGCGACCACGACGGCCAGGGCGAACCCCGTAGCCTTCTTGAACATTCTCATGGTCATCCTCCTAGAACCCGAACCGGACGGAGAACGTGAACCGCCGTGCCACCGGCACGCCGAACGCCTCCACCGAGCTCAGGAAGTTACAGTCCAGCGACCCATCGGAGCAGCGACCGAGAGCGTTGATCTCGGGGTCGATTCCGGTGTAGTCGTCGTTCACCCAGAGGGCGAGGTTCCGGACACCCAGCGTGATGGCGCCGTTGCTCAGGCGCAGGCGATCCGCCAGGGAACCGGGGAACCGGTACGTCAGGGAGAGTTCCCGCCACCGCATGAAGTCCGCGGCGTGGATCCCGTTCATTCCGGACATGGGGGCCAGGGCCCTCAGGTTGTTGGCCCAGTAGAGGGCCGCGTCCAGACGCTGCTGGGCCGAGCTGGCCGGGTTCTCGAGGATCGCGCCCACCCGGGCGGCCTCGGGGATGTTCCGGCCGATGACCGCGTTGGCCTGGCGGAACATGCCGGTCAGGTCCTGAACGTGGTAGTTGCCGTACTTGTACTCGAACAGGCTGGAAACCTCCCAGTTCTGCATGAAGCCCAGGTTGAAGCCCCAGGAACCCTGCCAGTCGGGAGTCGGCTTGCCGATGAACGTGTCCAGGAACGCACCACCGCAGTTCTGAGGGATCACCTCGAAAGCGGAGAGGCCACGCGGCTGGCTGAAGTACTCCAGGGCGGCAGCGTTGGACGGCTCCGAGCAGTCACCGTTCAGGTCGAGCGGGATCGCCTTGGAGTTGTCGATGACGGCACCGAAGAACGCACCGGGGGAGTACCCCTCCTTGATGAAGTTCCGGTACCGCGGGTAGGAGCCACCGGTCTTGAGCGGCGGGGCGCCGCCGAGGTCGGTGACCTCCTCGGAGATGTACGAGGCGTTGGCGAAGACCGACAGGTTCCAGCTGTCGCGGTTTACCCACGAACCGTTGTACGCGATCTCGAAGCCGTGACCCTGCACCTCACCGATGTTGTCCAGCTGGGTGGAGCGGAACCCACCGGAAACCGGGAACTGACGGGCCACGAGGGCATCGTTCACAGTCCGGTTCCAGTAGGTCATGTCCAGCGAGTGCGAGTCGTCGAAGAACCCGAACTCCATCCCGAGCTCCCACTCCGTCGACGTCTCCGGCTTCAGGGCCGGGTTACCGAGGTTATCCGGCGCGACACCGGGGCCCTCGGTCGAGGACAGGGAGGAGTAGGTAGTGAACTGGTCGAACGCGCCGGGCTGCAGACCGGACTGCCCGATCGCACCGCGGACGCGGAACGTGGAGACCGTGCTGTAGGGCCAGTCGAGCTGGTCCGACGGAATCCAGGAGACGGCGGCCTTCGGGTAGAAGGCGGTCTCGAAGTCCTCACCGAACGCCGAGTTGGCGTCCCAGCGACCACCGAGGGTCACGAACAGGTAGTCGTCCCACCCGATCTGATCCTGCAGGTAGACACCGGCGTTCACGACCTTCAGGTAGTTCTCGAACACGTCCTTGTTGGACGCGGCACCCACGACCTCCAGACCGGGGCCGGGGAACTCGTCACCGTCACCGCCGCTGGTCAGGGTCTCGTTGACGAAGCCCTGCGCACCACCCAGGAGGGTGTTGGAAATGCGGTCGGTGAAGTTGGTGTCCCAGGACAGCTTGAAATCACCGGTCACCTCGCGGTGGTTCCGGTCGTCGATCTCGCGCTGACCCTGAGTGAAGAACGGAGTGAATCCGTCCACGTCCCAGCCGAACGGGAAGAAGTCGCTGGAGCGCTGGTTCACCGCGTTCACCCCGAACGTGGCGTCGAAGATCCAGCCGGGGCTGGCCTGCCAGTTCAGGTTGATGGAGCCGGAGAAGTTCTCGGCGTCCTGATGAATCAGCTCCTGCATGTTCTCCCGCGTCGTGGCGAAGGCCCGCTGACCGTAGAGGTTGTCGGCCGTCGCGAGACGCAGCTGACCCATGAGCATCGAAGAGAACGATCCGAAGATGTTGTTCGCGTTCGACGGGGTCGAGTGGTTCACCTGGCTGTAGAGCCCGGAGAACCGGAGGCTCAGGTTGTCCGTCGGGAACATCTGGATGTTCGCCGAGGCCTGGTACTTCTTGTTGGTGTCCTCGGCCGGACCGAGGTCGGACAGCCCGAAGGAGCCGTTCTCGTTGGCGTAGCGACCGGACACGAAGTACGTGATCAGGTCGGATCCGCCGCTCACCGAAGCGGAGAGGGCGTTGGACCAGCCGGTCTCGAAGGCATCCGGGAGGATGTCGATCTCGAACGGATCGTAGAGGTTCACGTTCCGGTTCCAGCGCGCCGAGATCCGCGCCTGGTCATCGGAGGACCGGGCGTAGTCGGCGTGCGTGATCATCCGGTCGGTGGGGGTCTGGATGGCCGCACCGTCGTACTGGAGCGTCCACCGCGGCGTCCCCTGCCGGCCCTTCTTCGTGAAGATCTGGATCACGCCGTTGGAGGCCTCCGTGCCGTACAGCGTGGCGGCGGCGGCGCCCTTCAGCACCTCGATCCGCTCGATGGACTCGGGCGGGATGTCGTCGAGGCGGGAAGGCGAGCCCAGACCACCCGCGCCCACGTTGTCACCGAATCCACCGGCCCGGTCCACGCGGATACCATCGACGTACACGATGGGCTCGTTGGACTGGGACAGGGACGCGGATCCGCGGATCCGGATGCGGGAGCCCTCACCGGTGGACCCGGAGGAGGGCAGACCGACGAGACCGGGCTCACGGCCCTGGATCATGTCGGAGAAGCTGCTGATGGGTGCGTCCTCGAGCTGAGAGGCGTCGATGGAGGCGATGGTGTTACCGAGCTTCTTACGCTCGGTGGCCACACCGGCACCCGTTACGACGATCTGCTCGAGGGCGATGGCGGTCTGCGTCATCGACAGCTCGACGACGGCGGACTCACCGGGAGTGACCGTGATGGCCTCGGAAGCGGAGCGGTATCCGACCAGCTCGGACCGGACCACCACGTCCCCGAAGGGCACGTTCACAAGCAGGAAGCGTCCTGCGGCGTTGGTGAGGGCACCGACTCCGGTACCCTCGATGAACACCTGGACCGACTCGAGGGGGCGACCAGTTTCGCCATCCCGAACCGTTCCAACGATGTTCCCCCCCTGCTGGGCCGCCAGATCCATCGGCGCCCACGCGAGGGTAAGTGCGGCGAGTACGCCTACGGCGAACCGCGCCGCCCCTCTCTTGAGGCGAACAAACGAGTCTCGATTCATGTCCTGTCCCCTGACAGTGATGTGAGTGTGTGACCTGCTTGGCGTCGGGGTCCCAGCCCGACCGGGCCGATCGATCGGCTCGTCTCTGCTCCTTGTCCTGTCCTGCCGTGGGGGAGCGGGCCCGATCCGGCAGTTCCATCGAGCGATCCATGTACCTGCGGACCCGGGCGAATGCGGCCTGTCATACGCTGACCCGGGCGAAACGCAGATATGAAGCACCTCAGCCCGTCCCGACGGGGGAACGGCTTCGGCACTCTTCGCACTTCTGTTGTAGGGAGATTACCCCCGCTACATCACGTCAGAATGCGGCGGGAAAACGGGCGATGTCAAGTGAGAAACGGAGGCGTCACCGAACGGCGATCACCTCGATCTCCACATCCACGCCCTTGGGCAGTCCGGCAACCGCCACGGTGGCCCGCGCCGGACGGTGGTCTCCGAAGTGTCGGGCGTACACCTCGTTCATCTCCACGAAGTGGTCCATGCTGGAGAGAAAGCAGGTGGTCTTGGCCACATCCGAGAGCGTCAGGCCGGCCTCCGCCAGGACGGCGCGGAGGTTGTTCATGACCAGATCGGTCTGGGCGGCCACGCTGTCCATGACCAGTTCCATGGTGGCCGGATCGAGGGGCACCTGGCCCGAACAGAAGACCATGGATCCCGTGTCGATGGCCTGGGAGTAGGGACCGATGGCCGCCGGAGCGGCGTCGGTGTGGATGCGCTTGAGGTCGCTCATGAGTCCTCGGTGTGATTCGTAGGCGATGCGGGCTGACCCCCGGGGTCAGTCCACGTCCGGGTGTCGGGTGCAGTGCTCCAGGATCTCTTCCGGGCTCACGGTCGCCACGCCCACCTTCCCCACCTCCACGGCGGCGGCGTGGTTGGCCAGGAGCGCGGCTTCGGCGGACGTGGCCCCGGCGGCCAGGGCCGCGGCGACCACCGCGGTCACCGTGTCCCCCGCCCCGGAGACATCGTAGACGTCCCGTGCCGCGGTGGGGGCGCGAAGAAGCGGCTGGCTCCGGGTACGGACGGCCATCCCCTTCTCGCCCATCGTCAGCAGCAGGGTCTCCACGTCGAGCCGGGCACGGATCGCCTCCATCCAGTCCGGATTGTCCGGATGGATCGGCTCTCCCAGGGCCTCCCAGAGTTCCCTGGAGTTGGGCTTGAACACGGTGGCGCCGCCGTACTCGAAGAAGTTCAGCCGCTTGGGGTCCACCACGGACGGGATGCTCCGGTCCGCCGCGGCCTGGAGGGAGCCCCGGATCACCGCCGGGACCAGGACGCCCTTGTTGTAGTCCTCCAGGGCCACGGCGTCGCAGTCGCCGATCAGCAGCTTCACCATCGAGAGGAGGCCGTCGGTCTCCGAGGGACCCACCGGGGAGTCGTCCTCGTGGTCGAACCGCACCACCTGCTGGTGCCCCGCCAGTACGCGGGTCTTGACCGTGGTGGGCCGCTCGGCCACGCGGACGAGGCCATCCGTCCGCGCGCCCATGCGCTCGAGCTCGCGGGCCAGGGTCACGCCATGGGAGTCGTTACCGACCACGCCCACCACCTGGCACGAGGCCCCCAGGGCCACGGCGTTGGCGGCCACGTTGGACGCACCGCCCAGGGCGCTCGCCTCCTCGTCGACCCGGACCACGGGAACCGGGGCCTCGGGAGAGATCCGCTCCACGTGCCCGGTGATGTAGAGGTCCAGCATGAGGTCCCCGACCACCAGCACGCGCTTGCCCTGGATGGCGTTGAGGATGTCCTCGACCCGGTTTAGGGATAGTCTGGCCAAGAGTCTGGGGCTGAGGTGGAAAGGGGCTCCGGGCGGGAACTTATCCGGGCCGTGGGGTGAAGGCAAAGCTCCCCTGAAGACGTCCGGAACCGGGCGCCGCGGAGGGTTTCCGCGAAGCCTCCGTGTCCTTCCCGCCGCGGGCTTCGGCCTCCCCCTAGTCCGGCAGAACCCGGAGCAGCACCTCGCCGTCGACGGTCCGGACCAGGAGGGTCTCGGGCTCATCGCCCCCGCCCTCGAATTCCACGTCCACCGGCTTGGGGATGGAGTGGGTCAGGTGCCGCTCGGTGGACCCCTGCTGGCCCAGCATGATCTCGACCCGGTTCGCCCGCGGATCGTAGACCGCGCCCCAGAGGGGCAGGCCCATTCCGCTGTGCTGAACGCCGAACTCCGGGTGCACGACCTCCACCTCGGTCTTCCGGCCCAGGTTCCGGGACGTGAAGCCGCGCAGCAGCTGGGTCCAGGGGTGGATGCCGGAGGGCTCGTCCGTCGCGGGCGCTGCGACCTCCTCGGCCGGTTCCTCCGGCGGAGCCACCAGGATCGCGCACCGCGCACCCCGGACCAGCCGCGTGGACACGGAGCCCATGAGCAGTCGTCCCATGAACGAGTGTCCGTGGCTTCCGGCCACGATCAGGTCCGCGCCGATCTCCTCTGCGTACGCGAGGATTTCGTGGGAGGGCTCCCCCTCGAGGACCCGGGTGCGGAGCGCGCATCCCTCATCGAGATCGAGGGAAGCGCCGAACTCCTCGAGGCGCTCCTCAAGCTGACGAATGTGCTCGGGGTGCCAGTCGCCGGAGGTGGTCGGAACGAACTCGAGCCCGGCCACGGCGTGGACCAGGTGGAGCTCGGCCGGGCTCTTGAGCAGGGATGCCGCAGCCCGCACGGCGCGGGCCGAGAACGTGCTGAAGTCGACGCACAGGATCGCCTTGTTCGGCAGCCCGAGGTCGGTCCCCGGCACCGCCAGGACCGGCAGATGACTCAGACGGATGATCTGAAGGGCCGTCTCCCGGCCGAAGATCCGCTCCATGGGTCCGTGCTCACCGACACCCACGACGATCAGCGAAGCACCCAGCTCCTCGGCCAGACTGACGACCCGCGAGGCCGGGATGCCGGGCTCCACTCGAAGCGGCCACCCGGTCGGGGACCCGGTGACGGTCTCCATCTGAAGCCGGATCTCGGTCTCGATGGATCCCTTGCGGGCTTCGAACAGCTCGGCCTCGGGCAGGGCGACCATGAAGCCCGTGTCGTAGACGGGAACCGGTTCAACCACCGTGGCCGCGATGATCTTCCGACCGTCGCGTTCCTCCAGTCTGCGGGCGACCCTGAGGGCTCCCAGGGACTGAGGGGTTCCGTCGGTTGCGACCAGCACCGTGCCGTTCATGGTTCCTCCCGCGTCAGGTACGGGGCCGTGGCGGGCGTCCGGCCCTCCACCGTCAAGGAGATGAAGGAATCGTGCCGAACCGGACGGATCGGAGGGTCTCCTACCCCCCGACGCCTGCCCACGGGGTCCGGCCGCGCCCCTCGATAGGCCAGATCTCGAGGCCGCTCCCCGTGTCCACCAGGTACCGGTCCTGGAGGTTCACGGAGACGCAGACGTGGTTCGGAATCACCCGGACCCGCTCCCCCACCTTCGGTTCCCAGTCGCTGCCCTCCAGGGAGAGCACGCCGTGCTCCTCGGACAGGCCGGCAACCTCCACCTCGGGATGCTCCAGGACGAACCCGAACCCGCCCCCGAGGGAGCGGAACGACTCCTTGGCCAGGGCCTTCGACCCCGAGTCCAGCACCGCCTTCCCCGGGGTGGCCGTGCTGACCACCGTAGCGACCACCGAATAGGCCAGGTCTTCGGGCCGGCAGGCCCCCATGGCCAGGATGTCCCGGTCGTTGAAGATGGCGGTTCCGGCCCGGACCTCGGTGACGCCGTCCAGATCGTGGCTCCGCCAAAGCGTGGGCGTCGACCCTCCGCTGACGATCTCGGCTGGGAGACCGGCTTCGGCCAGGGCGGTGAGGAGCGCCGCCAGGCGCCCGTTCACCTCCGCCAGACCGTCGTCCTGCTCGTCGGCCGCCGTCCGGATGTGGCCGGGGTAGAACATGATGCCCCGGTATTCGATCCCCGGCGCCTCGGCGGCCCGCCGGGCCAGCGCAACCACGTCCGGAACTCCCGGAAGGCCCACTCGGCCCATCCCCATGTCCGCCTCCACCAGGACCCCGGTGGTCCTTCCCGCGGCCTCGGAAGCGGCGGAGAGCTGATCCAGGGCCTCGCCGGAGTCCAGACCCACGGTCAGACGGACCCGCTCGGGCAGGGCCATGAGGCGCCCCAGTTTGGACGGGCCGAGGGCCGGGTAGGCCAGGAGGAGGTCGTCGCAGACCTCGGCCATGACTTCGGCTTCCCGGGGGGTGGCCACGGTCAGACCCCGGACGCCGGCCTCGAGTTGGATCCTGGCCACGTTCAGGCTCTTGTGGGTCTTCACGTGCGGGCGCCAGGCGATGCCGTGCGCGGCGCAGTACTCCACCGCCCGGAGCGCATTCGCCCGGACCCGCTCCAGGTCCAGGAGCGGAGCCGGCGTCTCCAGGTCCCCGATGAGGCGATCGAGGTCGGTCACTGGGTGAGTTCCTCCAGTGCGGTCATCAGTTCCTCGTCCGTCTCGTCCACCGGACCGAGGCGAATCAGGCGCATGACCCCCTCGCCGTCGATGAGGAAGGTCGCCGGGAGCCCCACCACGAAGAACCGGTCCATGGCGATCCCGTCCGGGTCGTGGATCATGGGATAGGTGACCGCGTACTCGGCCCGGAACTCGCGGATGGCCTCGCCGCTGGACGCGCCGTCCACGGAGATGCCCAGGACCTGCAGTCCATCCCCGCCGAACTCCTCGTAGAGCCCCTGGAGGAAGGGGGTCTCGTGACGGCAGGGCGCACACCAGGTCGCCCATACGTTCAGGAGGAGCGGCCCGCCGGAAAAGTCGTCCAGCGTGAGATCGGTGCCGTCCAGGGACTGCCCTTCGAACGTGGGCGAGGGCTCTCCCACCGCCGGGGGGCTGGGAATGTTCTCGGCGGCTCCACACGCCGCCAGCAGGGTCCCGAGAACCAGGACTCCGGGTAGCGCAGCGAACCGCCCCCGGGCGGGCGGCAGCGGTAGACGGCTCGGGGCCGGGGCGGGCCCGGCGCTCGGGCGGGACGGGAGGATGGGGTCCATGGTCGCTCTGACGTCAGGGTGTCTGGGGTGCGGGCCCATGGCCCGGGATGCGGACTCTGGCCAGCCGGATCCGGGACTCGTCGTCCGAGACATCGGTCCAGGCCAGGATGAACCCGTCACCGTCCGGGGCCGGATGCAGCTGTGGGAACCCGCTGGCCCGGGCGCCGGCTGTCTGCACCAGCTCCGCGGCCGGGTCGAGGGTTCCGTCGGGTTGAACGCGCCGGCCCATCAGGGCCGCTCCGGCGCCGGTCCGAGCCAGCCACACCACCGCGGCCGAGCCGTCCTCCAGGAGTTCCACGTCCACCCGGCCCAGCGGCGTATCTCCGTCGACCAGGATCGGCGGGTCCCAGATCAGGTCGGCGGCCGGGGGCGCGCCGGTCGCGTTGAATGCCAGCTGCACCCGCTCCTCCTGCTGGGCTCCGGTGAACCACGCCACCGCCAGGCGGGAACCGCTGGCGTCGATGGCCGGCCCGTTCACCGGGCAGGCCGCGATCTCCCACCCGTCGTCGGCCACGGGCTGCGTCGGGCCGAACCCGTCCGGACCCTCCACGCCGAAGTAGATGTCGCGGATCTCGTCCTCGGTTCGGTCCCGGTAGACCGCAACGAGGGTCCGCACCGTCTGTTCGGGCGCGGCCGGGAGTCGGGTTTCCCACCAGGCCAGGTCGGTCTGGCAGCAGTCGCAGGTTCGACCGTCCACCAGGACCTCGGGGCTCCAGTCCCGCTCGGTGCCCCGGTCCGGCTCCGCGACCGGGTGAATGGCGCGGCTCCGGAGCGTCATCTCCAGGTGGGTGTCGGGGCCCTGGGTCGCCGGATCGCCATCGTCGTCACCGGACAGGACGTGCTTCCGGGCGTCGAGCCAGACCGCGGAGGCCCCTCCCCCGTCGGGCCAGGCCGCCACGCTCACGAACCCGTGCTCCGTCGGCGTCCCGTCGTCGTGGAGCGGCCGAGGCTCGGACCAGGTCTCGCCGTGGTCGGATGAGAACGCGATCTGGGTGGAGTAGTCGTACGTGCCCTGGCCGCCCTTCAGGAGCCAGTGGGCGGCCAGGACCCCATCCCCCAGGGGAGTGACGGACGGGAAGTCGGCCCAGTTCACGAAGAACTCGCTGCCCTCGGTCACGGTCCGGACCGGCCCCCACGCTCCGTCGGTCCATTCGGACATGCGCAGGGCCACCATCCCCTCGCCGTTCGCCTTGTCCGAGTGGGCCCACCAACTCATGATGAGGCTGCCGTGGTGCTCGGCCAGGTGCGGGGTTTCGCTCCCCGGACCGGCCGGCGAGGTCAGGGGCTGGACCCTCCATCCCTCCGCGGCGTCCCCATCCAGAAGCCCGGCTGCATCGTCGTCCCGGCCACCACAGCCGGTGGTGAGCAGGAGACAGACCAGAAGGCCGAGGAAACCGGGGCGGGTGCCGGACGTGTAGAACTGGGGATGGGAGATGGACATTCTGGTACGGCGTGCGTGCGGTGCGGCTCGCGCGAAGGTGCCGAAGCGCGGCGAGCGGTAACGATCTTACTGGCGAGCGTAGAGAATCTTAACGGTTTCGGTTCGCCGCTCATCGAACATCGAGACGGGGTCGGTATTCCTCCCGCGGGGGGAATCCAGCTCGCAGGAGAATGTCCGGCTCCGGCTGGGCGGGCGCAACGACGGCGGCCGAGGCGAGGCCGGGGAACAGGTCCCCGGCGCCATGGCTTCACATCGAGGACGTAGAAACCGTCGGCCGGGGTCGGGTGAAGGGAACGGGTGGAAGTGGCCGTGGGTAGCTTGGGATAGACTCCATCGAGGCGCGGTGGCCGGCTGGGAGCAGGCCGGACCGCCCCTCTGACTTCGAGGACACGGTATGCACCGTCTCAACATCGACATCACCCGGACGGCCGGTCGCGGCCTTGCGGCACTGCTGCTCGGCGTCGGGCTTCTGGCGAGCCTCCCCGGCGAGGCCGAAGCCCAGTACTTCGGGCGGAACAAGGTCCAGTACGACCGCTTCGACTTCCAGGTGATCACCACCCCGCACTTCGACATCCATTACTACCCCGAGGCCGAAGAGGCCATCATGGATGCGGCCCGGCAGTCGGAGCGGTGGTACGAGCGGTTCGCCCGGCTCTTCCAGCACGAGTTCGAGGCCCGCAAACCGATCATTTTCTACGCCGACCACCCGGACTTCCAGCAGACCAACACCCTCTCCGGAGCGCTGAGCGAGGGAACCGGGGGTGTGACGGAGTCACTGAAGAACCGGGTGATCATGCCCTTCACCGGGCAGTACGCCGAGACGGATCACGTTCTCGGCCACGAGCTCGTCCACGCCTTCCAGTACAACGTGGCGCAGAGCAGCCGTGGCGGCGGGCTCCAGGGCCTGTACCGGAACCCCCTGTGGCTCATCGAGGGAATGGCCGAGTACCTCTCGGTGGGTCGGGACGATCCGCTGACCGCCATGTGGCTCCGGGACGCCGTCCTGAGAGACGACTTCCCCCCCATCGCCAGCATGACCACGGACCGTCGGTTCTTCCCGTACCGGTTCGGGCAGGCGCTCTGGGCCTACATCGGCGGGAACTACGGCGACGACGCCGTGGTGCAGATCTTCCGCCGCTCCCTCCGGGTCGGGTTCGGCGCCGCGCTGAACCAGGTCCTGGGCATGGATCCGGACACCCTCTCGCTTCGCTGGCGGGAGGAGGTCGAGGCGGCATACCTGCCGCTCATGACCGGTCGGACCTCACCGGGTGAGTCCGGCGCGCTGATCCTCTCCCCCGAGACCGGGGCCGGGCGGCAGAACGTCTCGCCCGCCATCAGCCCCGACGGCCGCTACGTCGCCTTCCTTTCGGAGAAGGACCTCTTCAGCATCGACCTGTACCTGGCCGACGCCCGGACGGGTGAGATCCTGAAGAAGCTCGTCAGCGCAAACGCGGATCCCCACTTCGAGGCCCTGCGATTCATCGACTCGGCCGGCACCTGGTCACCGGACGGGTCCAAGTTCGCCTTCGTGGTCTTCGCGAACGGGGACAACGAGCTGGCGATCCTGGACGTGGAATCCCGCGACGTGGAGAAGCGGATCCCGGTGCCCGAGGTCGGCGCCATGGCCAACCCGGCCTGGTCCCCCGACGGGAAGCACATCGCGTTCTCGGGCCAGGTCGGCGGCCTCAGTGACCTGTTCCTGGTGGACGTGGATACGGACATCGTCACTCGGCTGACCGACGACAGACACGCCGATCTGCAGCCCGCGTGGTCGCCGGACGGATCGACCATCGCCTGGGTCACCGACCGGGGTCCCGAGACCGACTGGGACAACCTCTACTGGAGCGACTACCGCATCGGGCTGATGGACGTGGCCACGGGTCAGTACGACGTGCTGGACATCTTCGGCAACGTCCAGCACCACAACCCGCAGTTCACGCCCTCCGGCGAGGGGCTCTACTTCCTGAGCGATCAGGACGGGTTCCAGGACATCTACCTGATGGACCTGAACAACTCGGAGATCCGCCGGGTGACCAACCTGGCCACCGCCGTGTCCGGGATCTCCAAGCTGTCGCCGGCCATGTCCGTGGCCCAGCAGACGGGAACCGTGGTGTACTCGGTCTTCGACGAGTTCGAGTTCCACATCTACTCGCTGGACCTGCAGGAGAATGAGCTTGGAGGTCCGGTGCAGGCCGCGCCGCAGCCGGCCCCCGGTCGGATCCTCCCGCCGGCAAACGTGCGGGTCGCCAGCCGGATCGAGCAGTACCTGGCCGATCCGGTTACGGGCCTGGTCCCGCTGGGCACCTTCTCCGGCGAGATGGCCACCGAGGTCGACACCGGGCTCACCCTGGACTACATCGGCCAGCCGTCGCTGGGCGTGGGCGTGGGCCCGTACGGCGGGTACTTCGCGGGCGGCGCCGCGTTCTTCTTCTCCGACATGCTCGGGAACCGTTCGGCCGGACTGACCTTCCAGGCCAACGGAACCATCAAGGACATCGGGGCCACGGGGTTCTACCAGAACACCGAGCGAAGATGGAACTGGGGCGTGTTCGGAGGACGGATTCCGTACCTGAGGGCGCTGAGCGGTCTCGGCATCGACGATGACGGGAACCGGGTGTACAGCCAGTTCCTCCAGCGGATCTTCATCGATCAGGCCCAGTTCGACGTCCAGTACCCCTTCTCGTCTACGCGGCGACTGGAGTCCCGGGCCGGGTTCACGCGCTACTCCTACGACACGGAGCGGCGGGACCTGGTGGTGGACGAGTTCGGGCGAATCATCGACGAGCGGACGGAGAGCGTCGACGACCCGATCTTCTCCCCGGATCCGCTGAACCTGTTCCAGGCGGCCATCGGGCTGGTGGCCGACAATGCGTTCTTCGCGTTCGTGTCGCCCATCCGCGGAGGCCGCTCCCGGTTCGAGGTCCAGCAGACCCTGGGTACGCTCAACTACACGACGCTGAACCTGGACTGGCGCCGGTACTTCTCCCCCGTGCTGCCCGTGACCTTCGCGGTGCGCGGAATGCACCTGGGCCGCTACGGCGGCGATGTCACCGGGGGTTCGAACAACGACCGGATCTTCCCGATCTTCCTGGGCTACGAGACCGTCATCCGAGGCTACTCCTTCGAGAGCTTCAACGGGCAGTCCGAGTGTACGGCTCCCACCGAGCCGGGCGCGGTCCAGCAGTGTCAGGAGCTGAATCGCCTCTACGGGCACCGGATCGCCGCGGCCAACTTCGAGCTCCGGGTGCCGCTGCTGGGTACCGACCAGTACGGGCTCCTGGCCCTGCCCTACATCCCCACCGAGCTCATCGTCTTTCAGGACGTGGGCATCGCGTGGGATGACGTCCGGCAGCCCACGTGGGAGATCACCCGGGACCCGACCGCCCGTGCTCCGCTCTTCGCCACCGGCGCCGGGGCGCGGTTCAACATCCTGGGCTTCATGATCCTCGAGGCCCACTACGTGTACCCCTGGCAGCGTCCCAACCGGGGCGCCCACTGGGGATTCGTCCTGGCTCCCGGCTGGTAGCGACGACCCGGTCGCCCCGCGGCGGCGGGGCCGGGACGGAAGAGGGGCCCCGGTGGCACGATGCCGCCGGGGCCCCCTGCTGTTTCGCCCTCCGGCGGGATCAGCCGCTCGGCTTCCGGGCCAGCACGGCGATGCGGCGACGGAGGAAGGGGACGACCCCCTGCAGGGCCCTCTCAATCACCGAGAACCCCGGGAGGTGGGACTCGGCGTAGTACGCCCGCTCCACCTGGAAACCGGTCTCCGTGACCGAACGAACGATCCGCTCCATGGACTTGTAGTCGACGTGGGTGGGATCGGGCTTGAGGAGGATCGAGTTGTTCTTGAGGATCTCGAGAAGGTGGCCCCGATGCGGCGTCCAGAGGGCCAGGCGTCCCCCGGGCCGGAGGAGCCGGTAGGCCTCCCGCACCACGCGGTCCGAGTCCTCGGGATAGAGGTGCTCCAGCAGGTCCGCCGCCACGATCACGTCGAAGGAATCGGGATCCAGACCGGAATCCCCGGCGTCGGCGCACACGAAGGTCACGTTCCGGAGTCCGAGCTTCTCCGCTCCCTCGCGGCAGATCTCCACGCTGCGCTGGGAGAAGTCGAGTCCCACGACCTCCCGTGCCCGGGAGGCCAGCTGGAAGGAGAACGTCCCCCACCCGCACCCCAGGTCCAGGACTCGGTCGTCGGGACCGGGAGTGTAGAGGTCCAGCACCTTCCGGATCCGGTAGCGCTGGAACCGGCTGTCCATGTCCGTGAGGTGGTCGGTCCCACGGTCGAAGTAGACGCCGGAGTCGTAGTACTCCCGGTCGATCCGCCCGGGGGCCTCCGAGTCGGCGGGGTTCTCCGAGTTCACTCCGGCTCCCCCTCCCCGCTCAGGGCCCTGAGGCGCCGGGTCAGTACCCGGTCGGCCTCGGGGAGCGCCCGTTCGCGCTCCGCCCGGTCGTCGTGGGCGCCGAACCAGATCGGCCGGCCGAAGCGGATCACCACGTCGGAGCGCTTCGGTCCTCCGGCCCACCGGGGCCAGACGTCGAAGGAGCCCTCGATTCCACACGGGATGACCGGGACGCCGGCCTTGAGCAGGAAGCGGATTGTGCCCCGGCGGAACGACTGAAGCCGCCCGTCCCAGGACCGCTCTCCCTCCGGGTAGATGCCCACCGCCTTGCCCTCCCCCAGGAACCGGAGAGCCGTGCGGATGCACTGGGGATCCACCCGGTAGCGGCGCACCGGAAACCCGCCGGCCCGGGGCAGGATCCAGCGGAAGGCGGGGTGGGCGAACTGGGTGCTCTTGGTCATGGAGTACACGACCCGGGGGCAGTGGCTCTGGGCCAGGAGCGGGTCGAGGAAGCTCTGGTGGTTGAACACCAGGATGAACGCGCCCGATTCGGGGACGTTCTCCCGCCCCTCCACCCGGATCCGGGCGGTGAGGCTCATCAGGACCCACGTCACACGCTTGAGGACGTTGTACCACGGAGCCCTGTACTCGGGCAGCTTCGGCCCCGGCACCGGCACGGGCCGGCCCGGTCGCGGTGCCTCGAGGTCCCCGAGATCGAGCGAATCCGGCGCAGCGCGGCGGCCCTCCGCCCCCGCGTCGTCCGAGGTGGGCCCCGCCACGGCGATCCGGGGCTGGAACTCCAGGACCCGGCCCCGGCCGGCCTCTTCCCATCGCTCCGTCACCAGGGTCCGGAGCAGGTCCTCCCACCGGCGGGAGGAATCGGAGGGAAACTTGAACTGGACCACGTCACCGTCGGCACTGGTGATCTGAACCGAAGAGGACGACGTCTGAACGGCCGACAGATCCAGGAAATCCCAGCTCCAGTGCCCCCCACTCTCGTCCCGGAGGGTGAGCCCCCGTTCGGACACGTCCAGGCGCCCGGGGCGCTTCTCGCCCGGATCCTCGGCGAACCCCAGGAGGTGTGCGCCGTACCGGACCGGGTTCTCGGCCCCGGACCGCCGGAACATCACCTCGGCGCCGTACTCCACCCTCCCCGTGTCTCCGCGCGCCCGGGTCAGCGGTCCCCCCATGCCGGCGATGGCGTCCGTCAGGCTCCAGGCCGGGAGCGGACGGGATTCGCCGGCCGGATCGGTGCGCAGGATCGACCCGTCCGTGGTGAGGCGGGCGTAGCGGACCCCGCAGTGGGAGCAGGACGCCTCGTCGCCCTCCCCGACCATGGGGTCGGTGCCGCAGTCCGGGCACCGGTACAGGAAGTTGGTCAGCCCCATGCGGTCAGAGCTTCCCGAACATACTGAGGAACCTCAGGCGCCAGACCCGCCAGATGGCCTCCCGGACGATCCGCTTCGACATCTTGGATTCCCCCGTCTCCCGCTCCGTGAAGACGATGGGGACCTCCGTGAGGGTGAAGCCCCGCTTCCACGCCCTGAACTTCAGCTCGATCTGGAACGAGTAGCCGTTCGACTCGATACGATCGAGATCCAGGGCCTCCAGGACCTCCCGGCGGAAGCAGTTGAATCCGCCCGTGCAGTCGGCGATGGGCATCCCGGTAATCACCCGGGCGTACAGGCTCCCGCACAGCGAGATGATGAGCCGCGAGATCGGCCAGTTGACCACGTTGACCGTGCCGTTCACGTACCGGGAGCCGACCGCCACGTGGGCCTCGTCCAGGGCCCCGATCATGGCCGGGAGACGATCCGGCGGGTGGGAGAGGTCCGCGTCCATCTCCAGGAAGCCCGCGTACCCGTGCTCGTGGTCCAGGCCCCAGCGGAATCCGGCGAGGTAGGCCTTCCCCAGCCCCTCCTTCCCCTCCCGGTGCAGGACGTGCACCCGGGGCTGGAGAGCCGCGATCTCGTCGGCCAGGTGCCCGGTCCCATCCGGGGAGTTGTCGTCCACCACCAGGATCTCCAGCCGGGGGTCCTGTTCCAGGACCCGCGGCACGATGCGGGGGAGGTTGTCCCGCTCGTCGAAGGTGGGGATGATGACCAGGTAGCGAGGTTCGGACACGTCAGGACCGTTCGGTCGGGGCTCGTGCGCGACCCGCCAGGGCCAGCGCCAGCGCGATCTCCATGAGGGTGGTCCAGAGCCGGGCGATCACCGCGATCCCCAGGCTCCTCGCTCCCATGATGGGGTCCAGAAAGACGACGAGGAACCCCTCCCGGATTCCGATGCCCGCCGGAGCGAAGATCGCCAGGTACCCCAGGAGGTAGGCGGCCGCGAATCCGGAGGCCGATTCCAGGACCCCTCCGGGAAGGCCGAATCCGGCGGCCAGAGCCCAGAACGCCAGTCCGTAGATCGCCCAGTTCAGGGCGTACAGCGCCACCCAGCGCGCTCCGAACCAGGGGTCGCCCTCCAGGGTCTCCGGGACCTCGGTGCGCGCAGCCCGGGCCGCCGCCGCCACGAGCCGGCGAAAGATCGGCGGCACGGCCAGGAGGACCACGACGCCCACCAGCCAGGCGGCTGCCAGCGCCGTCCGGGTCGGGTCGGGGTTGGTAAGGAACGCCAGGCCGCCCATCACCGCCGCCCCGGCGAGCGCGGTGATCTGGCCCAGGACCGCGGCCCCCGCCGCCACGGTCGGAGCGACTCCGTGCCGGCGGGCCAGCGCCGCCAGCCCCACCAGCTGCCAGACCTTGCCCGGGACGTAACGGCCCAGGTTCGCCAGGAAGTACACCCCCGCGGCCGTGGCCGGCGCGAGACGGGCCCCACCCAGCTCCTCGACCATTCGCCCCCACAGCGCTCCGGAGACCAGGTATCCGCCGGCCAGGAGGACCAGCGACAGGCCGAAGTGAGCCCAGGAGGTGACGGGCCAGCGGGCGGGTTCCAGCTCCGCCACCGCGGATCCCGTGAGGCCGACCTGGCGGAGGATGAAGACCGTAACGAGGCCTGTGAGGACCCACTGCCCCACGCGGAGCGCGAGGTGC
>JBDHIJ010000095.1:0-8115 GCA_039587435.1 Gemmatimonadota bacterium
TGGTAGCGGGGGTCCCCGATGGGAGGATTCTGGGCATCCAACCCCCGGATGTACTGGCGGATCCTGGCCTGTCCCTCGGGCGTGGTCTCATCGGCCTCGAAAGGGAGGTTCATGGCGGAGAGGATCGTGTCGCCGGGTCCCGTGATGACCAGGGGGACCCCGGAGTCGATGATGCGGCCCTGAAGGCGATAGAGGGCCGTGACCGGGGCATCGGGGGACGGGTCGGCCAGACCCTGCTGGACTTCGGCGAACACCCGGGTCAGGGTCTCGGCGTCCTCACGCAGAGCACGGACGATCTGCTCGGTGTAGACGAGGTACCAGCCCAGGAGGGCTACGAAGAGGCCTACGAGCCAGAAGGGCCAGCGGGTCTGAGGCATGGGGGCAACCTACCGGGGGCGGGCGGCCGCCCACCAGCCCGGCTCCGGCGAAGTCAGGACGAGACGCCCAGCCCGTCCATGCCCGTGAAGCGCCGCACCTCGTCCGGGAACACCACCGAGCCGTCGTTCTGCTGATAGGTCTCCAGCAGAGCGACCATCAGCCTGGGCAGGGCCAGGGCCGACCCGTTGAGGGTGTGAACGAAGCGCGGCTTCTCCGACTGTGACGGACGGTAGCGGATTCCGGCCCGACGGGACTGGAAGTCCGTGAACACCGAGCACGAAGAGACCTCCAGCCAGCGGTCCACGCCGGGCGCCCACACCTCCAGGTCGTAGGTCATGGCACTGGAGAAGCCGAGATCTCCGGCCGCAAGGCGGAGCACCCGGTAGGGCAGTCCGAGAATCTGCAGCACCTTCTCCGCCTCGGCCGTGAGCTCGTCGAGGGCCTCGCGGGAACGCTCCGGGGTCTCGTACCGAACCAGCTCCACCTTGTCGAACTGGTGTACCCGGAGCAGGCCTCGCGTGTCCTTCCCGGCCGCCCCGGCCTCCCGCCGGAAGCAGGGGGAGTAGGCGGTGTAGCGGGTAGGAAGATCCTCGGCGGAGAGGATCTCGTCCCTCCGCAGGTTGGTCACGGGGACCTCGGCGGTAGGGATGAGCCCCAGGTCGTCCCGGTCCGTGATGTACAGATCCTCTTCGAACTTGGGGAGCTGGCCCGTCCCGGTGAGGCTGTCGCGATTCACGAGGTAGGGCACCCGTACCTCGCGGTATCCATGCTCTCGGACGTGGAGGTCCAGCATGGCGTTGATGAGGGCGCGCTGGAGCCGGGCCCCCTCCCCCACCAGGACCGGAAAGCCGGACCCCGAGACCTTGGCGCCGGCCTGGAGATCGAGGATGCCGAGCCGCTCGCCCAGGTCCCAGTGGGGCTGGAGCTCGAAGTCGGCATCCCCGGGAAGCAGCGGATCCCCCCAGGTGCGGAGGACGTCTCCATCGTCCTCGCCCCCGTCCTGGACCTCGTCCAGCGGCAGGTTCGGAAGCCCCATGACGATCTCGTCGATGCGGGCTTCGGCCTCCGCCACCACCCCGTCCAGTTCGCCGATCCGGTCTCCGACCCGGCGCATCTCGGCCACCAGGTCGTCGGCCGACTCCCCGGCCCGCTTGAGTTCGCCGATGCGCTTCGATGCCTCGTTGCGGGTGGCCTTCAGCTCGTTGACCTCGCCGATGGCCTCTCGCCGGGTCAGGTCACGGGAGAGGATCTCGTCTACCCGCTCGGCGGCGTCGGACACCCCCTTTCGCGCCAGGGCTCCGCGTACTCGATCGGACTCTTCGCGAA
Source organism: Gemmatimonadota bacterium (assembly GCA_039587435.1). Taxonomy (GTDB): domain Bacteria; phylum Gemmatimonadota; class Gemmatimonadetes; order Longimicrobiales; family Gaopeijiaceae; genus JBDHIJ01. Next base: position 1,705 of record JBDHIJ010000095.1, read on the forward strand.
TCAGCCGCAGGTCCAGCATTTGGGGATCTCCTGCGAGAATGCCGTCGGGGGCCGGACGGCGGGTTCGGGCTCGGGCGCGGGGAGCCCGAGCCGGTCATGGGGCGATCAACGCCCTCTCGTTGCAGATGGGGTTGGCATCGAAGATGAACTCGAGGATGCCTTCCTCCAGGTTCTGACGGATGGGCTCCATCTTCCCATAGTAGATGCAGCGCTGCCCGAACGAGTTGGTTTCCTGGTGGGTCCGGACGACGTAGACCGTACCCATCTCCACCGGGACCGGCAGGTCCCGGACGTACCGTGTCGAGTCCTGTGGGGCCTCGGCGACCTCGTCGAACACCTCACCGGGGAGGGGGATGATCCCGGCGGTCGAAACGAGCCCGATTGCCCGGGGAGGCAGGAGGACCAGTTCACCCTCCTGGGTGTCCAGCGTCCAGTCCCAGCGACCGGCGGTGGTCGGGGCGTCGATCAGGACGACGCGCCGGGCGACGAAGTTGAATCCGCTGGGGAGGTGGGTCTCGGGCCGAGCCATGGAGTAGACCGTGGCGGTATCGGTCCGGTTGTCCCAGGTCAGGGCGAACGGGTCGTCGTCACAGGCCGACGCAACGACCAGAAGGAGCAGAACGCCCGCGTTTCTGAGGATTCGTGTCACAGAAAAATCATCCTGGGAAATGACCTGCCGGAAGGCCCGAACTCTACCCGAATTCCGGGGGGAGTGTCAACCCCGAAAACCCTTGTCTTTTCTTGACTTCACACCCTCCCCGGCCTAGGTTCTCCCCTCTTTTTTTTGGCCTGGGCACTGGAGAAGGAGGTCGGCGTGGGGATGGACCCCGGTACAGTCCGGCCGGAGACCGTGCTGCTGGCGGAGGACGAGCCGCACATCCGCCGGATTCTCCTCACCCTCCTCGAGTCGTCCGGATTCCCCGTCGTGGCGGTCGAGGACGGGGGGCAGGCCATCGAGCTGCTCCGGGGACCGGACGCACTCGACCTCATCCTGACCGACCTCATGATGCCCGAAGCCTCGGGGCTGGAGGTCCTCGCCGAGGCCAGGAAGCTGCCCCATCGGGCGTCCACCCCGGTGATCGTGCTCACGGCCAAGGGTCAGGACGCGGATCGGGAGAAGGCCTTCGCCCTGGGAGCCGACTCCTTCATCACGAAGCCGTTCAGCCCCAAGAAACTCCTCGCCGAGATCGATGACATCCTCTCCCGGCAGTAGCACATCTGCGCGAGACCACCTTTGGGTGTCGATCCTGGCCGGTGGGATCGGGTCCCGCTTCTGGCCCGTGAGCACCTGGGCACGGCCCAAGCAGCTGCTTCCCCTGGGCAGCCAGGACCCCCTGATCGTCGACACGGTCCGAAGGGCTGAGAGCCTGGCCCCCGCGTCTCACATCCGAATCCTGGCCGGCGAGCACCTGGTGGGGCCGTTCCGCTCGGTTCTGCCGGACCTGCCGGAGGGCGCCTACCTGGTGGAGCCTGAGGCCCGAGGGACTGCACCGGTGCTGGCGTGGGCCGCCTGGGAGGTCCTCCGCCAGGATCCGGACGCGGTGCTCATATCCCTGCACTCCGATCACGTCGTGGAGCCGCCGGAGGCATTTGCCGCGCTGCTGCGGGAGACGGCGGAACTGGCGGCCAGGGAACGTGCGCTCTTCACCGTAGCGGCGCGACCCACCCGCCCGGAAACGGGCTACGGCTACATCCGGCCGGGCGAGCCCGTGGAGTCCGAGAACGCCCGCGCCTTCCGGGTCGGCGCCTTCGTCGAGAAGCCCGACGCCGAGACCGCCGAGGAATACCTGGGAGAAGGGTACCTCTGGAACACGGGGATCTTCGTTTGGCCCGCGGCCGTCTTCCTGGAAGAGGTCCGGGCCCACGCACCGGAGGTGGCGCGGCATCTCCACCTGCTGGAGGCCGGGGACACCCCCGGCTTCTTCGCCGCGTGCGAGCCCTCCACAGTGGACGTCGCGGTGCTGGAGCGTACGGAGCGGATCTGTGCGGTGGAGGCGACCTTCGACTGGGACGACGTGGGCAACTGGCTCGCCGTTACCCGGACCCGGGACGCGGACCCGGCCGGGAACGTGGTGGTCGGCCCGGGCGCGGCGAAGGACGGCGCCGGAAACGTGGTCTTCTCCGACGACGCCCCGGTGGTGCTCTGGGGCGTCGACGAGCTCGTCGTGGTGCGCACGGCCGATAGGACCCTGGTGATGCCCCGCGACCGCGCTCCGGACCTGAAGAACCTGCTGGCACAGCTCCCCCCGGAAATGAGGGACGGCAATGGGTGATCCCATGAACCTCGTGCTCTTCGACGACGCTCAGGCCCGCCGCTGGGAGCCCTTCGCGGTCACGCGATCGGTGGCCCACCTGTGGTTTGGCGCCCTGCGCATGGCCGACCGCGCATCCACCGGAATCGGGCTCCCCATTCAGTCCATCCTCACCAGTCCGATCCTGGAGGGGCTGCCCGCCCGGGATCTGCCCCCGTGCCGGCCATGGTCCGACTCGCCCGACCGCGGGTCCCGGGTCTTCCTGTCCTCCCGGGTGGTTCTGCCCACGACCGGAGTTCCGGCACTCCCTGACCAGGGGGTCCTGAGGGTCGGGGGCGCCGTCGTGGGCTGGGTCCTCCCCGATGGGGGCCCGAATCCGGAACCCGAGGACCTGCTGAACCCGGAGCGATGGCTGCCCGCGGGCCCGGCCGTGGACCTCCCGGGGACGCTGCTGCAGTGGCCGTGGGACCTGATGGAGCGGAACGGCGAGCAGCTTCGGTCCGATCTTGCGGTCCTGTTCCGGAACCGGAGCTACTCGGCCCTCTCCGGGCGCGCCCACATCATCGGCGATGGTGCGGTGACCCTGGGTTCCGGCGTGGAGGTCGAGCCGGGCGTGGTCCTCGACACCCGCGAGGGCCACATCCACCTGGGGGACCAGGTCACGGTGCGGGCCTTCACCCGGCTCGCGGGGCCGCTCTTCGTGGCCTCCGGATCCACCCTGCTGGGCGGGGACATCGGGGCCGCCACCATCGGGACCACCTGCAAGATCCGGGGGGAGGTCTCGGACACCATCATCGGCGACTACGTGAACAAGGCCCACGACGGGCACCTGGGCCACGCGGTGGTGGGCAACTGGGTCAACTTCGGCGCCGGCACCACCAACTCCGACCTCAAGAACACCTACGGGGCCGTGCGAGTCCGAATGGGGGACGAGGACGTGGACACCGGGCTGATCAAGTTCGGCTCCCTCATCGGGGACCACGTCAAGACGGGGATCGGCACGCTCCTGCCCACCGGCTGCCTCATCGGTGCTGGGTCGAACGTGTTCGGCGGGGGGATCGCTCCCCGGGCGACCCCCCCGTTCGCGTGGATGGGCCCGGCCGGTCTGGACCGGTACGACCTGGAGCGATTCCTGACCAATACCGCCAAGGCCATGGACCGGCGGAACAAGGTCATGAAGGACGGCGAGCGGACCGTGCTCCGGCGCGCCTGGGAGGAGTCGCAGAAGGGGTGAGGGTCACGGTTCTGGGGAGCGGGAGCGGGGGGAACAGCATCCTGGTCCAGGGCCCCGGTGGAGCGATCCTGGTGGACGCGGGATTCAGCGGCAGGGACCTGGCGCGCAGGCTCGAACGGGTCGATTGCGCACCGGACTCGCTTCACGGGATCGTCATCACCCACGATCACGGTGATCACACCCGGGGCATGGGCGTCTTCTCCCGTCGCCACTCCACCCCCCTCTTCCTGACCGAACCCACCCGGGTGGCATGCTCGCGCCTGCTCCGGGGGGAGGAGTCGGTCTACACGTACCGGGCCGGAACTCCTTTCGAGGTGGCCGGATTCAGGGTCGAGCCCTTCATCACCGTCCACGATGCCGTCGATCCCGTTGCGGTGGCCGTGGTGGACGTGGCGTCGGGCCTCCGGCTCGGAGTGGCCACGGACCTCGGGCGTCCGACGGCCCAGGTCCGTCATGCCCTCAGCCGATCGGACTTCCTCGTGCTGGAGGCGAACCACGACGAGGTGATGCTCCACACCAGCGCCTACCCGTTTTCGGTGAAGCGCCGCATCGCCTCCAGCCACGGGCACCTTTCCAACCAGGCCGCGGCCCAGTTCGCGGTGGAGCTTCTGCACCCGCGGCTGGTCGGGGTGGTGCTGGCCCACCTTTCCGACCAGTGCAACACCCCGGAGCTGGCTCGCTCGGTGGTCGAGCCCCGCCTCCGGGACGCGGGATTCGAGGGCATCGTCGAGGTCGCCACGCAAGACGCCCCCACGCCGGTCTACGACGTGGAGGCGCTGCGCCTGCGGGTGGAGCCGGATCAGCTCACTCTGCTCTGAGCGATCCCCGCGGCTCGGGGGCGGCCCCGGCGGACTGGGTCGAACTCGGCCGAACCGTGAGGCCAGCCCCCGCCGGCGCTGCTACAGACGGGCCGGGAGCATCCACCGGCCCGTGAAGTACCAGGCCTTGTTCTTGAAGTTCACCCAGCTGCTCTCCACCGCATTGCTGATCCCGAGGGAGTAGCGGACGTCGAAGCCGATCCGGTGGCCGCTGTTCAGCTGGTGCAGGTACTCGATGCCGAACGGCCATGAGTAGTTGAATCCCTGGGGATCCAGCTGAAGCGAACCGTCGCCGCAGTCCATGGAGTCGCCCGAGTTGCCCTCCACCGTGCATCCGACGTTGAACCCCAGCTCGATCCCGGAATAGAACCCGAACCGGCCGCTGGTGCCGGCGGGATAGGTGATGTTCAGAAGGATCGGGATCTCCACGAAGTTGTTCGTCACCTCGACGAACACGTCGTCACCACTGACGTCGACGTTCCCCTGGCCGCCCTTCTGGACGAAGTTGAGTTCGATGGGGATGGAGAGGTATCGGCTGTTGATCCACTCGTACCGCACTCCACCGAGGAACCCCCACTTGGAGTCCGAATCGGCGTCGAACCCGTCCAGGGAGGCGTACGTGGCTCCGGCGTTGAAGCCGAACGCGTGCTGTGCCTGGATGGGCGCGGCGAGGAGGCCCAGGGCCGCGAGCCCAAGAATCAAACCACGCAGTCTCATCTCGTCTCCTTTCGGTCGGTCGAGACCGACCCGTTGTCGGGCCTGAGAAGACCCGAAGGGGCGCGCCGGAACACCGGCGCTCCAATCAGAGGCCCAAGAGCCTCATGAAGTCGTTGGAAAGGGCCCAGACCATGAGCCCGATGATCACCACCATCCCGAACTGACTCAGGCGGATCCTCTGGTCCACGCTGAGGGCCCGCCCCCGCACCGCCTCCACCACGAGGAACACGAGGTGGCCACCGTCCAGGACGGGGATCGGGAGCAGGTTCAGGATGGCCAGGTTGATGGAGAACATGGCCATGAACCCGAGGAAGGGCTCGAGGCCCTGCTCCGCCGCCTGCCCCGAGACCTCTCCGATGGTGACGATGCTCCCGACGTTCCTGGGGGACACATTCCCGGTGACGAGATCCCCGAGGAACCCGAGGATGGCCCCGGTGGTCACGACGGTCCGGCGCCAGCCCAGGGTCGCAGCCTCTGCCGGGCTGAGCCGGATCTGGACCAGGTCGTCCAGGCCCTGGACCACCCCAACCTGCCCGATGGTCCCCGTCTCGCCGGTGAGCGCGCTGGTGCCCTCCACCGCGTTCGGTGTCAGGGTCAGCGCGAGGACCTCACCGTCCCGCCGAACCTCCATCCGGGTCTCCATGCCGGGGCGCACCTGCACCTCGCGGACGAACCGGTCCCAGGAGGTGATGGGGGTGCCTTCGACCGTCACGACCCGGTCGCCGGCCTCCATTCCCCCCCGGTCGGCCGGGGAGCCAGGGGTCACGCCTCCGATGGACGCCTCGGCCCAGAAGTCCAGGGCGGCCAGCAGGCGTCCCCGGTCCACCTCGTCCGCCGGGACCACCACGTCCAGGGTGGCGTCCGGACCGGTCAGGACGAAGCGCTGGGAGCCGGCCGGGCCGTCCATGATCGCCCGCTGCACGTCGCCCCAGTGCTCGATGTCCCGATCCCCGATCCGCTCGATCCTGCTGCCCGGACCCGCGTCGGCCAGGGCCTCCGCACCCACGGGAAGGAGAGCGGCGTTGACGCCCCCGATCCGGGTGGTCGCCGGAGCCGCAGCTCCCCAGAAGCCGGCCATCACCGTGAAGGTGACCAGGGCGAACAGCATGTTCATGATCACACCGGCGGAGATCACCCATGCCCGTGCCCATACCGGTTTGGCGTCGAAGTCCCGCGGCCCGGGCTGCCGGGGCTCGCCCACCGGCCCGCCCTCGATCCGCTCCATGACCTCGTCGTCCATCCCGGCCATCTTCACGTACCCGCCCAGGGGGATGGCGGAAAGAACATATTCCGTATCGCCCCGCACGAAGCCCCACACTCGGGGCCCCAGGCCGATGGAGAATCGCTGGACTTCGATACCCACGCTCTTGGCCGCCCAGAAGTGGCCCAG
>JBDHIJ010000027.1:0-38434 GCA_039587435.1 Gemmatimonadota bacterium
GGGCGGCCGGCCACCTCCACCAGCCGCTTCCACATGAGGTCGTCGGGCACGTTCAGGGCCACGTACCCGTCGGCGCATGCGAACGCCCCCCGGGGCCAGGCGTGCCGCAGCCGGCCCCGCACCGGCGCCTGGCCCGTCACCGAGTAGAGCGCCACCATGCGTTCGTTGAGCGCGATCATCGCGTCGAGCAGCGACACGTCCACCTGCTGCCCCCGCCCGGTCCGCTCCCTCTGGAAGAGGGCCTGGAGGATTCCGTTGGCGGTGGCCATGCCCGTGTAGATGTCGGCCAGGCCGTAGATCGTGTAGGTGGGCGGTCGATCCTCGAAGCCCACCAGGTCCATGATCCCGGCCATGGCCTCGGCAACGATGTCGAAAGCCGGCCGATCGCCGTAGGGAGAGCGATAGCCCTCCAACCGCCCGAATCCCGAGATGGTGGCGGCCACCAGACGGGGATTGAGCTCGAGGAGCTGGGGAGCATCGAACCCGAGCCTGGCCATCGATCCGGGCCGAAGATTCTCCACGACCACGTCGGCCGAGCGGATGAGATCGCGGAGGATCTCCTGCCCCGCCGGGTCCCGGAGGTTCAGGGCCACAGACTTCTTGTTCCGGTTGTAGGCCATGAACCCGGCGGCCTTTCGGCCCCCGGGGCCCTCCGCGAAGGGAGGGATGGACCGGCGGGGATCGCCAGTCCCGGGCCGTTCGATCTTGATGACCTCGGCCCCCGCGTCGGCGAGCATCATGGTGCAGTAGGGCCCGCTCATGTACTGCTCCAGGCCCACGACCCGGACTCCGCTCAGCGGGCGGTCCGGTCCCGGCCCGGCTGTTGCGTTCATTCGTCGATCCACTCCACCAGGGTCGAGACGCCCATACCCACCCCGACACAGAGGGTGGCAAGACCGTAGTAGGGATCGGAGGCTCCGCCGCCGCGAGCACGCCGAGCACGGCCGTCGCCGGCCCGGCGGCCCATCTCGTGGAGCAGGGTGACCAGGATCCGGGCTCCGGAGCATCCGGTCGGGTGCCCCAGCGCGATGGCGCCCCCGTTCACGTTGGTGATCTCGGGATCCAGCCCCAGCCTCCGCATGACCCCGAGGGCCTGGGCGGCGAAGGCCTCGTTCAGCTCCACCAGGCCCACGTCCTCCAGGCGAAGGCCGGTCCGGTCCAGGACCTTCTGCGTGGCCGGCACCGGCCCGTACCCCATGACCCCCGGGTCCACCCCGGCGGAGGCGCTCGTGACCCATCGGGCCAGGGGCTTCAGGCCCAGGGCCTCGGCCCGCTCCCGGGTCATGAGCAGGAGCGCCGCCGCTCCGTCGTTGATCCCGGAGGAGTTTCCTGCCGTGACGGTCCCGTCGGACTTGAAGGCCGCCCGCAGCTTCCCGAGCTGCTCCAGCGAGGTGTCCAGCTCGAACCGATCTCCCGCGCGCCGATACCGGGGATGCTCGTCGGTGTCCACCACGAGCGGGTCTGCCTTTCGTCGGGGGACCTCGACAGGGACGATCTCATCCGCGAACCGGCCGGCGTTCAGCGCATCCACCGCCCGGCGATGGCTCTCGAGCGCGAACTCGTCCTGGTCCCCCCGCGAGATGTCCATCTCCCCGGCGATGTTCTCCGCCGTGACCCCCAGGCCGACGATGGGATACATGGCGTCCATCTTCGGGTTGTTGAACCGCCACCCCACCGTGGTGTCCCACATCTTCGGATGACCCACCGGCTGTGCGCGCTCGGGCTTGCCCATGACCCACGGCGCCCGGCTCATGCTCTCCACCCCCCCGGCGATGTAGACGTCGCCGTCGCCCACCGCGATGGACTTGGCGGCCATGTTGACGGCCGTCAGCGCCGAGGCACAGTTGCGGTTCACCGTGACGCCGGGGACCGTGACCGGGAACCCGGCGAGGAGGGCGGCGTGCCGGGCGACGTCCCGGTTGTCCTCCCCGCCCTGGTTCCCGCATCCGGCCACCACCTCGTCGATGAGGGCGGGATCGAGCCCGACCCGGTCCACGAGGCCGCGGAGAACGGCCGCCAGGAGGTCGTCCGGGCGCACGCTGGAGAGGGACCCGTTGTGGCGCCCGATGGCGGAGCGCACGGCCTCGACGATTACGACTTCACGCATGGTCGTTTCAGTACTCGGTGGGAATCGAAGGACCCCGGCTCAGTGAAGGCCCGCCAGGAACGCCCTGAGGCGAGCGCCCACGTCCGCGATGCCGGGGTGGTGGTCGCGAATGAAGCTGTCAGGATCCGGGGCGGCCCGGTAGGCGCCCACGAGCGCCTGGGCCTTTTCGTCCGTCTCGGCGTCGAGCCACGACGACGACAGACGCAGGGAGAACGGATCGTCTCCGTGAAAGGCGCTTCCGGGCAGCGTGGCCAGCCCCGCCTCCTCCAGGAGCGCCAGGGCCAGCGCCCGGTCGCTGGAAACGCCCCGCTCCGCGAGTGCCTCTCCGAATCGGTCTAAGGACGGGTACACGTAGAACGCCCCATCGGGAGCGATGCAGTCCAGCCCGGCGCCGGCCACCTGGTCAAAGAGGGCGCGGGTCCGGACCGCGTGCATGGCCGTGCACAGGTCGCGGTACTCGGCGAGTTCGCCTTCGGTGGCGTAGGCCAGGACGGCGGCATGCTGGACCGGGGCCGTCACGCAGGACCAGACGTTGGACGCGATGCCGGCGATGGCCCGGGCCAGGGCCCGGCCCGCCTCACCGGTGGGCACGACCGCGTGTCCGACGCGCCAGCCTCCCAGGGAAAGCGACTTGCTGAGCCCACCCACCACCACCGTGCCCTCGGGATAGAACTGGGCGGGGGAAACGTGGGGCACGGTGCCGTGCGCGGCCAGCGAGTAGATCTCGTCGCTGACCAGGACCAGCCCCTGTTCCCGGGCGAACAGGGCGAGGGCCTCCACCTCCTCCGGGGTCATCATCAGCCCGGTGGGGTTGTTGGGACTGTTCACCACCAGGACCTCGGGGTTTCCCCAGCCCGCCCGGGCGTCGCGGATCACGTCCTCCAGCACGTCGAGATCGATCCGGTAGCGGTGGTCGGCAGACGTCGGGACCCAGGTCAGGGTCTTACCCAGCAGGTGCACCTGCGGCGCGTAGGTCACCCAGGAGGGGCGGGGCAGAAGGATCTCCTCCCCCAGGCACAGGAGGGTGGCGTACAGCATGGACTTGCTGCCCGGACCCACCACCACGCGGGCCGGGTCCACCTCCTGGCCCAGGACCAGGCTCTGCTGCGACGCGATGGCCTTCCGGAGCTCCGGGATCCCGGCGGACGGGAGATAGCTGCGGGCGTCGCCGGCGTCGGCCAGAGCCGCCTTCAGACGGGGGTGGACCGGGAACCGGGACTCCCCGAACCCCAGGTGATAGACCTGTTCCCCCCGGGCCCACATGTCGCGGACCCGTTCGTTGATCTCGAGTGTGGAGGAGGGGGCGAGGGTACGAACACCCGAACGTGCGAAGCGGAGCGGACCGTTGGACCGGGACACTGAAGGGGACTCCAGGGCGTGATCTTTCGCGCCAGGGCGGGGACGTCCGGCCTGCTCCCCTCGGTCTGCCGCCCGGCCCCCGCGGAATCCGCGGGGCAACGGCAGAATTGCACCCACGGGCGATTTCGGAAAGGGCCGGAGTCCCAACCTTCGTGGGACCCGGTCGCGCTCAGTTCCTTCGCTCGACTCGGGGGTCCGTGGGATCGACGATGAGGTAGACCGGCCCGGGTGCCAGGAACGTTGCGTCGGCGTCCTGGAGCCGGTTGAAATCGATGATCCCCCGGAGCTCGTCCACGTAGTCCTGCCCACGCTCCGAGTACCTGTCCAGCGTCCCGGCCAGGTCCCACCCGGAGAGTGGCTCGCCGGCCGCCCGCGCGGCGGCCCGGGCTTCCCTCAGACTCGCGTAGGCCGGGTGGCTGTTGAGGTTGCGCATGTAGGCTACCACCGGCAGCATTCCCGAGCCGCCGAAGCTCCACTGGCCGAAGAGGGCGTTGCCCTCCGCGGCAAATCGGGACGTCCCCCATCCGCTCTCATTGGCCGCCTGGGCCAGCACGAGGGAAACCGGAACCTCGTCCACCCGCCGGAACACCTCCTCCGCGACCCCCTCCCATTCCCCGGGGGGCGCGTCTCGAGCCGGAAGCTGCACGCGGTAGTTTTGCGCCACCTCGACGAGCCACTCCCACTCGCTCTCGCTGGCGGTATCGGCCGCCGCCAGCCGCTGCAACTCGGCTCGCTCCTCGCGGATGAGCTCGTTGGACCGGAGGGCCAGGGGAGCCATGGCCCGGAAGAAGATCCGCTTCTTGGCCTGGACGTCGAGCTCCGTCCGAGTCCGCTCTCGCCACCGCTCGGTGATCTGGGTGGTGTACATCCGCGGCAGCTCGCGCACCCCGTCCGCCCAGGTCTGGGGCGTGTAGCTCACCTCCTCGAAGAACGCCTCGATCTCGGGGACGGTCTCGAAGCCGACGAACACGGTGTCCGCGGCATCCAGCCCCAGAGGCGCGGGGCTCGCGGATTCCGGAGCGGCCCCCACCGGGGTCTGCGGGGGCCCGATGTCCGCCTGCGGCACGTCTCCGCAGGCGGCGAGCGCTGCCGTCAGGGAGAGGGCGACCCAAATCGGGCGGAGGCCCGTGGCGACGATCCGGCTGACCGAACCACCTCCCATGCGTTCCTCAGCCCCCCGGCTGGGGGGGCGAGACCATGATGTGGGCGCCCGCGGTCCCGGGGAACATGAGCCACGGAGCGCCCGGACCCGTGGGCCGGGCGGGAAGGCCCGTGGACTCAGGAGTCGCCCACGGGACGTAGATCACCCACCGCAGATAGCGGCCCGCGATCTCGTCGGTGGCCGGGTCGTAGGACTCGCCGCTCAGGACGTAGAGCGTGGCCGGCTCCTCCGGCATGGGAAGGGTTCCGGCGTCGGCCTCGTCCCAGCGCATCTGGTTTCGCTGCCCGCCGTCGGTGATCCCCTCCGCCCTGAGTTCCCGGCCCCGGGTCATGTAGGGTTCCATCGACTCGTGGTAGCAGGCCGAGTTGAACCCGTCCTGCGCCGGGTTGTCCGCCAGGCAGTGGAGGTCGTTGGTTCCCTCTCGGAGCACCACCACCTCTCCGGATGCGGTGTACCCGAGGACTGTCGCCTCCTCGGCCCGCCCCGGAGGCGCTGCCTTCAGGGCCGTGGCGATCTGGACATCCCGGTCGGGGACCTGGGCCTCCACCGGGGTGGCCAGAGGCAGCGCGGCGAGGGCGAGGAGCGCCACTGCGGCGAAGGAGCCGCTGGGGGAAACACGTGCTGGAGACGGACGGATCATCGGATGCCTCGGTCGTGGAAGGGGGGGCGGGCCGGACGGCCCCTCTCCGGGAGCCGACGGTATCTTCGGCTCGATGAGGCATGGCCCGCAAGAGATTCGATCGGGCGCCGGAAGGGCCCCTGGCAACCCCGCACCACGGAACGGGGTATAAGACCCGCAACCTCGTTCGCGACGGCCGCGCGCACCCCCCACCGGGGAGGTGACCCGCCCGACGGCCTACCGGCCACCCCTGCCGGAGGGCACGATGAGACGTTCCGCAGCCCGACACCCCCTCGGGATCCTCGCCCCCCTCCTCGTATGCTTCGCCCTCCTCGCGGGGGGCGGGTGCGACGAGTCCGATCCGGCGGCTCCCGAGCCCCTGGAGATCGACCGCTTCGTCGGCACCTGGGCCGCCACATCCTGGGCCTACTCGCCCCTGGCCGGCGGCCCGGCGGTTGAGGACCCCCGACTGAATTCGTTCCGGATCACCATCGCCCGATCGACGGCGGCCTGCTCGACCCCACTGGGGACGACGGTCCCGGCCGATCAGTGCGCCACCTGCGAGGTGGACCAGGACTTCGACCAGGACCCCGGTCCCCGCCACCTGACCGGGCACCTGGCCATCGTCTCGGAGCTCACGCTCTGGATCGGGGCCGCCGAGGCCGGAGGGGACGTGGAGCACTTCGTCGGCACCTACCGCTTCGAAGACGCCGATGCCCAGCTCATCCTCCGATCCATCAGCGACCCGGGGGACGATGACACCTGGCGGTGGGATTTCGACGGCGACGGCGAGTACGAGCTCGCAACCCTCACCATTGTGCTCCAGCGACAGTAGCTCCGGTGGGGGACGAGGCGGTCCGCTGACCTTGCGACCCCTCGCCCTCGCACCGCAGGATCAGGGCTGTGCGGACGCCCCGCGGGCCCGGTGGCCCGGCGGCATCCCGGTCGTTCACCCCACGCCTGATCGGTCCCATGCGCCCCCTGACCCCTGCCCTGCTGCCGGCAATCGTCCTGTTCGGACTCCTCCCCGGCGTCGCCGCCGGACAGTCCTCCTCCACAGAACCGGGAATGGAGGGCACCGTATCGGCCCTGAAGCTCCGGGAGCTGGGGCCCGCGGTCGCGGGCGGCCGGATCTCGGACATCGAGGTCCATCCCCACGACCGGTCGACCTGGTACATCGGGGTAGGGTCGGGCGGCGTATGGAAGACCACCAACGCCGGCGTCACCTTCGAGCCGCTCTTCGACGACATGCCGTCCTACTCCATCGGCGACATCGCCCTGGACCCTGCCAATCCGGAGGTGGTGTGGGTGGGGACCGGCGAAAACGTCAGCGGACGCCACGTGGGCTGGGGCAGTGGCATCTACCGCAGCCGGGATGCGGGCCGGACCTGGGAGAACCTGGGTCTCGAGGCCACGGAGCACATCGGCAAGATCCTCATCCACCCGAAGGACTCCGATGTGATGCTCGTTGCGGCCGAGGGCCCCCTCTGGTCCGCCGGGGGCGAACGCGGCGTGTATCGGAGCGAGGACGGGGGCGAGACCTGGACCCGGGTTCTCTTCATCGACGACGACACGGGCGTCACGGACCTGGAGTTCGACCCCTCCGATCCCGAGACCGTCTATGCCGCCACCTACCAGCGGCGCCGCCACATCTGGGGCTTCATGGCAGGCGGACCGGGGAGCGGTATCCACAAATCGACCGACGGGGGCGTCACCTGGCGGGAGGTGACCCGCGGGCTCCCCGGCCGGGACATGGGCAAGATCGGCCTGGCCGTGACGCCGGCGAACCCGAACCTGGTCTACGCCACCATCGAGTCCAACGGGGGTGAGGAGGGGTTCTACCGTTCCACGGACCGGGGCGAGAGCTGGGAACACCGGAACACCTACATCTCCGGGGGCACCGGGCCCCACTACTACCAGGAGATCGAGGCGTCGCCCACCGACGAAGACCTGGTCATCCAGATGGACGTCTTCATGCAGGTGACGCGGGACGGCGGGTCGACCTTCGACAATCTCGAGACCGGACGCTCGAAGCACTCCGACAACCACGCCCTCTGGATCGATCCCGACGACACCCGGCACATGCTGGCCGGTACCGACGCCGGCCTCTACGAGACCTTCGACGAGGGCTTCACGTGGAGGCACTTCCCCAACCTGCCGATCTCTCAGTTCTACAAGATCGCGGCGTCCCAGTCCGAGCCCTTCTACGAGGTGCTGGTGGGGGCCCAGGACCTGGGGACGCTGTGGGCCCCGGCCCGGACCCAGACCACCGAGGGGGTCCGGAATGCCGACTGGCTCTTCCCCATGGGGGCCGACGGATACGGGGTCGAGGTGGATCCCTCGGACTCCAGCATCCTCTACCTCATGACCCAGCAGGGCGACCTGTACCGCACCGACATGCGCAGCGGCGAGTCCCTGCCCATCCAGCCCCAGCCGGCGCCGGGCGATCCGCCCGAACGGTGGAACTGGGACTCCCCCCTGCTCATCTCGCCCCACGACTCGGACCGGATCTACTACGGGTCCCAGCGGCTGTGGGCGTCGGACGATCGGGGCGACACCTGGACCGCCCTCTCCGGAGATCTGACCACCGACACCGACCGGTACACCCTGCCCTTCATGGGCCGGGTGTGGGAGTTGGACGCCCTGCACGACAACGGGGCCATGTCCAAGTACGCGACGCTCACCACGGTGTCGGAGTCTCCGGTGGCCCGCGGAACGATCTACACCGGCTCCGACGACGGCCTGATCCACGTTACTACCGACGGGGGAGGCAGCTGGACCCGGGCGGCGGACCTGCCCGGCGTCCCCGAGCGCTCCTTCCTCAACAAGGTGGTAGCGAGCCAGTACGACGGGGCAACGGTCTTCGCCCTGGCCGACGCCCACAAGTTCGGCGACTACACCCCCTACCTGTTCCGGAGCACGGACCACGGCGCGTCCTGGACCTCCATCCGCGGGGACCTGCCCGATGAGGAGATCCCGTGGGCCCTGCAGCAGGACGACGAGAACCCGGACCTGCTCTTCCTGGCCGCGGAGTTCGGCCTCTACGTCTCGGGCAACGGGGGCGCCAACTGGCACAAGCTCCACGCCGGGGTGCCCACCATCGCCTTCCGGGATCTCCAGCTCCAGCGCCGCGACGACGACGTGGTGGGCGCCACCTTCGGCCGGGGCATCTACATCCTGGACGACTACGCCCCCCTTCGGGCCATGGCCGACGGGAGCCCGGCGGCGAGCGGGGGCGTCCTCCCGCTGCGGGACGCCTGGTGGTACATCCCGTGGCTCACCAACCAGGCTCGGGGCCGGCCGACCCTCGGCTCCGACGCCTACAGCGCCCCCAACCCGGAGTTCGGAGCGACATTCACGGCGGTCGTGCCCGAGCTGCCGGAGTCGGCCCGGGAGGCCCGCCGAGATCAGGAGCGGGCCCTCCGGGACGCCGGGGCCGACGCCCCGTTCCCGGGCTATGAGGCACTCCGGGCCGAGAACGACGAAGGGGACGTACGGGTCATGGTCCGGGTCTCGGACGCCGGCGGCACACCGGTCCGCTGGGTTCCGGTACCGGCCCGGGCCGGCGTTCACAGGGTCACATGGGACCTTCGACACCCGGCCCCGAACCCGGTGAGCTTCGCGAACCCCTCATTCCGGCCACCCTGGGTGACCGAGCCCGTGGGACCACTTGCGGCCCCGGGCCGGTACTCGGCCCAGCTGGTGGTGGTGTCGCCCGGCCGGGTCGAGGAGATCGGACCCGCCCAGGCCTTCGGCGTGCGGCCGGTGGAGACGGCCCCGGTGGGCACCGACTTCGTGGCGGTGTCGGAGTTCCACTACCGGACCGCCGACCTGCAGCGGCGCATCGGGGTCGCCTCCTCCGAGCTCGGGCAGGCCAGCGAGCGACTGCGCCACATGCGGGCCGCCCTTGAGCGGACACCGGAGGCCGACCCGGCCCTCCACGGCCGCATGGACGCCCTGCAGGCGGACCTCAGCGGGATGCGTCTGCGGCTGCAGGGAGATCGGGTGCGAGGGTCGCTCAACCAGTCCAGCTCACCGTCCATAGCCGGGCGGGCGGGCAGCGCCGCCCGTTCATGGGACACGCGTCAGGAGCCCACAACCACCATGCGTCAGAGCCTGGAGATCGCCGAGCGGGACTTCGCCGCGCTGGCCACGGAGCTGGACGACCTCCTGACCGGGGACATGGCCCGGCTGGAGGAGGCTCTGGGGGCCGCGGGTGCGCCGTGGACTCCGGGGCGCCGGGTCGGGAGCCGATGAGCGATGCGGCCCGGGGGCTCCCCCCGGGCCGCACCCACGCCGTCAGCTGCAGCCCAGCCCCGAGGCGTTGGGCAGCCCGTCCGTGGCGGATGCGAACAACGCGTTGAACAGCAGCTTGTAGGTGTTTCGCGGCTGGCCGCGGAAGTGGGGCGTGAAGCCGAACAGTACCACCTGCCCCTCACCGAAGCCGACCTGTGCCGCGGCGGTCCGACCCGCCAGGTGCTCGTCGCCCCCCAGCGCCCAGCCGCTCACCATGTAGTCTCCCGCCTCACCGAAGCAGGCCGCGGAGCTGCTGCCGCCTGCTCCCGGTCCACCCCTGGGCGCACCCTGTGCCGTCAGCACCTGGCTCCGGGCAAAGAGGGTGACAGCCTCCGAGTCCATCCCCCATCCCAGCGGGTGGTCCGTGTCCACCTCCAGCCGGATGATCGAGCCAGGCAGGAAGAATTCGCTGGAGCTCAGCCCCCCCACCGGGTTGCGGAAGGGCAGCCGGAACTCCTCGAGAGCGAAGTCCACGGCGTCGTCGACAGCCACCAGCCATCCCCCGTCCGCCACGAACCGCTGGAGGGCTCGGGAGCCATCCTCGCCCAGGCCGCCCACGTACTTCTCGGGCATGGACCCCGGAGCGTGACCATTCTTGATGCCGGAGGCCGACTGCGCCGGGAGTACGATGACGTCGAAGTCCGAGAGGTCACGGGTCCGGATGTCCTCGTCCCAGAGGTTCTCCCACGGCAGGTCGTACTGGTCCAGGACCCACCGGGTCCATCCCTCCGGCATGGGGGCCTGCCAGGACCGGTAGATGCCGATGCTCGGCATGGCCACCGGGACGAAGTCCCCGTTGGCCGAATCCTGCGCCCGTACCGGCACCTCGTGCCCGGCGGCCAGGGCCGCCATGCGCTCGGGATCGACGCCCGTGATCCGCCAGGTCCCGGCCGGGGTGGCGCCGCCCACCGACCGGCTCACGGAAGCACCCTCGGCCAGCAATGCCGCCACCAGGGCCACGGAGGCGTTCTGGCTGGGGGGGAGCAGCCAGGGGCCGTCGCCGAGGGCCGGCCCATCCGACCATTCCATCGCCCGCCGGATGTCGGTTTCGTTCCGGATGGGGGCGCCCGGAATCTCGAAGGGCGAATCGATATTCGATGCGGCCACCCCCAGCTGGTAGCGCAGTTCGTACCCCGTCATGTCGTAGGGGGGCTCCGGAGGGCCACCCGGATACTGCCGCCGATCCGGGTAGGTCTTGGGTTCCATGAGATCCACCACGTAGGGCCGGAACGCCTGGGGCGGGATCACGTAGCTCCCCGCAGGGAAGGTACTGCCCCCGACCGAGAAGGCCTCTTCGGCTCGATGAATCTCGATCCCGGACTTGTGGAAGAGCCGCAGCAGCTCGATGGCCGTGCCCGGATCGTGGGAGGCCTCCGGATCGATGACGTAGGCGAAGGGCCCTCCCTCGGCACGCTCACCCCGCTCGATCTGCCGCTTCCCCATCCAGTAGATGTTGAACAGGTACTCGTCCTTGAGCTTGGCCCCCATGTCGGCCACCGCGATGGCGGCGGTCATCATGTAGTCCATGGCGTCCCGGAGGTGCCAGCAGCCTCCCTCCCAGGGGTTGTTGTAGTTGGTGGAGGGGGTACGAGCCGGAATCCCGCCGGCCCGGGCGCTGAAGCTCTCGGGGATCTCGTCGTAGCACCCCGGAGTGGCGTACCGATAGAGCGACGTCTCGGTCAGGAAGCCCAGCATGTTGTGGAAATCGGGCCCACCCCGCATCGACCCGTTCCACCACAGGTCGTAGACGATGTCACTGCTGACTCCCGGCTTCCCCTCCACGTCGAACCGCTTGCGCATGGAGTGCCCCATCTGATTCAGCGAGCTCACCAGGAGGGGATCGAGATTCGGGTTCACCGGATTCTCGAAGGGGGGCATCCAGATCCGTCCCGGGAAGGGGCCGGACTGGTGCTGATTGTAGACGATCTGTGGGAACCACTCGTGGTACAGCTGGCGGGTCACCGCCTGCGTCTCCACCTGGGTGAGCATGTACCAGTCGCGGTTGTTGTCGTGACCGATGTAGTGGTGGTAGAGCTCCGGGACCGAGGCCGTCTCGAACTCGGTGCCGACGTTGGACCGGTACCAGTCGGCCACGATGTCGAGACCGTCCGGGTTCATGTTGACCATCAGGAGGAGGATGGCGTTCTCGCGGATCCGCTGGGTCTCCGCCGACTCATCGGTCGCGAAATGCCGCGCCATCTCCGGCATGACCTGACCGTGGGCCACCTCGGTGGCGTGAAGTCCCCCGTCGATCCAGACGATGGCCTTCCCCTCGTCGGCCAGCGCCCTGGCCTCCTCGTCGCTCACTCCCCGGGCGTAGGCCAGGGTCCGGGCGATCTCCTTGTAGCGTTCCCGCCGGGAGAGGTTCCCGGGGGTGGAGATCATGGCGATGTAGAGCGGCTCTCCGAGCGTCGACCGACCGATCTCTTCCAGGATGACCCGGTCGGACGAAGCGGCCAGCGCTTCGAAGTACGCCGTGATCTGGGAGTAGTCGGCGAGCTTGTAGTCCTCGCCCGGATCAAAGCCGATGACGTCGGCGGGCTGTGGTACGTCGGTGGAACCCGGGCCGCAGGCTGCCGCCGCCAGAAGGACCAGGAGCGGGACGCGGCTGCGGGCGCGCCTCACGGCTGCCCGGTGATGGGTCGTAAGAGCCACGGGGGGTCTCCCTCTGAACTGTTTGGTGTTGGTGCCAGCAGAAAGGCTAGGACCCACCCCCGCGGTCCCGCAAACGACCCCACACCCAGTATTTCAGTAGATCCCGACCTCCGGGACACCGCCCGGACCGACCCAGCCCCGGTACATTCCGGCCGTATTCCAGGCCAGTTCCACGTGCCCCTCGGCATCCAGCGCCACGATCCCGCCGAGACCGGTGAGCTGGGACTCGAGCTTGTCATGGATCACCTGGCGGGCGGCCTCGGCCAGCGACACGCCCAGGTATTCCATGCGGGCGTCGATGTCATGGGCCACCGCGTTCCGGATGAAGTACTCGCCCCACCCTGTACAGGACACGCCACAACGGGTTGAGGCGTAGGTCCCCGACCCGATGACCGGCGAATCTCCGATCCGGCCCCACTTCTTGTTTGCCATGCCACCGGTGGAGGTGCCGGCGACGATCCGTCCCTCCCGATCCAGGGCTACGGCCCCCACGGTCCCAGCGAAGTCCTCGGGAGTCAGCGGATCACCGGCGCCGCCGGTCCCGGCTACGTCCGGCCGCCCCACGTCATCTCGGCCGTTCCCCTTGCCCTCGGCCGCAGGGACGTCCGGCGGACGCGATACGGTGTTGGGGGTCGCGTCCCCTTCGGCCTCCCGGGCCCGGGCCGCTTCGAGGGCCTCCAGCCGCCGCGGGGTGACGAACCACTCGTTCGGGCTGCTCTCGATCCCCATCTCACGGGCGAAGGCCTCCGCCCCTTCCCCCGAGAGGAAAACATGGGGGCAGTCCTCCATGACCCGGCGCGCCAGGTCGATGGGACTCCGGACGTCGGTCACGGCCGATACCGCGCCCGCCCCCAGGTCGGGGCCCCGCATGATGGAGGCGTCCATCGACGCGACACCTCGCCAGTCCAGGTTCGATCCCCGACCGGCGTTGAAGAGCGGCGAGTCCTCCATCACCCGGATGGCTTCCACCACGGAGTCCTCCGCAGATCCGCCCCCCGCCAGCGCCCGGTGCCCGGCCCCGAGGGAGTCGGCGAGACACGTCCGGTAGGCGGCCTCCAGATCCTCGCTCATCCGGGCCCGGGGCAGCACCCCGACCCCGCCGTGGATCACCAGCCCCCAACCGACGCGGGGGCGGTCCGGAGACTCCGTCATTCAGGCCGCGCGATGGGAACGCCGGCCAGTACGCCGGTGAGTTCCGAGTCCCGGATGGCGAAGAGCCCGTTCACGAAAGAGTGGACCACGCCCTCCGAATACTGGTGGGGATCTTCGAAGCTCGCCGGGCCGGCATATCGATCGAGATCGATGACCACGACATCGGCCCGGTACCCCTCACGGAGGTATCCCCGGTCGGGGAACCGCATCCAGTCGGCCGCCAGCCCGGTGAAGCTGCGAACGGTGAACGGCACCGAGATCACGTCCCCGTCCAGGGCCATGTCCCGCATCTTCTTGGGGAAGGCACCGTAGACCCGGGGATGGGTGGTGTTCTGACCCTCGGCGGGGGTCCGACCGTCGGTGCAGGTCATCATCCAGTCCATCTGCGCCAGGTACTCGGTGTTCTCCCGCTGGTAGAGGTCCAGGTTCATGACCGCCGCGTTGCCTTCGGCCAGGATCCTGCGCGAGGCGGTCGGTGCGTCCACGCCCCACTCGTCCGCCACCTCGGCCAGGGTCTTCCCGTTGAGGTCCGGACGGGGGGTGGAGAAGAGGATCTTACCGGCCCCTCCGCGAAGCGCGAGCATCCCCTCCTGGTCCCGGATGATGGCGGCCAGCGTATCGGAATCGCCGAACCGCCGAACCATCGCCGTGTCCCCCCCGACCACCGCCCAGTTGGGCATGGTGTAGGAGCGCAGGTTGGACTGGGTCGCGGTGTACGGGTGCTGGGCGGCAGCGACCACGACCCCTCGCGCCCGGGCGTCGTTGATGAGACGGGCGCCCACCTCGGCCCGACCGTAGTTCACCACGGACTGCGGATTGAAGTGGGAGAAGATGACCCGCGTCCCCGACGCTTCCCCGATCTCGATCCCCTCGGCGACGGAGGCATCGTATCCCACACCCTGGTAGACCGCGCCCAGGTCCCGGTCATGGGTGTCGTAGATCGCGCCCTCGAACTCGGCGGCGACCCGGGCCAGTTCGATGACCTCCTCGGTCTCGGCGTAGTTCCCGGGGAGGTAGAAGAGCCCCGACGACAGACCGAACGCCCCCTCCTCCATGGCGCTCCGGACCCGCGACTTCATGGACTCCAGTTCGGCTTCGGTGGGTGGCCGATCGTCGTAGCCCATGGTGGTCCGCCGGAGGTAGTTGTGGCCGACGAAATGGGCCGCGTTCACCCCGATGCCGTTGGTGGCCCAGCTTCGGAACCGGTCGCTGACCTCGTCGGTCCCTCCCCCGTCCATCCCCAGGACCACGGTCGTGATCCCCTGGAAGAGGAACTCCGAGGCATCCCAGCCCCATTCCTCGTCCAGTTCCGCGTGGGAATGCATGTCGATGAACCCGGGCGCGACCAGGTGGCCCGAGACATCGATGACCTCTCCGGCCTCGACGCCCGCCACCATGGCATCGCCCACGAATACGATCCGGTCCTCGGTGATTCCGACATCGCCGAGGACCGGTTCACTCCCCGAGCCGTCGTAGATCTGGCCACCGGCCAGGAGGAGGTCCACCCGAGTGCCGGGCTCCCCCCCGCCCTGGCAACCCGCGGACAGGACAGGAAGCGCCGCGGCACACGCGGTGAGCATGCGTCTGCAGACGGTTCGGACACGGACCATGGGCCGACTCCCGTGGGACGTCCGCACCCCCGGCACCGCCGGTGCGGAGGGGAGCGGCTCGCTAGCTGGACTGGATGAGGCGGGAAGCTAGAGAGCTACCCGTTGATCCGCCACAGGAGAACTGCGATGGCGACGGCGAGAATCCACCAGAGGTTCTGGTGGACGTTGAACGGCTGAGGCCGGTTCCAGGTGACCAGGAACCATTCGTCGTGATGGCCCTCGTACCCGACCATCTTTCGGATCTGTACACGACGACCGCCCTGCTTGCGCACGGTGGTGGCAAGCTCGTCCGCGTTGTCCTGGCCGTACACCCGGGTTCTGGGCATTCGGATTGACTCCGAAGAGTGGTGCGCTGGTGTTCGCCGGCGACTTGGGGGGGTGCCACTCGACGCAAGCCTGCATTGAGGCCCGTTCACAATCTAGAAAACAAACAAATGACGCTTTCGCACAAGATGCAAGGGTCTCAAGCCCTCGGCGGGGTGCCGCGCCGTCAGCCGGTGGGGGCGAAGATCAGCGCCCTGACCCGCCATCCGTCCCCATCTCGCCGCAGGGCGGCCAGGAGAACACCGCGGGCGAATTCCGGCGGCAGTTCTCCGGTCCCGAGAGCATACCACCCAGTGAGGAAGGCCAGATCCCCGGCCAGCTCCGAGTCGAAGGCCTCGAACGTGAGCGGGATCCCGAAGCCGAGGCCTCCCGGGTTCAGGCGGGCCTCCACGTCGCGTCGTCCCTCCAGGAACTCGGCCAGGGGAGAGCGGACCCACACGTCGTCGGTGATGAGGGCGCCGGCACGCTCGGCGTCGCGTTCGTTCCAGGCCTCGACGAAGAACCCGAAGTCGGAGTCGGCCGGCCCGGGCTCGGGAATCGGGACCGCCGCCCCGTCGGCATCTCGAACCGGGGCCTGCGGGTTCTCGTCGTCCACGGCCGCTCCGGTGTCGGCGACCTCCCACACCTGAGGTCGTCCGTCCAGGCCGGACGCGAAGAACTGGATGCGGGCGTTCCAGTCGAACCGGTCCTGGCGCAGGACCAGGAAGTACTCCCCGCGGTCCCGGCCCGAAGCGCCCCCCACCTCGTATCGTCCACGGACGAGGGCGACGTTCTGACTCCCGTCCAGATCCGAGGTGAACACGCTGCCGGAGGCCAGCCGGGCCGACGTGCCGTCCATGAAGGAGGCGATGGCCTCGTACCCCACCCGAGCCGGCGGGCGGGGGGTCACCAGAAGGCCGTCGCGGGCGTAGTGCTCCTCCATCGCTCCGGCACGGCCCCAACTGTCCATCCAGGCCCTGCTCCATTCCTGGACCGCGGACATGAGGTAGGCCCGGTACTCGGCCTGGAGCTCGTTGGAACTCTGGCCCTCGAAAACAGGCAGGGCCTGCGCCCGCAGCGACGTGGCGCCGAACACGGACACCAGGCCCGACAGGGCGGCCGCCGGCAGGAGCCGAATCAGGGAGCAGCGACTGTGCACGGAGAGATCGAAAACGGCTGCCGGGGCAGGCGGTGGTGTTGCGTAATGGAAGAGCCGCGATGGCAAAGGAATCTAGCGGCTTTCCGGACCCGGAGTCGAGATCCGGCCGGACTCGTCACGAGCGGTGGCGGAGGGGGAAGGCCCGGTCCCAACGAGCCATGGAATCGCCCCTCTGGAAGGCCGATCCCGAGTCGCTGGTGGCCCCCCCGGTGTGACGGTCCCGGCCACTTCCGCCCGAACACGGCGGAGCGGAAACGACGGTCTCAACCCGGCATGGGCCCGCCCTGGCGGATCCTCACCTTCCTCTCAGGCACACCGGGGGTCCCCGGGAGGGCCCGGAGGCCGGACGGATGAACCAACGCACCTGGAGGACACCCATGAAGACGCTCCGCATTCCCCTCATCGCTCTGTCACTCGCCCTTCTCGCCCTGGCCGGCTCGGCCGAGAACGTATCGGCATCCCGCGCCGCCTGTTCGGAGGACTACCTGCTCTGCCTGAACGACGCCCTGGCTCTGGAGGCCATCTCGGAGGAACTGGGGTCCATCGAGTGTGCCGCATCCTGGATCGGATGCACCGTCTCGAAGCTCCGGTTCTGGTAGGCGCCACCTGACCGATCCCTGAACCCTAGATGAATCCCGTCCGGACCATCGCCCTGGTCTTCCTCGTATGGGCCCCCGGGTGTGCCCCCTCCCCCTCCGGTTTCGAGGTGGTGGACGACCTGGCCGGAGACGTCCAACTCGCCGACTGCCGACCCATCCCGCCCCCGGTCCCGGGAGCGCCGGCCCAGATCGTGGGAACGACCGACGGGGGATTCCTGGTGAACGACGCCGTCGGGCGCCGGACATGGGCCCTCACCCCGGAACGCACGGTCCGGTTCGCCGTCACCTACGATCGGGAAGGTCCGCTGGGCATTCTGGATCCACAGGACGTGGCGCTCTTCCAGGACACGCTCCTGGCCTTCGCGGATCGCCCGGCCCGACGGATCAGACTGATCCACCGATCCGGGCGGGATGCCGGTGCCATCGACCTCTCGTTCCCACCTGAACGGGTGGCCTCGTGGCGGGACGGGCTGCTGATCGCGGCCACCGTCCTCACTCGATCACAGGCGTCGATCCTCCACTACTGGAGTCCTGCCACCGGGGTGGTGGCTCTGGGGGTAAGTCCCTCGGACGTCCGCGACCCCAGGATGAGAGCCCTGGCGAACCTCACCCTCCTGCTGCCACTGGAGCACGACGCGGCGGTGAGCGTTCACCAGTTCATCGTATCCCGGGCGGTGCACATCGACTCCGAGGGCCGGCTGGACGAACTCTCGGTCCCCGTCCTCCGGGGGCTGGCGGACCGGATCGGACGGACACCCCTGCCCCCCTACACGGAGGACGAGCTGGCAGAAGTCGCCACTCCCGCCCTGGACGCGCTGGCATTGCCGGGAGGGACGGGGCTCTGGGTGCTGACACGAACCGGTTCGGTCCGCGGTGGGTTCGCGGAGAAGGCGATCCTGCGACTCGGTCCAGATCTGAAGGCGCAGGCTGGACTCCGACTCCCGGTGAATGCAGGCCACCTGGCGCCCGGGTCCGGGCCCGGGCTCGTGGTGGTGGTGACCGACCGGGACGAATGGCACGAGTGCACCGCCCCGTGAGGCGGGTGCGACTGGAGAACCTCTCCGTCTCCGTGGGGAGGAGTGCGCTGATCCGCGGCCTGACCGCCGAATTCTCGCCCGGCAGGCTCCACTGGATCCGAGGCCCGAACGGGGCGGGAAAGTCCACTCTGCTCCGGGTCGTGGCCGGGGTGGAGGCGTCGGCAAGAGTCCGAGGTCGGATCCTCGTCCCGGCGGAGCACCAGCGAAGGGTGACCTGGTACGCTCCTCACCTTCGTCTCCCCGGACACCTGCGAGTGGGCGACTGGGTGAAAGGCTGCACACCTGAGGGTCCGGGCGCACGCGACCGGGCCGGCCGGGTCCTTCCCGAGATCCCCCAGTCCCGGAGGATCTCCGCCCTGTCCACCGGCCAGCATGACCGACTCGTCCTGTGGGCCCTGCTGTCTCACCCGGCCTCGGTGCTTCTGCTGGATGAGCCCTTCGCTCACCTCTCCCGGGACCCCGCCCGAGCCCTCCGGCTCTGGGTCCGGGACCTCGCCGAGCGTCACGTGGTCCTGGTGGCCACGAACCGGGACAGCGTTGAGCCGGAGGGGCGGGACCAGCAAATCCAGCTCGATGGAACGGGCGCATGGTCGGCCGGACCCTGATCAGGCAGGAGGTGCTGCGGGTCTGGAGGCGGCGAACCACATGGCTGGCCCTCGTGCTCATGGCGGCCATCCACGGAACCGGATGGGTGGCCGCGACCGGAGACGACCGGCTGTTCGGGTACGGCTATCTGACCTGCCTGGCCCTGGGAGTCAGGCCCGGTGTCCATTCGGACCTCAGGTGCGGCCGGGTTCATCTCCTGGCGTACGGCCTCCATTCACCCATGGCTTACGTCTCGGCCAAGACGCTCGTCGGGATGGCCTGGCCCCTGGCCCTGGGCGGGTGGGGGTTCGGCCTGGCGGTGGCGTTCTCCGGTGGGGACGTGGAGTTCGGGGCCTGGCATGCCGCCCTGCTGACGTCCGCTGGAGTCATCTGCATCGCTCCGGCGATGCTGGTCGAGGTGACGCTTGGAGCCCGGTTCCCGGTGCCGGTCGTGTACCTCGGTGCAGTCCTCTCCGGGATGGCCCTGGTGGGGGCGGGCGTGGAGGCCGAGTCCGTGCTCGCCGGCGCTGGCTTCCGCGTCACGCCGGGGGCCTGGGCCTCGCTCGCCCCGGCCGCGCTCCGGGCCGGAGTCGCGACCCTGCTCACCTGGGGCGGCCTGTGGGTGACGGTCAGCCGGGAGAGGCGAAGAACAGGGTTCGTATCCGCCAGTCTCCGCCCTCCTCGCGGAAGATGACCGCCACGGGTCCGGTGGACAGCCCTTCGTCGAGTTCCGATCCGGAAATCACGAACCGCCCCAGGAGGACGGCCATCTGACCGGCACCCACGAAGTCCACCGGCGCGATCCGGAGGTCGGAGCCGAAGCCCGCACCGCCTTCCCACAGGCCCAGGAGTACCTGTTCGCTACCCACCAGGTACTCACCCGCGGCGGTGCGGACCGAGATGTCGTCGGTCAGGAGACCGGCGAGCGCCTCCAGGTCGGCGGCGGCCCAGGCGTCCCGGAGGGTGGTCAGGGCCACAGCTGCCGGCGGGTAATGGCCGGGTCCCTCCGCGATCCGGGCGATGGACAGGACAGGTTCAGGCTCGCTCGGCTGACCCTGCCACCAGAGCGCGGGGGCCCCGGTTGGATCCGAGACCAGGATCTGGGAACGGATCTCCCAGTCCCACACCTCCTGCCAGAGGACGGTCACGTGCATCCCCTCGTCCGCAGCCGGCCCACCCGAGCCGACAATCCCGTTCAGTCGGTAACGCCCGAGGAGAATGCCCAGCTGATCCGCGCCGTCCACCTGCGCCAGGCCCAGGTCGAGGGCTCCTACCGTCGGGAGGAGACGGCCCAGGTACTGGGCCAATTCGGGGCGACTGCGGCGGGTCCACTCCCCCGGCACCACCAGCGTGGCGTTGGAGCGGTAGAGGTCCGCGATCCCCTGCCGGTCGCCCACCCAGGCGACCGCCCACTCATCCAGGAGCTCTGTGGTCCCCTCCATGAGGTAGCTCAGGAACTCGGCCCGAACGGTTCCGGCTTCGATTCCACCCTGCGTGGGGAGCTGCTGAGCCTCCGCCGCGTGGGCGCCCATCCCCGTCGAGACCAGCGCCATGACGGCCAGGACCGGGAGATGGAGCCGGAGAGCCACGATGGGTCGTGACCTAACCCCAGGGGGAAAAGAACAGGGCCCTGACCTTCCACTCCCGCCCAACCAGCCGCATGACCGTATACAGGATCCCGGTGCGGTAGCCCTCCGGAATATCCTCGGCCTCCAGCACGTAGCGGCTCGACTTCACGGCGATGCGGCCGCTGCTCTCGAAGTCCAAGGGGGCGGTCTGGAGCAGGGATCCGAACCCCATGGGGATTGACCTGAACGCGGCTACGGCCCCGTCCGCGCCGAGGGAGACCTCTCCGTTGGGGGCCCGAAGGAACACATCGTCGGTGACCAGGTCCCGAAGCGCCCGCTCATCTCCTTCGGACCAGGCCGCCCGAAAATGCTGCAGCGTCGTGTCGAACCCCCCGATGGCTCCCCGCCGGACCCGAGTCCTGAACTCCGAGCTGCCGATGGGAAGGCCGAGATGGAACAGGGGCAGTCGCTCGGCGGGCTCACCCTGCCACCAGAGGCGTGGCTGACCGCTGGGGGCGGACATGAACACCTGGAGGCGGACCCGCCAGAACCGGCCCTCCTGCCGGAGCACCGTGATGTGGTCGCCGTCGTCCCTCAGGGTCCCCGCCGTGCTGGTCACGCCGGTGACCCGGTAGGGACCGAAGATGACGGCGAGGTCGTCGCTGCCGTCGATGTGGGCCGTCGCGAGTTCGAGGCCCGAGGTGACGGGGAGCAGTTGGGTGAAATACTCCTCGATGGCGTCACGGCGCCTGCGGCCCTCCTCACCGGGCACGACAAGGAGCGCATCGCCCGAGAAGAGGTCAGCCAGGTCTTCGTCCTCCGACCAGCGGGTCTCGTAGCGGTCCCATACCTCGTTCACCCCCTCCATGAGGCCCTGGATGTACTGGGCCCGAAGCTCCTCCGGGTTCCTCGACTTGTACCCGGGGAGCTGGGCATCCAGATCGCCGGGCGCCAGGCCCGGGAGCAGCAGGAGCACCACACATGAGGCCAGGAGCCAGCGGGCTAGCGCGGCGCGTCCGCCAAGCGGGCGTCCTGGAGGTAGAGTCGGAGGAACCATGAGGCGGCGGATGGCGATCGCGGACCGGGCCGTCAGGGGGTCGATGTAGACTGGATGCGAGGCACCCTGATGACAATTAGAGTGGGATGAGCGTTGAGGTCGCTGCGCTCCTCCCGGACCCATACACAAGATAATGACATCCGATCCTGAACAGACCCCGGAACACCCGGCGGGCGCGTCCGACCCGCGGACGTTCCTGGGGTGGTCCGAGCCCCTGCTGCCCCTGGTGGCCAGGGAGCTGGTGCGCCTCCGCTCGAGGAGTGGAGTGGCGGACCTTCGCGGGGACCGGGTGGTGGTTCCGGGCGGAAGAGCGGGTCGACGGCTGATCGAGCTCCTGATCGATCGATGCGACGAGGAGGGTGTGCGGCTGGTCCCGCCGCAGACGGTGACCGCCGGCCGCCTTCCCGAAACCCTCTACCGCCCCACGCCGCCGCTCGCGACGACCCTCCACCGGCGGCTCGCGTGGTCGGAGGCCCTGCGCGCGGCCCGGACCGCCGACCTCGAACAGGTCTTCCCCCATCCGCCCGAGCCCGGGGACTCCGCGGGATGGGACGCCATGGCCGAAGTCCTGACCCAACTGGAGACCGAAGTAGGAGGGGCCGGAGCCCGGTTCGGGGATGTGGCCGGGGTGGCGCGGAGCCTCGGGGGGTTCAACGACGGTCCACGCTGGGATGTGCTGGCACGGCTGCAGCGTGCGACGGACGGGATCCTGGAGTCCGCGGGTAGGGTCGAGCCCGGGAGGGCCCGCCTCGACGCCCTGGGCTCGGGGGCCGTGGGAGTGCGGGGGACGCTCTGGCTGGTGGGCACCGTCGACCTCCCGGCCATGGCGATCCGAATGCTCGACGCGCTCCCGGAGGACGCGATACGGGTCCTGGTGCACGCGCCCCATCAGATGAAGGACGGGTTCACCCGGCTCGGCACGGTGGCTCCAGACTGGTGGGCGGATCGGGACATGGACTTCGGGTCCGCCGTGATCCGGGCCGCCCCCACCCCTTCCGGCGAGGCCGAGTGGTCGGCGCGAATCCTGGCGAGTTGGGGCGGCCGGTACGCTCCGGACGAAGTGGCGATCGTGACGCCGGACCCCGAGCGTGCGCCGTTCATCGCGAGACGGCTGGCGGCCGGCGGGGTCTCC
The DNA here is from genome assembly GCA_039587435.1 of Gemmatimonadota bacterium. Lineage (GTDB taxonomy): Bacteria > Gemmatimonadota > Gemmatimonadetes > Longimicrobiales > Gaopeijiaceae > JBDHIJ01. Next base: position 22,401 of record JBDHIJ010000027.1, read on the forward strand.
ACCCGGTACGCGGGGGGGGTGCCCCTGGCCCAGACCGGCCCGGTTCAACTGCTCGCCGTGCTCCAGGACTGGCTCGGGAGCCGCTCCTATGCCGCTCTCGCCCAGGCTCTCCGGCATCCGGACCTTCCGGCTCGAGGACCGGAGCTCTCGGACGAGTACTTCGAGGCGCTCCTTCCACTCCGGGTCCGCGCCCCGAAGGACGGCGATCCAGCCGCCTCGTCGGACGGGGGGCGATCCCGGCGAGCCGAGTCCATTCGGACCTTCAACACCATCCGTCGCAGCGTCGAGGAGTCCCTCGCGTCGCTGCCGTCCCCGGAGGATAAGCCGCGCCCCCTCAGTCAGGTCGCCGCCGCCGTCCCCGGCGCCCTGATCCAGCTCATGGATGTCGGCACGCTGGATCGCGGGGTGCGGGGTCAGCGACGGAAGCTGGAGATCCTGGACCGCATCCAGGGCGCCGCCGACGAAATCTCCGCGGTCCCCGAATCGCTGGACGTCCAGGCCACGGGCGCCGATGCCTGCCGGCATATCCTGGCTCTGCTCCGGAACCAGGCTCTTCCTGAGGATCCGGACCCGGCCGGGGTGGAGCTGGTGGGGTGGCTGGAGCTCCACCTGGACGACGCTCGGGCCGCTCTGCTCACGGGGATGAACGAGGGGGTGGTCCCCGACTCCGTGTCCGCACACCCGTTCCTGCCGGATGCCCTCCGGACCCGCCTGGGCCTGTCCAGCGCACGGACCCGATTCGGCCGGGACCGCTACCTGCTCGAGGCCAACCTGGCGTGCCGCCCGGACGTGGGGATCACGCTGAGTCGGACGAGCCCCTCCGGCGATCCGCTTCTGCCCAGCCGGCTCCTGCTCGCGGAGACCGACGAGCGGGCCGCGGCCCGGATCGTCGAGTTCCTGGAGGCCCCGCCTCCGGCGCTGGAACCAGCGCCAGACGTCGACTCGCCCGGGGAGTCCGGCTCCCTGGCCGGGCCCCGCTTCGCCACTCCTACCGACCCGGCCCTTTCGTTCCAGCCGCCCACGACGCTGGGCGCGACGGACTTCAAGCGCCTGATCCAGGATCCTTACCTCTTCGTGCTGACCCGGGTGCTGGGCCTGGAGGCCGTGAGCGACGCCGACCGGGAGATGGGCCCGCTGGCGTTCGGGAACCTGGCCCATTCCGTCCTCCAGGCGTTCGGCGAGTCGGAGCGGGCCCAACCCTCCACGGATTCGGCGGTGGCCCGCGAACGGATGGAGGAGATCCTGGACCAGCATGCCGGCAGGCGGTTCGGGCGGGATTCCCTCCCGGCGGTCCGGATCCAGCTCCGTCACCTGTCCGCCCGCCTGGCCCGGGTGGCGGACTGGCATGCGTCGGCCATGGCCGACGGGTGGCGTATCGCGGGCATCGAGGTTCGGCCCGAGGACGCCGAGGGCCAGCCCGTCGACGTGCCCCTGCCCGGGGACGCGGGCGGGATCGGACTCCGGGGGCGGATCGATCGGGTGGACCATCACCCCGAATCCGGCCGGTGGCGCCTCATCGACTACAAGACGTCGGAGGACGGCGAGAACCCGACCGGAACCCACCTCAAGGGCCGGGGGGAGAAGCGGCGGTGGGAGGACCTGCAGCTGCCCCTCTACCGACTCCTCCTTCCCCACCTGCCCCTGGCCGATGGGAGCGCGCTTCCTCCCGATCCGGAGAGGTCTACCCTGGTGGAGGTGGGATACGTGGTGCTGCCCAGGGATCTGGATCGTGCGGGCTGGCTCCCGGCCGCGTTCACCGCCGAAGACCTGGAGGAGGCGTGGGACCGGGCCGCGGAGCTTGCCCGGGAGCTCCAGTCCGGCGTCGTCCGGTTCGACCGCCCCCGCATGGACCGCGCGCTGAACCGAAACGATCCCCTGCGACCGGTTCTGGGCCTGACGGGACTCCCCCGGGACGCGGCGTCGGTGTACGACGATCCGAGGTCGATGGAGGGGGGCGGGCCATGACCCCTCCCACCAGCGAACTCGTCCTGGCCTCGGCCGGATCCGGGAAGACGTACTACCTCACAAGCCGGTACATCGGGTTGCTGGCGTCAGGTGTGTCTCCGTCCGGCATCCTGGCGTCGACGTTCACCCGGAAGGCCGCCGGGGAGATCCTCGAACGGATCCTCCTCCGCCTGGCGAAGGCCGGCCTCTCCGAGCGCGACGCCAAGGAACTGGCGCGGGCCGTGACCGAGTCCGGGATTCCGCTTCGGGCCGAGCCCGCCCCGGACCCGCAGTTCTGGCGCGTGGTGCTGCGGGATCTCGTCGACGAGCTTCACCGGACCTCGGTGGGGACCCTGGACGCCTTCATGGTCTCCCTGGCGCGGACATTTGGCTCCGAACTGGGCCTCCCCCCCCGGTGGGCGGTGGTCGACACCGCTGAGGAGGAAGCCCTCCGGTCTCGAGTCCTGGACCGGGTCCTGGCCCAGGCCGACCCCGGCGAGTTCACGGAGGTGATGCGGCTGGTGAGCAGGGGAGACGTGACCCGGGGCATCCACACCCGGCTCATCGACCAGATCGATCCGGTCATCCGCATCCTCCGGGAGTCGGAAGGCGGCACCCTGACCTGGGGATTCCGGGACGGGGAGATCCCCGAAGCTCTCACCGCCGACGAACTGGACGGTCGGATCGCGGTCCTCGAAGCCCGGCTGGAAGCCGCTCCGCTGCCCACCAACGACAAGGGGGAACCCAACGGACACTGGAAGAACGGAGTGGGTGCCCTTCGGAGTGCGCTCCGAGAGCGCGACTGGAGCCGCGTCGCCGGATCGAAGCTGACCGCCAGCATCATGGAGAGCCACCCCACCTATCAGAGGAAGCCCGTTCCTTCGGAGTTCCTGGACGTGTTCGGCGATATCGCCGATTTGATGCGATCGGAGGTGGGCCGGGAACTCCAGGGTCAGGCCCAGGCGCTGGCCCGCCTCACGGGCGACCTGAATCGAGACCTGGACCAGGTTTCTTCGGCCGAAGGCCTCTACCGCTTCGAAGACCTGACCCACCGGGTCAGTCGGGCCCGGCTCTCCGAGCGGGGCCCCGAGATGTACTTCCGGCTGGACAGCCGGTTCACCCACGTCCTCCTCGACGAGTTCCAGGACACGTCCACTGAGCAGTACGGGATCCTCCAGCCCCTGGCCGAGGGAATCCTCGGCGGAGGAGACGACCCAGGCACCATGGCGGTGGTGGCAGACCCCAAACAGTCCATCTACGGATGGCGGGGAGCGTATCCGGAACTGGTCCGTCGCCTTCGACGTCAGGAGGCCCTTTCCCCCCGCACGCTGGACCGATCCTTCCGGTCGACGGAGGAGATCCTCTCCGCCGTGCAGTCCGTGTTCGAGGCCATCCCGGGCGGCCAGGCTCTCCAGAGCGTCGTGGGAGGCCGTGAGACCCTCGAAAGGGTTGTGGACCAGTGGCTCGAGGATCTCGCGCCCCAGCGGAGTCAGCCCGGACCGGGCGGATACGTCGAAGTCTCGGTCGCGGCGGGGAGTGGCCAGGGTCCCGTGTCGGAGCGGGCCGTCGAGATCGCCGCGGACCTCCGCCGACGGGACTCCTCCCTCTCGGTCGGGATCCTGGTGCGGCGAAACAGGACCGCCGGTGAGCTTCTGGACATGTGTCGGCAGGCCGGGCTTCCGGTCAGCGGTGAGGGAGGATCGCCCCTCACGGACTCGCCCGCAGTCAACGTGGTCCTGGCGGCCCTCCGGGTGGCCGACCACCCCGCCGATCGGGTGTCCCGCTTCCTTCTGGCCCGAAGTCCGCTGGGAGTCCACCTGGATGTGCAGGGTGAGGCAGTCCCCGAAACCGTGAGCGGCCCGGAGCCCTGGCGGGGCCTCGCGCTGAGGATCCGGGGGTGGCTGGAACGGGCCGGGTACGGACGGACGATCGGAGCGTGGACCGCGGCCCTCGCCCCCCACGTGGAGCCCCGAGACGCGGCCCGCCTCAGACAGCTCGAGGAATTGGCCTTCGGATGGGATCGCCGCTCGACCCTTCGCCCGGGAGACTTCGTACGCATGGTGGAAGGGACCCCGGTGCCCGTGCCCGGCGGAGCGCCCATCAGGATCATGACCATTCACCAGGCGAAGGGTCTCGAGTTCGACGCGGTGATCCTGCCCGAACTGGGAGGGGAGATCGCAAGCTCGGCCGGGGACAGGGCAGCCGCCACCGGCGTCCGAAACGAGCCCCTGGGTCCGGTGACCCGAGTCCTGCCGACCTCCACGAAGGAGCTGCGTCCCTACTTCCCTCCTCTCGTCACGGCGTGGGAGCAGCGAACCGGGCACCGACTTCGGGACGGTCTCAGCGCCCTGTACGTGGCCATGACCCGGGCCCGTCGCGGCCTGTACCTCATCGTCGCCCCCGACCCCGAGAAGAAGGAAGAGCGGGTTCTGACGCTGAAGGCCACCAGCGAGGGCCTGGTCCGGGAGGGCCTGGCACCGGACGTCATCGCGGAGCCGGGTGCGGGAATCCTGACCGCTCTGGGTGATCCAGAATGGGTCGAGCACCGCTCCGGGCGTCCGACGCCCGAGGACTCCCCGGGCGGGAGCGGCGACCACATGGCTGACCCCGGGCCGGAACATCGCGGGATGGACCTTCGGGATCCCGACCTGCCGAGGCTCCCACCCGACGAGCCCATAGGGCTGGCTCCGGTTCCGCCCTCGCGCCCCGGCCGGAACCTCCCGCGGCGCAGCCCCTCGGGGATGGAGGGCGGGCCCAGCGTGTCACCGGCCGACCGGGCCGCTGCACCGGAGCCGGAAGATGGGATCGGCGTAGACCCGAGGGACCGGGGCACGCTGATCCACGACTGGTTCGAGACCCTGGAATGGGCCGAGGACGGGCCGGAGCCCGATGCCGAACTCGTCGCCCGGGCCGACCGACTCGACCTCGGCCTCGCCCCCGAAGAGGTGGACCGGATCCTGGACGCGTTCCATGCCGGCCGGGACCGGCCGGAGATCCGGAGCGCCCTCTCGAGGTCGGCCTACCCCGCCCAGCGGGTGGACGTGGAGCAGGAGCTTCCCTTTGCCGTGCGACACGAGGGCCACGTCCTGCAGGGCTTCATCGATCGCCTGGTGGTGGAATGGGAGGAGGACCGACCCATCCGCGCACACGTCCTCGATTTCAAGTCGGACCGCCTCGCGCCCGACGACCGCGAGGGCCTGGACGAGAGGACCCGGCACTACGTGCCCCAGATGCAGGCCTATCGGGCGGCCGTGGCAGCGCTCTACGGCCTGCGACCCGAGGACGTCACCGCCACCCTCCTGTTCCTGGAAGCCGGCGCGGCGGTCCGGATCGAGGCGGAGCGCCCATGACGGCCAACCGAACGGTCGTCCGGGTCCACTCTCCCGGTGGGTACGAGCGGCTCGAACTGGAGACCGAGCCCCTCCTCGAGCCGGGCCCAGGTGAGGTACGGGTCCGCACCCGGGCAGTGGGCGTGAACTACGCCGACTGTGCCGTGCGGTGGGGTGTGTACAGGTCGGCGCGAGAACTCGTGGGGTGGCCCATCGTGCCCGGATTCGAGTTCGCCGGCGAGGTGGACGCGGCCGAACCCGAGACGCGGTCCACACCGTCGGCCGGGGGGGACGAGCCCGGCAGGGACGGGGCGGCGGAGTGGACTCCACCCCGCCGTCCCCGGGTGGGAGACCGGGTCTTCGGGGTTCGACTGTTCGGCGGGTACGCCTCGCACGTCACCGCTCCAGCGGCTCAGGTCTTCCCTCTCCCCAAGGGGTGGACCGACGAACAGGCCGCCGCGTTCCCGGTGGCGTTCCTGACGGCCTACCACGGCCTGTTCCAGTGCGTGCGCATCCGCGAAGGAGGCACGATCCTGGTCCACTCCGCCGCCGGGGGCGTCGGAACGGCTCTGCTCCAGCTGGCCAGAATCCGGGGATGGCGGGCGATCGGCGTGGTGGGGCGGAGACACAAGGAGGCTGTGGCGCGGGAGTTCGGGGCGGCCGAGGTGATCGTCCGCGAGGAAGAAGACCTGTGGGCCGCGGCCCATCGCCACGCTCCGGGCGGATACGACGCCGTCCTCGATGCCTCAGGACCGGAGACGCTGGCCCACTCGTTCGAAGCCCTGGCCCCCACGGGAAAGCTCGTGGTCTACGGCTTCCATACCATGCTTCCCCGCTCCAGCCACCGGGGCCGGGGGAGAATGAGCTGGACCCGGGCAGCCCTGGGGTGGCTGCGGACCCCCCGGTTCTCTCCCCTTCGCATGACCGCGGACAACCGCACCGTAGCCGGATTCAACCTGTCTTTCCTGGGAGATCGGCAGGACCTGCTGGACGAAGCGATGGCGGATCTGCTCCCCTGGATCGCGGAGGGTCGAATCCAACCTCCCGCCACAACCACGTATCCGCTGGACCGGGTGGGCGAGGCCCATCGGGCCCTCGAGTCGGCCATGACCACCGGGAAGCTGGTCCTGGTGCCGTAGAGCGAGCGAGGTCGCACCCCATGCCCGAACTCCCCGAGATCACGGCCTACCTGGACGCGTTCGAGCGAGAGATCGTCGGCCGGACGCTCATCGACGTCCGGGTGTGATCCCCCTCCCTGCTCCGGACCTTCGACCCTCCCGTTTCGGCGTGCTCCGGACGGACGGTCCAGGGGGTCGCCCGGATGGGGAAGCGGGTGGTGTGGCGGCTCGACGGGGACCTGTTCATGGTCTTCCACCTCATGGTCACGGGGCGATTTCACCGCAAGGCCGCCGGATCGGCCATCCCGCGCACGAACGTCCACGCGTCCCTGGACTTCGAGCATGCCAGCTATTTCCTCACCGAAATGAGCACGAAGAAGAAGGCCTCCCTGCACGTGGTTCGTCGGGAGGCGCTGAGCGATCTGGACCCGGGCGGCCTGGAGGTGCTGGAAAGCACGGCCGAGGAGTTCCGGGACGCCCTGCTCCGCGAAAACCGGACGCTCAAGCGCGCCCTCACCGACCCCCGCATCCTGAGCGGGATCGGGAATGCCCACTCCGACGAGATCCTGCACGCAGCCCGGCTCTCCCCCGTTCAGCGGACCCGGAACCTCTCCCCCGAGGAGATCACCCGGCTCCGCGACGCGGTGCTGGCGAACCTGACCTCATGGACCGAGCGGCTCAGCGAAGAAACCGGGGACGGATTTCCCGAGAAGCTCACGGCCTTCCACCCCGCCATGGCGGTGCACGGGCGATTCGGGGAGCCCTGTCCGGTCTGCGGCGATCCCATCCAGCGGATCACCTATGCGGACCGCGAGACGAACTACTGCGCCACATGCCAGACCGAAGGGAAGCTCCTGGCCGACCGCGCCATGAGCCGGATCCTCAGGGACGACTGGCCCCGGACCCTCGAAGAGCTGGAGGAGCACCGGGCGACCCGGCGCGGCGATCGAACCCCCTGACAGGAATCCGGCGCGGCGACCGGGCCGCCCTCGGGTGGTCCGCGCTCGTGGCTAGATCCCCCAGTTCACCCCGACCAGCAGTCGATGGATGTCGAACATGTCGACGCCCTGGTACTCGACGAACCAGCCCTGGTACCCGGACCCGAGCCAGCTGACGCCTCCCGAGGAGGGGACCTCCCAGCCCACGACGGGACTGAGGATCACCGAGGACCCGGAACGGTTCCCGACCTTGTCGTCGAAGACGATCAAGCCCAGCGCTCCACCGGCGTATACCTGCGAGGAACCCGTGTCGAAGTAGTACCGGGTACCCACCTGGACCAGCGCCGAGGTGCCACCACCCCCGACACCGATCTCGGCCTCGGGAACGATGGCCCATCGCGGCGACCCGGGCATCGCGAAGCTGAGCTGCCCGCCAAGCACGACCTGCCCGCTGTTTCCGAAGCTCCCCCCCAGGGTCGCTCCGACCCGGGACCGCTTCTCCTCCTCCTGGCGCCGCCAGATGATGAGCGAATCGGTCTGGGCGACGTAGAGCCCGCTGTCGTCCCGGACCGCCTCGACCCTCTGCTCGAGGATGGCCTGGGCCCGGACCATGATCTCCTCCTTGGCGTCGGGAGAGAGGTTGAACTGATCCAGCTGGGTGTTGAGTTCCACCAGGAGCGCACCGGCCTCGTACAGCGCCAGGTATTCGAATGCCTCGTGGAGCCGGGGAGCCAGCAGGTCGTTCAGCGTATCGGCCCGTTCGCCGTCGATGATCCCCCGAGGCTGACCGAGCTGGGCCTGGTCGGGGAACTTCGTGTCCAGGTATCCGATCTCCCGGGCCAGGACGGCGGCGATCGTCAGCTGCGCGGCCTGGGTGCTCGTCGGCACGTTGGGATCGACGAGGGCATTGGTCATCTCCTCGCTGAGGCCGGTGGGGACCGGGGCCTGATCCTGGCCGGCGCCGGCGACCGCGGCCCCCGCAGCGCCTCCCACCACCAGCCCGGCCGGCACCACGACCTGCGTGGGCTGCTGACCCCCGTCTCCGGACGAATCAACCGTGCCCGAGAACTTGCGCCTGCCGAAGAAGAAGGTCACGCCCCCGGTCACGAGGAGGTTGTTGTATCGGACGTCCGGGATCTCCTCGCCATCGATACGAGGCTGCCGGAAGACGTAGTCCCGGGCCGCCACGTCCAGTCGGAGCCATCGGGCGATGTCCCAGGCCAGGCCCGCTCCCAGGATGAAGTTGTCCGTGTCCGCCACGACCCGGCCGAGCTGGTCCTCGTAGTCATCCTCGAAGTCCATGCGGCCGTATCCCCCGAGGATGAACGGCTTCAGCGTGGAGAAGATCGTGAGGTCGAACTGGAGTTCGCCGCCGTACCCACGCAGGCCGATCTCCTCGCTGGCCTCGGAGTCGAATCCCTGCCAGTAGTATCCGCGGAGACCGACTCCTCTTCCCAGGTCGATACCGGCGTTGGCCCCGAAGATGGACGCCCGCTGCAGGTACAGGCTGTCGGCGAACTGGAAGCTGCCCCCGAAGCCACCCACGGTTCCGGCCAGGTCCCAGGGCTGCTGGGCCAGGGCCGGCGCCGCTGAGGGCCCGAAGGAGGCCAGGGCGAGGAGGACCGGCAGGAGGGCCGGAGGGACGGAACGGCGCACGGTTCGAGGCATGGCCCGCATCGGGGACTCCAGGTCGAAAGGCGTCTCGGTCTCAGGCGAAGGTGCGGTCGAGGACCTTCAGAAGCCAGCCCGCTCGAGCTTTCGGAAGCTCGGGGAGAAGGCGGCCCCTGCGGACGACACCGCGGCCCACCCCCCGATCCCCGAGGCAGAGCGTGACGAACCCGTCCTCCAGGTCCGCGGCCGTCCGGCCGTCACCCACGGGAAGGGACTCCAGGGGCAGGTCCATGCCGGAGAGGGCCTGCTTCCACTGCTCGGGGTCCAGCCGGAGCGTCCGGTCACCCACCGGCCCATCCAGCCACCGGATCAGATCGGTGGTGGGCCGCTGGCCTCGGCCGTCCCGCGAGAGGGCCCGGACGCCAACGGAGAGGACCCTCCACCCGTGGATCGCCTCCCAGTGCTGGGCGGGCCAGGCATCCAGGGTATGCAGCCAGATGTTCTCTCCCCGGACGATCCAGCCCACGTCGGCCAGAGTCTCCTCCGGCACTCCGTAGACGTCTCTCAGATAGGTCTCGCCGGCGGCGATCTCGGCTTTGGCCTCGGCCTCTTCGTCCGCGGGAGGCGCCGCATCGCCCCCGCTCGGGAACAGAGCCGGGACCGGCCCCCAGCCTTCGACGGCGCCCTCCCCCGGCTTCCGGAGGTGGCACAGGAACAGTCCGCCGGAGTCGAAGTGGTGGGGGTAAATCCGGCACGCGTCCGCCATGCGGGGATCGAACACCTCGTCCTCGAACTCCGTGAGGCCCCGGGCGTGCGGCAGGCCGAGGTCGATGGGCAGAACCTCCAGGTCGGTGTCGGCCAGCACCCTGGACACCACGGACTCGTTCTCGTCGGGCGAAAAGGTGCAGGTCACGTACAGGACCTCACCCCCGGGCCGAAGCAGGTCGACCGCCCGGCGGAGGAGCTTTTCCTGCGATCGGGTCATGCGGTCCAGAGCCTTCTGGGACGTCCGTCCGACCCGACCGCCCTTCTTCCGTACCATTCCCTCACCGGAGCAGGGCACGTCGGCCAGAATCCGATCGAAGGTGGCTCCCGACGGGAACAGCCGCCCGTCGGACGCCACCGTCAGGATGTTGGTGTGAGCGGTCCGGTAGACGTTGCCCAGGAGTGCGCGGAGCCGCTTCTCGTTGACGTCCGCGGCCACCACCGCGCCTCGGTCCTCCATGAGGTCGGCCAGGTGCGTCGTCTTTCCCCCCGGAGCCGCGCACATGTCCAGGACCCGGTCCCCCGGGTGCGGATCCAGGATGGGCGCCGCCACGCCGGTGGCCGCCTGCTGGATGTAGAAGAGCCCCAGCCAGTGCTCCAGGCTTTCGGAGACCGGAAACGGCTGGTGGGTCACCTCCAGGAAGTCGGGGAGACCCGGAAACGGCCGGGTCTCGAAGCCCTGCTCCGCCAGCCGAGCCGCCACCTCGTCCACCGAGATGCGTCCGGTCCGTACCCGCAGCGTGCGGGGTTCGGGGCGCAGCAGCGCTTCCTGGAACGCGTCCCAGTCGTCGATGAACGCGCGATACCGCTCGAGAGCCATGGTCAGGACAGTCCGGGGGCCGAAGATCCCGACGGATGGGAGCCCGCTGGCCGGTCTTCCGGGATGCGGGAGAGCGTGTCTTCCCTGACCTCGTCGAACCGGGCCTCCAGCGGACCCGATACACCACGACAGCCCTCCACGACCCGGGCGGTCCAGGCCACGTAGGCCCGCCTGCGCCCCGGCGACCACCCTTCGGGCGGACGGTGCCCCACGTCGTAGACATTGCAGATCTTGTCCGCGACCCGGATCAGCTTCGCCTCCGGGCTCAGACTCTTCGCGCCCCGGACCTGTTCCTCCTTGCGGTCGTCCCAGTCCAGGTCCTTGTCGTCGCTCACCTCACCTACGATCGCGGCCACCCGGGGTCCGAACCGATCCGCCAGCTCGTCCAGCGACGTCTCGGTGTCCTCCACCACGTCGTGCAGGACCGCGGCCTGAAGAACGTGCGGCTCCTCGACTCCGGCCACGGATGCCAGCAGCTCGGCCACGGCGATGGGGTGGTTGATGTAGGGGGAGGCGTCCAGCCCCTTTCGGCGCTGGTCCCGGTGACGGTCCGCGGCGAAGTGGATCGCGCGGAGGAACGCGGACAGGTCCCCTTCGGACGGAAGGGGCGGGAAGTTCGGATCTCCTTCGATGCTCATGGCTCGAAAGATACACGGTCCCGCCTGGACCGTGCCCCCGATAGGTTGATCTCATGAGCGGAACGGAATCCATCATCCCCGTGGTCGCGGCCGTCATCGAGCGAGACGGCCGCTTCCTCGTGTGCAAGCGCCCGGCCCACAAGAGGCACGGCGGACTCTGGGAGTTCCCCGGCGGCAAGGTCCACGAAGGAGAGACCCTCGAGCAGGCCGTGGCCCGCGAGCTCGAGGAGGAACTCGAGATGGCGGCCATGACCGTGGCCCGTGAGCCGCGATTCAGGGCCCGCGACCCGGGGTCCTCGTTCGAAATCCTGTTTCTCGACACCTCGGCCGGGGGAACGCCCCGGCCCCTGGAGCACGAGGCCCTGGGCTGGTTCACTCCGGCCGAGTTGAAGGACCTGCCCCTGGCGCCGTCCGACCGACGCTTCGCGGACGAAGGACTGGCCGGACCCGGCTAGCGCCGGTCGGCGTCCTCCCGATCTCCCCGTCCCCGGACCACGATCTCCGGGTCGACCACGTACTGCTCCCCGTTCAGCGTCACCTGCGCGTCGTACTTGTACGTTCCCACCGGGGCATCCGGCAGGATCGGCACGTTCCTGCCCTGGTCCCCTCCCCCACAGATCTCCCGGTCGGCAAACGGGGTCTCCCCCTGAAACACCACGCAGAACTCCTCGGCACCGGGGGCGGAGAACCGAATCCGGTCTCCCTGCACAGCGATCACCGGATCCAGTGAAAAGCTGATGTCCCCGGTTTCGACGTTGACGGTCATGACGACCTGGTGGGCCTCGCTCTGCGCTGCGGCCTCTCCGGGGAGGGCGAGAGCCAGGGTACCGAGGGCAGCCACCAGCCATCCGACGGATGCGGGGCGACGGGAGTGGGATCGGAACATGAGTACTCCTTCGCAGGGGAAGACGGGTCCGCGACCCGTGGGATCCGGACACAAGGTGCGGAAGGCCGACCGCCCGCACAACACAGATGTTTCCATGCCGACCGCGGCCCGAGACGGCCCCGTCGGCGAGCCGAACGGAAACCTCCCGGTCCTTTCGATCGTCCTATGCGGGTAGAGGAGGTTCCCGGTGACGCCCCCGCCGAGGGGTGGGGCAGCCCGCCGGGTGGGACGATGACAGGGAGGAAGAAAATGCGCCGCCAGATCGCCTACGTGCTCCGGAAGCTCGGGAGGGCGCCCACGTTCACCGCCATCACGCTCATTACCCTGGGCGTGGGGATCGGGGCCAACACCGCCATCTTCAGCGTGGTGAACGGCGTGCTCCTCAAGCCCCTTCCGTTCGATGAGCCGGATCAGCTCATCGGGGTCTGGCACCAGGCCCCCGGACTGGGATTCGATCAGGTCAACCAGTCCCCGGCCCTGCACTTCACCTACGTGGACGAGGGCCGACACTTCGACCAGGTCGGGATGTGGGACAACGTCCAGCTCAACGTCACGGGGCTCGAGCAGCCCCAGCGCGTCGAGGGGATGGCGGTCACGTGGGAGACCCTGTCGCTGCTTCGGGTCCGGCCCAGCAGCGGCCGCGTCTTCTCCGAGGAAGACGATCAGCCCGGCTCGCCTCTCACCGTTCTGGTGAGCCACGACTACTGGCAGGACGAACTGGGTGCCGATCCGAACGTCCTCGGTCGGACGCTCACGGTCACGGGGGAGCCGCACGAGATCATCGGGGTCATGCCCCGCGGATTCGGGTTCCTCCGGTACCAGCCCGACCTCTACATCCCGTTCCAGTTCGACCGGTCCGAGGTCTTCCTCGGCAACTTCAGCTACCAGGCGCTGGCTCGCCTGAAGGAGGGGTCGACCCTGGAGCAGGCCAGTGCGGACATCGAGCGCATGATCCCGCTGGTCGTTGAGAAGTTCCCGGGTGGTGGGCTTTCCCTCGACCAGATCCAGGCGGCCGGCTTCGGGCCCAACCTCCATTCCCTGAAGGAAGACGCCGTCGGCGACATCGGTACGGTCCTGTGGATTCTGCTGGGGGCGGTGGGGATCATCCTTCTGATCGCGTGCGCCAACGTCGCCAACCTGTTCCTGGTCCGGGCCGAGGCCCGTGAGCGCGAGGTCGCCGTCCGCAGGGCCCTCGGCGCCGACCGGACTCAGATCGCCTCGCAGTTCCTCACCGAGAGTGTGCTCCTGGGCACTCTGGGTGGCGCCGTCGGTGTGGCGCTGGCCTGGGGCGGTCTTCAGGCCCTCGTGTCGCTGGCCCCCGACACGCTCCCCCGGGTGAGCGAGATCACCCTGGACGGGCGGGTCATGGCCTTCACCGGCGGGATCTCGATCCTGGCCGGCATGTTCTTCGGACTCTTCCCCGTGTTCCGCTACGGGTCTGCCGAGATGGTGGCCTCTCTGAAGGAGGGCGGCCGGGGGAACAGTTCCAGCCGCAAGCGACTCACCGCCCGGAACGGGCTGGTGGTGGCCCAGATGGCCCTCGCGCTGGTGCTGCTGGTGGGCTCGGGCCTCATGGTTCGCACGTTCCAGGAACTCCAGGACGTGAACCCGGGCTTCACCGAGCCCGAGTCGCTGCTGGCGCTTCGGCTCTCCATCCCCGAGGCGGAGGTGGAGGGCATCGAGGAGGTGGCGGCCACGCACCAGGAGATCCTGCGCCGGATCGAGGGGATCCCGGGCGTGGAGTCGGCAGCCCTGACCTTTTCGGTCACCATGGACGGATGGGACAGCAACGACGCCATCTACGTCGACGGCTTCCCGGTGGCGGAGGACCAGCTTCCACCCATCCGCCGGTTCAAGTGGATCTCGCCCGGCTACTTCTCCACCATGGGGAACCCGATCGTGGCCGGACGTGACCTCACCTGGTCCGACATCTACGATCGCAACGACGTGGCCGTGGTTTCGGCGAACTTCGCGGCGGAGTACTGGGACTCTCCGTCCGAGGCCGTGGGCCAGCGGATCCGGGAGTGGACCGAGGGGCCCTGGCGCGAGATCGTGGGCGTGGTCGGCGAGGTAAAGGACGACGGCCTCACGGCAGACGCGCCGGCCATCATCTACTGGCCCCAGGTGGCCAACCAGATGTGGGGAGAAGAGATCTTCGCCCACCGCTCCATGGCCTACGCCATCCGGTCCTCGCGGGTTGGATCCCCGGACTTCATGCGGGAGGTCCGCGAAACCATCTGGGCCGTGAATCCGAACCTGCCCCTGGCGAACGTGCGCACCGGAACCGAGCTCCTGGAACGCTCCATGTCTCGGACCTCGTTCACCCTGATCATGATCGGAATCGCCGGCGGCGTGGCCATGATCCTCGGTCTGGTCGGGATCTACGGTGTCATCTCCTACGTCGTGAGCCAACGCACGCGGGAGATCGGCCTCCGCATGGCGCTGGGAGCCGAGCGCGACCAGGTGAAGACGATGGTGCTCGCCCAGGCGGGACGGCTGACCCTGGTGGGAGTGACGGTGGGTCTTCTGTCCGCAGTCGGGCTGGCCCGCCTGATGGAGTCGGTACTCTACAACGTCGATCCCGTGGACCCGGCAACCTTCGGTCTGGTGGCCGTCGTCCTACCGGCCGTGGCCCTCCTGGCCAGCTGGGTGCCCGCGCGGCGGGCGGCCCGGGTGGATCCGCTGGTCGCCCTTCGGTCGGAGCAGTAACCCCTCCGTTCGGCGAGAGTGGTCGAGCGCCGCGGATCAGCGTCTTAACGGAGCGCCGGGGGTCCACCGACCCCCGGCGCCTCTGCGTCCGCAGTCCGGTCCGAGCATGAACGCAGTCCTCTTCAAGGAGCAGAACGAATGAAGCGCACCCTGGCAGCAGCCACCCTGGCACTCGTTGGACTCGCGAGCATGTACGCCTTCCTCCCGTCCCCCGACGCCGGCACATCGCCAGCCTGGTCCGCGGCCGAGGACGCGGGGGTCCGAGCCGCGGTCCTGGACTACGTGGAGGGGATCTACGACGTCCAGCCCGAGCGGATCGAGCGCAGCGTGCATCCAGAACTGAGGAAAGTCGGATACGTCCGTCAGGGCGACTCCTGGATGTCCACCCCCATGACCTACGACCAGCTGCACACCCTCGCCGGCCGCTGGAACGCGGACGGACATCTCTCGGCCGACGCGCCCAAGGAGATCCAGGTCCTGGACGTCCTGGACCAGACGGCCTCCGCCAAGCTCGTGGCCGACTGGGGGGTGGACTACTTCCACCTGGCCCGGATCGACGGACGGTGGATGATCATGAACGTGATCTGGCAGACCCCGCCCGCCCACTGACCCCGCCGCTTCCCGAGCACCTGCGCCCCCGACCGGCACCGCGTGTCCGGTCGGGGGCGCGCGCGTAGATTGCCGCCATGGAAAGAATCAACGTGGGGATCGTGATCTTCCCCGGAGTGGAGGTCCTGGATTTCGCAGGACCGTACGAAGTGTTCTCCCGCACGCGAACCGTGCCCGGCACCCAGTCTCGCCGCTCGGAGGACTCGGCCCCGTTCCGGGTGTGCACCATCTCGACCGGCGACCTGGAGATCGTGGCCACCGGGGGCCTGAGGGTCACCTGCTCCTGGTCCCGGGGGGATTCGGTACCCGGCCGCTTCTGAAGGACCGCCGGACCCTGGACTGGATTCGGAGCCGGGCGGGCGAGGTCCGCTGGACCACATCGGTTTGCACCGGAGCCCTTCTCCTGGCCAGGGCCGGCCTCCTGAAAGGACGCCGCGCGACCACCCACTGGGCGAGCCTGGACCTCCTGTCGGAGATCGACCCCTCCATCGCGGTCGAGCGGGAGGCCCGCGTGGTGGAGGACGGAATCGTCTCTTCCGCCGGCGTTGCAGCCGGGATCGACATGGCGTTCACCATGGTCGCCCGGATCTGTGGGGCCGAGGTGGCGGAGGAGACGGCCCGCTACATCGAATACCCCTGGTCCGCCGACTCCGGCCGGTGACCTCGA
>JBDHIJ010000096.1:0-15363 GCA_039587435.1 Gemmatimonadota bacterium
TTCGGGGGCCACGGGCAGCGCCAGGGCCGCCAGGACCAGACCGGTCAGAATCGGTAGAACTCGTTTCATGCTCTTACGGGTTTGAGGATGCGGCGGACCGGTGGGTCTCCGCGGTTCGATGCTGAATTCCAAACCCCGCGGCGGGGACAAGGTTCGCCCGCGGCAGGCCAGTACCAGAAGACACCCCGGAGCAAAGGATCGTTGGACCCGGCTCGCCGAGCGCGGGGTCGGAGCCGAAACCCCCGCCGAAGGGGGCTGGAACGGCCCCGGGGGCCGCGCTGAACGTTCCGCCGTTCCTGGGTGTCGCTCTCGGATACTGCGTAGAGGGGAGGCACATTCTGCGCCAAACCCGCTCAAGATTCCTCGGACTTCACCCGAGGTCCGCCGTTCATCCGGAAACGCTCCGGCAGATTCCGGCATGCATCAACTGCTTCCGCGCCGGGTTCGAGCCGCGCGCACGGCGCTCGCCAGGAGAGCGCTCTCTCTCGCTGCCCCCCCGGTCCAGTGCTCCGGGGGGCTTTCCCGTGGGACCTCCCCAGGCGCCGCACGAATGAATCACACCCAGATCACGATGGAATAACGGGCCCCTCTCATCCTGGCGACGTAGCGCGTCAGGAATCAGCGCCCCGGCCGAGGGGCCGGGCCTCGACTCGCTGCGCAGCCAACTCCACACACCCCCGGAGGGATCCATCATGAAACGTTCGCTTCCGCTCCTGTTCGGACTCGTCCTCCTCGTGGCCTGCGGCGAGCAGGCTCCGACCTTCGCTCCCGACGGCGGCGCCGACGAGAACCTCTCCCGGCTGGCCAGCGCCGAGGCGCGGCTCCGTGACTATGCGCAGGCCGAGGGGCTGACGATCCAGCCCAAGCCCTTCAAGGGGAGCCTGCTCACGAAGGCGTTCTCCGGCCACACCACCACCTCGGTGTTCGCAGGGGGCGGGGTCGGCGACCGCATTCCGCCGTCGGGGACCTCCGGGACCACCCTCGTGGTCGCCAACGTTCCGGACGCGGCGGAGGTCGTGGACCTGGACATCAACCTGAACATCCAGCACACCTGGACGGGCGACCTGATCCTGACCCTCATCAGCCCGGCCGGCACCCGCGTGCTCCTCTCCAACGGTTACGGTGGAGGCGGGGACAACTTCGAGGACACCACGTTCGACGACGAGGCCGGCACGCCCATCAGCTCCGGGTTCGCGCCGTTCACCGGTTCGTGGATCCCGGACGAGGCCCTGGCGGCCTTCGACGGAGAGGACATGCAGGGCGACTGGACGCTGGAGGTCTTCGACCGGTTCTTTTTCGACATCGGCACCATGGGCGACTGGTCGCTGATCATCGAGCACGCGCCGCTCGATCCCGAGGTCAAGGACGACTGCAAGAAGGGCGGCTGGGTGAACTACGGCTTCAAGAACCAGGGCCAGTGCGTCCGGTTCGTCGAGACCGGGAAGGACTCCCGTTGAACGGATTCTGACGCGGGAGGGGATTCGTCGGGAACACCCCGCCCGCTGACGCGCCCTCCGGGTCCACCGTGGCCCGGGGGGCGTTGTCTTTCCGGCTCGCCGGGCGCGTCCCCGCGCGACCGGGCCGAGCCGTCCTCCGGGCTGCGGCCTTCTCCGCGGCCTCCGGACGCCGCAGACGGGTCAGCCCGTCCAGTCCCGCGCCGAGGATGACCATGCTGATGAGCTGGGCCCCCGAGAGCGGGCCCAGGACGCGGTCGTCCTCGATCCGGACGATCTCGATAAGGACGCGTGCATCTTCGGTGTCACTCGCCGGTGCTGCTTGGCGATCAGCGGAAGAGCTGGAGGTCCACCGTCAGTCTGAGAAGGTTCATCCCCGCCCAGACCGTGCGGAAGTCCTCGTTCCGGACGTCTCCCGAGTCCTGATCCTGGACCTGGGTGTAGAGATCGGTCTGGAAGGTCATCCGTTCATACTCCAGGAGCAGGACGGCCCGCTCGCTCCGCGAACCGATCCGAATCCCGCCGGAGAGGGAGACGTAGGGGTTCGACCGGTCCAGGACGGCGCCTGCCCCCACGGACGCCCGGAACCCGAACTGACTGGATCCCTCCAGGCCGGGCTCGACCGCGAATCGGATGCCGAGAGGCGTCAGGTGAGCGCCCTGGCCCACAGTCCTGGGGTAGTCGTCGCAGACGGCGGCCGTCTGCGTGCCGGTAAACCACCGGATCTCCCCTTCGACCCGCGCCCAGGACGCCGGTCCATACCCGGCCCGGATTCCGACCCCATAGGGATACTGCGTACCACATCCTCCGTTGGCTTCGGCCGGGTACGCTCCACCCAGAGTGAAATCACCGCCGATGGACCACGTTCCGGGCGCCTCCTGGGCATCCAGGGCCGCCGGGCCGCTACACAGTGCGACTACCACCAGGCCCAGAATCCAACGGTTCATTTCTTCCGTCCGGTTCGCTTCCGTTTCTGTTTCTTCCCCCCACCTCCACCACCCTGCTTCGCCCCGCCGGGAGTATCGGCTGCAACGACCGGGCCGCTGCGCTGGTTCATGATGTACAGGGCCGCACCGAGCATCGCGATGCTGATGAGCTGGGCGCCGGAGAGCCCGAAGATGATCCGGTCGTCCTTGATGCGAACGATCTCGATCAGGAACCGCTGCACGGCGTACAGACCGAGCCAGAAGGCGAAGAGCCACCCCGGCTTGTGAGTGTGGTCCCTCCTGGAGAACACGATGCCGAATACGATGAGGCTGAGGGCCACCTCGTAAAGCTGCGTGGGATGGACCGGCACGACCTCGCCGAACTGGGCCACGATGGCCGGATCCACCTCGTAGTTGAACTGGTCGCGGAAGACCTGGACCGTGGTGGGTGGTGCGCCGTCCGGGAACGCCACGCCGACGGGTGAGGCGGTCGGCCGTCCGTAATCGTCGCCGACCAGGAAGCATCCGATCCGGCCCACCGCGATTCCCACCGGAAGGGCCAGCGCGGTCGCATCGAACGTCTCTCCCACCGGCATCTTCATGGCGCGGATGCCCCAGGCCACCATGGCCACGGCAAGGATGAACCCCCCGTACCAGGTGAGCCCGGAGCCGGAGAACAGGGTCCCCGAAGGGTCTCGGGCGAAGCTGTCCATGTGCCAGAGCACCCAGTACAGCTTCGCGCCAATGATCCCGCCGGCGAACGCCAGCAGGACGATGTTCCACGCCTGGTCCGTGTCCCCGCCCTGGCGTCGCACACCCCATTCGAAGATGAGCCCAGACGCGACGAAGGCGAGGCTGACGAACGCGCCGAACGAACTCACCGTCTGGCCTCCCACCAGGGGGAGAGCCTGAGGGAAGGTGAAGAGGTCGGGGTACATGGGTCGGGATGGTCCTGGGCTTGGGGGGTGCGTCCTCGGCTGAACCGTCGACGCGACCGATCGCTGAGGGGTGCGAGTTGTCGTGACGCTGGCGGTTCCGCGGGTTCCGGGCAAGGTCGGTCCGGGGCCTCGCTTGCGCCGCGGGGGGTCGTGGCACCTCTTGCGACGTTCCGTCGCCGCCCCGACCCCTGACGCAGAGGCCTCCATGACGACCTCCCGCAGAGACTTCGTTCGCCTGTCCACGACCGCCGGAGCCGCTCTGGGCGCGCTGGGCGGTGGAGCCCTGGACCTCGCCGCCTCGGAGGCTCTCGGCACGGCCCCCTCCCCCCCGCCCCGCCGCCTCAAGATCCTGGTTCTGGGTGGGACGGGGTTCATCGGGCCCCACGAGATCCGGTTCGCCCTCTCCCGGGGCCACGAGGTCACCATGTTCAACCGGGGCCGTTCCAACCCGGAGCTCTTCCCCGACGTGGAGCGGCTCATCGGCGATCGGGCCGGTGAGCTGGACTCCCTGAGGGGACGACAGTGGGACGTGGTCGTGGACAACTCGGGGTTCTACCCCCGACACGCCCGGCTCTCGGCGGAGCTGCTGGAGCCTAACGTGGGCATGTACCTGTTCGTCTCCTCCATCTCGGCGTACGACCCGACATCGCTGCAGCCCCTGCAGCACCCCGACGAGGCCCCGTACGCCACCATGGAGGACCCCACCGACGAGTCGGAGAGCCCCTACGGGCCCTCCTACGGCGCCCGGAAGGCCCTGTGCGAGATGGAGATCATGGAGATCATGGGGCCGGATCGAACCACCCTCGTCCGACCGGGCCTCATCACCGGGCCCGGCGACCCCACGGACCGGCTTCGCCACTGGTTCACCCGGGTCGAGCGCGGGGGTGAGATCCTGGTGCCGGGCGAGCCCTCGGACCCGGTCCAGTGGATCGATGCGCGGGACCTCAGCGCCTGGATCGTGCGGCTCATGGAGGACGGAACGCCGGGCAGGTTCAACGGGGTGGGCCCGAGAACCCTGAAGACCGCCGCGGACCTGGTGCATGGGATGGCCTCGGCCATCGACTCGGAGCGGACCTTCACCTTCGTGCCCTGGTCGTTCATGCAGGAGAACGAGATCCCCGCCGGGTATCTGCCCATGGCCCCCCCGGTCGTGGCCGGGTACCGGCAGGTCTACAACGCCAACTCCGTGGAGTCGGGGTTGAGCTTCCGGACCCTGGCCGAGATCACCCGCGACATGTACGACGAGTACGTGACCATCGCCAACGCGGGGTACGAGGAGAACTGGGGCCTGCGGGCGGGCCTGTCCCGGGAGGACGAGGCCGCGGCCCTGGAGCTCTGGCGCCAGTCCTTGTAGGGCCCGGCTGAGGGGGGCGGTCCGGAGCGCACTGCCGCGCCCCGGTCGGTCCGTCCCCCACCCCGTGTCCGGGGGACTTCCCTAGATCCGGGCCTGGACCGTGTAGAGCTGGTGGTAGCGGCCTTCGCGGGCCATGAGTTCGTCGTGGCGGCCCCGCTCCACGATCCGGCCGTCCTCGATGACCAGGATCTGGTCCGCGCGCTGGATGGTGGACAGGCGGTGGGCGATGACGAATGTGGTCCGGGCCTCCATGAGCTCCTGCAGGCTGTCCTGGATGAGGGCCTCGCTCTCGGTGTCCAGGCTCGAGGTGGCCTCGTCCAGGACCAGGATTCGGGGGTTGGCCAGGATCGCCCTCGCGATCGTGACCCGCTGACGTTGCCCGCCAGAGAGCTTCACGCCCCGCTCACCGATGATGGTGTCGAGGCCGTCCTCGAACCGGTCCGTGAATTCGGTCACGTGGGCTCGACGGGCAGCGTCCTCCAACTCGTGGCGGGTGGCCGACGGGCGGGCGAAGAGGAGGTTCTCCCGAATGGTGCCGTCGAACAGGAAGTCGTCCTGGAGGACCAGGCCGAGCTGGTCGCGGTAGGAGGCCAGTCGTACGTGGCGGAGATTCACGCCGTCCACCGTCACGATGCCCTCGTCGGGCTGCAGGAACGTCGCGGCCAGTCCGGCCAGGGTCGATTTCCCGGACCCGGAGCTCCCCACCAGGGCGATGACCGTTCCCGGAGGCGCCTCGAAGTCGATGCCCTTCAGGACCGGCTTGTTCTCCTCGTACGAGAACCAGACCTGGTCGAACTTCACGTCGCCCTGGATCGGGGGCATGTCGATGGTCCGCAGGGGATCGTCGTCCTCCTGGGGCATGTTCAGCAGCTCCTCGGTCCGATCCAGTCCGGCGAACGCCTCGGTCATCTGCGTGCCGATGTTCGCCATCTGGATGATCGGGGCGATCATGAAGCCCAGGAACAGGATGAACGAGACCAGCTCACCCGGGGTCATGCGATCGAGGAGGATCTCGCGGCCGCCATACCCCATGATCACCACGCTGGCCATCCCCATGAAGAACGCGCCCAGGCTCGACACCATGGCGGTGGTGGTGAGCGTGGTCTTCACGTTGTCGAAGATCCGGAGCACCCCGGCCTCGAAGATCTCGCCTTCCTTCTCGAGAGCGTGGAAGCCCTTGATCACCCGAATGCCGCCCAGGGCCTCGGTCAGGCGCCCGGTCACCTCCGCGCGGATCTTCCCTCTCTCTCGGAACGCCGGCCGCAGCTTTCCGAATGCGCGCGTCGAGACGAACGCGAATCCGATGAGCGGCACCAGGGCCAGAAGGGTCATGACCACGTCGATGCGAACCAGGAAGACGAACGCGACGACGGCGGTCACAATCCCGCCGACCAGCTGGACGAGCCCCGTGCCCACCAGGTTACGAACGCCCTCCACGTCGTCCATGATCCGGCTCACCAGTTCCCCGGACTTGGTGTCGTCGAATGTCTTCACGGGAAGCTGGAGCACGTGACGCTGCACCTGCGCCCGCAGCTGGGCGATGAGGTGCTGGGCCTCGACGCTCAGGATCAGGGTGAGCGCGAACGAGCTGGCAGACTGGATGACCACGGCCAACCCGATGGCACCCAGGAGGAGCGGCAGCAGGTCGGCTCGTCCCGGCCCCAGGATGTCGTCGAACAGGTACTTGGAGGAGGCGGGCAGGACGAGGCCGGCCAGCCGGTTGAACAGCACCAGGACGAGTCCCAGGCCGACGAGCCTGCGGCGGGGCCAGATGATCTCCCGGAAGGCGTGCTTCAGGCTGGCGCCGGAGATCCGGGTCTTCTTCTTGGAATTGGAGTCGGACAAGGTGGGCGAGGGTACGCGGGTTCGGGCAGTGCGGGGCCACGAAAGATAGAACGGGTCACTGGGCCCTCAAAGCGACTGCCCCGCCGGACGCACCGCAGCCCCGGGCGCCGGGGGGCGCTCCGGGGCTGCGGAGGATCCACGAGCGGCCGGTCCCGACCACTCACACAAGGGCGATCACTTCACGGTGATCTTCCGGTCCACGCCGTTCTTGTTTCCGACCCAGCTGCAACGGGCCTTGAATTCGTCGATTCCGTCGGACACGGTTCCGTGGGCTTGGGAGATGTTCCCGGCACCCTGTCCGAAGTGCCAGTTCACCGGCCTCATCACCCGCAATGATGTCCGCAATGTCGTTCCAGATCTCGATCGTGGCGATCGCGTCCTGGATATGGAGGAACTCACCGCCGTCCTTCGCCACTCGGATCCAGTCTTTGGGGTCGCCCTCGCCGAATTCGAAGTTCCGGACCTGGCAGTATTTTACCCCATCTGTCTCGCCATGGCCGATCCCGATGTAGGGGCTGAAGGTGAAGGTCGCTCCGTTGCCATTGCCGCCGTTCTCGGCCGGGCTCATGGCTGTGCTCAGGAGGTCGTCGCCCATCTGGGGCTGGGTGACGGTGTCACCACAGGCGGCGACGAACAGGGTGAACACGAACAGTGCTAGTACACGACGGACCATTGGGGGGCTCCTGGTCTGTGGGTGTGCCGGCTCCGGGCCACTCCCGGGCGGTTCGGCGGGTAAACTAGCGTTCACCTAAACATTTGATCCTGCAAGGAACCCATCCCGGCTCCCCGTCCGACCGCGACCCGGAGCACCGGGTGGTGGGGTCCCCGGGGAGCCTCCCGCCGGAAGCACTACAGCCCCGGGCGCCTTGCGGCGCTCCGGGGCTGCGGAACGGCACGTGTGAGCCTCCTACCGGCTCACACCGGACAGGTCACTTGATCGTGATCGTCATGTTGTTGCCGTTCTTGTTTCCGACCCAGCTGCAACGGGCCTTGAATTCGTCGATTCCGTCGGACACGGTTCCGTGGGCTTGGGAGATGTTCCCGGCACCCTGTCCGAAGTGCCAGTTCACCGAAGTGCCAGTTCACGGACCAGCGACCCTCACCCTCGAAGTCCGGCGGCAGGAACCAGTTGGCGACGTCGTTCCAGATCCGGATGGTCGCTACGGCGTCCTGGATGTGCAGATACTGCCCACCGTCCTTGGCGATGCGCATCCAGTCGTTGGGGTCGTCCGGGCCGTACTCGTAGTTCAGGACCTCGCAGTACTTCGTCCCCTCGTTCTCGCCGTGGCCGATCCCGACGTAGGGGTTGAAGGTGAAGGTCGCTCCGTTGCCATTGCCGCCGTTCTCGGCCGGGCTCATGGCGGTGCTCAGGAGGTCGTCGCCCACCTGGGGCTGGGTCACGGTGTCGCCGCAGGCGGCCACCACGAGGGTGAGGACGAACAGGGCTGCTACTCGACGGATCATGAGGCACTCCCGGTCTGAGGGGGTACCGACTCCGGGACAGTCCCGGGCGGTCCGGCGGGAGAGCGGGAAGGCGGGTCCTGGGGAAGTAGACCTAAACAGATGATTAAGCAAGGCTCATCTAAGGGCCTTCTTCGACGCAAAGCGCCCCGGCCCGCCGGAGAGCGCAGGCCGGGGCGCTTTGGCCGCCCAATGACCGTCCGAAGCCTACCAGACCGAAATGTCGCGGTTGAGCTTTCCGCTGGAGGTCCGGACATAGGAGCATCGGGCCTCGAATGTGGTCGTCCCGTCGGACACGAACCCGTGGGCCTTCGACATGTTGGATCCCTTCCAGCCCAGCTGGTTGAAGTGCCAGTTCATCGACCACTTCCCCTCACCGACGAAGACAGACCCGTCCGCCATCGTGATCCGCATGCTGGCGACCTCGTCCTGGATGTGCAGGTAGCGGGTCCCGCTCCTCTTCGAAATCCTCATCCAGTCGGAGGAATCGTCGCCCAGTCGGTCGTAGTTCAGGACCTGGCAGGCGTCGCCGTCATCGTCCTGGTGGGTGATCCCGAGGAACGGGCTCGTGACGATGCGTACGCCGCCCCAACCCTGCCCGCCCTTCCCGGCGGGTCCCATGGCGGAAGTGAGGAGATCGTCGTCGGCGACCGGCTCGGTGATGGTGTCGCCGCAAGCGGCGACGAGTACGGTAACGATCAGCAGGGCGGAAACACGGCGGAACATAGGCGACCTTCGAGGGGGGGTGGATCTGCCTGATACGAGGGGGTCGTTCGACCCGACTATTAAAAATCGCAAACCCTTGTAGGGTTGAACAAGGAAAATCTTTTGTACCCCCCTGTTCGTCCTATCCGCCCCCGCTTCAGGTCACCGCCCTTGGCCTCCGGGGTCGGTCCACCGGCGGGATGCCGGCGTCCTCCACCGCCTCGTTGAAATCGTCGACCTGCTCGTCCAGGATGCGCTCCAGCTTCTGCTGCTGGGGCCGCCACCGGGCGTTCATGTCCTGGAATACGTCGCGGCCGCCCTGGGTGATGCCGTCGTCGCTCCCTTCCATGTTCCCCATGAGGTAGATGTACTGGAAGTTGATCCGGCTGGGGGCGTTGAGGACGGTCTGCCCGTCGTAGGTCTGGAACTGGACCAGGGAGTCCTCCACGGCCGTCAGGGAGTCGACCAGGGCGTCACCGAGGGTCTGCACCCGTTGGACGGCCTCGCCCTCGGCCTCCGACTCCTCCATTTCCGCCACCCGCTCCAGGATGGTCTCCACCTGGGCCCTCACCTGCCCCAACTCCACCACGCTGCGGTGGAGCGCCTCCGTCTCGGTGAGCAGCTGAACCAGGAAGGCGTCCTGCTCCTCGAACTCGGCCTGAGTGGTCTCCACCCGGGGGTCCTTGAGGACCGTGACGGTCTGGGTCAGGACGGCCGGTTCCACCATGGACTCGCCCCCGCCCTCGGCGGTGGAACCCTCATCGGCAGACCCCGGCGCGACCGAGAGCCGCACCGTGTAGTCACCCGGCACCACGCGACGCCCCTGGAGGCCCCCGAAGACGTAGAGGCCCGGGACGCGGTAGACGTCGGTGTGGCGGAGGTTCCAGACCACCCGGTTCATGCCTGCGCCGGCGCTCAACTCCTCCTCCAGGAGCCCCTCGGAGGGGTTCGTGCTGTACGCCCGGACCAGGCCTCCGTCGCCGTCCAGGATCTCGAGGCGCACCTCGCCGGAGGGCTCGTCCTGCAGGTAGAAGTCCAGCGTCGCGCCGTTGGGCGGGTTTCGACCCTGGCTTCCGCCGCCTCCGAACCCGCCGCC
Organism: Gemmatimonadota bacterium; assembly: GCA_039587435.1. Taxonomy (GTDB): domain Bacteria; phylum Gemmatimonadota; class Gemmatimonadetes; order Longimicrobiales; family Gaopeijiaceae; genus JBDHIJ01. The sequence goes on from JBDHIJ010000096.1 coordinate 9,780, forward strand.
CCAGCCCCCACCAGCGACCCGATACGCGGCCCGCGGAGCGTAGAGGTGAGGCCGGCCGTTCTGGGCCGCTCCCTGGGCCGCATCGACCTGCTGAAGCGACGAAAGGTCATCCAGAATCCAGAAGCCGTAGCCACTGGTGGCGATGACCAGGTCGTTCATCTCGGGCTGGACGATGATGTCCGTGATGGGCGTCCGGGGGAGGTTCAGCTGGAGGGGCTGCCAGAGGTCTCCGTTGTTGAAGGAGACATAGACTCCGCCCTCCGTTCCGGCATAGAGCAGGCCCGGCCGCACCGGGTCCTCCCGGACCACGCGGACAAAGTGCTCGAACTCGAAGCCCTCGCCGATCTCCGTCCAGGACTCGCCGAAGTCGTCGGTCCGGAACGCCCGGGGCGTAAAGTCGTTCTCCTTGTAGCGGTTGAACGCGATGTAGGCCGTGCCCGGATCGTGGGGAGATGCGTCCACGGCGTTCACCAGCCCCTCGGCAAGCCCGTCGGGCGTCACATTGGTCCAGCTGGTGGCGCCGTCACGGCTTAGATGCACCAGGCCGTCGTCGCTGGTGACCCACAGGAGACCCTCCTGAAGGGGGGACTCGGCGATCCACGTGATCGTCCCGTAGATCTCTCCCCCCGCTCCCTCGTTGGTGATGGGCGCGCCTCCGTATCCCTGCTTGTCCTCCTGGTCCCGGGTCAGATCGGGGCTCACCTCCTCCCAGCTCTTCCCAAGATCCAGGCTCCGGAGGACCACGTTGGCCCCGTGGTAGAGCACGTCCGGGTTGTGCTGCGAGACCAGCAGGGGCGAACTCCAATTGAACCGATACTTCATCTCATCTGCCCTAAGAGCTGCGGGCATAACGGGATAGGCCTGTGCATTACGGCTGGCGCCGCTCCGGTGGTCGAAGACGCTCATGATCCCCATGTAGCAGCCGCCGAAGACCCAGCGCGGGTCCTGCCGGTCGAAGGCCGGAATGGCGCTCTCGCAGCCGGAAATGGAGTAGAAGTCCTCCCAGCCGATTCCGCCCCGGGCCGCCGAGGCGATGGCGATGGCCGAGTTGTCCTGCTGGCCGCCGTAGATGTGGTACGGAAACCGGTTGTCCACGTTGACCCGGTAGAACTGGACCGTGGGCTGGTTCTGCTGGGTGGACCAGGTCTCCCCGCCGTTGAAGGAGACGTTCGCGCCCCCGTCGTTGGCGTTGATCATGACGTCCGAGTCGTTGGGGTTGATCCAGAGGTCGTGGTTGTCCCCGTGGGGCGTCGGAACGCGCTGGAAGGTCCGCCCCCCGTCGATGGACCGGACCATGGGCGCGCTGAGCACGTAGACCGTGTTCTCGTCCTGGGGGTCGGCGAATACCTCGGTGTAGTACCAGGGCCGGGCGCGAAGCGTCCAGTCTTCGGTCATCAGCCGCCAAGACGCTCCCGCGTCATCGGACCGGTAGAGCCCACCGCCCGGATCGGCCTCGATCATGGCGAACAGGCGCTCCGGGTTGGCGGGCGAGACGTCGACGGCCGTCTTTCCCATGAGGTCCGGCAAGCCGTTGTTGATCTCCGACCAGGTGTCGCCCCCGTCCGTGGACTTCCAGAGCCCGCTGGCATCCCCGCCACTCTGGACCTGCCACGGCACCCGAAGGTGGTCCCAGAACGCCGCGTAGAGGATCCGGGGGTTGGTGGGATCCATAGCAAGCTCGGACGCGGAACCCCGGACTCCGTTGTACAGCACCTTTTCCCAGGTCTCACCGCCGTCCCGGGAGCGATAGACGCCCCGGTCCTCGGTTTCGCCGTACGCGGCGCCCTGGGCCGCCACGTAGACCAGGTCCGGGTCGTCGGGATGGATCCGGATCCGGGCGATGTGCCGGGTGCGGTCCAGTCCGACGTGGGTCCACGTCTTGCCGGCGTCGGTGGACTTGTAGACACCGTCCCCGTGCGAGGTCATGACCCCTCGCGGAGCGTGCTCACCCATCCCCACGTAGACCACGTTGGGATCGGAATCCGCAACGGCGATGGCGCCCACGGACGACGTGCCGAACTCGAGCCCGCTGATGTTGACCCAGGTGTTCCCGGCATCCGTGGTCTTCCAGACGCCGCTGCCCACTCCGCCCATGTAGTACGTCAGGGGATCGGAGGGCACACCGGTGGCCGCCACGGAGCGTCCGCCGCGGAAGGGACCCACGTGGCGCCACTGGAGGTCCTGAAAATACGCTCCGTCCACCTCCTGGGCGGCGGCGGGGGCGCCCGCTCCGACCAGGGCTCCGGCCGCCATTGCGGCGCCCACGAACGAGACGATCAGGGGACTAAAGGGACTGGTTCTCATGGGGATCCGACCTGCCGAGGTGGGGGTGAGAGTCAGGCGGCCGTTAGAATGTGGACCACGGGTCGGGGCGTCAATCGACTGGGATTGCTTCCGGAGGCCCCGATGTTGAGCTTGAATACCGGTCGACTCGGTCTCTGGCTCCAGCCCTCAGTCCTGAATGCTGCACTTTCTCCCAGGCCCCCTCCGAGGGTCGCTCTCGGCGGTCCTGATCGCGGTCAACACGCTGTTCTGGGTGATCCCGCTCCTGGTCGCCCACCTGCTGAAGGTCGCCCTGCCCCTGGCTGGCTGGCGGACCTTCTGGAGCAAGGTCCAGGACGGCGTCGGCACGCTGTGGATCGGAGGCAACAACCTCAACCTGGCGCTCTTCAACCCGGTTCGCTGGGACGTGGAGATCCCGAAGGACCTCCGCACCGACACCTGGTACCTGGTGGTGGCCAATCACCAGACCTGGGTCGACATCCTGGTCCTGCAGAGGGTGTTCAACGGCCGGATTCCCTTCCTGAAGTTCTTCCTAAAGAAGGAGCTGATCTACGTCCCCGTCATCGGGATCGCCTGGTGGGCCCTGGATTACCCCTTTCTCGGAAGGACGGGAAGCGCCAGCAAGGACCGCGATACCGCCTTCAAGGCCTGTGAGAAGTTCAAGGGCGCGCCGGTGAGCGTGATGAACTTCCTCGAGGGTACCCGTCTCACCCCGGAGAAGCACGAGGCCCAGTCCTCGCCCTATCACTACCTCCTGAAGCCCAAGGTGGGAGGGGTGACCTTCGTCCTGACCGCGATGCAGGAACAGCTCACGGCCGTCCTGGACGTGACCATCGCCTATCCAGACGGTGCCCCGACGTTCTGGGGCTTCCTCAAGGGCGAGGTCCCGGAGATCGGAGTCCGAGCCCGGCAGATCCCGATTCAGGGGGCCCTTGCCGGGGATTTCGGTGGCGACCGGGCCGCCCGGAAGGCCCTCGCCCGTCGGATCGAGGAGATCTGGGAGGAGAAGGACGGGGTGATGGATAACCTGATGGCCTGACGGGCCGTCGCCGCTGCACCTCGCGGACCGTCCCCCGCTCCTGCCCGAGGCGCGGGGCGAATCTGTAGAAAACTTAAAAGAACCCTTTCGCCGATCCGCTCCGTGTCGTAGCGTTGCGATCCCATGCTCGGACGGGCGCCCCCCACCCCGGGTCCGCCACCGAGCGCGTGCCCCCCAGTTCAACGGAGAGCGAACCATGCTCCGACGCACCGCACCCTTTGCACTGATGTGCACCCTCCTCGTTCTTTCGGCCTGTTCCGACATGCCCGACGGCGCCACCGACGTAGCGGAGCCCGAAGCGAACGAGGCCCTTCTGAACTTCTCCGCCCAGAAAGCCGGCGGGGACATCGAGGCCACCCTTTCCGCCTACATGGACGCCGTGAACGCCTCTCTCGAGTCCGAGGGGGCGAACTACCGCGTGGCCGTGGCCGAGTACCTGACCGATGGAAGCGACGGCGAGGCCGGTGGGATCGTGCTCGCCAAGGACGTGGGCAACAAGCAGCTGGCCGCAGACTGGGTGCCCAACGATCCGCGCCGGGTATGGAGCGGCGCCCAGGACGGCGGTAACGATGACATCACCTACTCCATCGACCAGGTCGACGCGACTCCGCTCTCCGGTTTCCTCAACGGTGTGGGCGCCGCCGAGACCACCGCTGCCATCGAGGCCGCCATGGGAACCTGGGCGGACGTGCGGTGCTCGGACCTCATTCTCACCCGGAACCCCGACTACGGGTTCGACACCGGGTTCGTCGCCTACCTGAACGGACTCGGCGGAGCAAGCGGGTTCATCGCGGCGGATATCATGCACAACGGCTTCACCGACCTCAACTTCGGTGGGGGCGTGCTGGCCGTCGCGTTCGCCTTCTGGTGGGTGGATGCCAACGGCCCGACCGACATCGATGGCAACGGCAAGCGGGACAAGGCCCTTGCGGACCTGTACTACGACCCGTCCTGGATCTGGGGCGTGGACGGCGGGCCCGGCCAGGTCGACACCGAGACCATCGCTCTTCATGAGGTCGGCCATGGTCTGAGCCAGGCCCACTTCGGGACGGTCCGATTCAAGAACGACGGCTCGCTCAAGGCCTCGCCGCGCGCCGTAATGAACGCGCTCTACAGCGGACCCCTCCGGGACCTGCGGGGCACCGACAACGGCGGACACTGCTCCAACTGGGCTCAGTGGCCCAACAACTGATCCACCGCTGATCGCGGGCCGATGGGGGCCCTCCGCACCACGCGTGCAGGGGGCCCTCTTCTCGTTCCTGCCCCCCTGCCCTCTCCCCCCTCCGTTTTGCCATATTCCAGACCCATCGCAGTTCCAAACCCGGAACCACCCTCCCTGGAGCGAAGAAGTGAACCTCATCGTGTTGGGCGCAGGCCGCGTGGGCGGCGCCATCGCGCTGGACCTGGCAGCGAACGAGGATCTGGACGTTGCGGTCGTGGACCTGGATCCGGTCGCCCTTGAGCTACTCGAAGCGGCGGACATCGAGACCCAGGTCGTGGACCTCTCGGACGCCCATACGGTGGCCCGGGTGGTGGAAAATGCCGACCTGGTGGTGGGTGCGGTCCCGGGCTTCATGGGTTTCGACACGGTGAAAGCCGTGCTGGAGGCCGGAAAGCCGATCGTCGACATCTCGTTCTTCCCGGAGGATTCGGCCGACCTCGAGCAGATTGCCGCAGAGGCCGGCGTCCCCTGCCTGGTGGACTGCGGGGTCGCGCCCGGGGTCAGCAACATGATCCTGGGCCGCCTGGAGGAGCAGTTGGACTCCACGACCTACTTCGAGTGCCTGGTGGGCGGCATTCCGGTGGAGCGGACCTGGCCCTGGGAGTACAAGGCCCCCTTCTCCCCCGGTGACGTCATCGAGGAGTACATGCGCCCCGCCCGAATGCGCCGGGACGGCGAGGAGGTCGTCGTGGAGGCCCTGAGCGAGGTGGAGCAGGTCCACTTCCCAGGTCTGGGCACCCTGGAGGCCTTCAACACCGATGGCCTCCGGTCGCTGCTGCGGAACTGCACGACGCCCAACATGACCGAGAAGACGCTCCGCTACCCGGGTCATGCCGAGCTCATGAACATCCTCCGGTCGGCCGGCTTCTTCAGCAGCAGCAATGTCCAGGTCGCCTCGGGCTCGGTAAAACCCCGTGATCTCACGGAGCAGCTGCTCTTCAGCGACTGGCAGTTCGAGGAAGGCGAGCCCGACATGACGGTCATGCGGATCACCGTCGACGGGATCGAGAACGGTGAGGAGGTGCGCCACACCTTCGATC
>JBDHIJ010000028.1:0-33438 GCA_039587435.1 Gemmatimonadota bacterium
CGCGTGGCTCCTGGGCGGCATCGAGGCCGGCGAGGGTGTTCGGTTCGCCTGACCTCGGCCGGGCGAGCGTTCCGCTCACGGCGGCCCTCCTTCTGTTCGCGGTCGGGGGGGCGGCCCAGACAGCGCCGGACGAACTGGTAGGCGACTGCCAGTCCACGTCGGCGTCCCTCGCGGCCTGCCAGGACGGGGCCCTGGCCTACCAGGCCGTGCAGGCCAACCTCGGCCTGCTGCTCACCGGCGGGACGGACCTGCCGGGCGGGGCCTCCACGCTGGGATGGAGGGTGCCTGGGCGGCCCCGGCTGGCCGTCTTCTCCCGACTCAAGGCCAGCCACGTGGGTATGCCGGACATCCTGGGCGCCGCGCCGGGGGACGGGGCTGAGGAGAATCACTGGCTGGGAGGCTGGGAATTCGGCGCGGCCGCAGGGTTGTTCCGCGGCTTTTCGGCGAGCCCCACCGTCGGCGGCATCCTCTCCCTGGATCTTCTGGCCAGTGCACAGTGGGACCTGCTTCCCGAGAACCCGGGGTTCTCGGGCAACGCCTGGAGCTGGTCGGCCGGCGCCCGGCTGGGAGTCGTGCGCGAGTCGTTCACCCTCCCGGGGATCACGGTCTCGGCGCGATACGCGGGTGTGGGGGACGTGGTCTACGGGGGGGACCCCAACAATCCGACGTCCGCTGTGACCATGGACCTGACCGCCCGCTCCATCCGGGCGGTGGTCGGGAAGGACCTGCTGGCCGTCGGCATTCTGGGCGGATTCGGATGGGACCGGTACGAAAGCGACGGATCGTTCACGGTTCCCGGATCGGGCACCGTTCCCGGTGAGACCATCCCAGTTTCCGGGTTCGCCACGGACCGCACGATGGTCTTCGGGCAGGCCACTCTGACCTACCTGGTGCTCCAGCTCTCGCTGGAACTGGGATGGGCGCGGGGAGTGGATCCGTTGTCCACCCCGTACCAGGGGGACTACGATCCGGAGGCGGGCAGCGGTTTCGGCGCCCTGTCCGCCCGCCTGACCTTCTGACCCCGGACCCATGACCCTCGAAGCCTCCGCTCCGTTCCTGCCGGCGCCTCTGCCGCCGAGGCTGGAGGGTCTGTCGGCCGAGGACCGGACCCACATGCGCCGGGCCGTCGAATTGGCCCGCTGCGGCTGGGGCGGGGTCCACCCCAACCCCATGGTGGGATGCGTCCTGGTGCGGGACGGCGAGGTGGTGGGGGAGGGATATCACGCCCGCTTCGGCGGGCCCCACGCCGAGGTGGTGGCGCTCGAGGCGGCCGGGGACCGGAGTCGCGGCGCCACCGCGTTCGTGAGCCTGGAGCCCTGCGCCCACTACGGTCAGACACCGCCCTGCACGCTGGCTCTCCTCGAAGCCGGCGTCTCCCGGGTGGTCTTCGGTGGAGCCGACCCTGGAACGGAGTCCGGGGGGGGAGCGGAGAGCCTGGGCCGAGCCGGAGTTGAGATACTCGGACCCGTTCTCACCCAGGAGGAGGCCATCCGGGAGAACGCAGCGTTCTTCTGGTCCGCCGGCTCGTCCATGACGCCAACCCGGGCCACTCCCTCGCCGGAACCGACCCCGTCGATCCCCGACCGCCCGCACGTGACCCTGAAGCTCGCCCTGTCCGTCGACGGGCGAATCAACGGCCCCCCGGGGGCCCGCACCCACCTCTCCGGTCCCGAGGCCCTGAACTGGGTCCAGGAGCTCCGGGCCGGATTCGACGGAATCCTGGTGGGTGGCGAGACCGCCCGAATCGACGATCCACTCCTCACCGTGCGGGGACCCCGTCAGCCGGTTCGGCCTCCGGTCAGGATCCTGCTGGATCGCACCGCCGGGATCGGCGGAAACGCGCGCGTGTTTCAGGATCGGGGAGAAGGCGCGGCCCCGGTGGCCATCTTCGTGTCGCGGCAGGCACGGGAAGCCGAGATGGAGCGCCTCGAGGCCCTGGGGGCGGCGGTACACCCGGTCCGGGAGACGGCTCGTGGGCTCGATCTGGGGGAGGTGATGCACGTCCTCCGTGAGACCGGTGTCCACGCCCTCCTGTGCGAAGGGGGCGGACGGCTGGCCGCCAGTCTCCTGGAGGAGGGGATGGTGAACCGCCTCCACCTGCTCCTCGCGCCCGCACTTCTCGGGCCTGACGGAGTGCCCGCGGTGGACGGTACTCCCTCTCTGAACGGGTTCGTCCCCTCCCACACCCCCCAGGTCCTGGGAAGAGACGTCCTTCTCACCTACGATCGAGTCGGGGGCTGACTCTCAACCGGACCGAGAGGTCGCGAGCATGTTCAGCGGAATCATCGAAGAACTGGGGACGGTCGTCGCCGCCCGGGACGCCGGAACGACTCGCCGACTGTCGATCGAGGCTCCCTCCTTCGCGGGCCAGCTCAAACCGGGGGACTCCATCGCGGTCGATGGGGCCTGCCTCACGGCAACCGAACTGGAGGGCGATCGGTTCAGCGTCGACGTGATCGGGACCACCCTCTCCAGGACGGTGGCGGGTGGGTACCGGACGGGGAGTCGAGTGAACCTCGAGCGAGCCCTCTCGGTGGGAGCCCGGCTCGATGGCCATCTCGTTCAGGGACATGTAGATGCGCTGGGTCACCTCACCTCGGTTCGCAAGGACGGAGAGTACTGGCTGCTCGACTTCGAGGTCCCGGAGGACGTGGACGCGCTGCTGGTTCCCCACGGGTCCATCACCATCAACGGTGTGAGCCTCACCGTGAATGCCATGCCCGGACCGCGGAAGCTCCAGGTCGGGATCATCCCGTTCACCTGGGAGCACACGAACCTCTCCAGCCTCTCTCCCGGCGACCCCGTGAACCTCGAGGGTGACCTCATCGGCAAGTTCGTTGCTAGATTTATGGCTGTCCGGGATCGGAACCCGGACCTGGACCTGAAACGCCTGGGCGAAATGGGGTACTGAGCCCAATCACACCGCCCCCCCAAGAAACGAGCACCTTATGCCCTTCGACCAGGTCGAAGCCGCAATCGAAGACATCCGCAACGGCCGCATGGTGATCGTGGCCGACGACGAGGACCGGGAGAACGAAGGCGACCTCGTCTGCGCGGCGGAATTCGCCACGCCTGAGACCGTGAACTTCATGGCGAAGTACGGCCGCGGTCTGATCTGCGTAGCCCTCACCCCGGAGCGCGCAGACGAGCTCCAGCTCCCGCTCATGACCGAGCACAACACCGACCCGGAGGGAACGGCGTTCACGATCTCGGTGGACGGGCACCGAAACCATGGGGTCACCACGGGGATCTCCGCGTTCGACCGGGCCAAGACCATCGAGCTCCTCACCACCGAGGGAACGGGGCCGGACGATCTCCGGCGGCCGGGCCACATCTTCCCCCTGCGTGCCCGCCGTGGCGGCGTCCTGCGCCGTGTCGGCCAGACGGAGGCGGCGGTCGACCTGGCCAGGCTGGCGGGTCTCAAGCCCTTCGGGGTGATCTGCGAGATCCTGAACGAGGACGGCACGATGGCCCGCCGCCCCGAGCTGGAAGTCATGGCCCGGGAGCACGATCTCAAGTTCATCACCGTGGCGGACCTCGTCTCCTACCGGCTGCACCGCGAGCGGCTGGTGGAGCGGGTTGCCGAAGCCCGGCTCCCCACGCCCCATGGCGAGTTCAAGATCATCGGCTACCGGAGCGCGGTGGACTCCCGGGAGCACGTCGCTCTCGTGATGGGAGACCCCTTCGAGGACGAGAAGGAGACGCTCGTCAGGATGCACTCGGAGTGTCTGACGGGGGACGTGTTCGCCTCCGAGCGCTGCGACTGCGGGGACCAGCTCCACTGCGCCATGATGCGCATCGCGCAGGAGGGCAGGGGCGCCATCGTCTACCTGAAGCAGGAAGGGCGGGGAATCGGGCTTCACAACAAGCTGAAGGCCTACGAGCTTCAGGACGAAGGCCTGGACACGGTCGAGGCCAACGAGAAGCTGGGCTTCAAGCCGGATCTGAGGGACTACGGAATCGGAGCCCAGATCCTGCTGGACCTGAACCTCCGGAAGATCCGGCTCCTGACCAACAACCCACGGAAGATCGTGGCGGTGGACGGCTACGGGATCGAGGTGACGGGCCGCGAGGACCTGAAGGTCCAGCCGGGGGAACACAACGAGCAGTACCTGGAGACCAAGCGTACCAAGATGGGTCACCTACTCTAGGCCGGGACGATGAACGAAATCAGCGGAAACCTGGATGGATCCGGACGGCGGTTTGCCATCGTGCTGGCCCGATTCAACAGCCTGGTCACCGAACAGCTCCTCACCGGGGCGCGGGACTGCCTGCTCCGGCACGGCGTGGCCGAAGACGACATCGACGTGTACCGCGTTCCCGGCGCCTGGGAGATCCCCGGGGCCGCCCGCCGCGTGGCCGACGCGGGCAACCACGCCGGGATCATCGCGCTGGGATGCGTGATTCGGGGAGCGACGCCTCACTTCGACTACGTGGCCGGTGAGGCCGCCCGCGGTCTGGGCCAGATTTCCCGGGAGGGGAGGCTGCCCGTCATTTTCGGTGTGCTCACCACCGACACCATCGAGCAGGCCCTGGAGCGGGCCGGCACCAAGGCGGGCAACAAGGGCTGGGACGCCGCCCTGGGCGCGCTCGAGATGGCCAACCTGTACGACAGGATCGGCTGACGTGGTCGAGCTGGGCCCGGAGGAGGTCCGTCGCCGAATCGACCGGCGCCGGGCCCGCAGCTGGGGCATCCAGGTCCTCTACCGCTGGGAGAGCAACGGGGAGGCCACGCCGATTCCCGAGGCGCTCGAGGACGTTCTCGACCACCGCCTGATCTCGCGAAGCCGCCTGCCGTACCTCCGCCAGCTCGTGGCCGTACTGGATCAGCATCGGACCGACCTGGACGAGCAGCTCCAGCAGGCCCTGCAGAACTGGACGCTGGATCGGCTCGCCCGGATCGACCGGGCCATTCTTCGCCTGGGGGCCGCCGAGATCCTCTACATGGACGACATCCCGCCCAAGGCCACGATCCAGGAGGCGGTGCAGCTCGCCGAGCAGTACGGCGGGAAGGACTCTCCGCGGTTCGTGAACGGGGTTCTCGATGCGCTGTACAAGTCCTCGGCCACTGGAGCCCCGGCCGCAGAGTGACCGACCGACCCCTGAAGATCCTCGTCATCAACTGGCAGGATCGCGAAAACCCCCAGGCGGGCGGCGCCGAGGTCCACCTTCACGAGACCTTTCGTCGAATGGCCGCCCGCGGCCATGAGGTGACACTTCTCGTGTCGGGCTGGCCCGACGCCGAGCCCCGTGTGACGCTGGACGGCATGGATGTCCACCGGACGGGGGGACGGTACACGTTCTCGATGGCCGGGCCGACCTACTTCAAACGGCACCTGGCTCATCAGGAGTTCGACGTGGTGGTCGAGGACCTGAACAAGGTCCCGGTCTTCTCTCCCTTCTGGGCGGGCGCCCCCGTGGTGCTCCTGGTGCACCACCTGTTCGGGATGACCGCGTTCAAGGAGGCCTCGTTCCCGGTGGCGGCAGGCACCTGGGTCCTGGAGCGGCCCATCCCCCGGGTGTTCTCGGGCCGCCCGGCGGTCGCCGTGTCCCCCAGCACGCGCGACGATCTGCACGCCCGCGGACTGCGGCCCTCGGAGATGCACGTCATCCCCAACGGCATCGATCTCACCCTCTTCTCCGCGATCCCGTTCGCTAAAAAAGACCCCGAGCCGTCCCTCCTCTACCTGGGCCGCCTGAAGCGCTACAAGGGCGTGGATCTGCTCGTGCAGGCCGTGGCGACCCTCCGGGATCGGAACGTGGCATGCCGATTGCGGATAGGAGGAAGTGGTGACTACCGGGCCGATCTCGAGGACCTGGTAGCCCGACTGGGGCTGGAGGACCGTGTGGAGTTCCTGGGATTCGTTTCCGAGGAAGAGAAGATCCGGCTCTACCAGAAGAGCTGGATTCACCTCCTGACCTCCCCGAAGGAGGGATGGGGAATCTCCAACATCGAGGCCGCGGCGTGCGGAACGCCCACCGTGGCCAGCGATGCCCCTGGACTCCGAGACTCCGTGCGGGACGGTGAGACCGGTTTTCTAGTGCCCCATGGCGATGTGGACGCTCTGGCTTCCCGAATCGAGGGCCTCCTCGGAGACCCCGATCTGCGGGAGCGGATGGGTCGTGCGGCGGTAGAGTTCTCGAGCGGGTTCTCCTGGGACGACACGTCTCTCCGGATGGAGGCCGTCCTGCAATCCGCCGCAGAGTTCCGGGTAGCCGAGGCGTCCACCCAGACCTAGTTTTTCGATCCAGCGACACTCAACCGCAGCCAGCGGAGGTGCGATGAGGACCCAGATCACGACCCGCCACTGCGACATCTCCTCCACCGTCCGGACCCAGGCGGAGGAACTCGCCTCGAAGCTGGAGAAGTTCGACCCCCGCATCACCTCGGTAGACTTCGTCTTCCGCGAACAGAAGCGCGAGCGCTCGGTGGAGGTCACCGTGAAGGCCGACCGCCTCGAGCCCGTCCACGCCGAAGCCGACTCGGACGATTTTCGCGACGCCCTGGACTCTCTTACGAGCCGTATCACGCGGATCATCCGCAACCGTCGTGAAAAGAGCACGGACCGCCAGGGACCCCGTCGCTCCGAACAGGTCCCCGTGGCCGAATAGGACCCTTTGGTCACCTCCATTCCCGTCGCCGATCTGCTGGACGCGAAGCGCGACTCGCTCCGACTGCAGATCCTGAATCCGGATTGCCCCCTTACGGGCCTCATCTCGGATCCCGACGTCGCCAACCCGGGGCTCGCCCTGGCCGGATACACGCAACGCTTCCCCCAGGGGCGGATCCAGGTGTTCGGCGAGACCGAGATCACCTTCCTGGCATCGCTCGACCCGGAAGTGGCGGCCGAACGGGTGAACTACGTCCTCTCACAGGACGTCCCGGCCGTGCTGGTGTCCAAGGGGCAGGAAGTCCCGGAGTACCTGATCGAGGCGGCCCGCGCCCACAGCCGGCCCCTGTTCCTCTCCCAGGCCACGACCAAGGAGGTCTTCCGGAAGCTGAAGCCCTTCCTGGAGCGGGTGCTGGCCCCGAGCAAGTCCCTGCACGGATCGCTGGCGGACGTCTACGGAGTGGGACTCCTGTTCATCGGTGAGAGCGGGATCGGGAAGAGTGAGTGCGTCCTGGACCTGGTGGAGCGGGGCCACCGCCTCGTGGCCGACGACATCGTCGTTGCCACCCGCCGGGGCAATGACATCCTCATGGGGGTTGGGCACGAGCACTCCCACCACCACATGGAGATCCGTGGCGTCGGAATCGTGGATGTCCGTGCCCTCTTCGGCGTCCGAGCCATCCGCCAGCAGAAGCGGATCGAGGTGGTGGTCCAGCTCGAAGCGTGGGACGAGCACAGCGAGTACGACCGGACCGGCCTCTCCCGGGAGGAGACGGAGATCCTCGGGGTCACGCTGCCGAAGGTCCGGATTCCGCTGAATCCCGGGAAGAACATCACCGTCATCTCCGAGGTGGTGGCCATGAACCACCTCCTCAAGTACTCGGGCGTCGATTCGGCCCAGCTCTTCCACGAGAGGCTCCGGGAGAGCATGCGGCCGGTGCGGGAGTACCTGGAGCAGGACTATGAGTGAGGGCACCGGGGAGGCGCCTTCCGAGGGAGTCCGTCCGATCCGTGGGGTGGTCCTGGCCCACGGGACCATGGCCCAGGGGATGGTGGATGCCATCCATCGCATCGCCGGGGTGGGAGAGGAGGCCCTGGTCGCACTGAGCAACGAGGGCAAGGGGCCGGACCAGATCCTGCGGGAGCTGTCGGACGTCTGTGGAGACGGTCCCGCGGTGATCTTCACGGATCTCTTCACCGGCAGCTGCGCGCTCAGCGCCCGGAAGGCCTGCATCCAGGGCGACCGGAGGCGGGTGGTCTTCGGGGCGAACCTGCCCATGCTCCTGGACTTCGTGTTCCACCGGGAGGATCCGCTCGACGAGCTGGTGCCCCGGCTGGTGGAAAAGGGGCGGGAGGCGGTCCAGTCGGCCCCTTCGGCAGGCTAGGTCGCCGTGTCCATCGTCCTGTTCCGGATCGACGAACGCCTGGTTCACGGCCAGGTGGTGATCGGCTGGGGGAACCACCTCAAGCCGAAGCGCTACCTGGTGGTGGACGATGAGCTGGCCGCCAGCGAGTGGGAGCAGGAGCTCTACCTGCTGGGGCTTCCCGAAGGCACCGAGGCCCTGTTCCTGACCGTCGCGGAGACCGTGGGGCGATTCGAGGAGCTCTCGGGTGACGAGCCCGCCACCGTGCTCCTCACCCGGGACCTGGCCACGATGGCGCGGCTGGCCCGGGGCGGCACTCTGACCGAAGCCCGCGTGAACATCGGGGGGATCCACCACAGTCCCGGAAGAGAGCAGGTACTGGGGTACGTCTACCTGGACGACGACGACCGGGAGATCCTCCGAGGCCTGGCCGACTCGGTCGAGGCCGTCTTCGCGCAGGACCTGCCCGCGTCTCCCAGGGTGTCCGCCACCCAACTGCTCGGCTGACGGGGTTCGATCGTGCCGATTCCACCCCTGCCCATCCTGCTCCTGCTGGGAGGCATCGCGGCCCTCGACGGGACGTCCGTGGGCCAGATGATGGTCTCGAGACCCCTGGTCGCCGCCACGGTGGCGGGGTGGGTGCTCGGCGACCCGGTGGCGGGCCTGCTGGTGGGCGGAATGCTCGAGGTCCTGTACCTGGGTGTCCTGCCCGTGGGCGGGGTGCGGTTTCCGGAGACCGGCCCGGCCGGGGTCGTCGCCGGAGCCGCGGCGGCGTCCATGGGCACCCCCGGCGCCATCCCGCTGGCCCTGCTCCTGGGGATCGTGGTCGCCGAGCTCGGGGCCGTCTCCATCACGGCCATCCGAAAGGTGAACGGCCACTTCGCGCCCGATCCCGAGGTGGACCCGGTGGACGCGCGCCGCCTGGAGCGGGTCCATCGCGCCCTGGTTCTCCTGGACGGGGCCAGGGGGATGGCACTGACCTTCGTGGGCCTGGCCCTGGGTCGGTTCGCGCTGGGAGTTCTGGCGCCCGCGTGGCCGCTGGACCAGAGCAGCACCGCGCTCCTCCTCGGCCTGGGCCTGATGGTTCCCGGCGGGGCCCTCCTGGCCTCACTGGGGCGGCGACGGATCGCCCTTCCCCTGTTTCTCGCGGGCCTCGCGGCCGGAGCGCTGCTGGCATGAGCGGCATGGACCCGGGCGCAGAGAGCCGGACGACCGTATCCCACCGGGCCCGGACGTTCCGGCAGGCCTGGCTGCGGTGTCTCGCGATCCAGGGCTCCTGGAACTACCGCACCATGATCGGGACGGGATTCGCCTTCGCGATCCTCCCCATCCTGCGCCGCGTCTATCGGGACGACCCCCGGGGCCTGGCGGAAGCCGTCCGTCGTCATGCCGGTCACTTCAACGCCCATCCCTACCTGGCCGGAATGGCGGTGGGGGCCGTGGGACGGATGGAGAAGGAGGGTGAGGACCCCGATCTCATCGAGCGATTCAAGACCGCCCTCAGGGGCCCTCTGGGCAGTCTGGGAGACCGCCTGGTATGGGCCGCCTGGCTCCCGGCCACCGCGCTGCTGGCTCTGGCGCTGGCGCTCTGGACCGGGGTCTGGTGGGTGGCGCCGGTGGCGTTCCTCGGCCTGTACAACATCGGCCACCTGACCCTCCGGACCTGGGCCTATCGGATGGGCGTCCGGGAGGGCAAGGCACTGGGTGCCCAGATCCGCAGTTCCGGCATGGGGCGGCTCGCGGACCGGTTGTCCCCGGTCATCGCCGTCCTGGGAGGCCTCGTGGCGGGGTTGACCGTCTCCCGCATCGCACAGGAACCGGGCTTCCCGGAGCCCCTCGCCGGTTCCCTTGTGGGCCTGGTCCTGCTTCTTGCGGTGGGGCTCTGGGGTGGCGAACCCGCCCGGAAATGGGCCACCTTCGTGCTCGCCGTCTCGGTGTTGGGAATCGCCCTCACGGGCGTCCTTGCCTGAGGCCGCCCCGTCGACTCACAGGAGACCCATGAACCAGGCATCCCGCACCGTACGGATCGTGAACCGCGCCGGGCTCCATGCCCGCCCGGCCGCCGAGCTCGTGAAGCTCGCCGGACGGTTCGGATCGGAGATCTGGCTGAGCAAGGACGGGGTGGACGTGAACGGCAAGAGCATCCTGGGGGTGCTGATGCTGGCCGCCGAGCAGGGAAGCCAGCTGACCATCCGGGCCGAAGGGGAGGACGCCGCGGAAGCCGCGGAAGCCCTCGCCGCCCTGGTGGATCGAGGATTCGAGGAGGAGTAGATGTCGACGGTTCTGGACGGCGTGGCCGCCTCCGAGGGGATCGTTCATGGTCCCGTTCACCTTCTGGAGTGGGGGATCCCGCGGGTCCCCCACCAGATGGTGGCCCCGGACGACGTGGAGCAGGAGATCCAGCGCTTCCACGACGCCCGGGAGTGGGCCCGCGCCCGGATCCTCGAGGTGCAGGCGAGCACCGAGGCCCGCCTGGGGCGGGTCGAGGGCCGGATCTTCGAGCCCCAGTTCCTCATGCTCGAGGACCACGAGGTGGTCCAGGGGACCGTGCGCTACATCCAGGACCATTGCCTCTCGGCCGCGCGCGCGTTCGAGTGGCGGATGCTGGAACTGCAGGCGATGTGGCGCCGGACCAACCACCCCATGGTCCTCGATCGAATCGCCGACCTGGAGGACGTGCAGATCCGGCTCCTGCACCGGCTGATGGGACTGTCGGATCCGTCCGACCTGGCTCAGCTCGACCAGCCCGTGCTGGTCGTGGCCCGGGACCTGACTCCGAGCCTGGTGGTCCAGATGGACCCCACCCACGTGCTGGGGATCGCGGCCGATCAGGGGACCCGCACGGCGCACTGGGCCATCCTGGCGCGCTCACTGTCGATCCCCGCGGTCGTGGGCCTGGGAGAGATCACCCGGAAGGCCCGGTCGGGGCAGGACGCCATCCTGGATGGCCGCATGGGTCGCGTGGTCCTCGATCCGGACGAAAGGGATCTCACGGTGTTCCGGGCCCGGGCCGAGGAGATCCAGGCCCTGGAAGAGGAAATCGCCGTCGTGGCCCAGCTGGAGTCCGAGACGGCGGACGGTCAGCCGGTTTCCCTGCGCGCGAACCTGGACCTGCCCCAGGAGGCGGGCTCGGCCCGGGAGCACGGTGCCGATGGAGTGGGGCTGTTCCGAACCGAGTTCCTCGTGGTGGGCCGGAACGCCCTGCCGGACGAGGAGGAGCAGTACCAGGCCTACAGGTCGGTGGCCGAGACATTCCCGAACGACACGGTGATCATCCGGACGTTCGACCTGGGCGGCGACAAGTTCCCCATGTTCCTGCACATGCCCGCTGAGGAGAACCCGTTCCTGGGCTGGCGAGCCATCCGCGTCTGCCTGGACCAGCCGGAACTGTTCCGAACGCAGCTGAGGGCCCTGCTGCGGTCCACGGCCCACGGCGATGTCCGGATCATGCTTCCCATGGTCAACGACGTGGAGGAAATCCAGCAGGTCCGGGACCTCCTGGAGGAGGAGGAAGACGGTCTCCGGCGGAAGGGCGTGCCGTACAACTCCGGCTACAAGGTGGGGATCCTCGTGGAGACCCCGGCCGCGGCCCTCGACGCGGCCGAACTGGCTCAGTACTGCGACTTCTTCTCCATCGGCACGAACGACCTGGTCCAGTACACGCTGGCGGTGGACCGCACCAACGCCCGGCTGGCGCGGCTCTACAACCCGTTCCATCCCTCGGTCATCCGGCAGCTTCACCAGGTCTCCAGGGTGGCCAGAAAGACCGGCCTGGAGGTGAGCGTGTGCGGGGAAATGGCCTCGAACCCGCTGGGTGCCTTTCTGCTGCTGGGTCTCGACATCACGGCACTGAGCGTGGCCTGGCCGAACCTCCCCGAGGTGAAGAAGGTGATCCGGGCCGTCCGTATGGAGGACGCACGGACCGCTGCCCGGGAAGCTCTGGCCGCCGCCACCACCGACGGTGTGATTCGTGCCCTCCTGACCGGCATCGGAGACCGGGTCGATCTGAGCCCGTTCTCCGGCCGCTGGAACATGTCGCTTCCAGGCCTTGGGAAGAGTTGACGCCGCTTCAGGATCGCTTGTCCCCATAACGCCGCTTTCCTAGCTTCCGGGGCCCCGCGCGGGTCCGGATTCCGGCCCCTCGGGGTCCCTGTTCATTCCGGTCGCCGAACGCGCCTGCTTCACCTCCCAGCCGAGGAATCCGTGAGCACTCAGCTCTTTACCTCCGAGTCCGTCACTGAAGGCCATCCCGACAAGATCGCGGACCAGATCTCCGACTCTCTTCTGGACGCGTTTCTCACCATCGATCCCCAGTCGCGCGTCGCCTGCGAGACCCTGGTGACGACGGGCATGGCCATGGTGGCCGGCGAGGTGACCACCGAGTCCTTCGTGGACATTCCCGCGGTGGTCCGCGGGACCCTTCTGTCCATCGGGTACTCCCGGTCCGAGTTCGGGATCGACGGTCACACCTGCGCCGTCCTGACCACCCTGGACCAGCAGTCTCCCGACATCGGCCAGGGCGTGGACACCGGCGGGGCGGGGGACCAGGGCATGATGTTCGGGTACGCCACGGACGAAACCGAGGAGCTCATGCCGGCTCCCATCACGTTCTCCCATCGCCTGACGCACCGCCTGGCGGAGGTCCGCAAGGACGGCCACCTCCCGTGGCTACGCCCCGACGGCAAGGCCCAGGTGACCATGGAGTACGACGGGGCCCGCCCGGTCCGCGTGCACACCGTGGTCATGAGCACCCAGCACGACCCGGAGGTCTCCCAGGAGACCATCCGCCAGGAACTGATCGAGCACGTCATCAGCCCGGTCCTGCCCGAGGCGCTCTACAACCGCGACGATTGCACCTTCCACATCAACCCCACCGGCCGTTTCGTCATCGGCGGCCCTCATGGGGACGCGGGTCTGACCGGCCGGAAGATCATCGTGGACACGTACGGTGGGACGGGGCGCCACGGCGGAGGTGCCTTCTCCGGGAAGGACGCGACCAAGGTGGACCGGTCGGCGGCCTACGCCGCCCGCTGGGCCGCCAAGAACGTGGTTGCCGCCGGGTTGGCCGCCCGCTGCGAGATCCAGCTGGCCTACGCCATCGGCGTGGTGGAGCCGGTGTCGGTCCACATCGACACCTTCGGAACCGGTGAACTCCCGGACGACGACCTGGCCCGGGCCGTGTCGGAGGTCTTCGACTTCCGGCCGAACGAGATCATTTCGGCCCTCAGCCTCCGGGATCCCATCTTCAAGCACACCGCCGCCTACGGACACTTCGGACGGACGCCCCGGGACCACCGGACCGGGGCCGGCACCATGGTTCGCCTGTTCCCCTGGGAAGAGACGAACCGGACCTCGGAACTCAAGACGGCAGCGGGTGTTTAGCCTCCTGGGCAAACGCCTTCCGTCGAACCGGATCCACCTGTCGCACCTGCTGAACAGCGATCACTCCCGCAGCCGGGAAGGATGACTTTATGACCACCGTCGCACCCTCCGCTCCGCCGGCCACCGAGCGCCCCCCGTTCCGGGTCGCCGACATGAGCCTGGCCGCCTGGGGCCGCAAGGAGATCATCATCGCGGAGACCGAGATGCCCGGTCTCATGGCCACCCGCGCCGAATATGCCGGCCAGAAGCCCCTCGCCGGCGCCAAGGTCAGCGGCTCGCTGCACATGACCATCCAGACCGCGGTCCTCATCGAGACCCTGGTGGACCTCGGCGCCGACGTGCGCTGGGCTTCGTGCAACATCTTCTCCACGCAGGACCACGCCGCGGCCGCCATCGCCGAGACCGGTGTGCCCGTGTTCGCCTGGAAGGGCGAGACGCTGGAGGAGTACTGGTGGTGCACCAAGCAGGCCCTGTGGTTCGAGGACGGCGGGCCCGACATCATCGTCGATGACGGGGGAGACGCCACCCTCCTCATTCACCGGGGCGCCGAGCGCGAGGTCGAGTTCGAGAAGACAGGTGTGAAGCCCGCCATCTCCACCGAGAACGAGGAGATCGAGGTGGTGGATGGACTCCTGAACGACACCCTGGACGAGGATCCGGGCTTCTGGCGCCGCATGGCCGAGAAGTGCATCGGCGTCAGCGAGGAGACCACCACCGGTGTCCACCGGCTCTACAAGATGGCCAAGGAGGGGACCCTGGCGTTCCCGGCCATCAACGTGAACGACTCGGTCACCAAGTCGAAGTTCGACAACCTCTACGGTTGCCGGGAGTCGCTGGTCGACGCGGTGAAGCGCGCCACGGACACCATGGTGGCCGGCAAGAAGTGCGTGGTCCTCGGCTATGGCGACGTAGGGAAGGGGTCCGTTCAGTCGTTTCGAGGACTCGGCGCCACCTGCTACGTCACCGAGATCGATCCCATCACCGCGCTGCAGGCCTCCATGGAGGGCCTCCAGGTGGTGCAGATGGACGACGCGTGTGAGTGGGGCGACATCTTCGTCACCGCCACCGGGAACGTCTCCGTCATCACCCGTGAGCACATGGACCGGATGAAGGACGGCGCCATCGTCTGCAACATCGGCCACTTCGATTCGGAGATCGAGGTCACCGAGCTGAACGACCTGGAGTGGGACGAGATCAAGCCGCAGGTGGACAAGATCACCTGGCCCGACGGAAAGAGCATCATCCTCCTGGCCAAGGGCCGCCTCGTGAACCTGGGCTGCGCCACCGGTCACCCCAGCTTCGTCATGAGCGCGTCGTTCACGAACCAGTGCATGGCCCAGATCGAGCTCTGGGAGAACCGGGACACCGGGAAGTACGAGCACCAGGTCTATACGCTGCCCAAGCTCCTGGACGAGAAGGTGGCCAGGCTCCACCTCGACAAGCTGGGCGTCGCGCTGACGGAGATGACTCCGGAGCAGGCCGCCTACATCGACGTTCCGGTAGAGGGACCCTACAAGCCGGATCACTACCGCTATTAGTGGTGCCCGGGGCCGTCCGGGTCGCCGCAGTGCGGCCCGGACGGGTCCCCGGATGCTGGAGAGGCCACAGGCCGTGTTGGTTGAAGCTCACGTTGAAAGCCTCGGACTGGACCGGAACACCAAGAACCCGGTCCTGATCCTGAAGGAGGACGACGGGACCCGGATCCTGCCCATATGGATCGGGCCCGGGGAGGCGAGCGCCATCGCGGTGGAGCTGGCCAAGATGCAGTTCCCCCGTCCCCTGACCCACGACCTGCTGATCGCCGTGGTCGGCGATCTCGGCGGGGCTCTCCGCAGGGTGAACATCACCCGGGTCGTGCAGGACACGTTCTACGCCGAGCTGGTGATCCAGCGGAACGGTTCCACCGTCGAGGTGGACGCCCGGCCCTCCGACTCCATCGCACTGGCCCTCCGGGCTGGCGCTGAGATCTTCGTGGAGGATTCCCTCCTGGAGGACGTGGAGCTGGAGGTGGTGGACGACAAGGGGACGGAGGAGCCGATCGAGGAGAGCCACGATCCCTCCCAGCCGTCGGAGCGCCCGCCCCTCAAGGCCGAGGCGCTGGAGGAGTATCTGCGGAAGCTGAACCCCGAGGACTTCGGCCGCTTCAACCCCTGAACCTCGCCCTCGGGCATTACACCGAAATCGCCGTGCTTCGCTCCCTCTCCCTCCCCGTACCACTGATCCTCGCTCTCGCAGCGCTCCTCCCGCACCCGGGAGAGTCCGCCGCCCAGGACCCCGCTGTCCTTCGGGGCGAGGTGGTGATCCAGGGCGAACCCCTGCCCGGGGCCATGGTCACGGTCCACCGGGTGACCCTCGAGGAGTCGGGCCCGTTCGACTCCATCCGCTCCGGTGCCGACGGCCGCTTCGAGTTCGACCTCCCGGCGAGCCCGAGCGGGGGCACGTCGCACGAGATCTACTTCGCCTCCGTAAGCATCGACGGTGTGCTCTACTTCGGCGCTCCGGTCTCCGATGCGGCGGCGCTGGACACGCTCTATCGGGTGGAGGCCTTCCCGGTCGACACGGTGGGGGCGCGGCCCGCCGACCTTCCCGTCGCGGTGCGGAACATCTTCCTGGACCCGACGGGGGAGGGGGACTGGTTCGTCACCGACCTCTTCGAGGTTCGGAACGACGGGGTCACGACCTTCGTCTCGGACGGCAACCACCCGGTCTTCTCGTATCCGCTCCCCCAGGGGGCCTTCCAGTTCGAGGTCGGGCAGAGCGATCTCCCGGAGGACGCGGCGTCCTTCTCGGGGGGCTCACTCCACGTCATGGCGCCCATACCGCCCGGAGAGCGGATGTTCCTCATCCGGTACCGGGTGCCCGACCTCGAGATCACCCTGGACCTGCCCGGGACGACGGAGCAGTTCGATCTCCTGGCGCGGGAGCCGGCGGAGATCGAGGTGACGGGGCTCACGGACCGGGGAACCCAGCAGGTCCAGCCCGGACAGATGTACCGGAACTTCTCGGGCGCCAATCTGGTGAACGCCCAGGTCCTCATCTCCCCGTCGGCAGGCGGCGGCCTGAACCTGGGACCGGAGTGGATCGCGGTCCTGTTCGCTCTCCTGCTCGGGGGTGCCGGCGTGGTGGCGTGGCACCAGGGGCAGGCGAGAGCGGCCGCGGCAGCCGGGGGCGCGCACGGTGGACCCGGGCCCATGGCGACTCCCGTCGCCTCCCAGTCGGGTTCAGGAGGCACCGAACCCGATCCGTCCCGCATGGCTCTGCTCCTGGAGATCGCCACCCTGGATGAGGCCTACGCGGGCATCGAGAACCCATCGGACGAGGCCACACAGCGCTACCAGCAGCAGCGCGCGATGCTGACCGCCCAGCTCATGGGCGGAGACCGCTGACGAGGGCCCCATGGCCCTGGTCTCCACCGACGCCGTCCTGCTGCGCAGCCACCCCTACAGCGACAGCTCCCGGATTCTGCGCTTCTACACCCGCGACAGGGGCCTCGTGGGTGTCATGGCCCGCGGCGTCCGCAGCAGGGGCGCCCGGGGGAGCGGTGGGCTGGAGCTCCTGCGGTCCGGTCGGCTCACGGTCTATCTGAAAGAGGGGCGGGACCTCCAGACCTTCAAGGAGTTCAGCCCGGATCAGGCCCTTCCGGGACTCGGGACCGACCCCACGCTTCTCGCCGGCGGCTCGCTCCTGGCCGAACTCGTGCTCCGACACGCGGGCTCGGACGAGAATCCGGAGCTTTACGGGGCACTGGTGGATTCACTGGCGTCGCTCCCGGACGGGGTAGCCGTCGAACCCACCAACGCCATCCTCGCCCGGGCCTGGTACCTGGTGGCCGCCCTGGGCTACATGCCCGAGGTCGACAGCTGCGTGCAGTGCGGGCGCGAGCTGGAGGAGGTCACCGATGGGGACGGGGAGGCCGGAGTGCTGCGATTCGACTTCTCTTCCGGCGGGTTCCGGTGCCCGGACTGCTCCGAGGGCCTGCAGGGGCCGCGGATGCTCCCCGAATCCCGTGCCCGCCTGCGCGATTTTCTGCAGGGAGCCATGTCCGCTGAGCCCCTTGCCCGGCCGGCCGCCCACCTGGCCCTCCTGGACGACTTCGTGACCTACCACGTCTCTGGAGGTCATCCCCTCAAGTCCATGAGCGTTCTGCGCGCCATCCTCGAGTCATGAAGCGCCTCGTCCTCGGAACCGCCGGCCACATCGACCACGGGAAGACGGCCCTGGTCGCCGCCCTCACCGGCATCGACACCGATCGCCTGAAGGAGGAAAAATCCCGGGGGATCACCATCGAACTGGGGTTCGCCGAACTCCAGGCCGGGGAGGACGTACACTTCGGGGTCGTGGACGTGCCGGGCCATGAAGCCTTCGTGAAGACCATGGTGGCCGGCGCGACGGGCCTGGACGTGGTCCTCCTGGTCGTGGCGGCGGACGAGGGTGTGATGCCGCAGACCCGGGAGCACCTGGCCATCGTGCGACTGCTGGAGGCCCCTCGGCTCGTGGTGGCTCTCACCAAGGCGGACCTGGTGGACGAGGAGTGGCTCGAACTGGTGCGGGACGAGGTGGGTGAGCTTCTGGCCGATGGGCCGTTCGCGGACGCACCGCTGGTTCCGGTGGCCGCTCTCGAGGGCCGGGGACTCGATGATCTCAGGGAGGCCCTGGCCGCCGCGGGCCGGATGGCCGCGGATCGATCCCGATCGGACCTGGTCCGGCTGCCCGTGGATCGGGTGTTCACCGTTCGCGGCACCGGAACGGTGGTCACGGGCACGCTCTGGTCCGGCACGCTGGAGAGCGGGGACCGGTTCCGGATTCTCCCCCGAAAGCTGGACGGGCGGGTCCGGGGCCTGCAGGTGCACGGAGCGGAGGTCCACGAGGCCGGACCGGGCGACCGAACGGCGGTAGCCCTGACCGGGTCCGAGATGACCACGGACGACGTTGCCCGCGGCAGCACGCTGGTGACCCACCCTACCTGGCCGCCATCTCCCATGCTCACGGTTCACCTGGAGGTCCTTCCGGACACCGCATGGCAGATCACCCACCGCCAGAGGGTCCGGGTGCACCTGGGTACCGCGGAGGTGCTGGCCCGGGTCGCTCTCCTGGGGCGCGACTTCATGGATGGAGGCGAGAGCGGCTGGGCGCAGCTTCGCCTGGAGGAACCGCTAGTGGCCCGGACCGGGGATCGGTTCGTGGTCCGATCCTACTCGCCCATGACGACCATCGCCGGCGGAGCGGTCGTGGAGCCGCTCCCCCCCCGGCGCAGAAGCGTGGACGCCACGCAGGGCAGGGCCTGGGACATCATTCGATCCGCCGATCCGGCACCGGTACTGGGGGCGGTCCTGGAGCTGCACGGCTGGGGCGGAGCCCCGGTGGCTCTTCTCCCGGTCCTGACAGGTCTCTCACCTGAAGCCCTGAGCCGCGCTGCGGACGAACGCCCCGGCGACCTCGAGGCGGACGGTCACAGGGTGGGCGAGCGGTACGTCCGGGACGGCGGACGGACCCTGCTGGATGCCGTCGACGAGGCGCATCGGGACTTTCCTCACCGGCCGGGAATCCCGGTGGATCAGCTTCGTGCGCTTCTGCCTCCTCCCCGGGGCCGAGCACTCACCGACATCCTGCTGGGCCAGCTCCAGGAGAGCGGAAAGCTCACCGTGGAGCAGGGGATCGTGGCGCGGGCCGAATTCCGCCCTGCGCTCAACGCCGAGCAGGACCGGCTGCGGGCCCGGATCCTGGAACTGCTCGATGACCAGGGACTCGCACCGGCCGCGCGGGCCGATCTTCCGGCCCTCCTGGACACCGATGCGGAGCCGGTGGAGGAACTCCTGGCGCTGATGCGGTCCAGCGGCGACGTCGTCCCCGTGGACGAGCAGTTCTTCCTCACCTCCGCCTCTGCCGAGGCCCTGCGCTCCTCCGTCCTCCGCGAGCTGGGGGGCAGATCCGGCCTCGGTCCGGCGGATTTCAGGGACGTGATTCCCGTTACCCGGAAGCACCTCATGCCGCTTCTGAGCTACCTGGACCTGACCGGCGTGACCCTCCGGGCTCCGGACGGAACCCGGTCGGTCGGCGGGCAGTAAGACTTAAAGGGAGCTGTTACCCGGGACTCTTGCTCCGGCATGGCCGCTGGAGTATTCTGAGGATGCGTAGGTTTACGCCGCTTCAAAAAGGCCCAGGAGGGCGATAGAAATTTTGCTACTGCATCCCCAAACAAGAGTGGAGGTGGACGTGAGGCGCTTCATCGGTGCCTCGGTGTTCCTCTTCGCCCTGATCTGCCTGCTCCCCCTGGGCCTTCAAGCCCAGTCGGGGGACTCCGGTACGTCCACGATCGGATTCAAGGTCGAGCCCTTCGAGTTTGAATCCCTCGACACGCGTACGCGGATTCCGTTCGTTCTCGACAAGTCGCTGTACGAGGACGGCTCGGCTCCGGTCGTCACGGTTCAGATCTTCAATCTGCTCCAGGAATTCGTCGCGAGTCCGCTGGCAGTGCAGCCCCTTCAGGGGGACACCCTTCCCGCCGTGGAGCTGGAGTATCAGATCCCCGGACGGTACGAGGTGCTCTGGGACGGACGGGACTTCGCCGGGGTGGAGGTGGCTTCGGGCGTTTACTTCGTGAACATCACGGTAAACGGTCTGAGCCGCGTGGTGCGGATGCTCGTCGGGAATTAGGCCGGGGGACAGGACCCGAGCCCCGACTGCATCTGCGGTCGGATACAAGAGCGGGGGGTGGGATCGTTTCGATCTCACCCCCCGTTCCGTGTTCCGGCGGTCCCGCTCGGTCCGGCCGTGCCGGACCGCGATCAGCTCGCCCGTTCCTCGAGGAGCTTGAGAAAACCCTCCGGAGACTCCAGGGCCTTGAGCATCCCGGGGACGTCGGGGTCCTTGGCGAACTGTGCGATCTTCCCCAGCACCGGGAGGTACTGGTTGGATACCTCCAGGGGCGGCGCCACGATGAGGAAGAAGTTGTTCACGGGCTGGCCGTCGATGGCCCGGAAGTCCACGCCCTCGGGCTTTCTTCCGTAGGCCAGCCGGAGGCGGTTCACCACCAGGGAACGACAGTGGGGGATGGCGATGCCCTTCCCGATCCCGGTCGATCCGAGATTCTCCCGACGCTTCAGGGTCTTGAAGAGAATCGCCTCGGACTTGTCGTCGAGCCCGAGCAGGGAGATCAGCTCCTTCAGGATCTGATCCTTCGTCTCGCCCTGCATTTGAAGCGACACCGCGTCTGCGGTGAAGAGGTCCCTGAGCTTCATTCAGAAAGACTCCGGTGCGCCACGGCGTCTGCCATGACCGAAGGTACGGACATGTGTGGTTACAGCTAGGAAAGTTACCCCATGTCCGAAGAGAGTCAAAGATGCCCCCACCGCACCGCATCTTCACGGGAGGGATCGCGCTGTGATAGCTTTTTGACCATGGACGCGCGCTTCCTTTCCTGGCTTTCCGATCCCGGCTTCACGCCCCTGTACCTGGCCCCCCAGGCGGGGGTGAGCGAGTCGCCGTTCCGGCGTCTGTGTCGTCGATACGGCGCCGACGTGGTGGTCAGCGAGTTCGTCAGCGCCGCGGGGATCGTCCAGAACAGCGCACGGTCCCACAAGTACCTCCGGTTCGACGAGGAGGAGCGCCCCATCGGTGTCCAGATCTTCGGTGCCGACCCGGTCATGATGGCCGAGGCCGCGGCCTATGTGGAGGCCACGTACGGACCGGACTTCGTCGACATCAACTTCGGGTGTCCGGTGAAGAAGGTGGTCAAGCGGAACGGCGGGTCCGGCTGCCTGAGGGACCTGGACCTGGTGGACCGGATCGTCCGGGCCGTGGTGGACGCGGTCGAGGTGCCCGTCACCACCAAGATCCGGAGCGGATTCGACGAACCGACGCGGGACCCGGTGAGAATCGCGCTGCGCTGCCAGGACGCTGGATCCCGGGTGCTCTGCCTCCATCCCCGCACCCGGACCGACATGTATTCGGGATTCGCCCGCTGGGACGAGATCCGCGCCGTGAAGGAGGCCCTCGAGATCCCGGTCATCGGCAACGGGGACATCCGGACGGGTGACGACGCCCGCCGGATGAGGGACGAGACCGGGTGTGACGGGATCATGATCGCGCGGGGCAGTCACGGGGACCCCTTCATCTTCCAGGACGCGAGAGCCGCCCTGAACGGTGACCCGGCACCGCCGCCGCCCACGGTGGAGGAGCGGTTCGACGTGTGCATCACCCACGCCCGCCACGCCATCGAGTACGAGGATGACAAGGCTCGCGCGATGGTGGAATTCCGAAAGCACCTGGGGTGGTACACCAAGGGAATACCGGACGGGCGGAAGCTCCGTACCGAGCTCTTCCAGGTCACCACGCTGGAGGATGCGGAGGCCCGGCTCCAGGCCTATCTGGACCAGCACCGGGAAGGGGTCCTTCAGGAGGCCTGAGGAGGTCAGGCGATCTGCCGGCCTGCTCGGGCGGCCGATCCCGGGAGCGGGGGCCAGCCTTGAACCGCCCTCGCTCGGAACGCGGACGGGGCGGAGGCCAATCGGCCTCCGCCCCGTCGCGTCTTCTGCCCAGTGGCCGTGCGGGCTATTCGTGCCGCAGCGCCCTCATGGGATCGACCTTCGACGCCCTCAGGGCCGGAAGGTATCCCGCCGCCAGCCCAATGCCGCTGAGGAGGATGAGCGAGGCGACCATCACGAGCGGGTCACGCCCCGACATGCCGTAGAGCAGGGACTCGGCCGCCCCTCCGATCCACGAGGCCGCGAGCAGACCGAGAATCGCCCCCACCACGGTCATCCGCAGCATCTGCGAGAGGACCATCTTCCGCACGCGGGTTCCGTCGGCCCCCAGCGCCATGCGGAGCCCGATCTCGCGGGTCCGCTGCGCCACGGTGTAGGCCAGGACACCGTAGAGTCCCACCGAGGCCAGGAGCGTCGCCAGCAGCGCGAAGGCTGCCGCCAGCGTGCTGATCATCCGCTCCAGGGAGACGCTCTCCTGGACCTGGTCCTCGAACGTCTTCACGTCCTCGATGGGGAGGTTCGGCTCCAGGCGGCTTACCACGTCCCGGATCGCCCCCACGGCCGCCAGCGGATCGTTGCCGGTCTTGACGTAGAAGGTCAGGTAGCCGAGTCCGGTCCGCTGGGGATAGGGAGTGAAGAACAGGGGAGGGATGTCGTTGGTGACGCTGGAGTAGACCGCGTTCTGTACCAGTCCGACGATCTGGATGTTGAGCGAGTCGGAATTGCTGCCGTTCGTGGCCATGAAGCTGCCCACCGCGTTCTCGCGCGTCAGGCCGAATTTCTGCAGGAACTGCTCGTTCACCACCGCGACCTCGGGCGCGTCCATTACGTCGGAGTTCGTAAACTCCCGACCTGCGATCAGCGGCATACCCAGGGTAGAGAAGTAGCCCGGCCCGACCACGTTCATCCGGGAATTGGAGTCGACGTCCGGGCCCGACTCGAAGCCCTGCACCGACACGTCCGTGCCCCAGTTGCTCCCGCCCAGGATCGGGACCAGAGCCGCCGTCACTCCGGTGACGCCCGGGATGGCGCCGAGTTCCTCCTCCATGCGCCGGAACAGCTGCTGCGCCATGGGGCGGTCGTATCCGATCAGCTCGGGCGAGACGAAGAAGGTGATCGTGTTGGAGGTCTCCACCCCGAGGTCCACCCGGTTCACGTTCACCAGGCTCTTGAGGAACAGTCCCGCCGACACCAGCAGCGCCATGGACAGCGCGATCTGCCCCACGACCAGCGTGGACCGGAACCGTGCCGCGGTTCGGGTCCCCGATGACTTGGCCGAGTTGTCCTTCATCACGGTGGCCAGATCCAGCCGCGTGGAGTGGATGGCCGGGTACATCCCGAAAATGAGGCCCGTACCTACGGACATGGCCGCGGCGAACATGACCACCGAGGGCTGAAGCGTCAGGTTGACGAACTCCGACGCCTCGGGAGGCAGCAGCGTGCTCAGCGCGCTCAGCGTCCAGGAGGCCACAAGCAGGCTGCCCACGCCGCCCATGAGGGCCAGGACCACGGATTCCAGCAGCAGCTGGGAAAGAAGCTGCCGACGCGAGGCTCCCAGTGATCCCCGGATGGCCATCTCGCTCGCCCGGCGAGCCCCCCGCGCGAGCAGGAGGTTCGCGATGTTCGCGCACGCGATGAGAAGCACCACGCCTGTCACCGCGAAGAGCAGGTTCAGAGGGGTCTTGGCGTCCCGGTGGAGGTTGCTCTGGCCGCGGTTGCCCCGGTCCAGGATGATCTCCTTGCCCCGGAACTGGGCCATGGTCTGCTCGCTCATGTGCGAGTTCAGATCGGCCTCGACCTCGTTGATGATCCCGGAGTAGATCGCGTTCAGCTCCGCTCGTGCACCCTCCAGCTCCACGCCGGGCTGCAGCCGACCGAAGAGGTATGCCCAGTAGTTCCGTCGGTTGTCGAACTGGTCCCAGCCCGGCGTCATGAGCGACCGCATGGTGATCGGGACGAACACATCCGGATTCGCACCGGGCGTGGTGCCCTGAAAACCGCGAGGTGCCACGCCCACGACGGTCATGGGCTGACCGTTGATGATGAGGGTCTTGTTGAGAATGGAGGGATCCGCCCCCAGCTCCCGCTCCCAGTATCCGTGGTTCAACACGGCGACGTAGGGCTCACCGATGACCTCGGCATCCATGGGCTGCAGGAGGCGCCCCAGGGCCGGCTGCACTCCCAGCAGCTCGAAGTAGCGCCCGGAAACCAGGACCCCGCGGCCGGTGGTGGCCAGGCCGTCGTAGGAGAGACTCGTGCCGAACAGCCGATGGGCAGCGATCCCCACCAAGCTGTTGGGCGCCGCGTTCTCCAGGTCCTTGAACATCGGATAGGACCAGATGGCCTGGCAGTCTCCCGCGTCATTGCAGGACGTGGAGCCATGCATGGGGCCCGGCGCCGTGATATTGACCAGCTGCTGGGGCTCCTGCACCGGAAGACTCTTCATCAGGAGCTGATCGAAGAGCGAGAAGATCGCGGCGTTGGCGCCGATCCCCAGAGCGAGTGAAAGGATCGCCACACCGGTCACGAAGGGGGTCCTGAACAGTGTGCGGAAAGCGAACTTCAACCCGGACATGTGGTCTCCCATCCCGGCCAGGGGCGAGGCCTTGGCCATCACGTCGTCACAGTTGCGGGGCAGGGGGATCTACCCCCGGCGGGACTCACAAGATATGACGACATCATCCACCGTAAAGTTGCAGCGGCACCGGGCTTCCGGCCCGCGGGGATCCCCCATGTCGGCTGGGGACCGGGTAGGGATCGACCGGGTTCTTGCGCAGGTCTCCGGAAGGGCGCATCTAGAGGACGATTAAGCCTGCCTCATGCTCCTCCTTCCATCGAAAGGAACCACCGTGAGAGCCTCGTCCCTCCGCGCGACCGGTATGCTTGCTCTCCTCGCGGGAATGTTCGCCTGTGCAGGTGACTCACCCGCAGCGCCCGACTCGTCCGGCGACGACGCCGCCGCTGACGCACTTCTGGCCACCGCGTCCGCTCCCGTGTCGGGCCCGGCCGGGAACTACGGAGCGAAGGCGAGCGGCTCCGAACTCTTCGTCCCGGGGATCGTGACCGACGGCGGCCCGGGCGCCCTGAGCGCGTCCATCAGCCGCTCCAACTTCAGTGCGGAGGCCGCGTTCGCGCCCACCTCCACCTACCTGCCGGAGCTCAAGGCCTTCTCCCGCAACACCACCGCGGACAACTCCGACGACATCACGCAGGCTCGAGCCGAGGCCTACCAGGTGTTCACCAGCTCCGCCGCACAAACGATCAACCTGACCATCCAGCTTTCTGCCGTGGTCGAGGACAACGCCACCGACATCTCGTTCGTGCTATCGGACGTGTTCGTCTACGGCGGAAGCGACTTCGAGGTCAGCGACAGCCCGATCTGCCCGGACGGACGGCTGGGCCGCTTCCTGTTCGACGGGACCTACTTCTGCGGTACCCGCCTGGGCCGGTCGAACCTGTTCATCCCGGTGGGCGATGTGACGCTGCCCGATCTCCTTTCGTTCACGGTCTCCGCGGGCGAGACCTTCGGCATCTTCGCCGTGCTGCGTGCCAATTCGTCCGGCGGATCGGCCGACGCCAGCCAGACGCTGACCATGGCCTTCGACGACGACCAGTTCATCACCGCCGTGGCCTTCCCGGACGACGAGCCCCTCGAGGTGGCGATCGACGTGA
Organism: Gemmatimonadota bacterium; assembly: GCA_039587435.1. Taxonomy (GTDB): domain Bacteria; phylum Gemmatimonadota; class Gemmatimonadetes; order Longimicrobiales; family Gaopeijiaceae; genus JBDHIJ01. Next base: position 25,513 of record JBDHIJ010000028.1, read on the forward strand.
AGCCGGGAAGCGAGCCGGCCTGCATCAACCCGGGCAGCAAGGGCGTGATCCCGGTAGCGATTTTCGGGTCCGATGAGCTGGACGTGACCCAGGTGGTGGCGGCGAGCCTCGAATTCGGGGGCCTGTCCCTGCGGGAGCGCGGGAAGAAGGGTCCGGTCTGCTCGATGGAGGATGTGAATGAGGACGGGATCGAGGACCTGGTGTGCCATTTCGACGTGGGCACGGCCGACTGGACCGGCGGCACGGAGCCGACCCTGATCGGTGAGCTCGAGGACGGCACGGAGATCACGGGCACCGACACCGTGTGCCTCGTGCCGAAGGGGAACCCCGCCTAGGCCGAAAGGGCGGGGTCCGGCCGGGTTACACACCGCGGGCCAGAAGGACGTCGCGTTTCCCGACGGGGTGAGGGTCCCTGGTGGACCTTCACCCCGTGACGAGACGGGTCCAGGAACCTATACTCACAATGTGAGGTTGGTTTGACGGGACTCGGAACGGCGAGGGGAGGCGGCGATGGTGCAAGGCGCGCGGGGCTTGGAGCGGTGGGTGAGGACGGGTTGGAGCCGGGGGATGGCCCCGGTGCTCCTGGGCACGGTCCTTCAGGCCGCTCCGACCGGGATGGCGGCGCAGGCGGTCGGTTCGGCCGCACCGTGGACCGCGGACCTCGAGCAGGCCGGGGTCACGGTGGATGAACTCGGACACCGGTTCCTTGGCACCCAAGTCCTGGAGGCGGCCTCCGGACACCGCGACCTCGGAAGCCTCCTCTCCACCCGCGCCATCCGGGGCCTGAGGGTCATTCGGGACCCGGGCCACGCCCACGGAGGGCAGGAGATCCCCCTGTGCATCCTTCTCCGACCCTACCGGGAGGGGGATCCCAGCACGGGCTGCCTGCCGTTTCGGCTCGACGGCCGCGACGCACCCCAGGGGCAGGTGGTCACGATCCCTCCCGACCGCATGTATTCGGTGGTGGTCCTGGAGGGGCGGGAGGCGCGGCGGGTGATCGGACCCGAAGGCCGGCCGGGGGCCGTGCTGATCTACACCGGCGGCACCACTGGACCCCGAGACTGAGTTTCCGGTATCATTTTGTACCGGTTGATCAGTGACCGGTACCGACTGTCGGGGGCGTCACGGCTTCGACGTGTCTGGTGAACATCAGGTAGCGTGCCGAGGCTCAGGACCTCGTTAATCCCCTGAAAACTTTATAGCTGCCAACACTGATCTGGCGCTGGCCGCGTAACAACGCGACCCGTCCCCTGATTTGCCCGCTCGAGTGCGGATCTCCGGGACGACGATAAGTCGAGCTGGCCGTTCGGCGGTGCTGTCCCGTCGGCGGTGAGATTTCAGATAGCTAGCTGCGGAGCCGGTTGTTCGCTCACCGCCCGATAGCGAATTCCAAGAGCGCTCTACGCACGTAGAAGCCCGGTAGGATCCATTCGCGGACGCGGGTTCGACTCCCGCCGCCTCCATCAGGAGAGGCCCTTTGGCTCAAAGAGTCGGAGGGCCTCTCTCGTTGTTCCCCTCTCCTCGAGCCATACGGCGGCGGGAGTCTCACCCGCGGAAGGCGCTGCGCGCCTTCGGACGCGGGCTCAGCTGCGGGCCGCTTCGCGGCTCCTCGCTGCCTCCTTCGGAGGTCGACTCCCGAACGCGCAATGGTGGTCTCACCGCTCTTGGCCTCTTGCCACAGGAGGCGGCGGGAGTCGAACCCGACCGGATCCGCGGAGCGGAGACGGGGGTTTGGTACTGGAGCGGGGCTGGAGGCCGAGCAGAGCCTTCAGCCCGCTGCATCCGCGAAAGAAACACCGCGTTCCGCGAACGCGGGGCGTGGTGATACTCCCGCCTCCTCCACTGTCGCAATGAACTCGAACCGCCGTCCGGGGCCTCTCCGTGCGGCGTTTCGAGTAGGGCGATACAGTCGATGGCGGTCTGGGCCAGGGAGTAGGGCCGGCCAACATCCCCTCGCTGAGGCTCCAGACGGATCGTTCCGAGGACGTCGCGGAGGAGGAGTAGCCGCGAGATGCGGACGGGGAGCTGAGCATGTACACGCGGGCGCTCGACCTGCGGGCGCTACTGGAGACGGAGTAGCTTCGCTCGCCCCTAGGGGATCGTCGGGATGATGCTCTCGGCCTCGGCGCGCTGGCGGGCCAGATCTTCCTCGATGATGCCTACGGCTTCGACGAAACGGGGGGCGTCCCGCAAGGGATCCCAGATCGGGTCCAGCCGCAGGAGCCGCAGGTTCGGGAAGCCCTCCGCCACCGCGTCGTGAAGGCGTTCGATGGCCGCATCGAGAGACCCCTGGACCATCAGCGCCTGGGCCGCAGCGTAGGTCTCCTGTGGGTGGGTCGGTGACTCGGCACGTGCCAGCGCGTCGTCGAGCAGCCCCCCGACCTCGTCCTCCCTCCCCTGCTCGACCAGCGCCCAAGCCAGGAGTGCGCGCGACTGGACCTGTTGCCCCCACCAGTCCCAATCGGGGCGGCCCCTGACCAGCGCTCGGGCCGCTGCCTCGACCCGCGGGGCATCGCGCTGGAGCAGGCCGATCCGCATCTCGAGCCAGGGGACGTTCGGGTCTCCCGGATCGCGCTGGCGAACCAGGGCCAACTGCAGCTCCGCCTCCTCGAACTCCTCCCGCTCGGCGGCATAGAGCGACCGGAAGACGGCGATCCAGTAGTACCCCGGATCGATCTCCTCGGCGACGCCCATCCACCGATCGGACTCCTCATCGAAGAGGAGGTAGTAGAGGTGGTCGGCGACGTGCTCGGCGACCAACGCGTACCTCGGTGCGACCTGGCGCGCCCGGGCCCCGATCCGCAGCCCCTCGACGTGGCGGCGCCGCCACCAGTGCGCCGTCGACTGCGTGATGAGGGGACCCTCCCAGTTGGGCCGCAGCCGCAAGGCGCGCTCGAGATCCCCGAGCAGATAGTGCCCTCGGGCATTCTCGGGATCCACGCGGATGGCCTCGGCCGCGAACAGACGAGCGGAGTCTCTCATCTCGGGGCCGTAACCGCCTTTCTGGGCGCGCTGCCTGTAGGCCATCCCGAGCCAGGCCCACGCGTCGGCGTAGTCCGGCGCGACCCGGGTCGCCTGCGTGAAGAGCTCCAGAGCCTTCTCCACGTCCTCCGGGCTCCCCTCGTACAGCTCACGCCCGCGGAGGACCAGATCGTACGCATCGAGGCTCCCGGTCGGGACGGCTTGGATGCGCCGTTCCTCATCCGGCGTGAGCGCGGCGCTCATCGCCTCGGCGATGCGGAGGGTGAGCTCGCTGCGGATCGGGAAGATCGTCTCGGGAGCCAAGATCGTGTCGTAGCTCTCCGCGATGAGCTGCCCGCCCGTCACGGGATCGATCAGCTGGACGTTGACGCGAATCCGATCCCCGGCTCGGTCGACGCTCCCCGTACCGATGGCGGAAACACCAAGGTCATCAGCCACTTCACGTGGATTCACCGCTCCGCGGTACCCCATCACGGAGGGGCGGCCGGTGACCATGAGCCCATCGATCTTCGACAGCTCGATGATCAGATCGTCGTGCAGCCCGTCGACGAAGTAGGCCTGGTCCGGAACCGAGCTCCGGTTCTCGAAGGGCAGGATCGCGAGCGTCGGGATCTCCGCGGCGGCTACCGCACGTGGGCCCACGTCTCCCGACTGGGTCCACCACCAGGCCGCCAGCGCGACCGAGACCGCGGCGACCCCAGCCAGCCCGACAACCAGGGGTGCTCGGGCGCGGGCCGTGGCCGGCGGGGGCGTCCGTTTCACCCCGGAGGGAGTGACGTCGAAGGCCCAAGCCAAGGCGAGCGCGACGGGAAAGCCGAGCGCGAGGAGGACGAAGACCACCCGCGGGACCCAGATCGGGAGGGCGAACACGTCGGTGACCAGCGCGGAAGCTTCGGCCGAGGCCCAGGCTGCGGCGACGTAGACCACCGCGACCCGAACGACCCTCCGCTCCCGCAGCTGCTGCCAGAAGGAGGGCTCCTGTGCCATCCTTCGAAGCTAGGCCGCCCCGCGAAGCGCGAGCAAGCGCGCCGGCGGGCCCGCCGGCGCGCGGCACCGTCATGATCTGTGCCGATCAAGGAACAAAGGTTTGCTTGACTTGAGACGGCCCAGCGGGGGGATTGCACCCACGAGGTTCCTTATCCCACCCTCAGAAAGGGGAGTCTCACCATGCGGAGTATCCGCTTCTTCCTGGGAGTCGCGCTCGCGACATTCCTGACCCTCCCGTCCGGCGGACTCGATGCGCAGAACGTCACCGTGCGGTACAACATCACGCCGTATCAGGGCAAGGCGGCAGCCTTCGAAGCCGCCCTCAAGGAGCACGTCGCCTATAGAAGTGCCGTGGGCGACACCTGGAACTGGACCACGCTCCAGATGGCGGCCGGAGCCGAGCTGGGCGAATACGTGATCATCTCCGGGGGCCATACCTGGGCCGACGTCGATGCATACGAAGCGACCCCGGCGTTCATGCTGATGCAGCAGCACTGGTTTGCGACGGTGCAGCCGCTGGTCGAGGAGGTGGGCATGCGGTTCAACGTCAACAACACCGACCTCTCCAACCCCAGGCCCGCAGGCGACCCGGCCCGGATCATCGGTGCGACGCGGTACTGGATCGCGCCCACGCAGATGAGCACGTTCCTGGAGGCCGTGGGCATGTTCGCCGAAGCGCTCCGGGGCGGTGACATGTACTGGTCGGTCACCCAGCCGGTATCCGGCGGCGCCGGAGGGACGATGCTCATTGCCGGCCTCGGAGACAGCTGGGACGACATCCGACGCAACGACGAAATCGCGGCGGGCATGAACGCGCACTACGGCGAGGCCCGTGCGGCCGAGATCACGCAGATGTTCTTCGGGTCGTTCCTCCGTACCCAGGAGTACGTTCTCCGCTACCGCGAGGACCTGTCGCTCACCGGGAACTGACCCGGCGACAGGTCCTGACTGCCGCGACAGCCGCGGTCGGCTGTGGCCGCAGGCTCAGCGATGACAGTGGACAGGGGGCCCCTCGACTCTCGGAGTTGAGGGGCCTTCCTGACGCCCCTGCGCCTACGACGTCCCGGGCCTATTGTCTACGCTCTCCGGAGGTGCGCCGCTCCCTCACCGCGACGACTCGGTGATCCCGGCGACCCGATCCATCCCATTTCACGGGTCGATCAACGATGTCGAAGCGGCGAAAGAGGCTCGCTCAGTCCGGGCAGCCCCCGACGGGTGCTGAACTCTCGGGTCTGGCCCTGCTGCTGTCCGAAATGCCGGTCGAAACTCTGGACCTCCACGGGCTGACCGCCGACGAGGCCGAGACCCGGGTGGTCTTCTTCGTCGAGCGGCACCGGACGACGTCGCCGGGAAGGGTCGTCCACGTGATCACGGGGAAGGGAACCGGGTCGGCCGGGGAGGCGGTCCTGCCGGGACTCGTACGCGAGATCCTCATGTACGACCTGGCGAAGCTCGTGGCGGAGTTCGGAGGACTCCCGGGCGGCGGGGGGTACGCGGTACGGGTTTCGGGGGAATAGCGCCGGACGCGGAGCGCCTTGCCAGGAACATCCAGCCCGGGAGTCGGGGAGCCGCGACACCGGCGGATGCCGGTGCGGAGGGAGGGCGGTAGGTTCCCCCATGCCACACGCCCACCGAGTTCAGCCTGCCCCCGCCCTCGGAGGCGGCCCGGCTGTCCTCGCAGTCCTCCTCGCCCTCGGGAGCCCACCGGGGGGCGTCGCCGGCCAGGAGACTGTTCCCCGGGCCGCGGCGGGCACCATGGGGGAGGAAATCCGGATCGACGGGCAATTGGACGAGGCCGCATGGGATCGGGCCGAGCCCCTCTCTACGCTCCGTACCGTGGAGCCCACCCAGGGTCTCGCTCCCACCCTGGGGACTGAGGTGCGCATCATCGCCGCGCCGACGGCGATCTACGTGGGCATCCGGGCCTTCGACCACGATCCGGCCGGGATCGTCAGCTACTCCAAGGCCAGGGACAGCGATCTCCGATCCGAGGACCACCTCAAGATCCTCCTGGACCCGTTCCGCGACGGGCAATCGGGGTTCGTATTCGCCGTGAACCCGGCCGGGGCCCGCTACGACGCCCTGGTCGCGGACCAGGGGCTAGGGGAAAACGCCAGCTGGGACGCGGTGTGGGAGGCCCGGACGACCATTTCGGATGACGGATGGCTCGCCGAGATCAGGATCCCGATCCAGAGCATCACGTTCTCCAGGGGCTTGGAGGCCTGGGGCTTCAACGTGGAACGGCGCGTCCAGCGCCTGCTGGAGGTGAGCCGGTGGGCCAGTCCCTCCCGCCTCGCCCTGTTCACCCAGACCCGGAGGGCAGGGGAACTCATCGATCTTCCGGCGTTTGACCCGGGCTGGGGGCTGACCGTGCGCCCGGCTCTTACCACGGGGGTCGAGAAGACCGGCCCGGAGGAGCCGTGGCAGGAAGAGGCGGATCCCAGCCTCGACGTCTTCCAGCGCTTGGGCTCCAACACCACCGCGGTCCTCACGGTCAACACCGACTTTGCAGAGACGGAGGTCGACACCCGGCGGACCAATCTTACCCGCTTCCCGCTGTTCTTTCCGGAGAAGCGGTCGTTCTTCCTGGACGGAGCCGACATCTTCGAGTTCGGGACCGGCATGACGACCTTCCATCGGCCGGACATCATCCCCTTCTTCACCCGCCGTATCGGACTGGTCGAGGGGCAGGAGGTACCCATCCGCGTGGGGGGGAAGGTGAGCGGGCGGGCCGGCCAGGCCGGGCGGACCAACTTCGGAGGCCTGGCTACGGCCACGGACGCGGTGGATGGGCTGGTGCCCGCCTCCGAGATGGGGGCGTTCCGCGTCCGGCAGAACCTGCTGGATCAGTCCTCCATCGGAGCCATCGGCACCCTGGGAGACCCGTATGGTCGATCGGGCAGCTACATGGCCGGCGTGGACGGGGTGTACAACACCTCGTCGTTCAGGGGGAACCGGAACCTCATCATCGGCGCCTGGGGCATGTACACCGACCGGGAGGACCTGTCCGGGGACCAGTCCGCCTGGGGAGTCACCGTCGACTACCCCAACGACGTCTGGGACCTATGGGTCTCGTACAAGCGGATCGGAGACGGCTTTGACCCGTCCCTCAGCTTCGTCCCCCGGCGATCGGTCCACCTGGCCAACACCGGGGTCAACTACCGCTGGTGGGATCCCTATCCCGGAATCTTCAATCTCTACTTCGAGCTGGTCCCCATCATGGCGTGGGACCTGAGCGGGGACCTGGAGAGCTACCGTATCTTCACTGCTCCCATCAACATACGCTTCAACAGCGGAGACCGGTTCGAGTTCAACGTCCAGCCCCAGGGGGAGCGCCTCCCCGAGGACTTCGAGATCGTCGACGGGGTGGTGATCCCCGCGGGGGAGTACGACTGGGTTCGCTATCGGGCGGAGGTGGATTTCGCCCAGAAGCGCGTGGTGAGCGGGCGCCTCTCGGTGTGGTTCGGGCCCTTCTACGACGGCGACATGACCGAATTCTCAGCCCGCATCGCCATCAACCCTTCAGACTTCCTGAACCTGGAGTTGGCCGGCACCCGGAACCAGGGGACCCTGCCGGGCGGGGAGGTGCTGCAGGAGGTAGCCAGTGCCCGGGTCCAGATGAACTTCTCCCCGGACCTGCAGTGGAGCTTCCTGGGTCAGTACGACCGGGAGGCGAAGGAGTTCGGAGTGAACTGCCGGATCCGCTGGACGTTCACCCCGCTCGGCGACCTGTTCTTCATCTACAACAACACGGCCTTCGACGAACTGGACGGGGGTTGGACTACGCAGGCGAGCCAGTTCCTGCTGAAGGTCCAGTACGCCTTCCGGCGCTAGAACGGGCGGGCCACACGCGCGCTCGGGGGGGGCCGATGCCGGCTCAGCGGGGGCTCGCCACCTCCAGCAGACTCCGCGGGTCCACGCTGGTGCGGTTGTAGCGCACGACCCAGTGGAGGTGGG
>JBDHIJ010000029.1:0-48841 GCA_039587435.1 Gemmatimonadota bacterium
CCGGCTGCGGCACGCCTGGCCCCGGGGGGCGTTCGCATGCGCCGACGGGTACGTGGCCCTGAACGTGCCCGACGACCTCATGTGGAAGCGGCTGGTGGAGGTGGCCGGCCGCCCCGATCTGGTCGAAGACCCCCGGGCGGCCACCGGCACGGCCCGGGCCGAACACGCGGACGCGCTGCGCCCCATTCTGGAGGGCTGGATGGCCGACAAGACCCGGGACCAGGTCGTGGACGCCCTGAATCAGGCCGGGATGCCGGCGGCTCCGGTCTACACGGCCGAGGACGTTTTCACGGACGACCATTTCCGTCGGCGGGGTTCGCTGGTGGACGTGGAAGACGCCGTCGCCGGCCTGCACACCTTCGCCCGGACGCCGGGTCACCTGTCCGGATCGCCGGAGATCCCCCTTCACCCGGCCCCCGGGCTGGGGGAGCACACGGCAGAGGTGCTGGGTCAGCTGGGGGTCGGCGCCGACCGGCTGGAGGAGCTTCAGGCCGCGGGAGTGGTCGGGCTGGGCTAGCCTGGCCGGTCTCGCCCGGACCCGGACCGGGTCCGTCTAGAAGAGGGCGCTGCTGGCGATGTGGAACCGCCAGACCCCCCCCTCCGACAGGCCCTTGGCCAGGTCGAAGCGCACGATCCCGTCGGCGATGGACAGGCCTCCACCGACCGCCCACAGAGGTTCGGAGGCGAACAGCTTCCCGCCGTCGTCCGCAGTCGTCCGCATTCCCCGCATCAACGAAGCCGATGAGACGCACCAGCGGGATGTTGGTCCCGAGTTCCGCCGTGGTGATGTACATGGACTTGCCCGACACCACTCCGTTCGGGTACCCACGGATGGTCTTGGTGCCGCCCAGGTAGTAGAGGGCCTGGGACGGGACGTTCCCGGCTGAAAGTGCGTAGTTGGCGCGGATGGCCCCCACGAACGGGCCCGGGAGGGGGCCGAGGAGATCGGTGGTCGTTCCGATGGACGAGTACGATTTCTCCCCCACCGCGGCCTGACCGAACAGTCGCACCAGCAGGACCCCCCGCTGCGAATCGTCTCCCCGCTGGAAGTTCATGTTCGCCCGGGCGCCGTAGTAGATCCCCTCGTCCACCTCGATGCTGAACGGTTGTCCGGCCTCGGACGTGTCCGGGGCGAAAAGGGAGTAGTCGACCCGCTTGGGCGCCTCGGTCTGCTGCTCGACGAAGAGTTCCACGCGACCCAGCCACGGGCGGGCCTGTGTGGACCCCCACAACCGACCTCCGGCCGCCAGATAGTAATTCCCGTCGTCGAACCCGGTGAGCAGGGCGTTGAGCGTCCCGCCGATCCCGTTCACCACTTCCATCCAGTTCGCGTCGGCCAGTCGGGTGTACCCCTCGACCCCGATGATGTCCGGCTCGCGGTTGCTCTGGATGCCGGCCCGTCCGGTCCACTGGAAGCTGGAGGTGGGGATGTCCAGCTGGGTGGTAATGGTGGTCGAGCCCGACAGGGGGATGGGGTAGCGGACGCGGAAGTTGATCCCCTGGACCTGGTTGAAGCGTACGCTCCCGACCGCGCCGGTGGCGGTCTGGCGCGCGGTCTGGAAGGGGGGTGGCCCGGTCACCCGATCCAGCTCCTGGATGAACGGGTCCAGGTCCCGCAGCTGCAGGGGCGTGACGGAGCCGGCCTCCAGGACGGGGGGCGGGGCGGTGTCCATGGTCGAGGGGTCGTCGTGGCTCCAGTCCAGCGCCCATTCGGCCTCCACGGGCATGATGCCCTGGTTCCAGAACCAGAACAGCGAGCCGTTCATGCGGGCCTCCACCGGGTTCGACTCCTCCGATCCATCATAGTCCAGGACGAAGAAGCTGATCTCCCCGTAGGCGTTCTTGGGGATCAGTGGAATGCGCCGAACCCAACCCCGCAGCCCGGCCGAAACGGGCCACCGCTCCTTCGGACGGAACACGGCTCGTAGCGGTCGATGGGTCTCGGAGTCGAACCAGATCAGCCCCACGACCGGGGTCGCCTCAGCGTCGTTGGACTGGAACTCCACGGAGAGAAGCGGCGGCTCGTCCGGCCCGGCCCCCGGCATCGGTGGGCCGCTCCGATAGCGATAGTGGTCCAGGCCGAGCGCGGACATGGGCTGGACGAAGACCGAGTCCAGCATCTGGACCTCGGCTCCCCTCGACCCGAGCTGCACCTGGGCTGAGACGCTTCCCAGCGAGAGCCCCACCAGCCCCAGCAGCGGGGGAACCTCTTCCTCCGGGTCGAAGCCGAACAATCCCCAGAGTGGATCGGCGCCCAGCAGCTGGCTTCCGATCAGGGGGGCTCCCCGCTCCTCTCCGAACGTCTCCTCCAGGGCGAAGGACCCCGGTTCGAAGCGGTACGCTTCGGCCAGCTGGCGGTAGTAGAGGGTGCGGGCTCTCCAGTTCCACTGGTTGGGGATCAGGAGCCCCAGCCGCGCCCGGCTGTGCATCTGTATCCAGTAGCTGTCCGGATCCAGGCTGGCCCACCCGTCTACCACGCCCATCACCAGGTCCCTGGCCTGGTCGTCCTCGAAGGGATCGGTCCCGGTCTGCGGGGCCGCGTCCTGCGCCAGGGCCGGCCGGCACGGCGCCAGGGTGCACAAGGCCCAGAGGACGGCCGCCCGCCACAGCCAGTGGGGCAGGGCGGAGCGTCGGACCGGCACGGGGGGGAAGGGCCCGCCCACGGGAGTCAGTCGGACCCCGTGGGTCGGACTAGAACCCGAACTGGAACGCGATTCCGACCCGAACGAAGAAGTACACCGACGAGCCGGCACTGTCCTCGATGGTCGTCCCGTCGTTCTCCCAGTCCCCCAGGGTCACGCCCCGGATCCCGACGGCCAGGTCCCCGGCGTGGTCCGAGGCCCCGAACGGGAAGAAGAACCCCGCGGAGGCCTGACCGCCGAAGCCGCCCGTGGATGCGTCGTTCCCCTCGGCGCTGCTGCTCTGGGAGACGTATGCGGCCCGAAGGGCGATGTAGGGATCGACGCTGAACCGGCGGGACATGTCGATGAACCGGCCCTCCACGCCGATGTCCAGTTCCTCGATCCGGTATCCGGTATCACCGACGGCGAAGTTGCCGTACTCGACCACCGGTCCGACCCGGTAGGAGTCCTGGACCCCGAACAGGAACGATGCGTCCACCCCGATTCCCTGGTTCATCTCGAAGTAGTCCTCACCGGACCACGTTCCGCCGTTGAATCCCAGGTTCAGACTGTGTCCGATCTGGGCCGACCCGGCGGAGGGGGCGGCAAGAACCGCCAGCAGGACGACGGCCAGCGTCGTGGATGCGCGGAGAAGGCTTGCGGGCTTCATTCGTGGATCCCTTCGAAAGTGGTTCGTGGGGGGCCGACAGTTGAGAGAAGTCCCATCTCCGAAACATTTGGGGACGGGGGTTCAGAATCAAGGGACGCCGGCCCCGTCCGTCGATCGGGCCCGGGGGCCGGCCTCCGGGGTGCCGACCTCTCTCCCCCGCCCTAGATTCGCCGTCGAAACCCAAGGGAGGCGACCGTCATGAACAGAGACCCCAACCGTTTCCATCCATCGCTCAGGACCTGCGCCCTGGCCCTGGGAGCCCTCGTGGCCATCGGGTCGGGCGCGGCTCCGGTGGCCGCGCAGCCCTTCGATCCGGATGCGTTCGACGCCTATCTGCGACAGGCCTTCGACGACTGGAACGCCGTGGGGCTGGCCGTTGCGGTGGTGAAGGACGGGGAACTGCTCTTCGCGAAGGGCTATGGCGAGACGGAGCTCGGATCCGGGCACATGGTGGACGAGGAAACCCGGTTCTCCATCGGGTCCACGACCAAGGCCATGACGGCGGCCGCCATCGGCATGCTCGTGGACGAAGGGAAGGTGGCCTGGGACGATCCGGTGACGAAGCACCTTCCGTGGTTCGAGCTCTCGGATCCCTGGGTCACCCGCGAGATCACGCTCCGGGACCTCCTGACCCACCGGGCGGGGCTGGGCAACACCGACTTCCTCTGGTACGGGCACGAAGCCACCCGGGAGTGGGTTGTGGAGCAGGTCCGGTTCGCCGATCTGGCCTACTCGCCGCGGAGCTCGTTCATCTACCAGAACGTCATGTACGCCACCGCTGGGCTGGTGGTGGAAGCGGTCAGCGGGGTGCCCTGGGCCGAGTTCATCCGGACCCGGATCTTCGAGCCCCTCGGGATGACTGAGTCCTTCGCCCTCCTGTCGGAGACCGAGGGCCAGCCCAGCGTCGCCCGTCCGCACCACATCGTGGACGGTGAAACGGTGGTCATCGAGAACGCCTCCGTGGACGCCGTAGACGCGGCGGGCTCGGTCTGGTCCAGTGTCGAGGACATGTCCCGCTGGCTCAGGATGCTGCTGGCCGAGGGGGTCACCCCCGACGGCACCCGCGTCCTTTCCGAGGAGGTCGTCGAGGAGATGTTCACGCCCCAGACACTCGTTCATCCCGGCCAGTTCTATCCCACCCGGCAGGCCACGAAGCCCAACTGGACGAGCTATGGCCTGGGCTGGTTCCAGCACGACTTCCGGGGTCGTAAGCTCGACTTCCACACCGGCAGCATCGACGGGCTCGTGGCCATTGCCGGCCTGGTCCGGGACGAGGAGGTAGGGGTCTACGTCCTGGGAAACCGGGACCACGTGGAGGTCCGGCACGCCATCATGTATCAGGCGCTGGACCACTTCCTGGCCCCGGAGGACGTTCGGGACTGGTCGGCGGAACTGAAGACCATCTACGACGGGGCCGCCGAGGGCGCCGCTGCCGCCCGGGCCCGGCGGGAGGAGTCGAGGGTGGCCGGCACCGCTCCCTCGCACGAGCTGAGCGCCTACGCCGGGGAGTATCGGCACGAGATGTATGGTTCGATCGAGGTCCGCCTGCGGGACGGAGGACTCTACGCGATCCGGGGTCCGGGCCTCCGAGGTCCGGCGTCGCACTGGCATCACGACACCTTCCTGGTGACGTGGGAGGCCCGGTGGCGGGGCGACGCGCTGGCCACGTTCGAGACCGACGCCGGGGGTCGGGTCGCCGCGGTGAACCTCAACGGCCTCCGGTGGGAGCGGGTGCCCGAGGGCCAGGGGGACGGACGCTGACCCAATCACTTCCGTCGGCGGATCGTCGATCGAGTCGCATCGATGAAAGAGCGGAACCCCCTGGAGGCCGAGGCCTCCAGGGGGTTTCGTTCATCGAGCCTTCGGGGCCGGGACCGGAGCGGGGGCATCACGGCCGACCCGCCCTCCAGGCCCGGTCCGGGGTGCGCACCCCCTTACCGGTTGGTCTCGACGTTGAAGGTGATGTTGACGTCACCACCGACCACGGCCGTAGCGGCCCAGGAGCCGGTGCCCACGCCGAAGTCGTTCCGGTCGATCTTCAGGTTGCCGGTGAAGCTGGCCACCTGAGTGATCCCACCGAACATCTCGCTCATCTCGCCCTCGAGCTCCTGAACGCCCAGGAGGGTCACGGGGAGGACGACCTCCCGCGTGACGTCGCGGATGGTCAGGTCACCGAGGATCCGGTACTCGCCCTCGCCGGACTGCTTCACCTTGGTCGAGGTGAAGGTGATGTAGGGGTAGGCCTCGGCGTCGAAGAAGTCCGCGGACTGCAGGTGGGTGTCCCGACGCTCGTTCCGGGTATCGACGGAGGACACCGGGATCTTGATGGAGACCGTGGCCTCCTCGGGGGCGGTCGGGTCGAAGTTCACGTCCGCCTCGAAGTCGGTGAACTGACCGCGAACCGGAGTGAAGAAGTGCTTGACGCTGAACTCGATCTGCGTGTGGGACGCGTCGACGTTCCAGATGACCGGGGCCTCGGCGGGCGTGGCGGCGATGGTTCCGGCCGCCAGGATCAGCGTGGAAAACAGGGTGGCTGTGCGCTTCATTGTTGAACTCCTTTGGAGTGTGATCACGAATGTGGTGGTCACGAAGGTTGTGAAAACAGATTTACTGTCCTGAAAAACCCTCGGCCCCGGGGATTGGTTCCCAGTCGGGGTCGAGGGTGACGGATTCGTTACAGGCCGGCTTGCCGAGCCTTCTCCAGGAGAGTGGAGAGGGTCTCCATCTCCTTCCGGCTCATGTGCCCGAGCAGGTCCTTCTGCGCGGCGATGAGGGGCGCGTCCAGTTCCTCCAGGAGCTCGAGGCCCCGGGGGGTGATCTTGCTCAGGACGACCCGGCGATCATGCGTGTCGCGCTCCCGGTCGACGAGGCCGGCGGTGGTCAGTCGGTCCAGCAGTCGAGTGACGTCCGGCACGCGGGTCACCAGCCGGCTGGAGATCTCGTTGCAGGGCAGGCCCTCGCCTCGGGCGCCCCGGAGGATCCGGAGCACGTTGTAGGTGGCCTGCGAGAGACGGTGCTCCTTCAGCAGCGCGTCCAGGGGCGCGCGCAGCGTCTCGTTGGTCCGCGCCACGTTCAGGAACACCTCGGTCTCGACGTGCTCGAAGGGGCGGGTCTGCTTCAGTTCTTCCTGTAAGCGGGGCACCAGAGATCTCCACGATTGCAAAGGCCGTTTTGGCCAACATGAACAGTTGTAGAATAATTGGCAACAATATTTGTGTCAACAGATAATGGAGACGACTTGTTCCAGGAGGGGACCTCGGCGACCGGCGGGGGATCTCGGTGGAGGCGAGCCACGGCCGGGCCCGCCTCAGGACAGAGCTTCCAGCATCTCCTCGACCGTACAGCACTTCACGCGCGGCCGGCCGGAAGCCTCTCCGCGGGAGCGCTCCAGGGCGTCGAGCGCCTGCCAGTCCTCCCAGGTGACGACCCGCTTCACCCGAGCGCGGATCAGCGCATCGCCTGCATCCGGATGCCAGTCGGGAGTGGCGTTGCCGTTGAGAGAGGACACGTCCTCGACCATCCGGTTCACCGTGTCCACGGCGTCCGACTTGTTCGTGCCGATGACGCCGGACGGTCCGCGCTTGGCCCATCCGACCACGTACTCCCCCGGCACCACCGGGCCCCCGGCACCATCGGTGATGCGCCCGCCGTCGTTCGCCAGCACCGAGCGGTTCTCGTCGAACGGCACGTCCGCCAGGGGCACGCAGCGGTAGCCCACGGATCGGAGGATCATCCCGCAGGAAACGTCTTCGGTCTCCCCGGTTCCCTGAGGCCGCATGGACCCGTCGTCCCGCTGGACCAGCTCGTTCCGCTCGATACGCACTCCGGTGACGTGCCCCTCTCCGAGCACCTCGACCGGGGACCGGAGGAACCGCAGCACGATGCGGCGCTCCTCGGTCCCGGGTCCCCGTTCCGCGTACTCTCGCAGGCGGTCCACGTTGCGTCGGGCGGTGGCGTTGTCCTCCAGGCTCGCCTCGCTGGTCTCGTCCAGCTCGACATCGGAGGGATCCACCACGACGTCCACACCCTCCAGCTCTCCCAGCTCCCGGAGCTCCGGGGTGGTGAACGCGGCCTGGGCCGGCCCCCGGCGGCCAAGCACGACCACCTCCCGCACCCTGCTCCCCCGCAGCGCCTCCAGGGCGTGGTCCGCCAGATCGGTGGCCGCCAGTTCCTCCAGGGGCCGGACCAGGATCCGGGTCACGTCCACGGCCACGTTCCCGTTCCCCACCACGACCACCCGCTCACAGCTGAGATCGGGGTCCAGGTCCCGGTAGTCCGGGTGCCCGTTGTACCAGCCCACGAAGGCGGTGGCCGGGAGGCTCCCGTCCAGGTCCTCCCCCGGGATGCCCATGGATCGATCCGAAGGGGCACCCACCGCGTAGACGATCTGGTCGTAGTGGGCCTGCAGGTCCGCCCGGGTGACGTCCTCGCCGAAGGTCACGTTCCCGAAGTACCGGACTCGATCATCGCCGGCGACGCGATCGAAGGACCGGGTGACGGCCTTGATCTTCTGGTGGTCCGGGGCCACACCGTCCCGGACCAGGCCGTAGGGAGTGGGAAAGCGGTTCAGGATATCAATGGAGACGTGGAGGTCGGCCTGCTTCAGCAGGGCGTCCGCGGCAAAGAACCCGGCGGGGCCGGCGCCGACGATGGCCACCCGCAGGGGGCGGGTCTCCGAGCCGATGGAATGCGTCACGATGAGTCCGGTGCAGGGGTACGTCCGGGATGGGCAGGATCCCGGGCCAGCGAACAAATGTGGAAGGTTGAGACCCACGACTCCAGCCCCGGCCCGCTCTGGTCTTCGGGTTCGGAAGGGTCTACCGTGGCGGGGTCCCGGGTCGGTCTCCGCCCCCGGGGATCCCCTCTTCCACATCGGACGGTCCGGTTCTGCCATGTCCTCGCGCACCTCCTCTCTCCGCCCCCTGAGCCCGCTGCCGCTGGTCGGCCTCGTGGCCGTCGCCTCGTGCACCATCCAGCCCCTTCCGGAATCGCAGGCCGCCGGAGGCTCGGCCGACCCGGAGGCCCCGTGGAACTGGTCCGAGGAGCGCGTTGCGGACGCCGTGAACGCGGTGCGCGCCGGTCGTGATCTGACGCCGTCCACCTGGCCGGGCGGCGCCCGGGTTGCCGTTGCCCTTTCCTTCGACGTGGACAACGAGACGATCTGGCTCCGCAACGGCGATACCAGCGTCGGCGGGCTCTCCCAGGGCGAGTACGGATCGCGACGGGCGCTGGGCCGCGTGGTGGACCTCCTCGACGAGCACGAGATCCCCGCGTCGTTCTTCATCCCCGCCCTGAGTCTCACGCTGGCCCCCGAGATGGCGGATCGCATCGCGGCCGCGGGTCGTCACGAATTCGCGGTTCACGGGTGGATCCACGAGCGGAACAACCAGTTGGACGCGGCCACCGAGCGGCGCCTCCTGGAGCAGGCCATGGAGCGGCTGGAGCGGCTCACCGGCAGCCGGCCGGTGGGGTATCGGGCGCCCTCCTGGAACTTCAGCGACTCCACCCTGCAGATCGTTCGGGATCTCGGATTTCGCTACGAGAGCTCCCTGATGGCCGACGACCGGCCCTACGAGCTCCTGGCGAACGGCGAGCCCACCGGCATGGTTGAGCTTCCGGTGGACTGGATCCTGGACGACGCGCCGCTCCTGAATCCCCTGGGCGACCGGTACAGCCCGCCCCGGGAGGTCCTGCAGGTGTACATCGACGAATTCGATCAGGCCCATGAAGAGGGAACCCTGTTCCTGCTCACCATGCACCCGCACTACATCGGACACCGCTCTCGAATCCTCATCCTCGAGGAACTGATCGCGCACATGAACCGCACCGGCGGGGTGTGGTACGCCACCCACGAGGAGGTGGCGGAGTACGTCCGGGCCCAGGCCGGGATGAACTGACGCCCCCGTCCGGGTGATCCTCGGACCCCCGGGGGCCTGAGGTCCGGGAGTCCTCGCCGCAGGATCTTTGGGGCTGTGCTCATTGCCGCTGCTCCGGCCGGTCCGTACCCTCTGATCCAGCACACCGCTGCCCGTTTGATTCCCCAAGGAGGCACCATGGCTTCTGGTCGAGCCACCCCCCTGTTCGCAGCTCTTCTCACGTCCGTTCTGGTGGTCTCGGCGTGTTCGTCCGAGCCGGCCGATCCCGCGGACATGATCTTGGTCAACGGGGTCATCGAGACGCTCGACGAGTCGAACCCCAACCCCGAGGCCCTGGCCATCCGGGACGGGTTCGTCGCGGCGGTCGGGAGCCGAGCCGAGATCGAGGCCCTGGCCGGTTCGGAAACGGAGGTGATCGATCTCCAGGGTCAGCTGGCCATCCCCGGGTTCATCGAGGGGCACGGGCACTTCATGGGCGTGGGCCTCGCACGGATGCAGCTGAACCTCATGAACGTGGCCAACTGGGATGAGGTCATCGCCATGGTGGAGGAGGCCGTGGCGGAGAGTCAGCCCGGGGAACTCATCCAGGGGCGGGGGTGGCACCAGGAGAAGTGGGATCGCACGCCCGAGCCGAACGTGGACGGCCTTCCGCTGCACACGGCGCTCAGTGCCGTGTCCCCGGACAACCCGGTGATCCTCCGGCACGCCAGTGGTCACGCCACCTATGCCAACGCGCTGGCCATGGAGATGGCGGGCATCGACGGATCCACCGCGGATCCGGAGGGCGGCGAGATCGTCCGGGACGGCTCCGGCAGCCCCATCGGGGTGTTCCGTGAGACCGCCTCGGGCCTGCTCCGCCCCGCCTACGCCAACGCCGTTGACCCCGACCCGTACCGGCAGGCCCGCCTCGCGGCCGAGGAGTCCCTGTCGAAGGGCATCACGTCGTTCCAGGACGCAGGCGTGGGCTTCGGGACGGTCGACCTCTACCGGGAACTGGCCGAGGCCGGCGAGCTCGGGGTACGCCTCTGGGTCATGATCCGGACGTCCAACGAGGAGATGGCCGAGAAGCTGGGCGACTACCGGATCCTCAACCACGCCGACCACTATCTGACGGTGGGCGGGATCAAGAAGAGCATCGATGGAGCCCTCGGGCCACACGGGGCCTGGCTGCTCGAGCCCTACTCCGACATGCCCTCCAGCACCGGTCTGAACACGACGCCGCCGGAGGTGGTGCGTGAAGCGGGTCAGCTGGCCCTGGAGCACGACCTGCAGCTCTGCATCCACGCGATCGGAGATCGGGCGAACCGCGAGACGCTCGACATCTTCGAGGAAGCGTACGCCAGCCGACCCGGCGAGGATCTCCGCTGGAGGGTGGAGCACGCGCAGCACCTGCATCCCGACGACGTCCCGAGGTTCGGCGCGCTGGGCATCATCGCCTCCATGCAGGGCGTCCATGCCACCTCCGACGGACCCTGGGTGGAGCCGAGGCTGGGCGCCCAGCGCGCCGAGGAGGGCGCCTACGTCTGGCAGAAGCTGATGCAGTCCGGCGCGGTGGTCACGAACGGAACGGACGCCCCCGTGGAAGACGTGGATCCCATCGCGTCCTACTACGCCACCGTGTCCCGGATGATGAATACCGGCGAGCGGTTCTACCCCGACCAGCGGATGACCCGGATGGAGGCGCTCCGCTCCTACACCACGGCCAACGCCTACGCCGCCTTCGAGGAGGGGCTGAAGGGCATGCTGAGGCCGGGCCTGCTGGGGGACATCACGGTGCTCTCCCAAAACATCCTCGAGATCCCCGAGGAGGACATCCCCGGTACCGAGATCGTGTCCACCATCGTCGGAGGAGAGGTGAAGTACCGCCGCTAGGCGGACACCGCCCGGGGGTCCAGGTATGAACCGGACGATGGATCGTCAGGAGTGGGCCGGCGTCGCCCTCACGTTCCTGGCCTACGTCGTGGTGTCGAGGCTGACGCTGCTGGGGCGTTTCGAGCCGCAGCAGATGACCTCGTTCTGGCCCGCGGCCGGGCTGGCCCTGGGTGTGCTGGCGTGCACCCGGAAGGGACTCTGGCCCGCTGTGGCCGGGGCCATCTGGCTCGCCTCCATCGGGGTGAACCTCTCGACCGGCGTGTCGGTCCCGGTCAGCGCGGGGATCGGGCTGGCCAACACCGTGGAGCCGCTCCTGGCGGCCTGGCTCTACCGGCGCACGTTCCCGGTGCCCACTCATCTCGGCACTCTGGGGCAGGGCGTGGCGCTGGTGACCGCGGCGATCCCGGCGGCCATGGTGGGCGCCCTCATCGGGTCGCTTTCCGTCCTGTTCCTCGGGTCCGGCAGCGATTTCGGAACGGTCCTCCCCTCGTGGTTCGTCGGGGACTTCGTCGGGCTCATCATCATGGGCCCGCTGGTGATTTCGTGGTGGCCCTTCCGGAACCGGGACGAGTGGTTCCCCAGCGCGCGGGATCGAGTCCAGATGGCCGCCCTGCTCGCGGCCATCGCGTTCGTGGCGATCCTGGTCTTCACCAGCGAGCCCACGCCGTTCTCGGCCCTGTTTTCTCCCTTCTGGACGCTCCCGTTGCTCCTCATGGCCGCCCTTCAGCTGGGCGTTCAGGGGGTGTCGCTGGGTGCGGTGATCGTGGCCGTGGTGGCGGTGGCGGCCACCGTGAACGGAACCGGTCCCTTCGCGCTGGATCCGCTGGAGGTGCCCGAGCGGATTCTGGCCCTCCAGTTCTATCTGATCCTGAACATCATCCCGCTTCTTCTCCTGGCGACCGCGGTCACCGGCCTCCGGCGCCGAGAGGAGGAGTATCGCCGGATCATCGACACGTCCCAGGAGGCGGTGTGGGTGACGGATCTCCGGGACCGGACCGTCTTCGCCAGCGATCGTCTCGGTGAGCTTCTCGACGAAACTCCCGGGGCTCTCATCGGTCGAACCCCGGGCGAGATCCTCCACGAGGACATCATCCCTACCGCGAACGCCTTGCTCCGGCACGATCGGACGGGGGACGGCAGAGCCGATTCCGGGTCGCGGAGGCTGCCCCGACAGGAGTTCTCGCTGGAGAGGAAGGACAGCCCGGACCTCCGCTGGATCTCGGTTGCCACGGACGTCCTCCGGGATCGACGGGGCCGTCCGGCGGGCCTCCTCCGGATGGTGTCGGACATCACCGCACGCCAGGAGTCTGAAGCCGAGCGGGACCGGCTCGAGGCCAGCCTCCGCCAGTCCCAGAAGCTCGAGGCGGTGGGGCGCCTCGCGGGCGGAATTGCCCACGACTTCAACAATCTCCTGACGGTGATTCTGGGCTACTCCGAGGTCCTGCTGGCCGAAACGACGGAAGAGGAGCGGCCGAAGGACCATCGCCGGCTCAAGTCGGTGGTGTCGGCCAGCGAAGGAGCCCGAACCCTCATCGAGCAGCTCCTGGCCTTCTCCCGAAAACAGATCCTGCAGGTCAAGGAGGTGGACCTGCGCCAGGTGGTCCAGCACGTCGCCGGGATGGTCGATCGCATCGTGGGTGAGGATGTGCGGATCCAGGTCGCGCTGCCGGATGAGCCCGTCTCCGTCCGGATCGATCCCCACCTTCTCGAGCAGGCCCTGGTGAACCTGGTCGTCAACGCCCGGGACGCCATGCCCGGCGGCGGCATCATCCGTATCGAGGGGCTCGCCGGGGTGCCCGAGCCCCGGGAGGATGCCGTCGGGGCCGCGGCCACCGGCGGGGAGTGCGGCATCCTGCGCGTTCAGGACACGGGGCAGGGGATCGAACCGGAGCACCTGGAGCGGATCTTCGACCCCTTCTTCTCCACCAAGGAGATGGGACGGGGGACCGGACTGGGGCTGGCCATGGTCCACGGCACCGTCACCCAGCACGGCGGGGACGTGCGGGTGTGGAGTCGGCCGGGCGCGGGCACCACCTTCGAACTCCTCCTCCCGCTGGCGGACGGAGTTCCAGAGGGCGTGCCGGGGAGTCAGTCCGTCGAGGATGCCACGCCCCTCAGGGGGGGAGAGACGATCCTCGTGGTGGAGGACGAGCCGGCTGTGAAGGGCTACCTCTGCACCGCCCTGGAGGACCTCGGATACGAGGTGATCGGTGCCGGCGCGGGGGCCGAGGCCCTCGAGATCCTCTCCGGGGACCAGGAGGTGGATCTCCTGCTGGCCGACGTCATCATGCCGGGGATGAGCGGGATCCAGGTCTGGGACGCCGCCCGGAGGCTCCGGCCTGAACTGAAGGTGCTCTTCATGAGCGGCTACAGCGCGGGGCTGCTGGAGCGGCGGGGCACCGGCGAACTGGATGCGCCCTTCATCCCCAAGCCCTTCCGGGTGAGAGACCTCTCGCGGAAGATCCGGGAGGTGCTGGACTCCGCGGAGACGCTTCGAGCGGGTTAGCTCCCCGTCAGAACGGGGCCCCGACGGCGCGGCACAGGAACGCGACCAGGGGCGCGCCCGTGGCGAACCCTTCGGCCACCACCTCCCTGAAGCCGGGGCTGGTCGCCTGCTTCTGCGAGAGCCGGATGGTCCCGATGAAGTCCTTCCTCTTCAGGTCGTTCAGGAAGGGATGCTCCGCGTCGAACCCCCGCGGGGGTCGTTTCAACCTTTCGCCCACCAGTTCCACGTCCCCGGATGCGATGGAGGGAGCGTCCAGGACCTCCTGCCACTCGTCGGGTTTCTCCACGATCCGGTCCCGGATGGAGCGCAGCGTCGGCCCGTCCGGGTGCCAGCTGCCCATCCCGAGGAACACGTCCCTCGGCGCCAGGTGCAGATAGAACCCGGGTGCGTGGGCGTCCTTTCCGAGCTGGTGCCGGAACTGGATTCCCACGGCGGTCTTGTAGGGGCGCTTGTCCTTGCTGAAGCGGACGTCCCGGTGGATCCGGAAGAGGGATCCTCCCACGGGCCGCGGATCGGCCCGAAAGTGCGGACTGATCTCGTTCAGGGGTTCCGTGAAGTCCGAGATGAAGGCCAGGGCCGGATCCCGGACGGACTCCATGTACCGGGATTTGCTGGCCTGGAACCAGTCCCGGTTGTTGTTCTCCGCCAGGTCGTTCAGAAACCGAAAGAGGTCCGGGGTGAACGCTCGGTCTGCGGCCATGCGCGAGCCTCCGTCGGGGGATGGGCCAGGGTCGCCCCGGCCCGACCTGGGCGGGGATCCCACAATGCCGAGAGCACGGAGAACATACAAGGAGAAATCCGCCGCCTGCGGGGTACCGGGCGCGGTTGCTGAGAGGACCGGCGAACCCGTACTCTTCTCCCGCGAATTCTCACCCATCGGAGAGCCGAGTGAATCTCGAGGACATTCAGGCGGTCATCGACAGCGCCGTAGCACGAGGAGACGAGCCCCTGAGGCGGTTCGTTGCCAAGCGCCTCCCCGAGGCCTCGGAGGACGAGGTGGAGGAGGCGGCGGCCGTGGCCCAGGAGGTCATCGAGTCGGTGCCCATTCTGCTGGCCCGGGCCTCACAGGCCGCGAGGGACAAGAACCTGGAGCCGGTGGTGGACCCGCTGCTGGCCCATGCCACCCGCTACTTCCTCCAGCCCGTCGATCTCATCCCGGAGATGACGCAGGGTCTCGCCGGACTCCTGGACGATACCTACCTGATCTTTCGGATGCTCGAGAACCTGGAGAAGGGCCCGGAACGACTCGTGGCCTGGGACCTCGACCACCCGATCCGGCTGCTGCGGCGTCTGCTGGAACCGGCCATGGCTCGCCAGCTCGACGCAATCGCTCTCCTCGCCATGCAGGAAGTGGAGCACCAGCTCAGCGCCTTCTACGACGAGATGGGACACCCGGCCTGAGTCAGGGCGCTCCGCCCACAGCCCCAACCGTTACCCGGATCGCCCCCCGAAATCGTCCGACCGCGTAGATGGCTCGCCCGGGGGTGGGTCGGTCATGAGGGGCAGGCCCCGCAGGGCCTCCTGGATCGCGTCCAGCTCCTGACTCCACAGGACCCGCCACTCCCCGTCGTCCCGCTTCACGGAGAGAACCCGGATCTCGGGGACGGCGCCCTGCAGCCCGGAGGTGGAGCGGTACACGACATGCGCCCGGTCGGGCGGGTCCGGAACGGATCCCACGATCCGCACGTCCCGGACCACCAGGGCGTGAAGCAGTCCGGGCATGGCCGAGGCCGCTCGCTCCAGCGTCCGGGCCGCCACCTCGTGGTCGGGAAGCGCCTGGAACTGCTCCAGGGTCAGGTCGCCGTAGAAGAGTGACAGGATCCGGCCGGATCCATCCTGCTCCACCCAGGCCGTCATGAAGTCGTGCAGTCGCCCGACGCCCTCCGGGTGCATCCGGGCCACCATGGCCCGCCATCCCATGCCCCGGAGGCTGGCCTGGAACTCGGCGGCCACCGAGTCCGGAGAAAGCCCGGGCGCCTGGGCCTCAACGGGCGCGCCCCCGCCACCCAGGAGCAGGGCGGCGAGGGCGAGCGTGTGAGCCCGGACGGTTCGCCGGGGGACTCGAGCCGATCGGGCCTCGAACCGGGGCGCCGTCACGACCTCACAGCACGGCGAAGGCGATGATCGTGTACAGGATCGCTCCTATACCCGCCGCGACCGAGGCGATGGGCATCTGGGTGGTCACGTGGTCCATGTGGTCCGAGCCGGTGGCCAGACTCGACAGGATCGTGGTGTCGCTGATCGGAGAGCACTGGTCCCCGTAGACCGCTCCACCCAGCACCGCTCCGAAGCAGAGCGTGATGTAGAACGGATCGGGATGGACGGCCCAGGCGAGGGGCATGGCGATGGGGAACACCACCGCGTATGTGCCCCACGACGAACCCACCGAGAAGGCGATCAGCATGCAGATCAGCATGAAGATGGCCGGCAGGAGAGCGGGCACGATGATGTCGGACGTGGTGCGGATCAGGTAGTCCGCGGTTCCCAGGGACCCGGAGACGCGGCCGAGCGTCACGGCCAGGGCCAGGATGATGGCGCCCAGAGACACGCCCTTCACCCCGTCCACGAACCCGTCGATGACCTCCATCAGCTTCATCCCCTTGATCATGGCGAGGACCATGGCCGAGAGGACGGCGAGGACGAAGGCCTCGTTGATGGGGACACGGCCCAGGAAGACCAGGCCGCCCACCGCGACGCCGATCAGAGTGAGGATGGGCAAGGCGAAGTCGAAGTTCGAAGGCGTGTAGTCCTCCGGGACCTTCAGGGTGTCCAGCTCGGGGCTGGACATGGGGTTGGAGCCTGGAGCGTCCAGTTCGCCGGTGGTCTGCACACGCTCGATGGCCCGCTTCATCTTCCCGAAGACGAAAGGGTTCCAGCCCATGGCGAACGTGTATGTGAAGATCACGGCGATGATGCCGTAGAAGTTGAACGGGATGGCCTTGAAGAAGAACTGCAGGGCGTCCTGCTCGGTGGCGAAGAGGGGGATCGTCCCCACCACCAGGCCGGCCACGTAGGCCGGCCATACGTTGAACGGGATCACCGTGGCGATGGGCGACGCCGTGGAGTCCACGATGTAGGACAGCTCCTCGTGGGACACTTTCGCCTCGTCGGAGACGGGCTTCACGGTGGAGCCGGCCAGGATGGTGCTGATGGTCCCGCCCTGGTGGAACACCGTCCCGATCATGCAGCCGAAGAGCTTCGCGCTGCGGCGGCCCTTCACGATCCGCTCACCCGCCCAGTGGGCGAAGTACCGGGCTCCGCCCGTTCGGGACCACAGCCCGATCAGGCCCCCCAGGCACCACAGGTACACCAGGAGGATCTGGGCGAAGGACTCGGTGCCCACTGCGGGCAGCAGGTAGGCGGAGATGATGTTGAAGTTCCCGCTCACGATTCCGCCGGCCACGATCCCGAGGAACAGGGACGAGATGACCTCCCGGGTCATGAAGCAGAGAACCAGGGTCAGCCCGGCGGGAACGATGGACCAGAATCCGAAGTCTTCGAAGCCAGCGGCCGGGCCGATGATGTCGGTCTGGGTCCGAAGAGCGAGGACCCCGATGAACGCCAGGATGCCGACGATCCATTTGCTCTGGTGATTCATGGATCAGTGCACCTGGTGTTCGGGGATGTTCAGCTCGCCCTCGGACTTGGCGACCCACACCGCGGCCGACGCGTCTCCCGTGACGTTCACCGCCGTACGGGTCATGTCGAGGATCCGCTCGACGCCCAGGATCATGGCCAGGCCCTCCAGCGGGATGCCCAGCGCCTGCAGCACGATGGTGAGGGTGATGAACCCGATTCCCGGGACCCCGGCAGCCCCGATGGAGGCCAGCGTCGCCGTGATGACCACGGTGGCCAGGGCGGTCAGGCCCAGGTCGATGCCGTAGACCTGCGCGATGAACACCGTGGACACGCCCTGGTAGATGGCGGTTCCGTTCATGTTCACCGTGGCGCCCAGGGGAAGGACGAACGAAGCCACTCCCCGGGAGACCCCCAGGTCCTCTTCACATATGCGCAGGTTGATGGGAAGCGCTGCGTTGCTCGACGACGTGGAGAACGCGAATACCATCACCTCGTAGAAGCGCTTGAAGAACATGGTCGGAGACATGCCCGACATGCGCAGGGTTACCGGGTAGAACGTGATCGTGAAGACGATCATGGCCCCGATGGTCACCAGCACGTAGGCGAGGAGCGAGAGGATCACCCCGTAACCGAAGCGGGCGGCCACCGCGGCGATCAGGATGAACACGCCGTACGGCGCGATCTTCATGATCAGCTCCACCATGACGACCATCGCGTCGTTGATGGAGTCCAGCAGATCCACCGTCGGTTTCCGCTTCGCTTCAGGCAGCATCGTCAGCGCGATCCCGAAGAAGATCGAGAAGAAGATGATCTGCAGCATGTCCATCTGGGCCATGGCCTGGATGGGGTTCCGCGGAATGATGTTGAAGAGCAGGTCCTGCAGGCCGGGCGCCTCCTGGAGGTTCGCCAGGCCCTCCTCGTTGGTGCCGCCATACTCGGTCAGTAGCTCCGTCTTCACGTCCTCGTCCAGCGAGTTGCCGGGGGCAAGGGCGATCCCCGCCACCAGGCCCAGGCTCACCGCGAAGCCCGTGGCCACCAGGTAGTAGCCGATGGTCTTCATCCCGATCCGGCCGAGCCGCTTCGGGTCTCCCAGGCTGGCCGTTCCCACGATGAGCGAGGCCATGACCAGGGGGATGACGATCATGATGAGGAGACGAATGAAGGCCTGCCCGAACGGCTCGAGCATGACCGCGAAATCGCCCATGATCGGGCCCAGGAGGGCGCCGAGGACGAGTCCGATGAGGATCTTGGTATGAAGGGCCACGTTGTCTTCCGGCTTACAGTCCTGGTTCCTGCTGCGGGACGCCCGGAGGTCCGGTCCCCCGCCGGGGGGAGGGGTGATCAGCCCCGGGCGACCAAGCATTCTGCCAGCACCGGCCCTCCCGAGCAAATGGGGGTCGGGACCTTTGCAGGGCGGGGCGGCGGGAATATCGTTCCCCACTGCGGTCCTCGGCCCGGACTCCGCCCATCGGGCGGGCCTCGTGCCCCAACTCCGACGCACCTCAATGAACAACCTGCTTATCGCTGCCGGCCTCATCGCAGGGCTGGCTTTTGGCCTGATTGCTGGGACCACGGGCTCCGAGCCGCTCATCGCGGTGGCCCTGGGCGTGGCCCCCCTGGGTGAGATCTTCGTCCGGGCCATCCGGATGGTGGTCATTCCCCTGGTGGGCACCACAATCTTCGTGGGGGTGGCCCGGTTGGGAGACATCCGTCGCCTCGGCAGGCTGGGCGGAGTGAGCTTCGCCTATTTCTGGACCACGCAGCTGCTGGGGATCTTCATCGGGATGTCGGTGATGAGCCTGGGCCTGCGTTTTGCCCCAGAAGTGCCTCCGCCCCCGACCACCGGTCAGGTCGCTCCCGAACTGCCGGGAGCCATCGACTTCATCGTGTCGCTGGTACCGTCGAACCCGTTCGAGGCGATTGCGGACGGAGCGCTGCTCCCGCTGATCGTGTTCACCATCCTGTTCGCGGCCGCGGCGGGGACACTGGAGCCCCGGGCCCGCGACCTCCTGGTGGACATCGCGCAGGCCGTCAGCGACGCCCTGATCACGCTGGTCCACTGGATCCTCTGGATCGCGCCCATCGGGGTGTTCGGGCTGGCGGCGCCCATCGGTGTCACGACCGGCTGGGCCATGATCGCCAGCCTGGGCGTCTTCATCGTCTCGGTGGTGGTGGCGCTTGGGGTCCTGGTGATGGGCGTCCACTTCCCGGCGGTGAAGTTCCTGGCGGGCATCTCACCGATCCACTTCCAGCGCAGCACGCTGGGTGGGCAGGCGGTGGCGTTCGCCACCACGAGCACGCCGGCGGCGCTCCCGGTCATGATGGAGGAGACCGAGGAGAAGCTGGGGCTCGATCCGACGGTGGCCTCGCTGGTGCTGTCGCTGGGCGTGTCCATGTACCGGGCCGGCAGCGCCCTCTTCCAGGGCGCATGCGTGGTGTTCCTGGCGCACCTGTTCGATGTAGATATCCCCATGGTGGCCATGGGCGGCGCGCTCCTGGCCACGTTCCTGGTCTCGCTTACGGTGGCGCCGGTACCGAGTGCCTCCATCATGACCCTGGCCCCGGCGCTGGAGACGGTGGCCGTGCCGCTGGACGGGCTCGCGATTCTGCTGGGCATCGACCGGATCCCCGACATGTTCCGGTCGGCCGTCAACGCGCTGGGACAGATGGCCGCCGCCGCCGTGGTGGACGCCCGGGGCGGTGACCCCGGAGGGGAGGGGCGCGCGGCTCTGGCCGATCTGGCCGGATCCACCGCTGGAACAACCTCGGAGGCCGCCCCGTAGGTTGAAGTAGAGCGTTCGACCAGAGCGGACCCAAATCTCAGGGAGTAGACCGGTGATCGAGCTGATCGTTGCAGGTGCCGCCGCCGTGGGTGGGCACATCAAGTCCAAGGACTTCGTGAAGAAGAAGCTCCGCTTCACCAACGTCGTGGAGACCCCGGCCATCGGAGTCATCGCGGGCGCGGCCACCGCCGTTGCCGCGGCTCCCCTGGTGGCGGTTCTCCCGATCCTGGGCGCCGGGACGGCCCTGGCCCTGGGCGCGGGTGTGGGAACCGGGGTCCATATCGGAGCCCGGAAGGCTCGCGAGGGGTCGATCTACGACGATTGAGGCCTGACGACCGAGTCGTGACGACCGAGTCCGGGCCCACCAGGCCCGGGTCCGGCTGCGCTGCGGCCTACGGCTGAAGGCGCTCCACCGACCAGATCGCGCCCCGAGCGTCCGCATCCGTCGATCCTCCGTCTCCGGAGGACGGCTCGCGCGTGTACAGCAGCCGGTCGTGCAGCCGGCTGGCTCTTCCTTGCCAGAACTCGATGCGAATCGGGTCCACCCGGTAGCCGCCCCAGAACGGCGGCAGCGGGGGATCCTGGTCCTTGAACCGGGCCTCCACCTCCCGTACCCGATCCTCCAGGGTCTCCCGACGGTCCAGCGGGCGGCTCTGGTCCGACGCCCAGGCCCCTATGCGGCTTCCGCGGGGCCGGGTCCGGAAGTAGGCGGAGGACTCCTCCTCGGAGATCCGGCTCACCGTTCCCTCCACGCGGACCTGGCGCTCCAGCACCGCCCAGTGGAAGACGAGGGCGGCCCGGGGGTTGGCGTCGAGCTCGACGCTCTTCCGGCTCTCGTAGTTCGTGAAGAACGTGAACCCCCGCTCGTCGACGCCCTTCAGGAGCACCATGCGGGCGGTCGGGAAGCCGTCCGCGGTCGTGGTGGCCAGGGTCATGGCCTCCGGCAGGAAGATCCCGGCCTCCTCGGCCTCGTCGTACCAGTGGCGGAAGAATCCGACCGGATCGTCGGCCACATCGAGCGGGGTCAGACCGTGGGTGACCACGCCTCGTCCGAAGGTGAAGACCGTTCGCAGCTTGGAGAGAATCGACATCCGGCAGGGGATGGTAGGGGTGCGGGGGACCGGAGAGGCGGCGACGCCCGATCTGCGCCGGGCACGGCTACAATCTGGCGAAACAGGTCCGGAATGGGCCACCCATCCCGGGCCGCCCGGCCCGGGCTGGCGGGAGGGGCCGTTCTCCCGGATGTTCCCCGGACGTCCGACCCTGTCCTTCAGCCCGGTTTCCCATGCACAAGGCCCGATCCGTCATTCCGTTCGCCGTCACCGCGGCACTGCTTTCCGCCTTGAGTCTGGCTCCCCCGCCCGTCGAGGCCCAGAGCCGGGCCACGGCGGATCGCATCTGGGAAGCCGTGGGCGAGGAGGCGCACTCGGCCGTCGCCCGCTACCGCGAGTTCCTCTCCCTCCCCAACGACGCTCACTACCCGGAGGACATGACCGCCGTCATCGCCTGGGTGGAGGCGGAGTTCGCCCATCGGGGCTTTTCGATCCGCCGGCTGCCCACGCCGGGAAGTCCCCTGGTCCTGGCCGAGCGCCGCGTCTCGGCGGATGGGCCGACGGTGCTGGTCTACTTCCAGTCCGACGGGCAGCCGGTCGATCCGGATGAGTGGTACCAGGAGAACCCGTACGGCCCGGTTCTGAAGGCGCCCGACCCTTCGGCCGAGGCCACCGGCGGATACTCGATCATCGACTGGAATGAGCTCGAGAACCGACCGCCGGAAGAATGGGACCCGGAGTGGCGCATCTTCGCCCGCTCGGCCTCCGATTCCAAGGGACCCATCGCCCAGTTCCTGGCCGCCTGGGACATCGCCGACTCCGAGGGCTGGCTGCCCACCGTGAACCTGAAGCTCATCATCGACACCGAGGAGGAGATGGGTTCTCCCCACCTCCCCCAGGCGGTTCTCGACAATCGGGAGGCGCTGGCCAGCGACATGCTGATCATCATGGACGGTCCGCCCCACATCTCCGGCGAGCCGTCCCTGAAGTTCGGAGCCCGGGGGATCTCGCGCTTCACGCTCACCACCTACGGCCCCAGGGTCGCCCAGCACAGCGGCCACTACGGCAACTACGCCCCCAATCCCGGGATGCGGCTGTCCCGGCTGCTGGCATCCATGAAGGACGAGCACGGCCGGGTCACGATCCCCGGATTCTACGACGGGATCGAGCTCTCCGACGAAGTGAAGGCGATTCTGGCCGCGGTGCCCGACGACGAGGAGGAGATCCATGCCCGGCTCGGGATCGCCGAGCCCGACCGGGTGGCCGGAAGCCTCCAGGAGGCCGTGCAGTATCCGTCTCTGAACGTCCGTGGGATGGAGTCCGCGTGGATCGGCGACGAGGCCCGGACCATCGTCCCGCCCACGGCTACGGCCGAGGTGGATGTCCGGCTGGTCATGGAATCGGACCCGGAGCGGCTCATGGGCCTCATCCGTCAGCACATCGAGGACCAGGGGTACCTGGTCCTCGACCGGGATCCCACCGAGGAGGAGCGCAGGACGCACCCCCGGATCGCCCGGTTCAACTACGGCGTGTCGTACCTGGCCTACCGCACGGACTTCGACGCCTGGCCGGGCCGGTGGCTTCGGCAGGCCTACACGTCCCTGTACGGTGGGGAGCCGATCCTCATCCGGACCAGCGGGGGATCCATCCCCATCAGTCCGTTTGTGATCACCCTCGGCATCCCTGCCGTGGGTGTGCCCACGGTGAATCCGGACAACAACCAGCACTCTCCCAACGAGAACATCCGGCTGTCTGCCTTCCTCGAGGGGATCGGAGTGATGACCGCCGTCCTGGCCCAGCCTCTGCCCGACAGCTGAAGCGGGCGGCCCCCGAGGGGGACCGCCCGCTTCAGGCGCCGGTCGTCAGTTTGGACGGATCCGCTGCCCGGATCCGCCACCCGGGGAGATCCCCCGCGGTCGCTACTCCAGCCGCCGGCCCCCAATCGGGAGGTCGCGGACACGGACCCCGGACGCGGCGAACACGGCGTTGGTGAACGCCGGTGCGAACGGCGGAACCCCCGGCTCACCCACGCCCGCCGGCGGATGGTCGTTCTCCATGATGAACGCGTTCACCAGGGGCGACTCGTTCATGCGGGCCAGAGGGTAGTCGTGGAAGTTCGACTGCTGAACCACGCCGTCCTCCGTCGTGATCCGGCCGTGTAGTACGTAGGACAGCGCGAAGACCGCACTCCCCTCGAGCTGCTGCTTCACGGTGTCCGAGTTCACGTAGCTGCCCGGATCGATCACGGTCCACACCTCGTGGGCGCGGGCCCGACCATTCTCCACCGACGCGTGGACCACGCTGGCCACGTAGCTCGCGAACGAGTACTGGCATGCGAAGCCCAGTCCATGTCCCTCGGGCAGGGTTCGACCCCACCCGGATTCGTCCCGAACCCGCTCGACGACGGCCTTCAGGCGATCCGTGTCGAAGCGGTAAGGGTTGTCCTCACGAGCTCCGAACGGCTCGATGTACCTCTGAGCCCCCAGCATCTCCAGCTGGAACTCGATGGGATCCCGTCCCAGCTCGTGGGCCAGCTCGTCCATGGCGGACTGGGTGGCGAAGGTGATGAACGTGTGGTTCACCGAGCGCAGCCACCCGATGCGCAGATCCGAGCCCACGTCCCCGCCGCTGACCCGGATGTTGGGAATCCGGTACGGCAGGTTGGTCGCACCCTGACCCATGTCTCCACGGCCCACGGCGGAGTTCTGCGGATTGAAGGTGGATCCGATGGTGGGGAACGTGGCCGCGTGGTGCCATCCGGTCACGGCGCCGTCCTTCAGAGCCGCCCGGATGATCTGATAGTTCTGTGCCCGGTAGAAGCCGTGCCGGACCTCGTCCTCCCGGGTCCAGGCGATCTGGACCGGCCGGCCGATCTGCTTCGACAGGGCCACGACCTCGATGATCTGGTCGGGCTTGGACTTCCGACCGAACCCGCCGCCCAGCATCGTGACGTTCACGATGACCGCGTCCTCTTCCAGGCCGGTCACGCGGGCCGCCTCCCGCCGAGCCCACTGGGGCTCCTGGGTCGGAGCCCACACCTCGCACCCGTCTGCCTGTACGTGGGCGGTGAGGCACATGGGCTCCATGGGCGCGTGGGCCAGATGGGGACCCTGGAACCGGGCTTCCAGGACCTGGTCCGCGTCGTCGAACGCGGTGTCGATGTCGCCCTGATCCAGGATGGTGTTCGGGGCCTCCTCCGTGGAGCGCCGCAGCGCGTCGGTGAACGACTCGGTGGTCTCCAGGTCTCCGGTGGGAGCCTGCCACTCTACGCTGAGACGGCGTCGGCCCTCCATGGCGGCCCAGGTGTTGGTCGCCAGCACCACCACCGCGTGGTTGGTCAGGCCCGACTCGTCCGCCGGGAGTTCCACCACGTCGGTCACGCCGGGGACCGCTCGGGCCGCGGCCGCGTCGAAGCTCGCCACCCGGCCTCCCACGGTTGGGGAGCGCTCCAGCGATGCGTAGACCATCCCCTCCACCTCCACGTCCATGCCGTAGACGGCGTGCCCCGTGGTGATGGCCTTCATGTCGATCATGGGCTGGGCGGTGCGGATCAGGTCGAAGTCCGCACGGTCTTTCAGCACCGGGTCTTCCGGCACCGGGAGTGCCGCCGCTGCGGATGCGAAGGCTCCATAGCTCGCCGCCCGGTTCGATGCGTCGTGCCGGATGCTGCCGTTCCGAACCACCAGGTCCGAGACCGGGACGTCCCAGGCCTCGGCCGCTGCGGACTCGAGCATCTCCCGGGCCGCGGCGCCCATCTGACGCAGGCGGGTGTAGTTGAAGCGGATGGACCGGGAGCCGTCGGTGTTCTGGTCGCCGTAGCGGGGATGGCCGATGGCCTGGACGATGGTTACCTGATCCAGGCCCACGTGCAGTTCCTCCGCCATGAGCATGGCGCAGGCGGTCCGGGTGCCCTGACCCATCTCGGAGCGATGGACCAGCAGCGAGATGGTGCCGTCCGAGTCGATGCCCACGAACAGGTTGGGCTGGAAGTCCGCCCGGACCGCTTCGGTGCCGGCGGCCTGTGCCGTGCGGGTGTCCAGCCCCAGCAGGAGAACGCCGGCCGAGGCCGTTCCCGTCAGGGCCAGGAACTCACGCCGGTCCAGCTTTCTGAAGGCGCTCATGACGACACCTCCCCGGCCGCCCGAGAGGCGGCCTGGATGGCCGACTTGATCCGCTGGTAGGTGCCGCACCGACAGAGGTTCCCGGACATTCGGGCCTCGATCTCCTCCTCGGTGGGGCGGGGGTTCTCCTGGAGGAGCGCCGCGGCATTCATGATCTGGCCCGTCTGGCAGAACCCGCACTGAGGGACGTTCAACTCGGCCCACGCCTGCTGAAGCGGGTGCTCGCCGTTCGGATCCAGGCCTTCGATGGTGAGGACCGACTTGTTCTCGACGTCCGAGACGGGGGTGACGCAGGAGCGGATGGCCTGGCCGTCGACGTGTACGGTGCAGGCGCCGCAGAGCCCCATCCCACATGCGTATTTGGCCCCTTTGAGCCCCAGCCACTCCCGAAGCACCCAGAGAAGGGGGGTGCTCTCCTCCACGTCCACCTCTCGCAACTCGCCGTTGACTCTCAGCCGGGCCATGAATCCTCCGCGGGAAACCCCGAACCCGGATGCCGCTCTGACTCCGGTCCTTTCGGGGATTTGGGTCAGCTACTATGTGGCTCGATACGGGAGAGGGCAAAGGTCTCTTTCCGGAGCCGGACGCAGAAAGGGAGGGTGCCGGCAGACCGACACCCTCCCTCTGGTGGCTACCGGGTCCCCGGACCCGGGGGGGGGCTCAGGCCTCGGTTACGGCCCTCCCCGCACCACCCAGGAGCACCAGCGTGAAGCCAGAGGTCATGATCTTGAACCCGACCCAGAGGCTGATCACCCACGGCGCCGAGTCGGGAAGCTTGGCGATGATCATGATCGCGGCCACGACTCCGAGAATCCCGGCGAGCATGACCCACCCCCAGCCCCGCCGCGGGCGCGTCGCCAGCGCGAACAGGATCTCCGCTATTCCGTGGAAGAGGATCACGGCCGCGATGAAGAGGGTGAACGTAGCCGCACCGGCCTCGGGGTTGCGGAGGATCATGAACCCGACCGCGATGTAGGCCAGAGCCAGCAGGAGCTCCACGATCTGTCCGCCGCTGGTCAGCTCCTTCAGCGCCCGGACCCCGTCAAAGATCCCGGTGAACACGAACACCCATCCGATCACCAGAGAGACCGCCAGCGTCGTGGCCAGGGGCACCGAGATGGCGAAGATCCCCATGAAGATCATCAGGAACCCTCCCAGGAGGGTCCAGCCGGATGCACGCCTGATCTCCTGTCGCTGCTCCTCGAACGGGGACTGGATTGCCGGTTCGTCGGTCATGTCAGATGACTCCTTTGGTATGGACTCAGTGCCGCCTGCCGTCGTTGTCGTCACTGCCGCTCTCTACGAGATGGGCCGGGTACGGACCACCACCGAGCTGATCCCCGCATCGGCGAGGGCCTGGTTGAACTCCCGGACCAGCGTGTCCCGGATCTCCTGCAGCCGGGTGAGGTGAGGCTGAGTCTCGCCCCTCAGGTCCTCGAACCTCCGATAGGCGCCCTCCGTGGGTCGACCATAGGACGTGGTCACGTGGCTGTACAGATAGGCGAGCTGATCGTCGAGCATGGGTGGGAAGTTGATGGGGTCCTGACCCGATTCGCTCATGGTCTGGATCAGCGCTTCCTCCACCTCCTTCGTCGCCTCGGCGATGGCTTCCGATCGGTCTCTCAGGTCGTCGACCACCGCGTCCGAGAATCCGGCATCGCCGGCGCGACGGACGAACCCGTCGGTCTGGGTGCGGATGGACCGGATCTCCTTGATGCCGTCGTGCACCTCGGTCAGCCGATCCCGAACCTGCGTCGCCAGTTCGAACTGGGCCGTCAGGTCGGCCTCGGTGACCTCGTCGATGCGGGGGTCCGGCAGCAGCCGGAAGGTCACCGTGTCCTGCCGCTCACCGGCCTCCACCACCACCCGGTATTCGCCGGGGGGAGCGAACGCTCCGCCGGTGTAGGCGAGGGAGAACTGGGCCGACTCGATGACCTCGGGGCCCGGGTAGCGGAGGTCCCAGACGAACCGGTTCATGCCCCGCTTCGCCTCCAGGTCTTCCTCTTCGGGCCCGTCCGCGTCGTCGTCCTCGTCCGCCATGGAACCGCCCGCGTCCTCGTCGCCCGCCTCAGCCTCCGCGTCCTCGGCTCCATCCCGGGCGGGCAGGTCACCTTCGAAGTTCCGGACCACGCGGCCGGACTCGTCCAGGATCTCGATCTCCACCTCGCCGTCCACCGCGTCGCCGATCCAGAAGTGGAGCACCGCCCCACGCTCGGGGTTCTCGGGTGCCCGGTTCCCGCGGAACCCGCCCAGCGAAGCCAGAACGGGATCCCGGGGTGTGAAGACGGCGAGTTCCGAGGACCGTACGTCGTCGGTGAGCTCGTGGAGCGGAGTCAGGTCGTCCATGATCCAGAAGGACCGGCCCTGGGTGGCGACCACGAGGTCGTTGCGATGCACTTTCAGATCGGTGATCGGGGTCACCGGCAGGTTCTTCTGGAACGACTGCCAGCGGGCGCCGTTGTCGAACGACACATACATCCCGAACTCCGTGCCGGCGTAGAGGAGCCCCTCCCGCTCCGGATCCTCCCGGACCACGCGGACGAAGTGATCGGACGGGATTCCGTTGGTCCCGTCGGTGACCAGCTCCCAGTCCTCGCCGTAGTTGTCGGTGATGAAGACGTAGGGCCGGAAGTCGTCCTCCCGGTAGCGGTACACCGCCATGACCGCCCGTCCGGGGGTGTTGGGGCTCAGGTCGATGGAGTTCACCGTTCCCCCCGGGGGCATGTCGGAGGGCGTGATTTCCGTCCAGGTGTCACCCGCGTCCCGGGTGATGTGGACCCTTCCGTCGTCGGTCCCGGCCCAGAGCTCGTCACCGGTGTGGGGCGATTCCTCCAGGACGAAGACGGTCGTGTAGACCTCCACGCCCGTGTGATCATGCTGGAGCGGGCCACCGGGGAGGGGCTGCCACTCCTCGGTGTCGGTCGTGAGGTCCGGGGAGATGGTCTCCCAGCTCATCCCCCCGTTCGTGGTGCGGTGCACGTACTGCGAAGCGTGATACACCACCGACGGGTCGTGCCGGGAGATCAGGATTGGCGCGTTCCACTGGAATCGGTACTCCAGGTCCTTCGGCGCCACGCCGTCCCCCATCTGGGGGTAGAGTATGACATTTCGGCTGAATCCGGTCGCCAGGTTGGATCGGTCAATTTGGCCGATATAGTTCCCGGCCCAGACGATATGCGTGCTGTCGGGATGCGGATGAACCGAAATATGACCGCTCTCGGCCCCTCCGACCGTGATCCAGTCGGCCTCGGGAGACAGGCCGCCCGGCGAGGCCGAGTAGACGGAGATCGTGGAATTGTCCTGCTGGGCCCCGTAGAGGCGGTAGGGGAATCCGTTGTCGACCTCCAGCCGGTAGAACTCCGCCGTGGGCTGATTGTGCATGGTGGACCAGCTGCGCCCACCGGTCAGGCTCACCTGCGCGCCCCCGTCGTTCCCCACGACCATGGCGTCCGGGTTGTCGGGGTGGATCCACAGGTCGTGAACGTCCCCGTGGGGCACCCGGATGTTCTCCCAGTTCACCCCGCCGTCCACCGACCGGTACATCCCGGTATTCAGGTTGTAGACGGTATTGGGGTCCTGGGGATCGGCGATCAGGTGCGTGTAGTACCAGTGCCTCTGACGGAAGCGGCGGTCGCGGTTGATCTTGCGCCAGGTGCGGCCCGCGTCGTCGGACCGGTAGATGCCGCCCTTCGGATCCGGGGCGTTGACCTGGGCCCAGACGCGGTTGCCGTTGGCCGGCGAGACGGCCAGGCCGATCCGGCCGGTGAGCCCATCCGGAAGACCGCCCTCCAGCTTGGTCCAGGTGTCGCCTCCGTCCGAGGTCTTCCAGACGCCGCCGTCCTCGCTGGCGTCAATGAGCGTCCACGGCTTCCGCTCGGCACGCCACATTCCGGCGTAGATCTCCCTGGGGTTGCTCGGGTTCATGGCCAGGTCCACCGCTCCGGTGGAGTCGCTGACGAACAGGACCTGCTCCCAGGAGGTGCCGCCGTCCTGCGTCCGGTAGACGCCCCGCTCGGGGTTCTTGCCGAAGCCGCTCCCCAATGCGGCCACGAATGCCACGTCGGGATCGCGCGGGTCCACCTCGATCTTGCCGATCAGTCCGGCGTTGGGCAGGCCGACGAACGTCCAGCTCCGGCCTCGATCGGTGGAGCGCCAGACGCCCCGGCCCTGGGACACGTTCCCGCGGATGCCCGCGGAGCCTGTGCCCACGTAGATCACGTTCTGGTCTCCGGGAGCCACAGTCACAGCTCCAATGGACCCCACGTCCAGGAACCCGTCGGTGATGTTCTCCCAGTTCTCGCCCGCGTCCTTCGTCAGCCAGACCCCCCCGCCGGTGGTGCCCATGAGGTAGCTGTACGGATCGTCGATGAATCCGGCCACGGTCGTTACACGCCCGCCACGGAACGGACCGACCGATCGGTAGTCCAGCGTGCTCAGGAGGTCCGGGTGAACGGCGACGTTGGGATCGTCGTCCTGCCCCATGGCGGAGCCGGGGCTCGCAGCCGCGAGAACCAGGATGGCCAGAATCGTTGTGACGACGGGAAAAGTCCGACGGTTCATGCTTTGCTCCCTGGATGGGCTGACGGTCTGGAGGCTCCGCCGGGCCCCGAAATGGGGCACGTGTACGGCGTGTAACGAGCTGTAACGAGACCGATGTAACGGTCCGGTATCCAAGCGACGATCATCGTGTAGAATCCGAGCTACGCCCCGTTGGCGCCAGTTGGGGGGCGCTCTAGCTTCGGACCATGAACATCCGAACCCAATTTCCGGTATGGGCCGCCGTGGCGGCCCTCACGATCCTGTCCTCGGGCAAGCTCCATGCCCAGGGACCGACTGAGTCCACCCAGGACACCACGGCGACCGCCCCGTCGCTCTTCGCCCCGGTGGCTGATGCATCGCCACAGGAGCAGCCCCTGATCGGGCATGGATCCAGGGGCTTCTTCATCCGCTCGCCCGACAATGTCTGGCTGCTCCAGCTCCAGTTCCGGCTTCAGTTCAGGGCCTTCGGTCCGTGGGACTTCATTCCCGATGGTCGGGACGACTTCCAGAACCCCTCCGGTCTGTCCCTGGGCATCCGCCGGAGCCGGATCAAGGTCAGCGGTCACGGATTCCGCCCGTGGCTGGCCTACGCCATGGAGTACGACGTGGGGAACAGCGTCCTCCTGAACTACACGCTGGACGTGAACCGGTGGGACCAGTTCCGGATCAAGGTGGGGCAGTGGAAGGCGGTCTACAGCCGGGAGCGGGTCGTGTCCTCGGGACGCCAGCAGCAGGCCGACCGGTCGATCGTAAACCGGATTTTCACCATCGACCGTCAGCAGGGTGTGTCGTTCTACGGCCGGCTGGCCGAGGGGACCGCGGCCGACATCATGTACGACTTCTCGGTCCTCACCGGCACAGGCCGCGGGAATCCGGTGAACGACGACGACAACCTCATGTACATGGGCCGGCTCCAGTGGAACCCTCTGGGGCGGGACGTGCCCATGCGGGGAGGCGACCTGGGTCGTTCAGAGAACCCGGCCCTTTCCATCGCGCTGGGTGGCGTCACGAACCAGAGCCCCTGCACCCGGTTCTCGACCTCGGGCTGTGGTCGGCTGAACGGGTTCGAGGTCGGAGAAGAGGGGCAGTTCCGGGTGAACCAGGCCATCGTCGAGACGGCCTTCATCTGGAAGGGCTTCTCCTGGGCCCAGGAATTCCACTGGAAGTCGATCGAGGACACCTTCACCGACGTCGTCACCGACCTGGACGGGAACTACGTCCAGGCCGGGTACTTCTTCAGCGAGGCGTTCGACTGGTTCCCGGAGCCGCTGGAGCTCGGAGCGCGTTGGGCGTTCTCGAACACGGACGGAGACAACCCGGATAGCCGCGTCGACGAGTACACGTTCGCGGTGAACTGGTTCTTCAGCGGCCACGACAACAAGCTCACGGCCGAGTACGCCCATTTCAATTTCTCCGACGATGTGCCCGAGGACGTCGCCGGTGGGCGCTTCCGCCTCCAGTGGGACATCCAGTTCTAGGGACCTGAGCGGGTTCGGGCCGACCCCCGAGCCATCTGGCGCCACTGCCCTGTCGCTCTAGCTTCCGGGGATGGTCACCCGGCGCTACATCCTGCGGAGCCCCCTGGCCCTGCTGCTCCTCGCCCTACCGGCGTCGGCAGCTGGCCAGGGGGCTTCGTCCGTCGAGTCGCCGGACTCGGTATCCGTCCTGGTGGGTCATGGTCCAAAGGGGTTCTTCATCCGGACCCCCGACGACCGGTGGCTCCTGCAGCTGCAGTTCCGCCTCCAGTTCCGGCTCTCCCATCCCCGGGATTCGGACCCCGTCACCTTCGACGACTACCTCGGTGACCCCCGTACGTCTCTGGAGATCAACCGGGCCCGCCTGAAGGTCGGAGGGCACGGGTACCGCCCCTGGCTCCGGTATTACATGGAGTACGAACTCCAGGCGTCGAACCTCCTGAACTTCGAGTTGATGCTCGAGCGGTATACCAGGGCCAGCGCGCGCGTTGGGCAGTGGAAGGCGTACTACAGCCGGGAGCGCATCATCTCGTCCGGGCGGCAGCAGCTCGCGGACCGATCCCTCATCAACCGGTACTTCACGCTGGATCGCCAGCAGGGCATCTCCCTCTTCGGGAGGCTGGGCGAAGGCACGCTCGGGGACGTCAGCTACTGGGTGTCGGCGTTCACCGGGATGGGGCGGGGTGGGACCGTGAATGACGACGATCACCTGATGTACATGGGTCGGATCCAGTGGAATCCGTTCGGGCGGGTGGTTGGGTTCGCGGGTTCGGACCTGGCCCGCTCCCAACCCACCCTGTCGCTTTCGCTGGCCGGAGCCACCAACCAGAGCCAGTGCACACGGTTTTCCCAGGCGGGCTGCGGATCTCTGGAGGGCTTCGAGGACGCCGACCCCGGACAGTACCGGGTCGATCAGGCCATCCTGGAGGCGGCATTCCTGTGGAGCGGCGTCTCCTTTATGAACGAGCTTCACTGGAAGCGCATCGATGATACAATCGATGGAGGGCTGACCACCCTCGTCGGGCAGTACACGCAGCTCGGCTTCTTCCTTCACGAGGCGTGGGAGTGGGTGCCCGAGCCCCTCGAGCTGGCCGCTCGCTGGTCCACGCTCCGCCCTGACGTGGATGTGGACGGCAACCGCCATGACGAGGTTTCAGCCGGCGTGAACTGGTTCTTCAGCGGCCACGACAACAAGCTTACTGCAGAGTTTTCGTGGCTCGTGCTGCAGGGAGTCTCCGACCTCGAGGAGGGAGGCCGATTCCGCCTCCAGTGGGACATTCAATTCTGACCCCGCGTCCTGACGGCGAGCGGGGAGCGAGACGGCAACCATGTGCTCGATTCTGGGGGTACTCGAACTCCGCGAGGAGGTGGACCGGGAGGCGCTGAGAGCCCGGGTCCTGGAGCTGTCCAGGCTTCAGCGGCACCGCGGGCCGGACTGGTCCGGGGTTCACACCTGCCCGGGTGCCGTTCTGGCACACGAACGTCTGGCCATCGTGGACGTGGTGCACGGCGCACAGCCCCTTCTCTCGCCGGACGGCGAACAGGCCCTGGCGGTGAACGGCGAGATCTACAACCACCAGGACCTGCGGGAGACGGTGGACCCGGACTACGGCTTCGCCACCGACTCGGACTGTGAGGTCATACTCCCCCTCTACCTGGAGCGGGGGACCGATTTCCTGAACGACCTGATCGGGATCTTCGCGTTCGTCCTGTACGACGAGGCGCGGGACCGCTACGTGGTGGCCCGGGACCCCATGGGCGTGGTCCCGCTCTACATGGGGTGGGACGACCGGGGGCTGCTCTACGTGGCGTCGGAGATGAAGGCGCTCACGCCGGTGTGCCGGACGGTGAGGGAGTTCCCGCCGGGGCACGTTCTGGACAGCCACGCGCTGGAGGACGCGGTCCATCGGCAGCTGATGAGCGACGTTCCCTATGGTGTGCTGCTCTCCGGGGGACTGGACTCCTCCATCATCGCCGCCGTGGCCAACAAGTACGCCGCCCGCCGGGTGGAGGACCACGACCAGACCCAGGCCTGGTGGCCCCGGTTGCACTCCTTCTCCATCGGTCTGGAGGGCTCACCGGATCTGGCCGCTGCCCAGGTCATGGCCGATCACATCGGCACCGTGCATCACGAGTTCCACTTCGCGGTGCAGGAGGGCCTGGACGCCCTCCGTGACGTGATCTACCACCTCGAGACCTACGACGTCACCACCATCCGGGCGTCCACGCCCATGTATCTGCTGGCCCGCCGGATCCGGGCCATGGGAATCAAGATGGTGCTCTCCGGCGAGGGGGCCGACGAGATCTTCGGCGGGTACCTCTACTTCCACAAAGCCCCGGACTCCCGGGCCTTCCACGACGAGACCATCCGGAAGCTGGATCGTCTGCACTCCTACGACTGCCTGCGGGCCAACAAGTCCACGGCCGCGTGGGGGGTCGAGGCCCGCGTTCCGTTCCTCGACCAGGCGTTCCTGGACGTAGCCATGTCCCTGGACCCTGCCGTGAAGATGGTCGGGGCCGACGGCGTCGAGAAGCGGATCCTCCGGGACGCGTTCCGGGACCTCCTCCACGACTCGGTGTTCCGGCGCCAGAAGGAGCAGTTCTCGGACGGCGTGGGGTACGGGTGGATCGACTCGCTGAAGGACCACGCGTCCGCCCAGGTCTCGGATCGGGAGCTGGAGCATGCCGCCACCCGGTTCCCGGTGACCCCCCCCGCCACGAAGGAAGCGTACTTCTACCGGACCATCTTCGAGGAGCACTTTCCGTTGCCGGGAGCCGCGGCGACGGTGCCCGGCGGCCCGTCGGTGGCCTGCAGCACCCCCGAAGCCCTGGCCTGGGACGAGAGTCTTCGGAATGTGACGGACCCCTCCGGGCGGTCCGTTCTCGGGGTGCACCGGGACGACTACTCGTCCGCCACCCGGTAGAGGGTCCAGGCCGCCACCGACCGCAGCGGCGCCCAGACCTCCGCCCGGGCCTTCACTTCCCCCGGTGTCGGCCGCTCCTCGAGCCGGTCCAGGCGCCGGACCCCCTCCTGCACGCCCAGGTCTCCGGCGGGCATGATGTCCAGCCGGCCCAGGCGGAACATGAGGAACATCTGGGCGGTCCACTCGCCGATGCCCCAGACGGAGGTCAGCTCGGCGATCACCTCGTCGTTGGGCCTCCGGGCCACCGACCGCAGGCGGATGTCGCCGTCCACGACCTTCCGGGACAGGTCCAGAATGGACTTCATCTTGGCCCGGCTCAGTCCGGCGCCCCGGAGCTGAGCCTCCGACATCTCCAGGAACTCCTCGGGAGTCGGAAACGCGCTACCCGGCGTGAGTGCGCTCACCTTCCCATGGATGCTGGCGGCCGCGTTCCCTGCCAGCTGCTGGTAGATGATGGAGCGAGCCAGCGCGTGAAAATGGGAGTCGTAGTAGCGCTTCAGGGGGAACCCGGGGAACGGATCGACCCGCTCCATCGCCTTTCCAAGGATCGGGTCGGCCGTCCGGAGCGACCTGAGCTGCGAGGGTGTCGGGCGGTTTGGGCCCGTCATCAGCGACGGAGGCGGGGGACTTCGATAACCGAGCCGTCCGCCCGGACGAACCGGATGGGCTCGATCAGGATATCGTTCAGCTCCCGCCCGCGGTTGGCTCCACCGGCTCCGCCACCGGGTGCTCCGGCGACGCTGATGGAGAACGGGTCGGCCTGGGTCGAATCGACCTGGAAGCCCAGGTCCTGCAGGGAGAGGACGGTCATGAGGCTGATGGGCTGGTCGAGGCCTCCGACCTCGGAGTAGCCCGTCATGATCTCCTCGTCGAACGTCGACTCCCGCCAGTGCGAGTCCCGGGTCCCGGATCCCCCGGTGTTGGCCACCGGCACCGAGGGGTCCTGTCCGCCCGCGTGCTGGTATCCGGCGATGCCGCCCTCGCCCGTGTAGCGGGGGTCGGGACTACCCGGAAAGGCCAGGAGGTCGTTGCCGAACCGCCAGAGGGTTCCGATCCCCATGACGTGCCCGATCTCGTGCCAGATCAGGCTGAACA
The DNA here is from genome assembly GCA_039587435.1 of Gemmatimonadota bacterium. GTDB lineage: Bacteria > Gemmatimonadota > Gemmatimonadetes > Longimicrobiales > Gaopeijiaceae > JBDHIJ01. Next base: position 35,114 of record JBDHIJ010000029.1, read on the forward strand.
GCGTGGACTCGGGCATGCCGGACAGGTCCGCCGAGTCCAGGGTCAGGATCCCGACCGAGGTGACCCACTGACCGGTGTCTATGGTCCTCACGTAGCACGGCCCGGCGAAGCCCAGCGTGCTTCCCGGTCCGTCGATCGGGGCGATGTTGATCAGCACCGTCACGTCGTCGCCGCTGCCGCCGCGGATCCTCGCCCCGTTGCCACCGCACCTTTCGTCGGGGATCACGTCCGGATCGTCGGGAAGCGTCCAGTCGGGGAGATCTCCGACCACGATCTCCTCCCAGCGCGCGAGAACTTCCTTGATGGCTGCCTGAACCCTGTCGCTGGGCCGGGAACCGGCCACGTTCCGGGCCCACATGTTGAACCGATCCGGTGGGGCCGTGGATACGGTGAAATCCACGTTCAGGAACAGGGCGAAGCCGGCGCTCTCCACCCGGACGCGGGCAAAGCTGATCCCCGGCTCCTGCGGCGTGCCGGAGACCTCGCCCGTGAAGGGATCGAGGCTCATCCCGAGCGGGAGCGTTCCGCTCACCAGGACGTACCCGTACTCGATCCCATCTCCGCCGCGGACACCGAGATCTCCCTGGAACGGGACACCCACGTAGGCGCCACCCAGGTACGGCCCCGCGGTGAGGGGACCGGGTCGGACCTGGAGCTGCATCTCGGCGGTGGCGGTCTCGTCGGCTGTCGTGACCCGGATCACCAGGTTGGCCGTGTCCGTCCGCTCGGGGCGGCCGTGGATCTCTCCCGTCTGCTCGTCGAGAAGAAGCCCAGTGGGGAGTGGATCCCCCCCCGGCTCCACGCTCCACCGCCGCGCACCCTTTCCGCCCGTCGCATTCAGGAGCCGGCTGTAGTCCTGGCCCACCAGCCCTCCGGTGAGGATGGATGACGCCAACTCCAGCGGGAACCGCTCGACGACAATGGAGAGCGCCGCCTCGTCCACCTGCTGGTCCTGGCTGATGGCGGTGGCGGTGAAGGGGAACGCCCCGACCTCCAGGGGGAGCCCGGTCAGGGCACCGGTCTCCGGGTCCAGGGTGACCCCTGGGGGGAGCGCACCATCGGACACGGTCCACCGGACCGGCGGACGCCCCCCGAGGCTCTCCAGCCTCGACTGGTAGTCCCGCGATACGTCGCCGTCGGGCAGCGACTGGGTGGTGACGGCGAGGGGTCCGAGCACGAACAGTTCGGCCTCCTGGAGGACCTCCTGGTTGTCGCTGCTCCGCACGCGGATCGTGAACTCCGAGGTGCCGACCCCGGTGGGGGTGCCGGAGATCTCTCCCCCGGGGCTCAGGGAGAGGCCGTCGGGGAGCGTTCCCTCCGTCACGGCCCAGACGTGGCCTCCACCGCCGCCCTCGGCCGAGAGGCTGACGGCGTAGGCTTCGCCTCGGTCGCCCTCCGGAAGAACGGCGGGGCTGGTGATCTGCAGGGCTCCGTTGGTGGTGGCCTCGGCGTCGTTCGAGAACGGCGAGCACCCGTTGACGTTGCAGGCCCGGATCCGATAGAGCCATCGGCTCTCCGGCGGGAGCTCGCTATCCGTGCTGGACCGGATCCCGGCCGCCGGGACCGCCCACCGGGAATATTCCGGTTCCACTCCCGCGGGCGGGCCTTCCGCCCTCCAGATTTCGAACCCGGTCTCGCTCCGGCTGTTGTCGGTCCACTCCAGCCGGATGGAGGTGTGGTTGAGGGCCCGTGCGGTGAGGTCGGAGGGAGGGTCGGGCGGATTCGGATCGCTGACGAAAAGGCTGCCCGTACCCGAGACGTCCTGGACGGTCGCGTCGATGAAGGTGGGGCCGGCGCCAACCCCCGTGGCCAGGCCGGTCCCGCTCACCGTGGCCGCACCTGGATCCGAGGAGGTCCATGTGAACGTGACCCCGGAGATCTCCTCTCGGCGGGCGTTGAGCGCGACCGCCTGGAACTGAAGTGTTTCGCCGATCTCGATCTGGGCCGTGGAGGGTGTCACCCGGACCGACATCACCTCTTCCCCGGGGCCCGTGCCGGTCCCGGCGTCCGAGCAGGCCAGCAGGACCAGCCCGGACGCCAGAACGCGGAGCGCGCCGGACCTACCGATAACCGGCGGACTCCTGCGTGGCTTCCATGGACCAGGCGATGAAATCACGGATGTCCTGGTTCGAGGTGACGATGTCCTCGGCTCGGAGGTACATCATGTGGCCGCTCTCGTAGCCCCTGAACCACATGCGGTCCTGCAGGAGGCCCCGCGGGTCCAGGTTCCACATGGTGTACTTGGCCGAGAAGTAGTCGGTCCCACCGTCGTAGTACCCGGCCTGCACCAGCAGGTGTAGATACGGGTTTTCGTGCATGGCCTGTCTGAGCTGCTCTCCGGTGTTGTCCGTCGCGTAGGTGCTCCCCTGGCCCCAGGGGCGGACCGGACCGAAGAGGTAGTAGCGGATGTCGTTCTCGAATCCCAGCTCGTTGCGCAGGTACTCGTTGATGGCCGGCGCGAAGGCGTGATTCCATGCGCTCAGGGCCGGATCGTAGTCGTAGGACTCGCCGGCGTTCTCCCGATCGTAGCCCTTGTAGCGGGCATCGAGACGACCCACGGTCATGCCGTCTTCGCGGAGCAGTTCCTTCCGGAACTCCCCGACCTCGGGACGGAGGTTGTGGTCCAGGTACCACTCCGTGGACGTGCCGGAGTAGCGCCCCGCCGCCTCCGCGACGGCCATGCGGGTGGACTCGTCCAGCGATCCCCCGCGGGCCAGGGCCGGCAGGTACGTGTCCAGGGTCCAGGTCTCCACTTCGTCCAGGACGTCCAGCAGTCCCCGGTTCTGCAGTGACGGCTCGAGCCGGCCGTGGTACCAGGCCGTGGCCGTGTAGTTGGGAAGGTAGAGGGCGTCCCGCATGGGGCCCTCCCGCGGCACGCCCAGCGCGGTCGGCGACACCAGGATCACGCCGTTCAGGTACATCCAGTGTCGCCCCTGGAGGACTCCGGCCAGCCCCGATACCCGGGTGGTACCGTAGCTCTCTCCGATGAGGAACTTCGGATTCGGCCAGCGATCGTGCCGGGTGACGAACGTCTCGATCCACCCCGCCAGGTACGCGATGTCCTCGTTGACCCCGAAGAACGTCTCGCGCTCGGCGCCCTCGGCCATCCGCGACGTGGCCACGTTGACCGGGTTCACGAACACGATGTCCGCCACGTCCAGGATGGAGTTCGGGTTGTCCCTCACTCCGAAGGGCTGGACCGGGTAGCCCTCGTCGTCGATGCGGAGCTGCTTGGGGCCGGTGTACCCCAGGTGCATCCACAGCGAGGCCGAGCCGGGGCCTCCGTTGAAGGAGATCATGAGGGGCCGGTCTTCCGAGGCCGCGTCGGTCCGCTCGTAGAAGGTGTAGAGCAGCGACGCGATGACGTTGCCGTCCGCGTCGAAGACGGGCTGGGTCCCCGTGGTGGCCCGGTACGGCACCTCCACCCCGCGAATGGTCACGGAGTGGTTGGACACGATGGCCGTGTCCTGGGGGAGGCGCTGGTCCTGACCGGCGGCGGGGGAGGGGGCGTACAGCACGCCGGCCGTCACGACCACAAGACCGGATGCGAGGGCGAAAAGACTGCGACTGCGCATGACTTCCTCTCGAATGGGGTGGGGAGGCGGGAAGTTGTCCGGCGCCCGGAGCCCGGTCAAGAAGCGGCGCCGGCGTCCAGCCCCAGCCGGGCCAGGGCTTCGTCGGCAGCCGTGTTCCCCCGGCCGGCTGCGTCCCGATACCAGCGCAGGGCCTCCTCGAGGTCCGTCTCCACCCCGAGGCCCTGCTCGTAGGCCTCCCCCAGCCTGAGCTGGACCACGGCGTCGCCGGCCCGGCCGGCCGGGAGCCACCATCGAACCGCCTCGCCGGGATCCTGGGGGACACCCCGTCCCGCCGCGTACTGGTTGCCGAGGACGTGAGCCCCCAGCACGTGGTCCAGTTCCGCGGCCCGCCGGTGCCACCGGGCCGCCTCGACCGGGTCCTCCGCGACACCAAGGCCCTCGTCGTACGCGGTGCCGACGAGGAAGATCGACTCGACCTCCCCCAACTCCGCTCTGCGCCGGATCTCGGGGAGGATCTCCGATGCGAGGACGCGGGCCCGGTCCGGGTCCGCAGGCTCTCCCATGCGACCGCGGGAGTAGATGCGGGCCAGCCACATGCGCGCGACCGGGTGACCCGTCTCCAGAGCGATGGTCAGCTGCTGTCGAGCCTGGAGGTCGTCCACGCGGCCGCCGGTGCCGGTGTAGAACTCCATGGCCCGGAAGAAGGGTGGGGGTGGGGGCGTCAGCTCCTGGCCGGCAACCTGATCGAGCGCGAACCCGGGGCCGGGCAGGACGGCCGCCAGCGCGACGACCCCCGCACCGATGCCGGGGGTCGTGCGCCTTCCTGCCGCCGGGTGACGCCCGGATCTCATCACCTCGGTCGCATCGCGTCGATGCGCTCCACGATCCCGTCCGGGCGCTGGAGGAAGATCGGTCCCACCCGGATGTCACCCCGCAGGTCCAGGCGGTCGCCGGACTCCGGCGCCCGAAGCGCACCCGCGGGAATGGCGTAGGCGTCCGCCGCACTGGTGTCCACCACGTATCCCAGGTCGTCCAGCGCCCCGATGGTGAACGCGGCGATGGGGGCGAGCACGCCCTCGGCCGGGGCGAATCCGGTCATCATCTCGTCCAGGAACGACTCCTCGTTCCAGTGACCGCAGCGCGTGCCCGGGCCGCCGTCCGCCTCGACCTCGATCATCCCGCGCGTACCACTCGGGCAGGGGCCCGCCGCTGCAGTCGCCGGTCAACAGGTCATTCCCGAACGACTCCCAGAGGGTGCCGATCCCCATGATGTGGCCGACCTCGTGCCAGATCACGTTGAATCGGCGCTCCACGCCCCACCCCCCGATGTCGGAGGTGTCCAGGGTGAGAATTCCGGCGGAGGTCACCCACTGGTTTGGAGACTCCCCGTTTTCGCGAACCCAGCACGGTCCCGCGGATCCCAGGATCTTCCCCGGTCCGTCGATATTCTCCAGCCGCAGGATGGCCACGATGTCGTCCACCGTCTCGCCATTGAGTTCGGTGGGTCCCCCACAGCTTCCGCTGTCGAACGCGGTGGGCAGGAAGCTCCCCGCGGGAAGATCCCCGGTGATCGCGGCCTCCCACCGGGCCACGGCGTCGTCCACCGACGCTTGGATGTCCGCCGACGGGATGGTCTCGGACACGCTCACGACCGACATGTTGAACCCGGTGGACGGGTTGTTGGAGATGGCGAGGGTGAAGAACTCGGTGTCGGTCGCGCCCCCGCTCTCCGCCTGGAACTCCAGGAACGCCACGCCGGGAGTGGTGGGCGTACCGGCGATCTCACCGGTGGATGGGTTGAGCGTGAGACCCGCCGGGAGCGTCCCCTGGCTCAGAGAGAACGTGAAGCTGCTCCCATCCCCTCCCGAGGCACTGAGCGTCGCGGTGAACGACTCGCCCGGGTATCCCTGCCCCAGGAAGGTCCGGGCCAGGCTGACCGGCGCGGGAACGATGGTGATCGTGAGCTCCTGCGAGTCCGAAGCCCCGTCGCTCGTCACACCGAGCGTGAACGTGGCGGACTCGAGCGTGGTGGGCGTTCCGGTGATCGCGCCGGTGCCCGGATCCAGGGAGAGACCGTCGGGAAGCGATCCCGACTCGATGGCCCAGGCATAGGTGCCGTCACCCCCGGTCGCCTCCACAGCCTCCGAATAGGCCTCACCGAGCTCGCCGTCGGGGAGCGAGGTCGTCGTGATCACGACCGGCACCCGAACGGTGAGGGTGAACTCCGCGGTGGCCGTCTCGCCCTCGGCTCCCACGACTTGGACCGTGAACGCGGACTCGCCTCCGCCGGCGGGTGTCCCCGAGATCTCGCCGGTCTCTCCGTCGAGGGTCAGCCCATCGGGCAGGTCTCCCTCGCTGACGGCCCAGGTGTAGGGGTCCGCGCCTCCGACCGCGGTCAGCGTCGCCGAGTAGGCCACCCCCGCCTCGCCGTCGGGCAGGGACTCTGTGGTGATCACGAGGCGCTCCAGCGACCACAGGCCGAAGGTCGAGTTCGTGGTCTGCCCGTCTCCGGAGGTGACCTCGATGGTGACCAGAGCCAGTTCGACCTCGGTGGTGGTTCCGGCGATCTCGCCCTCCCCGGTCAGGCCGAGCCCGTCGGCCAGAGCGCCGCCCACGATGGACCAGGAGTAGGAGCCATCCCCGCCGCTGGCCTCCATCTGGAACGTGTAGGCCTCGCCGACGATGGCGTTGGGCAGTTCCTCCGGGGTGCTGATGGTCAGCGGGTCGAAGATGCCAACCGTGTAGCTCGCCGTGGCCGCGTCCTCGTCGTCCCTGGCGGTCACCTCGAAGGTGAATGAGCCGATCGCCGTGGGCGTGCCGTCGATGGCTCCGGTGCCGGGATCGAGTGCGAGTCCGTCGGGAAGGTCGCCGTCCGACACCGACCAGGTCACCGGGCCCCGGTTTCCGGTGGCTCCGAGGGTCTGGCTGTAGGCCTCCCCGATGACCCCGTTCGGGAGGGAGGTGGTGGTGATGCCCAGTCCCTCCTGTACAGAGAGGGTGAACTCTCGATCGGTTACCTGCCCATCGATAGAGGTTACCTCAGCCGTGAACACGGCCTCCTCCACGGTGGTGGGCGTCCCGGTCAGCGATCCGTCCGCCCCGAGCGTCACGCCCGCCGGAGTTGCGCCGACGGCTACGGACCAGGTGTAGCCCCCGGCACCGCCCGTAGCCTCGAGGTTGAACGCGTACGGCTCACCCACGATCGCGGTTGGGAGATCGGAGGCGGTGGTGATTTCCAGGGCATCCAGGATCTGGATGGAGAAGTCCGCCGCGTCGGACATCTCGGCGCTGGTCACCGTGACCTCGAAATCGAACTGGCCGGCCGTGGTCGGGGTGCCACCGATCTCGCCCGTCGCCGCGTCGAGGGTCAGTCCAGGGGGGACGTCGCCCGACGTGACCTCCCAGTCGAAGGAGCCGTCCCCCCCGGAGGCGGTGAGCGTCTGGGAATAGGCGGTGCCGACGACACCCGGCGGGAGCGTGACCTCATCGATCTCCGGCGGGAGGATCTGCTCCAGGATGGTGATGTCGAGCAGTTGATCGTCCTCCTGCCCGTCGCCGCTCGTCACTTCCACCACGAAGGCGAAGGGCCCGGAAACCGTGGGCGTGCCCGAGATCGTGCCGCTGCCGCCGTCCAGGCTCAGGCCGTCCGGGAGTTCGCCGGACGCGATCTCCCACACGTAGGAGCCGTCTCCCCCAGTGGCCTGCAGGGTGGCCTCATACGCCGTCTCTGTCGTCCCGTTGGGCAACTCATCGGTGATGAGGACGAGGGTCGGGTTCGTCCTCGTATCGTCCGACTCCTCGGGAGCCTCCACGCAGCCGTTGGCGTTGCAGGCGTTGACGGCGTAGCGGTATCCGGTGTCCGGGTCGAGGCCCGTGTCCCGGAAGGACGTGACGTTGGCGCCCACCTCGCCGACCTTCACGAAGGCGGCGGTCGCGCCTGCCCCTCCGGCACCCGCATTCGAAACCCCGCTCGGCACGGCTTCGCGCAGGATCTCGAACCCGGTCTCGTTGTTGGAGTTGTCACTCCAGGTGACCAGAATCTCGGTGTCGCTGACCGTCACCGCCGACACGTCGGTGGGGGCCTCCGGGGGGTTGGGATCGATGACGGTGACGCTGGCGGTGCCGGTCTTCCCCTGCGCCGGCGCCGAGCTCGTGGTGTTCCCGGCGGCCAGGCCCGTCACCAGACCGCTCGAGCTGACCGTGGCCACGGACGAGGCGCTGCTGGTCCAGGTCAGGGTCACGCCGGTCATGGTGGTCCCGGCCTGACTGATCACCACGGATTGCAGTTGGACGGTCTCGCCGATCTCGATGTTGGAAAGCAGCGGGGTGACCTGGATCGAGGCCACCACGGTGCCCGGGTCCGGACCCGAAGGCCCACCGATGCCGCCTCCGCCTCCGCCAGAGTCCCCGCCGCAGCCGGCCAGGGTGAGCACGAGGGCGCCGGCAAAGCAGGCGGTGGGGATACGGGGGCAGAGTGACCGGCGCGGGGCGGGGGTCGGCATAAAAGGTCTCGAACTCGAGTGGGGCCGTGGGGCGGGGGGTTGTGCACGGACCGCCCATCGCGAGAGGTGGAGTTTCCATCTTGCCTAGGGCCGGGTTCCGTGGTCAAGCTGAATCGCCTCGGAACCCCCCGGCTCCCCGCGGGTTGGACACGCCACTGACCCTCTCCCCGGTTGCGACATGCCCCGTGTTCTGATCCTCTTCGCCCACCCGGTCATTCAGAAATCCCGGACCCACCGTCGCCTCATCCGCGAGGTGCCGGACCACCCGGACATCACGTTCCGCGATCTCTACGAGCTGTACCCGGACTTCCAGGTTCAGATTCCGGAAGAGAAGGCCCTCCTGGCGGCTCACGACATCGTGGTCTGGCAGCACCCGGTCTACTGGTACGGCATGCCCCCGCTACTGAAGCAGTGGGTGGACCTGGTGCTCCAGCACGGATGGGCCTACGGGAAGGAGGGCACTGCCCTGGCGGGAAAGAAGGTGATCTCGGTGGTATCCACGGGTGGATCGGCCGAAGCCTATACCCGGGACGGGTTCCACCGGCGGACGCTAGAGGAGTTCTTCGCACCCATCGAGCGGACCGCGACGCTGTGCCGCATGGAGTACCTGAAGCCATGGGTCGTCTGGGGTACCAATCGACTCACACCTGAGGACCTGGATCGGATCGCCGGCGAGTACGGGGAGTTCCTGCTCGGGCTCGCCGAGGGCCGTCATCTTCCGGAAGTGGTGGCTGCGCCATGAGTCTCGACGCCTTCCTCGTTGACGCGTTCGTCTACCTTCTCGCCGCGGTGGTCGCGGTCCCGCTGGCCCAGCGACTGGGCCTGGGATCGGTCCTGGGCTACCTCCTCGCCGGAGCCGTCATCGGCCCGTTCGGGCTCGGATTGGTCGGCGCCGAAGGGGAGGACGTCATGCACTTCGCCGAGTTCGGCGTGGTGATGATGCTCTTCGTCATCGGGCTGGAGCTCAACCCGGCGCTCCTCTGGAGAATGAGGGGCCCCATCGTGGGGATTGGCGGGCTCCAGGTCGGGATCACCACCGCCGCCGTCGCGGCCCTCGGCATGGTGTTCGGCCTTCCCTGGCAGCAGGCCGTGGCCGTCGGGATGGTGGCCGCTCTGTCCTCGACCGCCATCGTGCTGCAGACCCTGGCCGAGAAGGGCCTTCTGCAGACGTCAGGGGGACAGAGCGCGTTCTCCGTGCTGCTATTTCAGGACATCGCGGTCATTCCGATGTTGGCCATCCTTCCGCTTCTCACCCTGGGAGACGGACTGGAGAGCGGGGATGATCATGGTGGCGCGGAGGGGGTCGCGGACGCGGCCTCCGGCACCGCCCAAGCGGCCGCCGACGCTGCTCATCATGCCGAGACCTGGATCTCGGGGCTCTCTCCCATCGCACAGACCGGAGTGGTGCTCCTTGCCGTGGCCGGGATCATCGTGGGGGGGCGCTACCTCCTCTCGCCGGTGTTCCGGGAACTGGGCCGGGCCCGCATGCGCGAGGTTTTCACGGCGGCGGCCCTGCTCCTGGTCATCGGGATCGCGCTGCTCATGATGCGGCTGGGACTCAGCCCGGCCCTGGGGACGTTCACGGCCGGGGTGGTGCTCGCCAGCAGCGAGTACCGCCACGAGCTGGAGGCGGACGTAGAGCCGTTCAAGGGTCTACTTCTGGGGATCTTCTTCATCGCCGTCGGGGCATCCATCGACTTCGCTCTCATCGCCGGCGATCCGGTGACGGTTTTCGGACTCACCCTCGGGATCATGACCCTGAAGCTCGCCATTCTCCTGGGGCTGGCGCGGGCCTTCAGGATGGGGCCCGACCAGGGCTTCCTGTTCGCGTTCTCGCTGGCGGAGATGGGGGAATTCGGCTTCGTGCTGCTGTCCTTCGCCAGCCAGGAGGGCGTTCTGACCTCCGGCCAGGTGGATCCGCTCGTCGCCGCCGTCGCCCTGTCCATGACGCTGACGCCGCTGCTGCTGCTCTTCAACGACCGGGTGATTCGGCCCCGCGTGGGGACGAAGGAGACCAGCGACCGCGAGGCGGACGAGATCGATCGCCAGTGCCAGGTCATCATCGCCGGATTCGGTGGGTTCGGGTCCACCGTGGGACGGCTGCTGCGCGGGAAGGGGATCGAAGCCACGGTCCTGGACCACGATTCCGACCAGGTGGACCTGCTGCGGTCCATGGGCCTTACGGTGTTCTACGGGGACTCCACACGTCACGATCTGATGGAGACGGCCGGGGCGGGAACGGCCCAGTGGCTCGTGGTGGCCGTGGACACTCCCGAGCGTACCCGGGCCGTGGTTGAGATGGCCCAGAAGCACTTCCCCCAGCTGAAGATCATGGCCCGGGCCTGGGACTGGGGCGACGCCAACGAGCTCCTCGAGATGGGGGTGGAGCACGTGTATCGGCACCAGCTGGATACGGCGCTCCGGGCCGGGTCGGACCTCCTGAACCACCTCGGTTTCCCCGCGTATCAGGCGTTCCGGGCGTCCAGGACGTTCCTCAGGCATGACGAGGAGTCCCTTCGGCACCTGCGGGAGTCCCGCAGGGAAGGGCACAGCGTGTTCGTGGATACGGCCCGCCAGCGTATCGAGGACCTGGAGACCATGCTCCGCAGGGGCGTTCAGGCCAGCGAGATCGACGAGTCCGGGTGGGACACGGACTCACTCCGGAAGGAGTTCAGCGAGATGACCGGTGTCAGGAAGGCCGGACCGCCCCCAGGCGATGAGGGGGAACTGCCCGAGGATCTGCAGGTCGTCGCCCGCGGTGAGCAGGTGACGTTCCACACCCTCATCCCCGCGGAACTGGCCGTGGCCGATGTCCGCGAACAGGGCGTTGCAGAGGCACTTCCTGCCCACCGTATCGGCCTCGTCGCCATCCTTCTTGACGTAGGTCTTCACCGGCTCGGCCGGGCAGCGGAAGTTGACCCTGCCCGACTCGGTGCGGTACGCGGCCCGGAGGTAGCCCAGGTCGCAGATCCGGGTTCGGTTCTCGTAGACCTCCGGGTTGGCCAGACTGTCCTCCGCCTGGACCACCTTGAAGGGGAAGCCCGTGGGAGACGCTCTTCCGTCGGTTCGAACCTCCAGCGAACCGTCCCGGCTCTGCTCCACGATCTTCCGGCGGACCACCGGATCGATCCCCGACTCGTCGCAGAACGCGAAGAGGGTGCCGACCTGGATCCCGGCTCCGCCCTGGCGCTGGACCTCCTCCAGGGCTCCGGGGCGACCGGCACCTCCGGCCACCCAGAAGGGCAGGCCGAGCCTGGCCAGCTTGGCCAGGTCCACCTCGTCCCGTTCCCCGTACTGGGGCTCGCCCTTCTCGTTGAGGATCCGCTCGCCCCTGGGTGGGGCGTTGTGACCGCCTGCGGTCGGGGCCTCGACGATGAAGCCGTCGATGGCACCGTTGGCCTTCCGGGCCAGCATCATGGCCAGGGAGTTGGAGGCGATGATGGGCAGGAACTTGGGTCGTTTCAGCATGCCCGGGAGCCGCTCCCAGAGAGCGGTGGGATCGAACTCCAGCCAGGTCGACTCGCCCCGCTCCTCGCCCTCCACGTCCAGCCGGATCGATGCCGGCAGGTGCTCGGCGAACCGGTCGAGCACGCCGGGAATGTCCTTGGGAATCCCGGCGCCCATGAGGACGTAGTCCACACCGGCCATCATGGCCCCGTAGAGCGACGGCAGGTTGGGCATCTGGACCTTGGTGAGAAGGTTGATGCCCACCACGCCGTCGTGCCCCTGCTTGGCCAGCCACACCTCGCAGAAGTTCGCCAGTACCGTCATTTCGTGGGTGAACTTCTTGACCACGTGCCGGTACATGGGCAAGACCGGGTACTTTTCGTCTTCGGCCCGTCCCTCGGGGTTGAAGAACCGGTCCAGGGCCTCCTGCGCGATTTCCGGGATGGGAAACGCCTCCAGGGCACGCCGCATGTGACCGCCCGGGTCGCCGTCGGATAGACGCCGAACCATCAGGTTGTCGAGGCAGGTGCCCGAGACCACGCCGAGGTGGCCGTGCATGGAGACGGTCCTGGCCAGCTGCCAGTTGGACACGCCCACACCCATGCCGCCCTGGATGAGGGCCGGGAGGCTGATCGCAGCAGTCACGAAGATTCGCCCTGTGGAAGATTAAGACGGGGGAGATTACCCATTTTCGTGCCTCGTGGGCAACCTTCAACAACACAATGTCCCATGAGCGGTTTGGGCAACAGTTACGTCATTATTCCTCCACGTCGCGAGGGACCTCATGGAAATCGGCATCTACACCTTCGCGGAGACCCGGATCGATCCCGAAACGGGCCGGCAGATGGGCGCCGGCCGGCGCCTCCGCGACCTGATGGAGGAGATCGAACTGGCCGACCAGGTCGGGCTCGACGTATTCGGGGTGGGGGAGCACCACCGACCCGACTATGCGGTCTCGTCGCCCGCCGTGGTGCTGGCCGCCGCGGCCTCCCGGACGACCCGGATCCGGCTCTCGAGTGCGGTGTCGGTGCTCAGCTCCGATGATCCCGTCCGCGTGTTCCAGGACTTCGCCACGCTCGACCTTCTGACGGAGGGTCGGGCCGAGATCATGGCGGGTCGGGGGTCGTTCACGGAGTCGTTCCCGCTCTTCGGGCAGGACCTGTCGGACTACAACGAACTGTTCGCCGAGAAGCTCGAGCTGCTGCTGCGCATGCGCGAGTCGGAGCGGGTGACCTGGCGGGGCGGTCACCGACCGGGAATCGACGATCGCGGAGTGTACCCCCGACCGCACCAGGACCCGCTCCCGGTGTGGGTCGCGGTGGGCGGTACGCCCCAGTCGGTCGTCCGGGCGGGTACCCTGGGCCTCCCCATGGCACTGGCCATCATCGGGGGGCACTGGCACCGCTTCGCCCAGTTCGTGGACCTCTATCGCGAGGCCGGGGAGCGGGCCGGGCACGACCCCGGGGATCTGAAGGTGAGCATCAACTCCCACGGCTTCATCGCCGAGGACGGCGGGACCGCGGCGGACACGGCGTTCCCACCCTTCGCCGAGGTCATGGGCCGGATCGGCAGGGAGCGGGGCTGGCCACCGCCCAGCCGGGGACAGTTCGACGCCGAGACCCAGCTCCACGGAGCCCTCTTCGTCGGGGATCCGGATCAGGTGGTGGAGAAGATCCTGGCGCAGCACGCCCTGTTCAGGCACGACCGCTTCCTGATCCAGCTCACCGTCGGGCCGATGCCCCACGCGGAGGTTCTCAGGGCCATCGAGCTCTTGGGCACGCGGGTGGCGCCGGCGGTCCGGACGGAGCTGGGGGTCCCGGACCCCTCCTGACCGGGAGACCCGCCCCCCGGGCGGGTCTCCCGGGACGTTCCGCTAGCTGCCGGAGGCGTCGGCGGACACGGTCGGGAAGGCCTTGAGCACTTCGCGGGTGAGGTCCCAGCGGTTGAAGCCCTGACGGCCGTAGTCCAGGCCCCGCCGGACGATCACCAGGTCGTGGCTCGGCACCACCACCACGTACTGCCCCCGGTTTCCGGCTGTCGAGTAGGCGTCCTTCGGGACGTCGTTCCGGCTGTCGGGAACCAGCCACCACTGGCCGCCGTACTGGTTGCCGGTGCTGGCGGTGGCGGGCGCCGGAGTCCGGACGAAGTCGATCCACTCCTCCGAGATGAGCCGCTCCCCCTCCCACACGCCGTTCTGCTCGTAGAGCATGCCGAAGCGGGCCAGGTCGCGGGCGTTGGTGTAG
>JBDHIJ010000030.1:0-32315 GCA_039587435.1 Gemmatimonadota bacterium
GATCCCGCCGGCGCCGAGAAAGCTGCCCTTGGAGCGGATGGCGGGCTCATCCAGGGTGACGTCCAGGTCATCTCCGCCCAGGAAGCCGCCTGAGAGGCCGGCCATGGTCACGGCCTGGACCGTCCGGCCCTCTCCGGGCCCGCCGGCCCAGTCGTTGATCAGCTCCATGAGCGGGAAGCCCATGGGGACCTCGTAGTTGCCGGGACGGACCACGTCACCGGAAAGCGAGATCACCTTGGTCCCGGCCAGGTCACCCCGCCCGAGTGAGCGATACCACTCCGCGCCCTCCGCGACGATGTGAGCCACGGACGCGAAGGTCTCCACGTTGTTCACCGCCGTGGGTGTGCCCTCGTAGCCATGAGTGACGGGGAAGGGCGGGCGGTTCCGCGGGAACGGGTGCTTTCCCTCCAGGGAGTTGAGCAGCGAAGTCTCCTCCCCGCAGATGTAGGCCCCGGCTCCCCTCCGGACGAAGATGTCGAAGCTGAAGTCGGTCCCCAGAATGCCGGGCCCGAGCAGACCCTCTTCCTCCCAGGCGGAGATGGCATCGTGGAGGATGTCCATGGTCTCCGGGTACTCGTACCGGAGGTAGATGAACCCGCGGGAGGCGCCGCACGCGAATCCGGCCGCGACCATGCCCTCGATGACGGCGTGGGGATCGTAGTCCATGAGCGCCCGGTCCTTGAAGCAGCCGGGCTCGCCCTCATCGGCGTTGCAGACGACCGTCTTCGGGCCGCCCTCCGCCTCCCGCACCGCGCGCCACTTCCGACCGGTGGGGAATCCGGCTCCGCCGCGGCCGGCCAGACCGCTCTCGTCGATCAGGTCGATGAGATCCTCTGGGGATCCGTTCCGGATGTATTCCGAGAGCTTCTCCAGACCGCCGAGCTCCCGGTACCCGGCCAGGTTCCCCCTCCCGGGGGTCCGGATGTGCCGAAACACGCATTCCTCCGCCCCGCCCCGCAGACCATCCTCCACCCCGGGGGGCAACGGAGTGGCCCGGGCTTCGAGATGATGGGGCGCGACACCCACCAGTACCGTGTTGCCCTTCAGAATCGGCACGGGATCGTCGCACCGCCCGGCACACGGCATCGCGCTCGCGGCGCCCTCGCCGAATCCATCCTGGATCGCGCCGCATCCCCGCAGCTGGCAGACCGGGCCGTCGCAGACGCGGGGCGCCTCCCGGCCCCCGGGATCACGGGCGAAGTGGTGGTAGAACGTGACCGTACCGTAGAGGTCGGCCAGGGGGATCTTCAGACCCGCGGAAACGGCCCGGATGGCGTCGTCCGACAGGTAGCCGTCCCGGTCGTGGAACGCGTGGAGAAGCGGCAGCAGAGGCGCCGGTTCGTCCTTCCACCGATCGATGAGGAGGTCGTCGCGGGGTGAGGCCATTCCTGTACTCCAGGGGTCGTTGCGCCGCGGGTGCCGGATCGAGCCGCGAGGGTGCATATGACGACGCCCCGGCCCCAACCGTCAAGGCGGCGGGGGGCCGGGGCGTCGCGGGAGGCCGGTTGTCGCTGGAGTCCGGTCGGGGCCGGACCCCCGTCAGCGGTCCTGCCTGGGCGAGGTCAGGAGGCGCACGGGGAGCCGGTCGAGGTGACGCTTCAGGATGGCCGTCGGGGTCAGTTCCTCGTCGACGATCCGGGCCAGTTCCTCCTCCCGGCGCCACATCTGCTCGAGGGCCATGGCCTCCAGCCGGCCCATCCGGCGCTCGAGCGACTCGTTGAGCGCGATCTCCAGCGCCACGGTCCGCGTCGGCCCCATGCGCCAGAGGGAGGCCGCTCCGTCCGCGGTCCGGCTCATGAACGACTCGGGAGAGCCCTCGTCCTCGATCGCCCTGGAGGCGTCCGAGAGCATGCCCTCGCCCGCACCCGTGACGTGCTGATAGGCCAGGACGCGCCGGAGCACCCCCGCGGCCTCGTCCCCCTGCACCGTGTAGATCTTCTCGGGCGTCCAGGGATCGCAGCGCGGACACGGGACTCCGAGAGCAATGGAGCCGTCCGGCCGAACCACCGGATAGATCCACCAGGACGTGTCGAACCGGAGCGTGGTCAGGACCGAGTTGCAGAACTCGCAGCGCTCCCGGCCGTACCAGGCCGCCCAGCCGAATTTCCGCCAGCGCTGGATGTCGGCGGTGGGCAGGGTTTCCCAGGTGACGCCCATGTGCATCTCGGTGAGACCCAGGGCCTGACCGAGGTAGGCCATGGCGCCGAACGTGTACGAGGACACGCGCCCGCTGGGAGAAGTGACCTGGTGATGACGCCTACGGAGCTCGGTGCCGTACCGCCACCAGACCCGCTCGGACAGGCCGGCGGAGCCGATCCGGACCAGATCCAGATCCCGGGTCCGGAGAAGCGACACGTGGGCGGTCTCGGAAACGACGCGGGCGTGGTCTCGCGCCATCCGCTCCAGTTCCTGGAGCGCATCGCCCCGGTCCTCCACGGGAACGAGATTCCAACGGTGGCAGTGGCGACAGATGGCCCAGAGACGGCCCTGGACCGGGTCGAATGCGAAGTTCCGGCCCCTGGGCAGGTTCCCCAGGATCCGGTTCTTCCTGAACTCCTTGCGGCAAAACAGGCAGCGCCGATACACGTCGTACCCCTCTCCTCTTCCCGACCGCTCGGCCGGCGGTGCTCGCATCAACAATACGTCCGCCCGCGCCGCAGGGTCCAGCCTTCCGTGACCGAAGGGTCCTCCCGAGGTTGCGTCCCCATTCTGCCGTGCCAGAATTCCCGGGGGCGGATTCGCCCCACGTCGTCCAGGACACACCTCGCCGTCCACCCTCGGAACCGGAACGAGAAGTACCCATGCGCCACTCCAGATCTCTCCCCCTGCTGCTGAGCCTCTCCCTGGCCGCCCTGACCGGGTGCGAGGGCAGGGTATTCGGGTCCGTCGAGGGATGGACGCTCATCAGGGGAGCCCAGGTAGCCGACGGCACCGGTGGGCCCATCACCACCATGGACGTCCGCGTGGCGGAGGGCCGGATCCGGGAGATCGTCGATCCCGGGTCCCTCCGCCCCCGCCGGGGGGAGGTCGTGGTGGACGCCGAGGGCATGGTCCTGGCGCCGGGGTTCATCGACACCCACAGCCATCACGACGGGGGCCTCGAGTCCGACCCGACGGCGCTCGAGGCGGTGAGCCAGGGCATCACGACCATCGTCGCCGGCGCAGACGGGGGATCGGTGCTGCCGCTCGGCGAACTGTTCACCCGTCTGCGGCAGCAGCCCGTGGCAGTGAACGTCGCCTCATACTCGGGGCACAACTCCATCCGCGCCGCCGTCCTCGGGGAGGACTATGCCCGGGAGGCCACCGAGGAAGAGGTGGGTGCGATGACCGAATTCGTCGGGGCTGACATGCGCGCGGGCGCACTGGGTCTCAGCACCGGACTCGAGTACGACCCCGGGATCTACTCGACGACCGAGGAGGTCATCACCCTGGCCCGGGAGGCGGCCCGGTTCGGGGGACGGTACTCCAGCCACATGCGCTCCGAGGATAGAGCGTTCTGGGAGGCCCTCGACGAGACCCTCCGGATCGGAGCCGAAGCCCAGATCCCCGTCCACATCTCCCACATGAAGCTGGCGATGCAGAGCCTCTGGGGGCGGTCCGAGGAGGCCCTGGCCAAGCTGGACTCGGCCCGGGCGGAGGGGATTTCGGTCAGCGCCGACGTCTACCCCTACAACTACTGGCAGTCGACCATGACGGTCCTTCTGCCGGAGCGAGACTTCGAGGACCGCAGCGCCTTCCGATTCGCGCTGGACGAGCTCGTGCCGCCGTCGGGGTTCCGGATCGCCCGATTCGACCCGGACCCGGAGTACGTGGGGCTGACCCTGGACTCCATTGCCCGGATTCGAGGGGTCGATCCCGTCACGACCTACATGCAGCTCGTGGCCGAGTCGCAGCAGCTCGCGGCCGAGACGGGTCGCGGTACGGAGTCGATGCTAGGGACCTCGATGAGCGCTCGTGACGTGGCGAACCTCGTCCGGTGGTCGGAGACCAACATCGCCTCCGACGGGGCGCTGGCCGGGGCTCACCCCCGAGGCGCTGGAACATTCCCCCTGATTCTGGGGCGCTACGTGCGCCGCTCTCCGCAGCTGAGCCTGGCCCAGGCGGTGCACAAGATGACCTACCGGGGCGCACTGAACTCGGGCATCAGCGGGAGGGGTCTGATCCGAGAGGGCCTTCCCGCGGACCTGGTCCTCTTCGACCCGGAGACGGTCATCGACCGGGCAACGCCTGAAGATCCTACTGCCCTCTCCGAGGGGATCCTCTCCGTCTGGGTGAACGGCGTCGTGGTCTACGCGGACGGGTCCGCGACAGGGAACCTCCCGGGAGAGGTCATCCTGGGGCCCGGCGCGCCCCTCCCCTCGGAGCAGCCCCAGTGATGGCCCGCCCCCCCGCCCGGTCGGGGTTCCGGGCTCGGAACGCCGTCGCGCTGGGACTGGGGCTGGCCCTCTCCGCCCCCGGACTCGGCGCCCAGCACACCCCCACCGCGCCGGCGCCCCTCGACCCCGCCACCGTCGCGGGAATCGATGGGGTCTTCGGCGGGATGGACAACACCCGCTCACCGGGGTGTGCGGTAGGCGTGGTCCGGGGGGGCGAGCTGGCCTTCGGGCGCGGCTACGGGATGGCGAACCTGGAGCACGGACTGGCCCTGGACACGCGCTCCGTCCTCCGCATGGGGTCGGTCGGAAAGCAGTTCACCGCGGCCACGATCGTGCTCCTCGCCCTGGACGGCCTCGTGGATCTCGACGCCGACATCCGCTCCTACCTCCCGGAGCTGCCTGACTTCGGGTCCCCGGTCACCGTCCGACACCTCCTGACCCACACCAGCGGCTACCGGGACTACCTGGTGCTGATGCGACTGGCCGGGAATCGAGACGACGACTTCTACGACGACGAGGACCTGTACCGGGTTCTTTCGGCTCAGGAGGAGCTCAACTTCCCGCCCGGGGCCGAATTCCTCTACAGCAACTCGGGCTACTTCCTCATGAGCCAGCTGGTCCTCCGGGTCACCGGTCGAAGCCTCGGGGACGTGGCCGACGAGCGGATCTTCGAGCCGCTGGGGATGCCCGATACCCATTACCACGACAACTGGCAGCGCGTGGTACCGCGGCGGGCCACCGGGTACGCGCCGGCGGACTGGTACCGGCCCGAGGGAGACGGCGAGATGGAGGACCCGTTCGCCGGATCCGAGTGGGTCGTGAGCCAGACCACGTTGCCCATGGTGGGCGACGGAGGCGTCTTCTCCTCGGTGGAGGAGATGACGCCGTGGGTCGACAACCTCATGCACGCCGACGTCGTGGGCGGCCCGAAGTGGCGGGACGCGCTGCTCACCCGGGCGGTGCTCACCTCCGGGGATACGCTGGACTACGCGCTGGGCCTCAGACTGGCCGACCACCGCGGGCTGACCACGGTGGGGCATGGCGGGGCCTTCGTCGGCTACCGCGCGGCCGTCCTGACCTATCCCGACGAAGACACCGGCATCTCGGTCCTCTGCAACCGGGCCGACGTAGAGCCGATGGGACTGGCCATGGCGGTGGGGGAGGCGATCCTCGAGGACCGGATGAGCCCGCTGCCGCCGACGGAGACGGAGGGCGAGAGCCCGGGCCTTGAACTGAACGACGTCCGGCAGGAGCCTCCCCAGGTCATGCTCTCCGCGGACGACCTCGCCCGGTTCGCCGGCGACTTCCGATCGCCGGAGCTCCTCACCGTGTACCGGATTCGCGCCGTGGATGGAGAACTGCTCCTGGAGATCTCGGGGAGGGAGGCGGGTCGCCTCGACGTGATCGGACCTGAGCGCCTCGCCCTGGATGAGATCGAGTTCCGGTTCGAGTCCGAAGCGGGGGTCTTCACCGGATTCCGGCTCGACGCCGGGCGCGTGAAGAACCTCCGATTCGAAAGGCGCTAGAAGGGGGTCCCATGCCGCTCTACACAGGCCTCCACCCCTCCCTCGTGGCGGGGCTCGTCATCCTGGTCTGTGTGACGACACTCTGGCTGGCGAGCATCCGGCTTCGCGACGCCAGCATCGTGGACGTCTTCTGGGGCACCGGATTCGCGCTCGTGGCCTGGACCGTCCTGCTCGGGACCCCCGACCCGACCCCTCGGGCCTGGATTCTGGTTCTCCTCACCACGTTCTGGGGCCTCCGCCTTTCCCTCCACATCGGTGTCCGAAATCGCGGAAAAGGGGAGGACCCACGCTACCGGGCGATGCGGGAGAACTGGGGGGGCCGATTCCGGTGGGTGAGCCTGTTCACCGTCTTCATCCTGCAAGGCGCGCTGATCCTCCTGATCTCGATGCCCCACCAGGTGGCCATTCCCGCCGACACGCCACGGGGGCTCGGTCCGATGGACCTGCTCGGCGTGCTCCTCTGGATCACCGGGTTCCTGTTCGAGGCCGTGGGCGATCGCCAGTTGACCCGCTTCAAGGCCGATCCCGGGAACGCCGGCCGAGTCCTGGATACCGGACTCTGGCGATACACCCGCCACCCCAACTACTTCGGCGACGCGGTTCTCTGGTGGGGCTACTACTTCCTCGCCGTCTCGGTCCCCTGGGGCTGGGTCACCCTCCCCGCCCCCTTGGTGATGACCTGGCTCCTGACCCGCGTGTCCGGCGTCCCCCTCCTTGAGCGTGACATGGCCGCCCGGAGACCCGGGTACGCCGAGTACGTCCGGCGAACCAGTCCCTTCTTTCCGCGCCCGCCCCTTCCGCCGAGCGACCCCGGCTCCGTGTAGCGGTGGGGAGATTCGAGGGACCTGACCGTGCGCGGTCGTCTCGCGAAGGTTGAGGACCCCCCTCGAAAACCCCTATTCTGCAGGGTTGTTTGCTCGGCAGGCTCGTCTGCAAGCCGGGCGTTCCCACGAAACGAAGACACAGCCGGACGCCGGATGGTTCACACCGAGGATACTCCCCGCCACGCCCCCGCCCCCCGCCGTCGAGGCCGAGGGCTCGCCGCGCTGACCCTCTACGCCGCCCTGGCGCTCGGGCTGGCCCCCATACCCGGAGCCTGGGTCCAGAGCCCGGATTCCGCCGGACTGGCCGCACAGTCGGTCGAAACGGTCCTCGGCCGGGACTCCGCCAACGCCCCTCTCCGTACCACCGGAGGGATGGTCGTGTCGGCGAACCACCTGGCCAGCCAGGTGGGCGCCGACGTCCTCGCCGCGGGGGGCAACGCCGTGGACGCGGCCATCGCAACCGGATTCGCGCTGGCGGTGACCCACCCCACGGCCGGCAACATCGGTGGCGGCGGATTCATGGTCGTCCGACGTCCCGACGGGGAGGTGACGGCCTTCGACTTCCGGGAGAAGGCGCCGCTGGCCTCCTACCCGGAGATGTTCCTGGACCGGGACGGCGAATACTCCTCGCAGATCCATCACAACTCCCACATGGCCGTGGGGGTGCCGGGGACCGTGGCCGGATTTGCCCTGGCCCACCAGCGACTCGGCTCCGCCGCCTGGGCGGACCTGGTTCGCCCGTCCGTGGACCTCGCCCGCTACGGGTTCGAGCTCTCGGAGGGCCTGGCCGGCTCACTGGAGCGGGTGCTTCCCCGCATGGAGCCGTACCCGGCCAGCGTCGAGGCTTTCTCCAGGGGCGGAACCCCCTATGCTCCAGGCGAGAACCTGGTCCAGGGGGACCTGGCCAACACGCTCGAGCGGATCCAGAACCAGGGGCGCGACGGGTTCTACCTGGGCGAAACCGCCGAACTGCTGGCCAGGGAGATGGGACGCAGCGGAGGCCTGATCACCGAGGAAGACCTGGCCCGCTACGAGGCCGTGGAGCGGACACCGGTCCAGGGGACCTTCCGGGGATACGACATCATCTCGATGCCTCCTCCGTCGTCCGGCGGGGTCGCCCTGGTGGAGATGCTCAACATCCTGGAGGGCTACGACCTCCGATCTCTGGGACACAACAGCCCGGAGACCATCCACCTCATGGTCGAGGCCATGCGGCGGGCCTACCGGGACCGTGCGTTCTACCTGGGGGATCCGGACTTCGTCTCCGTTCCGGTCGAGCGTCTCACCGACAAGAGCTACGCCGCTCTCCTGCGACGGGACATCCTGACGGACCGGGCGTCGACCTCCGAGGTGTCGGACATCGCACTGCCGGAGGAGAGTCCCGAGACCACCCACTACTCGGTCGTGGACGCCAGCGGGATGGCCGTGTCTGTGACGTACACCCTGGAGGCCGGATACGGCTCCAAGATCGTGGTCCCGGGGGCGGGGTTCCTGCTCAACAACGAGATGGGAGACTTCAACCCGCGCTCGGGCCTCACCACCGATCGGGGCCTCATCGGCACGGACGCCAACCTCGTTCGGCCGGAGAAGCGCATGCTGTCCAGGATGACCCCCTCCATCGTGGCCCGGGACGGTGACCTGGTCGCGGTGGTGGGCAGTCCCGGAGGACGGACCATCATCAACACCGTCCTCCAGGTGATCCTCAACATCACCGAGTTCGGAATGGATGCGCAGGCCGCCGTCGACGCGGCTCGCCTCCACCATCAATGGCTCCCCGACAACGTCCGTATCGAGGACGGCGGGGTATCCGAGACCGGGGCCGAGCAGCTTCGGGCCATGGGGCACGAGGTCCGCGTGATCGGCAGTCAGGGCCGTGCCCACTCCATCGTGGTCGACCCTGTAACCGGAGAGCGTGTGGGTGCGGCCGACCGTCGAGACCCCGACGGAGGCGCGTCGGGACACTGGAACCGCTAGCCCGTCTTCCCGACGCCCGAGGAGCCGGCATGTCCGAGGTCACGAAGGAGCAGGTCCAGGAGTTCGAGGAACTCGTTGAGAAGACCAGCGGTCTCCAGATCTGGAGAAGGGTCTTTCACGTGGCCTGTGGGCTTCTCGTGGCCGGGCTCGTCACGTTTGGCGGCGCACCGTCGCGCTGGATGACGGTGGGATTGGGCGCGGCCTTCGTCGTGTCCCTGGGGATGGACCTGATCCGCCTGTACCTGCCGGGGGCCAACCGGCTGTTCTACCGCCTCTTCCCCTCGCTGCTCACCCCCCGGGACTCCGATCGGCTGGCCTCGTCCACGTACTACGTCCTCGGCCTTTTCCTGACATTCCTGATCTTCCCGGAGCGGGTGGCCGTGGCCGCTACGATCGTCCTGGCCGTCGCCGACCCCGCCGGCAACCTCGTGGGCCGCACGGTCGGAAGCCGGCCCTTTGGTACGGGAACCGTGGAGGGAACCCTGGGACTGGTGCTGGCTTCCTTCGCGGCCATCGTGGGCCTGGTGGGAGTCATTCCCGCCGCCGTGGCCTCCGTGTGTACCGGGATCGTCGAGACCCGGAACTTCGGGCTGGACGACAACCTGACGGTTCCACTGGCGGCTGGCGCTTCGCTCTGGGCCGTCGGTCTGATCGTCTGATGCATCGGCAGGCCTGATCCCCATGCCCCCCCTCGTCATCCTCGCACTCGGACTCGGAGTCCTCATGGCCGGGGCAGAGATCCTGGTCCGGAACTCGACCCGGCTGGCGGAGCTGGTCGGGGTCTCACCCCTGATGATCGGGCTCACGGTGGTGGCCCTGGGAACCAGTTCGCCCGAGCTGGCCATCGCCCTGCGGTCCGCCCTGGACGGCGTGGGCGACATGGCGCTGGGGAACGTGGTCGGAAGCAACATCATCAACATTCTGCTGATCCTTGGGGTGGCCGCCATGATCCGGCCCGTCCGGGTGTCGGAGCAGCTCATCCGGCTCGACGTGCCGGTCATGTTCGCCGCGTCCCTGATCACCTTCTTCCTCGCCAGCGACGGCCGGATCTCCCGCTCGGACGGGGCTCTCCTGACGTTCCTGGGCGTGGTCTATTCCTTTCTCCTGTTCCGGGCCGCCCGGAAGGACCACAGGGCCATGAAGGAGTTGGTCGAGCTGGATCCGGCGGGGCCCGACGACGGGGACCGGATGCTCCACGGCCAGCTGGGCCTCTGGTTGAGTCGGTGGCTGGACCCGGGACGGACACTGTTCCGGGTGGCGCTGCCCGTCCTCCGGATCTCGCTCATCGCGCTGGGTATCGCCCTCCTGGTGGTGGGAGCGAACATCATGGTGGACGCGGCGCTGGACATCGCCGACCGGAGGGGGCTCAGCCCCCTGGTGGTAGGGCTCACGGTCCTCGCCCTCGGAACGTCTCTTCCGGAGCTGGCCACTTCCGTCACTTCGAGCTGGAAGGGCCAGAGCGACATCGCGGCGGGGAACGTGGTGGGGAGCAATCTGCTCAACCTCCTCCTGGTGCTGGGACTCACGGCGGCTATCGTACCCGGCGGTCTGCCCGTCCCCACACCCGCGCTGGCCGTCGACCTCCCTGTGATGCTGGCCGTGACCCTGGCCACGTTCCCCATCTTCTTCACGGGCCACATCATCTCCCGCAGCGAAGGGGCCCTGTTCCTCTTCTACTACCTGGCCTACACGGTCTACCTGGTCCTGAAGGGAACCCGGGAGACCGAGACCCTGGAGACCATGCTGGAGGTCTCCATGATCTACTTCGTGCTGCCCCTGACCGTGATCACGCTGATCCTGGTGACGGTCCGGGAGCGACAGAAGGCGCATCGGAGGGCCCGGAGCCAGATCTCCACCTAGCCCGTGGACCCGCCTCCGGGCGGAGCATCCAGTCCGACGATCCTGAGGAGCGTGAGGGCGTTGGTGGACGTGGCGATCCCGGGGTGAAGCCGGTAGTCGAAGTGCATGAGCGGCACCCCGCCCGCCCCCTCTTCGACCCTCTCCTGAAAGTGCACGGGCTGGGCCGCGGAGCGGAGTTCTGATGTGTCCGCGAGATCCAGATCGTGGGTCGACACCGCGCCGAGCACCGGTAGCGCGGCGAGTCGGGCCAGGACCCGTCGGGCCGCGATCTGCCGCTCGGCCGTGTTGGTCCCCAGGAGAATCTCGTCCAGCAGGTAGAGCAGCGGTCCGCCCCCGCTCTCGCCGGCGGCGTCCACCACGGCCTTGAGTCGGTCCAGTTCGGCCCGGAACAGGCTCACCCCCTGCTCCAGCGAGTCCTCCACCCGCATGCACGTGGCGATCCGCACCACCGGAAGGCGAAGCGAGTCCGCGAACACCGGCGCTCCGATTCCGGCCAGGACGGCGTTGACCCCGACCGCCCGCAGGAGGGTGCTCTTTCCCGACATGTTCGACCCGGTGACCAGGACGAACGTGCCCGGCGGACCCACCTCCAGGTCGTTGGCGACGCACTCGCTGGGCGGAAGCAGGGGATGCCCCAGGCCGCGAGCCACGATCCTGGGCGGATCGGCGGGTCCGGGAAGGGGATCCAGTTCCGGCCAGGTCCACGCGGGATTGTCGCGGACGAGGGTGGCCAGAGCGGCCAGTGCGTCCAGTTCGGCCAGACTCTCCACCCATCGTCGCACACTGGCGCCGTACGTACGGCGCCACCGGACCAGGCCCCAGGCCACGTGGATGTCGGCCAGCAGAAGGACGTTGAAGGGGAAGTAGAACTGGTTCATCCGGGACTCGGCCAGCGAGTTCCAGAAGCGCAGACGGCGGAACCCGACGGACGCCGCATCGTCGCCGTGGCCGAAGGACTCCCTCAGGTCCTTCAGGAGAGGAGCGTCCGGCTCCAGCGTCTCGATGTGCTCCATCAGCGGCGCCAGGGCATCCAGCGTGGCCTCTCCGGCACCGGCACCAGCGAAGAGACCCTGAGCGGCGACCCTGGAGCGTCCGAGAAGGAAGAACCCGGCGACCAGCGGGATCACCCAGGCCCGCTGCGGACCCGGGCGGACCCATTCCACCCAGATCAGGGAGAGGGTGACCAGGGGGAGGAGGCGCGCGGCCCATACGACGGACTGGGTCAGGGCCTCGTGGTCCTCGTCACCGGCCCAGGCCAGCACTGCCTCCACTCGCTCGGCGCCGGGGTCGGGCGCCTGCCGGCCGTGGGCGGTGAGTCGATCCCGGAACTCGCCGAGCGGCCCCAGCTCCCGGAGCGCCGCGTGCCTCCTCCGCAGGACCTCTCTACCGCCCGTCCCTTCGTGAAGCCCCAGGAGCCACCCTCTCAGCCGCTCCCGGCCGGGCCGGGTCGCCACCGTCCCAAGCAGCTGCATGAGGGACGCGGGCCCGACCACGCCGAGATCCCCGGCGTACGGGTGCTCCGCCGGTGCCGGACCGTCGGGATCCCCTGGGATCTCCGACCACTTCCGGTCGAGGCGACGGAGACCTTCGTGGCAGATCGACTCGAGCAGATCATACCAGCCGCGCTCACGGCGGACCCTGCGGTGGAGGCCGACCAGCGCCACGAAGGCCAGCAGCCCCACCATCCCGGCCGCGGCATAGATCGCCCGACCGGGGGCTTCACTCAGGTCCCAGGTCAGGAACAGCCCCGAGGCCGCGAGGAAGACAGCCGTGCGGGCCCAGCTCAGGGCCCGGGACCGGTCCCGCAGTCGCCCGGATTCGCGGGCGTACGCCACCGCCCGCTCACCGTACGCCGCCGCGGGATCCGCCTCCGGAGGGGGGCGGACGGAGGCCGATGCGGAGGCAGGTGGGTCCGAAGTCATGCTCTAATGTTAGGCCCCGAGGCGCTGCGGGCTATCCGTCCGTCGGGGGGATCAGGCCGCGTCCGTCGGGTTCCGACCCGTTGCCCGTGACCCGACCGGGGAACGATCTTGCCGACTGCCCCCTATGAGTCTGGGAGCCTCCCCGTGGCCCGGGGCGGCCCCGGGTCCACCCCAACCCCGCAGTCCATGAACCGGATCAAGGGAAAGACCGTGCTCATCACCGGCGCCAGCGCGGGCATCGGAGAGGCCTGCGCCCACGCCTTCGCCGACCATGGAGCCACCCTCGTTCTGACGGCCCGCCGGTTGGCCCGCCTCAAGGCCCTGAAGGAGAACCTGGCCTTCGAGGACGGTGGGCATGCCAGCGTGTTCGAACTCGACGTCCGGGACCGGGAGGCCGTGGATCGCTTCGCCCGGGACCTCCGTTCCCAGGACATCCACGTCGACATCCTGGTGAATAACGCCGGACTGTCCCGAGGACTCGAGCCGCTTCAGGCAGGGAACCCGGACGGGTGGGAAGAGATGATCGACACCAACGTGAAGGGACTCCTCTACGTCTCCCGGGCCTTCCTTCCGGGCATGGTGGAGCGGAATGCCGGCCACGTCATCAACATCGGCTCCATCGCCGGACGCCAGGTCTACCCTTCGGGCAACGTCTACAACGCCAGCAAGTTCGCGGTCCGAGCCCTCAACGAGGGCATGAACCTGGACCTGTTCGGGACCCGGGTCCGGGTCAGCAGCGTCGATCCCGGCCTCGTGGAGACGGAGTTCAGCCAGGTTCGCTTCTACGGCGACACCGAGCGGGCGGAGAAGGTGTACCAGGGCTACCAGCCGCTGGAGCCCGAGGACATCGCCGACGCGGTCTGCTACGTCGCCAACGCTCCGGAGCACGTGAACGTCCTCGAGATGCTGGTCCTGCCGACGGACCAGCGGAACGCCTATCTGGTTCACAAGCAGGGCAACTGAGGACGCCGCCTCCGAGTGGATCCCCAAAAAGCCAACCCGTACGTAGTCGTCTTCACGCTCTGGCTCCTGGTCTTCGCGGCCAGCAGCCAGATCATGATCATCTCCCCGATCCTTCCGCTCATCGGGGAGGCGCTCTCCATTCCGGAAGCCCTCCTGGGCACCCTGGTGTCGGCCTACTCCCTCATGGTGGGAGTGTTCGCGGTCATCTCCGGCCCCATCTCCGACCGGATCGGACGCCGCCGCATCCTGCTTCTGGGATCCGGCATCATGACCGTGGCGCTGATCCTCCACTTCTTCGTGGTGGACTACGTCAGCTTCGTGCTCGTGCGGCTGGTGGCGGGCGTGGCGGGGGGCATCCTCAGCGGTGCCGCGGTCTCCTACATCGGGGACTTCTTTCCCTACAACCGCCGAGGCTGGGCCACGGGGTGGGTCATGAGCGGGTCCGCCTTCGGGCAGATCTTCGGCATCCCCATGGGGATCTTCCTCGCCGGCCTGTACGGGTTCAAGGCGCCGTTCTATTTCTTCGCGCTCTTCATGGCCATCACGTGGATCCTGGTCATGACACGGATCCCCCAGCCCGATGTGAAGCGACGGTCCGACCGGCTCACCGTGAAGGGCGCGGTGCGGGACTACTGGCTCATGTTCCGGCGCCCGGCCATCGCCGCGGGTTCGGTGGCCTACTTCCTCATGTTCCTGGGCGTGTCCCTGTACGTGGTCTACCTCCCCACCTGGCTTGCCCAGGCTCACGGCTTCAGCGCGAACCTGATCGCCTCGCTGTTCCTGGTGGGAGGGATCGCGAACGTCCTGACCGGCCCCCAGGCCGGGAAGCTCTCCGACCTGGTGGGCCGGAAGGGCATCATCCTGGTGAGCTGCGTCGGACTGTTCTTTCTGATGACCGCCACCACATGGATCGTCACCGGTCCGTGGAGTGCCTACCTCCTCTTCTTCTTCACGATGGTCCTCGTGGCCATGCGGATCAGCCCGTTCTCGGCCCTCCTCACCGCACTGGTCCCGGCCCGCCGGAGGGGCTCGCTCATGAGCATGGCCGTGGCCCTGGGGCAGGTGGGCTTCGCCGTGGGTGGGACGGTGGCCGGCCTGCTCTACTCGGGGTACGGCTACCGAAGCAACACCGTCACGGGCGCGATCTCGGTCCTCCTCATGGGCCTGCTCGTCTGGTTCATGATTCCGGAGCCCAGGCTCGACGCGTCCGGTGCGCGCGGCGCCGAGCCGACGTAGGTTCCCGCCATGAGCTCGTCGTCGGACACCCCCCGCGGACACATCCTCCTCGTCGAGGACAGCCTGGACCAGGCGCACCTGATCACCTTCCTGCTGGAGCAGGCGGGCTTCAAGGTGACCCTGGCGCAGGACGGGATCCGCGGTTGCCAGCTGGCCGAGGACGGGGACTGGATCCTCGTCCTCACCGATCTGAACCTCCCCGGCAAGGACGGGATGGAGGTCATCACGGCCGCCAAGAGCCACGCGCCGGACACGCCGGTTCTGGCCATGACCGGGTACTCCGGCCAGGGCTACGGGGACCAGGCCATGAGGGCCGGCGCCGACGACGTCCTGGTGAAACCGGTGGACAAGGACGAGCTCCTGCGCACGGTGGAGGTCCTGGTTCGACGGGCCGAGGCCACCCGGGCCGAGAATCGGAGGAGGATCCTGGCCGTGGGCGCCTATCCGGGCGCACTGGAATTCGGAGCCGGGGCCACCCTTCTGGCCCACGCCGAGGCCGGGGACCAGGTCATCCTCTGCCCGGTGACCACCGGAGCTCACCTCGGTGTCGAGGAGTCTCTGCGAGCCCGGGCCGAGCAGGCGGCGAAGGTCCTCAGGGGAAGCCTGATTCCCGAGAGCCTGATGCTCGACCGTCTGCACGAGCAGCGGGCCACGGACATGGTCCTTCGCATGGTCCGCGAGCTGGATCCCGAGATCCTCTACACCCACTCCGGGCGGGATCGGGATCCGGTGGTGGAGACCGTGCACCGCGCTACCGTATCCGGGGCGGGAGGAGTCCCCACCCTCCTCTGCTACGAGTCTCCGACCAGCGCCGTTGGCTTCCGGCCCGACCAGTTCGAGCCCATGGCTTCGCTCAGCGCCAAGCTGGAGATCGTGCGGGCCTACGAAGGTCTGGGCGGATCCATGCTCTTCGCGGACCCGTCGCTGGTGGAGGCCACGGCCCGGTACTGGGGCCGCCACGGGGACACGGAGTTCGCCGAGGGGCTCGAGGTGGTCTGGGCGGGGTAGGCCTGCCGCTGTACCCCCCTCCTTCTCCCGATCCGGGACGCCGCTTAGGTTTACTGTCCCTTTGGAATCAGGGATGCATCCCCGAAGGAGACTCCGTTGGCCAAGGCCCCCCATCTAGAGTTCGAGCGCCACATCGTGGAGATCCAGGAGCAGATCGAGATCCTCCTGGACACCGCGAGCGGTAAGGGGCTCGATGTGACGGACGAGCTCCGCGTGCTCAGGAAGAAGCTCGAGGTCCTGCGCGAGGAGACCTACCGGAACCTCTCGCCCATCGAGCAGGTCCAGGTCGCCCGGCACCCTCAGCGTCCGTACACGCTCGACTACCTGAAGCTCATCTTCTCCGACTGGATGGAGCTTCACGGAGACCGGCTGTTCCGGGACGACGCGGCGATCGTGGGCGGATGGGCCCGCCTGGAGGGCCAGCCGGTCATGGTGGTGGGCCACCAGAAGGGCCGCGACATGAAGGCCAACCTCCGGCGCAACTTCGGTATGCCCCACCCCGAGGGGTACCGGAAGGCCCTCCGGCTGATGCGCCTGGCCGAGAAGTTCGGTCGTCCGGTGATCACGTTCATCGACACCCCTGGTGCCTACCCCGGGATCGGCGCCGAGGAGCGGGGGCAGGCCGAGGCCATCGCGACGAATCTCAGGGAAATGGCCCGCCTCCGCGTGCCCACCATCTCCGCCGTGATTGGCGAGGGGGGTTCGGGTGGCGCGCTGGCGCTGGGGGTCACGGACCGGATCCTCATGCTGGAGCACGCCATCTACTCCGTCATCTCCCCGGAAGGATGCGCCGCGATCCTGTGGCGGTCGGCCGAGCATCGGGACAAGGCCGCCGCCGCCCTGAAGGTCACGTCCAAGGACCTGGTCAACCTGGGGATCGCCGACGAGGTCATTCCGGAGCCCGCAGGAGGCGCGCACGCCGACTGGGAAGAGACCGCGGCCAATCTCCGGGAGTCCCTGGTCCGGAACCTCGGTGAACTGTCCAGGAAGAAGACCGACGCTCTCCTGAAGGACCGCTGGGCGAAGTTCGAGGCCATGGGGGCCTGGCAGGAAGCGCCCCAGGAAGCCTGAGGCGGCCATGGCCGGTTTCGCGGAAGTCCGGTTCAAGGGAACCCGGAAGGAGTACTACACGGTGGCCGGCCTGGATCTGGCGCCGGGTGATTCCGTCATCGTCGAGGCCGACCGGGGAGAGGACCTGGGGCGGGTGACCGCGCTGGGGGCCATCGCCGAACGCAAGTGCTCCTCTTCCGGCGGATGCTCCACCCCCACGCCGTCCCGCCGAATCCTCCGGGCCGCACGGGACAACGAGGTCACGAAGGTCGACGGGCTGCGGGAGGACGAGGCCCGGGTGCGCCGGGAGACCCGGAAGCTGGTGGAGAGACACGGCCTCAAGATGAAGATCACCGAGGCCGAATGGCAGTTCGACCGGAACAAGCTGATCATCTACTTCACCGCCGAGCGCCGGGTGGACTTCCGGGAGCTGGTCCGGGACCTGGCACGGACCTTTCGGACCCGGATCGAACTGAAGCAGATCGGGGTCCGGGACGAGGCCGCCCTGCTGGGCGGGGTGGGCCGCTGCGGACGGGAACTGTGCTGCTCCACGTGGCTTCCCGAGCTGAAGCCGGTGAGTCTCCAGCTGGCCAAGGACCAGCGACTCTCACTGAATCCCGCGCAGATCTCGGGATGCTGCGGCAGGCTCATGTGCTGTCTGACCTACGAGCATGACACCTACGTCCAGGCCCGACGGCGGTTCCCCCGGGAAGGGAAGTCCCTCCAGACCGCGGAAGGACCGCAGAAGGTCGTGGCGATCGACATCTGGCGGGATACCGTGACGCTTCGGTCGTCCGAGGGAGAGCGGCGTACGGTCGCCCTCGAGGACCTCAAGCGGGAAGTAGCTGCGGGCTCTCCCGCCGGTACCCACGCCAAGGACAAGCCGGACGAACCCGGGGATTCCCAGTGACGATGCCGCCCCACGACCCTCTGGACGACCTTCGGTTCGACCGGAACGTCGGTCTGCCCAAAGAGGCGTTCTACATCACCACGGCCATCGACTACGCCAACGGCGACCCGCACATCGGGCACGCGCTGGAGAAGATCGGGGCCGACGTGATCGCCCGGTACCAGCGGCTGGCCGGGAAGGAGGTCCATTTCGTCATCGGGATGGACGAGCACGGGCTCAAGGTCCTCCAGAGCGCGCAGGAGGCCGAGATCACCCCCCAGGAGTGGGTGGACGACATCGCGGAGCGCTTCCTGGACCTGTGGGAGGTGCTGGACATCTCCTACGACGACTTCATCCGGACCAGCCAGCAGCGGCACCACGAGGCGGTTCATGAGATCGTCCGCCGCGTCATGCAGAACGGGGACCTGTACCAGGACAAGTACCAGGGCTTCTACTGCGTGGGGTGCGAGTCCTACAAGACGGAGGACGAGCTCATCCCGGCGCACCCCGGGGACTCGGACGACGGCCTCCGCTGCCCCATTCACCCCTCGCGGAAGGTGGAGTGGATGGAGGAGGACAACTGGTTCTTCCGCCTCACCGCCTACCGGGACGCACTCCAGGCCCATATCGACGAGAATCCCCCCTTCATCATGCCCAGGGCCCGCCGCAACGAGGTCCGGGGGATGCTGGAAATCGGGTTCCAGGACATCTCGGTCTCGCGCGCCCACCTCCCCTGGGGCGTGGAGTGGCCCGACGATCCCAACCACACGGTCTACGTGTGGATGGACGCCCTGACCAACTACCTCTCGGCCATCGGCTTCCCCGATCCGGCCTATCTGAAGAAGTGGCCGGCGGACGTGCACGTGATCGGAAAGGACATCACCCGATTCCACTGCGTGTACTGGCCGGCGTTCCTCATGAGCGCGGGGATCGAGCTCCCGAGGCAGGTGTGGGCCCACGGGTTCGTGACCTACGGGGGCCAGAAGCTCTCCAAGTCCGAAGGGAAGCAGGTCAGCCTGCCCGAGTGGGTGGACCGCCACGGACCCGAGTCCCTCCGGTACTACCTCATGCGCGAGGTCCCCTGGGACGGCGACGGTGGGATCACCGAGGAGCGGTTCGACGCGATCTATACGGCCGAACTCGCCAATGACCTGGGGAACCTGGCCAACCGGGCGATCGCCATGATCGAGAAGTACCGGGACGGCCTCATTCCCGAGGGAGAGCCGGACCCCCGCTGGGCCGACCGGATCGTCGAGGTCCACGACGACTTCGCGAACTTCATGGACCGGAACCTCCTGCATAAGGCCCTGGAGGTGTCCATGAAGCTGGTGGGCGAAGCGAACGGGTACATCGAAGAACGGCAGCCCTGGGCCCAGGCGAAGGACCCGGACCAGGCGTCGGGCCTGGACGAGACCCTGCTGACGCTGGCGCGGATTCTTGCCGTCACCGCCACTCTCCTGAGCCCCTTCATGCCGAAGAAGATGGCGGAGCTGGCCGGCAGGATGGGACTGGAGCACGTGGAGCGGATGCAGGAGTGCCACCACGTGACCCTGGCGGGTCGGAAGGTGCACCGGGGCGCCCCGCTGTTCCCACGAGCCGACCTGGCCTGAGGCCGGCCAACCGGTCCCGCTTCCGGACGACTGTCCGGCCTCCTGTCCGGAAACGGACATCCGGTGCCGGAACAATTCTGCCGGGTGCAAGGACGAGGGCGTCCGAATGGCCGCTTTCCAGGCGATCTCCCCGCGGCACGGGGCTTGCTTTGGAACACGAATCAATCCGTTGACATGAATCAGCGTTCGCACGTAGCTTTCCCAGGTTTTGTAGCCAGGCAGGATCGTGGTTCAGCGCCCCGGTGGGGCCGGCGATCCGACGCTTAACGAGCAGGCTGAATGCCCAGAAATTCGTGGACATTCCTCATCATCCGAGGTGAGGACCAGCCCATCCGGCAGGTGGAAGTCTCCCGGCGCACCATGCGTGCAGCGGCCGCGGGGGCTGGAAGCGTCGTCGCTACCCTTCTCGTGCTTCTGGTGGGTGTCGGGTTCGGCGGGACCGCCCGGTACCAGGCCCACACGCTGGCCGTTCGGAACGACCTCCTGGTAGAGGAACTGGACCAGATGCGGGACAAGGTCTCCGGCCTGGAGGGCTCGCTGGCCCAGCTCTCGGAGACCGACCGGCAGATGCGGGTTCTGGCGGGCCTCGATCCCATCGATCCCGAAGTGCTCGAGGTCGGGATCGGTGGACCCGGAACGGCCTCGCCCGAGTCGGCTCCCCTCTTCGGGGTCGACGCCGATCTCGCCCGCGAGACGTTCGCGGTCTCCTTCGACCTGAACGCGCTCGAGCGACGTGCCAGCCTCCTGGAGTCCTCATTCAGCGAGACCCGGGATTCCCTCTCGGCCCATCGCGACCTGATGCTGGCCACGCCCTCCATCCTTCCCACCATGGGATGGTTGTCCAGCCGCTTCTCCCGGTCGCGGATGCACCCGGTCCTTCACGTGGCCCGGCCGCACGAGGGGATCGATCTCACCGCCCCGGAGGGCACGCCGATCATGGCGGCGGCGGACGGACGGGTACGGTTCGTGGGCCGGAAGGGTCAGCTCGGCCTGGCCGTGGAGATCGACCACGGGTTCGGGTACGTGACCCGGTACGGTCACGCGTCCAAGCTCCTGGTCCGCAATGGCCAGCGGGTCACGAGGGGCGACGTCATCGCCCAGGTCGGCAAGACGGGCCTGGTGACCTCGGCCCACCTGCACTACGAGGTGCTGGTCGGCGGGCAGGCGGTGAACCCGCTCAACTTCGTCGTGGACGGCGCCCTGCCCTGATCCGGATCCGGAGTGCTGGGGCCGGTGTTCGAGCCCCTTCAAAGACGTGATATTCAACGGCGCCCCCGGCGCCGTTTTCCTTACCCCGCCCAGGCATGATCCCACTCCTTCTCGCCGTGGTCGTTCAGGTGGCGCCCGCCGCGCCGGGCCCGCAGGTGGATCCGTCCCGGTCGACGGACCCGGAGTACGTCCTCAGCCCGGACACGGCGCTGTCGCCCCCCGGGGGGGTGCGCATCCTTCTCCAGCGGACTCCCGGGGACCCAGCCGTGGCGCTGCACTTCATGGTGGAGCTGGAGGAGAGTGCCAGCGAGGCGGGGCTCGCTTCGATCCTGGCGGAGATGGCGGCCACCCGGACCGCTGGTGGCGCCAGACGAATCGGGGCCCGGATCGAAGCCCGCCGAACCCCTTTCGGGATCACCTACTCCGTGGCCGGCGCCGCCGAGGAACTGGATTACCTGGCGTGGCTGCTCAGGCAGGCCGCCGGCTCACCTCCTCGAGACGACGGTGCCTTCGAACGGGCCCGGGCCCGAGTCCGATCCCGGGTGGCCGCGTCGAGGGAGACCCCCGCAGGGGTCATGGACCGTCGGATCCGACAGGCTCTGCTCCCCGACTCCCCCAACCCCAACGGAACTCTGATGGCCCTGGACGCGATGCACGCCGGGATGCCTGTAGAGTTCTGGAACCGCTCCCACCAGGCGGACCGCATGACGCTGGTGGCGGTCGGCGACGTAGCGCCGGTCACCCTTCTGGCGCTGACGCGTGACCTGGGAGCACCCACGGAGATGGCCGCCGAGCCGCTCACGCTCCCGCTCCCGTCTGGGTCCGCGGATCCGCGTCCCCAGATCCTTCGGTCGTGGTACGAGCAGGCCCATCGCCTTCCGGTCCCCGGAGACGTCCGGAACGGTGTGCTGGTGGCGTTGGCCGAGCGGGCCCTGAGGCAGGTGCCCGCCGACCAGGAGACCACCGTCGAACTCTGGGAGCTTCAGGACGCGGCGGCACTGGTCGTGCGGGGAGCCGCCCTCCAGTCCAGTCGCTCGGCGATGGAGGCCTCGGTACAGGACCTGGTCCCATCGATCCGTCGGACCCTGACCCCGGTGGAACTGACCGAGGCCGTGGCGTTCGTGCGGGACGAGATGCTGTTCCAGGCCCGTACCCCCTGGGGACGTGCGGAGCTGATGGGAAGCCGGACGCTGGCGTACGGCGCCCCCTCCGAGGCGGCCCGTCAGCTGGACGACCTCGAGGGTCTGGACGTGAGCGCAATGCTCTCCTACCTGGACGAGATCCTGGCGCAGTCACCCATCGTGGAGAGGGTGCGCCCATGACCCGATCTCTCCTGGTGGTCGCCGCCCTCTTCCTCGGCTTGGATGCGCCCTCCGGCCTCGCCGCCGGCGCGGAGGGGCCCAGTCTCGCGCCGACGGCACGGGCGCCGGAGACGAAGACGAGAGCGGCCCCCGACACCACCTTCTGGCCTGCCGGCCGGAACGCAGTCGCGGCCGTTGGCGTGGCGTTCCCGGCCGGCCCGGAGCGGGACCCGGAGGGCCGGGAGGGAGCGGCGTGGGTCACCGCTCAAGCGCTCCGGGCGGAGCTCTCGCGCCGACTCGGAATCGCACCCTCCCACGTCACCGTCGAGGTCGATCGGGGCTTCTCATCGTTCGTGGTCCAGGTCCCGGCCGACCAGTCCGAGCGGGCGCTGCGTGTCCTGGACGAGGTGATCCTCCAGGATCCCGTCCCTCGGACGACCCTTGAGGACGTTCGGGTCCGCGTCCTGTCCGATCTCGGATTCCGCGCCGGAGCGCCCACCACGGCGTACCGCCTC
Source organism: Gemmatimonadota bacterium (assembly GCA_039587435.1). Classification (GTDB taxonomy): domain Bacteria; phylum Gemmatimonadota; class Gemmatimonadetes; order Longimicrobiales; family Gaopeijiaceae; genus JBDHIJ01. Next base: position 22,264 of record JBDHIJ010000030.1, read on the forward strand.
GAGCTCGCGCGATTCATCCATGGGTTCGGGTCTCGGTGGACGAACCTCCCCCTGGGTTCACGGGAATCGGTGGCCAGCTTGGACCCCTCGGAAATGAACGGAGTCCGCGAGGCCATATACCGGCGCGACGAGGCCAGGTGGGTGGTGGTGCGGGGCCCGCGCGAGGGCGCGCCCGCCCCGACGGAACCGACCGACTCCGTGAACTCGCCCGGGGCCGAGCTCCCCGGAAGGTCGCCCGGCGACTCCCTCTCTTCGGCTACGCCGGCGGACTCAGCCGCACCGGGCCAACCCTCGGCGCCCGCACCCGAACCATGGACTCCGGCCTGGCGGGTCGGGGACCGGCTGCACATCACGCAGGAGATCACCAACACGTGGGTGGCCGCGGCATACCCACTGGATCCATCGCTGACCCGGACCGAGCAGGCGTTCCTTCTGCAGGCCCTGCGGGAGGAGCTCAACCCCTCGCCGCCGGACCCGGGTCTGTTCGACTCCTACGTGTGGGTGGAGGCTAGCCCGCGGGGGCCGATCCTGGTGCTGGAGGCGGCGGTCTTCCCGGAGGATGCGGACCGGTGGGAGGCCCGTATCCTGGACGCGGTGGAGGGCCTCGCGGAGAATCCGCCCGAAGGCGCGTTCTTCTCCTTCATGGCACGGCGGCAGCGCACGGAGCGGGCCCTCCGTGAGGCCGATCCGGGAGCCATGGCACTCTGGCTTCTCCGGGACGAACGGGGCGGGGACATGGGACCGGTCCCCACGCGGAACGATCTCTCCCGGATGGCGAGCGGTCTGGGGGAGCCGCGAATCCTCGTCTACGGTCCCGACCTCGGAGAAAGTCAAGAAACCCCGTGACGTATTGGGTTGATGGGCGGGTGGTGCGGTGGTACTTTCGGTCGTCTTTTCAGCACCTAATCCGTTGGAGAACCGTAGCATGCGTCGGAAGAGCCTCAGTAGCCTTCTCGTGATCCTGGCCCTCGGGGCCTGCGGTCCGGCCCAGGTGGTCGTGAGCGTTGAGAACGAGCGTCAGACCGAAGAGGGCGCCACCGAGATGGTGGCCCTGGGCGATCTGGAGATTCAGGTCATCCCCTTCAACCGGGACGCCGTCTTCGATTCCATGACGAACGCCTTCCCCACCGCGGATCCCGGGATCCCGGACTCCGTTCTGGCCGCCCAGGAGGAAATCCAGGCGGCCCAGGCCCAGTGGCAGGCCGCCGAGCAGACCTGGCAGGATGGTCGGGACCGCCTCCAGCAGATCAACTCCGAGCTGGAGACCCTGAACCGGGGCGAGGCCCGCTATCGGGTCCTGTTCCAGGAGTTCGGCGACGTCGAGTCCGAGGTGGCCCGCGCCGAGCGCGCCATGAACGCGGCCTTCGACCGGTTCACGGAGCTTCAGAACGCGGCCATCCAGGCCACCGAGGCGGCCTGCATCGTCCAGGCGAACTGGGGCGACGAGGCCTTCGCCGGGGTCGGTGACATCTTCCGCGCGAAGGAGACCGCGAGCGGCATGCGGATCGCCTTCGACACCACGGACGCCAGCGGCATCGCCAACCTCGAGCTCAAGCCCGGCACCTGGTGGGTCCACTCCCGGTACCCGCTGCCCTTCGAGGAGCTCTACTGGAACGTCCAGGTCGAGGTGGTGAAGGGGGATCCGGTCCAGGTGCGGCTGAACCCGGCCAACGCGGAGCGCCGGCTGAACATCTGCTGACGCGACCACCGTCGACGGACGTTCGCAGCTGACCGCCCGTCGACCGAATCCGGTCCCGCCGCCCCGGGTCCTCGATGGAGGGCCCGGGGCGGTCTGCGTCCGGCACCTTGCCCGCCACCCCGGCGGAACCAGATTTACGGGCACGGCACAGGCGCGGAGCGGGTCCTCCTGACACGCTCCCCTCTCAGCCCCGGCTCCAACCAGGACGGCCGACCCCATGTCCGACGCCAGGTCCAGCTCCAACCCCAGACTGGAAATCGACGAGCAGGCCGTCGGGTGGCTCGTCTTCGATGACCCGGAGCGCCGGCTCAACGTCTTCACGCAGCCGATGATGGAGGGCCTCTCCGCCCGCCTGGACGAGGCGTCGGAGATGGCTCTGGGCGGGAGACTGAACGCGCTCGTCCTCTGGAGCGGCAAGCCGGACTCGTTCTTCGCCGGAGCGGATGTGGACGGGATCGAGTCCATCGAGGACCCCGGGACCGGCGCAGAGGCCTCCCGTGCCGGCCAGGCGGTGTTCCAGAAGGTGGCGGACCTGGGGATCCCCACCGTCGCCGCCATCCACGGGGTGTGCCTCGGGGGCGGGCTGGAGATCTCACTGGCCTGCCGGCACCGTGTGGCGTCCGACCACGACAAGACCAGGATGGGACTGCCGGAAGTGCTCCTGGGCATCCTGCCGGCATGGGGAGGCACCACGCGGCTCCCGCGGCTCCTGGGCCTCCAGAAGGCCCTGGATCTGATCCTCTCGGGAAAGAATCTGGACGGCAGGCGGGCTCTGAGAGCGGGGCTGGTGGATGCGGTCCTCCCCTGGGGCACCTTCCGCGCCGCGGTGGAGCAGTTCACCGCCGACCGGGTGGCCGGAAAGCCCCTGAAACCCCGCAAGACGACGCTCGTGAACCGGTTCCTCGACGGTACGGGGCCGGGACGCAGGATCGTGCTCCGGCAGGCCCGAAAGCAGGTGATGAAGCGGACCGGAGGGCACTATCCGGCCCCCCTCCGGGTGCTGGAGGTCCTGAAGGCCACCCTGTCCAGGCCGGTCGCGGCGGGCCTGGAGGCGGAGGCCAACGCCGCCGGCGAGCTGATCGCTTCGCAGGTCTCCAAGAGCCTGATCCACGTGTTCAACCTCCGGGAGGCCGCGCGGAAAGGGACCGGGGTCTCGGGCCAGGCCACCCCGGGCGAGATCCGGCACATGGGCGTGGTGGGTGCCGGGGTCATGGGCGGCGGTATCGCTCAGCTCGCCGCCCATCGCGGCGTGGACGTGCGGCTGAAGGACATCAACCGTGAGGCGATCACCGGAGCGCTGCAGACCGCCCGGGGTCTCTTCGACGGCCTGGTGAAGCGCCGGCGGCTCAGCCGGAAGGCCGCGGCCCAGGAGATGGAGCGCATCTCGGGAGGCCTGGACTGGGCCGGATTCCGGGCCACGGACCTGGTCGTGGAGGCCGTGGTGGAGCGCATGGACGTGAAGCGCACCGTTCTGGCGGAGCTGGAGAAGGAGGTCCGGCGGGAGACGATCCTGACCTCCAACACCTCCACCCTCTCCATCGACGGGATGGCCGAAGCGCTGACCCGTCCGGACAAGTTCGCCGGCATGCACTTCTTCAACCCCGTCCACAAAATGCCGCTGGTGGAGGTCATCCGGGGCAGCCGCACCACCGACCCCACGGTGGCCACGGTCTACGGGTACGCCCTGCGGTTGGGCAAGGTACCCGTGGTGGTGGGGGACGGGCCGGGGTTCCTCGTCAACCGGATCCTGGGCCCCTACCTGAACGAGGCCGGCTTCCTCCTGGGCGAGGGTGGTTCCATCCAGCAGATCGACGACGTGGCCCGGGAGTTCGGAATGCCCATGGGCCCTCTCCGGCTCATCGACGAGGTCGGCATCGACGTGATGCGCCATGCCGGCGAGGTTCTGCACGAGGCCTTCGGCGAGCGAATGGACCCGGCTCCCCCGCTGGTGAAGCTCGGGGAGACCGGGCGCCTGGGCCGGAAGGCCGGGCTGGGGTTCTACACCTACGAGAACGGCCAGGACACGGGTGTGGACGAATCCCTGTATGCACTACTCGTCCCCACCGTGCCCGCCTCCCGCGATCGGCTGGACGCCGACGAAGTCCGCAGACGCCTGGTCCTGGCCATGGTGAACGAGGCCGCGCTGGCCCTGGAGGCGGGGATCGTCTCCTCGGCCGGAGACGTGGACCTGGCCATGATCATGGGCACCGGGTTCCCGCCCTTCCGGGGCGGTCTCCTCCGGTTCGCCGACCAGGCCCACCCCAAGGTCATCCTGGAACGGCTGGAGGAGTACGCGGGTCGGTTCGGCCCCCGGTTCGAGCCGGCCGGCCTGATCCGAGACCTGGCCAGAGACGGGTCCTCGTTCTACGCGGCGTTCCCCGGACCCGCGTCCCGGTGACCCACGCGCCCGAGCCCGGCCGGTTCGTCCACATCCACTACCACCGCCCGCCGGATCACACCCACATCTACGTGCAGCGGCTGCTGGCCGTGGACTCCGGGGCGATGGTGACCCTGGCGAGGGATCTCCAGTTCGAGCCCCCGCTGCGGATCGAAGGGGAGGTGGCCCTGGAGCGGGGGTCGGTGGCCATCTGGTTCACCTTCCCGGACGTCTGGCACGACATCGGGATCTTCCACCGGGCCGACGGCTCGGTGTCGGGGGTCTACGCGAACATCCTGACCCCCCCGGTCCTCTCCCCTCACCCGTACGGATACCGGTGGGACACCACCGACCTCTACCTGGACGTCTGGATGCCCACGCCGGAGACGTACTCGCTCCTGGACCGGGAGGAGTTCGACCAGGCCGTGGCTGCCGGGCTCGTGGACGCCCGGACGGCCGAGCGTGTCCGCGAGGAGGCCGAGGCCCTGACGGGTGGTCTGGCTCGGGGAACCTGGCCGCCGCCGGTGGTGGGGGAGTGGTCCCTGGCGCGGGCCCTGGAGGTGGAACGGACCCTGGTTGGGGCCGGGGCACCGGAGTCACCGCCCGGTCGGTAAGACCCCTCGGAAGCAGACTGCGCCGGGTGGGACGGGCCGGCCGCAACGGGCCGACTGGGCAGGCCCTAGTAGACGCCGGTCTCCTGCTGCAGCCAGCGAACGTAGGAGGTGATCGCTCCGACGTCCTCGGCCGATACGCCCGGCAGCGCCTCCATGTCTCCGAAGTTCCAGTGGTGTGCCCGGACTCCCGCCCGGACAGCCAGAAGGAATGCGGCGTCGGAGTGGTGGGTGGGCTGATACACCCGGTGGAGAAGGGGCGGCCCACTCAGAGTACCCAGGCCGTCCTCACCGTGGCACCGGGCACAGTCCTGCTGGTAGAGCGCGTTCCCCTGCTGGTACTGCTCGGGGATCTGGGTGATCTGTCCCCTGGCCTGGACAACGGCCGGATCCAGGTCCGGCGCGGGCATTCCCGTCTCGCCACAGGCCGCGAGCAGGAGTGACGTCACCAGCGCCGGTCCGACCCCACGCATCAGAGGCCGGACCCACCCTCCCCCGAGCCGGGGGAGGCGGGAGGTCAGTCGGACTTCCGGTAGGCGGAACACAGCCTGGCGGGGTCCACGTAGAGACGCTTGAGGATCTCGGGCTCTTCGAGGAGGGCGTCGATGAGGCGCTCGTAGCCCCCCAGCAGGTCCTCCGGAAGGTTCACGTCCTCGCGGTGGTATTCCCCGTCGTCGACGAAGATCAGACGGATTTCCACCGTCTTCGATTTCTTGTCGCTCATGCGTCTCCCCTCAAACGGCGGAACTCAGGGATGACGGCCACGAAGATGACCGTCATGAGGATGGCTGAGATCACGCACCACTGGCACCAGGCGTGAATGACGAAGGCCTCGAGGTAGGTGAAGTACCCACTGGCCAGGAAGCCGAACGTGGCGCCGGCCACCAGAAGACCCGAGACGGCCCTGCTGCCGACGAATGCCGGCTGGAGCCCGAGAAGGGCGAGTACGAGAAGGGCCACGTACCCCACCACTCCGATGGCCGACACCGGGATCCCGGCGATCTTGGCGTACTCGCTGGCCTGGACCGTGGCGCAGTCCCCCACCCCACAGAGCAGAGATCCAGTGATCCCCAGGCTGTGGGAGAGCAGATAGAGCGCCACGAAGATCCCGATCAGGGAGGTCACCGCAACGATCATGCGGTTCATCGGAGGCTCGACCACGCCCTCCGCGGCGGATCCGAGATCGCCCCCGCCGGAACCCGTGGAGTCACCGGCGGGGGTCTCGGTCACGGAATCGCTCACCGATCCCCGGGGTCGGTCGCGGCGGCCGCATCCATCCCGGCGAGAATCTCGTCCAGGGCCGCGGAGATGGTACCGAAGTCATAGCTGGGCAGCCGGGTAGCCATCCCCCCGCCCTGGTTGATCATGATGGTGGGGGTTCCCTGCACCCTCAGCTGACGGGCCAGCTCCATGTTGGCGGTCACCACCTCGGCGTGCCGATCGCTGTTGAGGCAGGTCTGGAAGTCGCCCCGGTTCATTCCCAGTTCCTCGGCGTAGTCCGTGAAGGACCCGGCGGGGTTCGCCTGGGAGGACCAGTCCCGCTGGTTCCGGAACATGTGGTCGTGAAACTCCCAGAACCCGCCCTGGTCCTCGGCGCACCGGGCGGCCCGGGCGGCGAGGAATGCATGGGGATGGATCTGGGTCAGCGGGTAGTCATAGAAGGCGAAGTTGACCCGACCCGTCTCGATGTACCCGGCATCGATGAGGGGCTTGTGCTCGCGCGCGAACTGGCCGCAGGCAGGGCACTGGTAGTCGGCGAACTCCAGCACCGTCACCGCCGCGTTGGGATCACCCTTGATGACGGGACGAGCGAGCTGGATCAGCTCGTTCGGGTCCTCCATCACGCTGCCCAGGTCCACGGGCTCGGTGGTGGCATTCCCCGCGCCGCCCACGACCTGGAAGCCGACGGCTCCGATTCCGACGACGGCGACGATCGCGAGGATCGTATAGAACTTCGACATGGGTTCTCCCTGTTTGGCGCCGGCTTCGGTCACCCTTCGACCCCGGCGGTGCTGATGCTCCGTCCCGACCCTGAATCTAGTCGGATCAGGCCAGGATGGAGTCTACAATGTTGCTCGTGTCGGTGAAGTCCTCCACCACCACGTCCGCTCCCGCGGCCTCCAGATCCGAGGCCGAAAAGTACCCGGTAGCCACGGCCAGCGTCCTCGTGCCGGCCGCCTGGCCACAGGTCACGTCCCTGGGCGTGTCGCCTACGATTACGACGTCCCGTGGATCGTATTGCCGCCCCCAGATCTCGTCGGCCCTGCGGATGGCGATGCCCGGAAGATCGTCCCGCTCGGCCGAGTCCGATCCGAATCCTCCCACCACCCCCCCGTCCAGAGGGAACCGGTGGCCCAGGTCGGCGCTTCCCAGCTTGAGCCTCGCGCCCCCCAGGATGTTGCCGGTCACGAGGCCCAGGGCGGCCCGCCCCGTTCCCTCCAACGCATCCAGCAACTCCACGACCGCCGGAAGCTGGCTCATGGGGCGCTCCGGCAGCAGGGCCTCCAGCCCGGCGAGGTACCGGTCGAAGAGGTCCGGAAGATGGGACTCGATCTCCTCGTTCGGCCGACCGGCGGTGGCCAGAAGCTCTCTGGCGATCTGGGGATCCGTCTTCCCGGCGAAGCTCACCCGTCCCAGGTCTCCCGTGGTGCCGAAGGTCTCGTGAAGAGCGGCCGTGAACGCATCCTTGGCGGGACCCCCGGAGACGAGGGTGCCATCGATATCAAAAAGGACGAGCGTGTCCACGGGTGTGATCCTCAGCCGTTGGTGTCGGACGGGACCACGGCCCCGGTGATGGCCTGTTCCAGGGCGTGACGCGAGGCCACGCCGAGCGCGGTGAGTTCGAGCGGCGGCAGCCCCAGGGCCTCGTCGGCCGTGCTGACCCCGAACACCAGGTCCCCGTCGAAGGGCGTGTGCACCGGCGCGATCCGGCGGGCCATGGCTCCGGCGGCGACCCGGGTCATCCGGACCAGGTCCACTCGGCTGAGCGGAGCGTCGGTCGCCACGACGGCCAGCGTGGTGTTGGTACCCGGCATGGGGCCTCCGCGGTCCTCGAGCTCTGCCCGCGTCTCCTCTGCGAACTCCCGCACCGCGTGGTCCGACGAGAGAAACTCACCGCCCTCGGACCGCGCGCCGGCCACCGTCCGGCCGTCTCCGTCCAGGACGTCGCCGGCGGCGTTGACCACGACCAGGGCTCCGACCGTCCAGGGACCCACGCGCTCACAGAAGCTCCCCAGACCGCCCGGCATGGAGGACAGGGGCCCCAGCACCTTGCCCACCCTGGCGCCGCGGCCGGCCCCGACCAGCCCCGTCGCCACGGGGTCGTCTCCCCCGTCGGCCAGCGCTCGCTCCGTCGCGACCCGGCCCTCCGCCGCTCCCGGCCGATCACCCTCCGGGGTCAGGTCGAAAATGACCCCGGCCGGCACGATGGGAACGCGGGCCACGCCCGTGTCGAAACCGCGGTCGTCGTTCGCCAGGGCCTGCATCGCGCCATCCGCCGACGCCAGCCCGAAGGCCGACCCACCGGTGAGCACCAGGGCGTCGGCGAACTCCACCAGGTGAGTGGGATCGAGTGCTCCCAGTTCCCGACTGCCGGTGGCCAGGCCTCGAACCTCCACCGCGGCACGGAATGGCCCAACCACGACGGTGCACCCGCTCCCCCCATCCGGCGTTTCGGCATGGCCGACTCGGATCCCGGGGACGGCGGTGATGGTGGGGTTGAGGGGCGAAGACATGGTTCGATCGGCTCGGACGCGCTCCCAGGAGCGTCAGAGCCCTCCCAGGAGGGACGGGTCCAGGTTACCGCCCGAGACCACGCAGGCCACGTGGCGGCCGGCGGCATCCACCTTTCCGGACCTGACCGCCGCCACGGTTGCGGCGCCGGAGAACTCCACCACCAGCTTCTGGTCCCGGAGGAGGAAGCTCGTGGCCGAGTGGATGGCCTCGTCGTCCACCGTCACCACGTCGTCCATCAGGTCCCGTACGTGCCGGAACGTGATCTCACCGGCCCGAACCGGAGCCAGTCCGTCCGCGATCGTGTCGATTCCGTCCAGGGTCACGGTCTCGCCGGCATCCAGCGCCGCTCGCATGGAGGCGGCACCCTCCGGCTCGACGCCGATCAGCCGCGCCGACGGGTTGAGCGCCCTCAGCGCGACCGCCGTGCCGCTGGCCAGCCCGCCCCCGCCGATGCAGCAGACCCACGTGTCCATCTCGGGAAAGTCCTCGTGGACCTCCAGGCCCGCGGTACCCTGACCGGCGATGATCCCCGGATCGTCGAAGGGCGGGATCATGACCAGGCCCTCCGCGTCGGCGATGGTCTCGGCCCGGGCCTTCCGGTGCAGGGACGTGGTACCCTCCAGCACCACCTCGGCGCCCCAGCGCTCGGCACCGGCCTTCTTCACCTCGGGAGCCGTAGTGGGCATAACCACCACCGCCCGGACGCCGAAGATGTGGGCGCAGTAGGCAACCGCCTGGGCGTGGTTCCCGGAGGAGTAGGTGATGATCCCCCGTGCCCGGTCGGCTTCGGGCACCTGGCTGATGTAGTTGTAGGCACCCCGCAGCTTGAACGAACCGGGAGGCTGCATGTTCTCCAGCTTCAGCCGGATGTCACCTTCCAACTCCCGGGAGAGGTGCGCCGAGGGGAGGAGCGGAGTGCGTACCGCCACGCCCCGGACCCGCTCGGCCGCGGCCCGGACATCGTCCAGCGTGACGAGACCGCCGGCATCACTCATCGCTCGACTCCTCGTCACCACCCACCTCGGCCGACACCCCCTCCGGGGCCTCGCCCTCGCCTCCGGTCTCGGCGCCGTCGGCACCCTCGCCGTCCACGAGCCCTTCACCCTCCGGGTCCTCGTCGTCCAGGAGAATCCGGGCGACGTCCGTCACCACGTCTCCCTCGTCCAGGTTCATGAGGCGCACGCCCTGGGTGGCCCGCCCGATGGTCCGGATCTCCTTCACGGCCTGCCGGTTCACCACGCCCTTCTTGGTGATGAGGACAAGCTGGTCGTCGTCCTGGACCGACTTGATGGCCACCACGCGGCCGGTCCTGTCGGAGGTCTTGATGTTGATGACCCCCTGGCCACCGCGGCCCTGCAGGCGGTAGGCGTCGAACTCGGTCCGCTTGCCCATGCCACCCTCGGTCGCGACAAGGAGGTTCGTGCCGTCCCGGGCCGGGACCACCATGCCGATGACCTCGTCACCCTCCCTCAGCCGGATGCCCCGCACACCCTCGGTGGCGCGACCCTGCGGCCGAGCGTCGGACTCGGAGAACCGGATGGCCATGCCGTCGCGGGTGGCGAGGATGATCTCGTCGCCCTCTTCGGTGAACTGGACGTCGATGAGCTCGTCGCCCTCCCGGATGTTGATG
>JBDHIJ010000031.1:0-32217 GCA_039587435.1 Gemmatimonadota bacterium
CGGGGGAAGGTGGACCAGGTGCTGAACTTCTCCGGGTTCGTGGTGGACTCACCACAGGTCGACCTGGCCGAGGTCGTCGAGGCGCCGGAGACCTTCTGGGGCCACGGCACCATGGACCCGGCCATTCCCTACGCGCTGGCGGTGAAGGGCCGGAGTCGGCTGGCCGCGGCCGAGATCGGCGTCTGGACGGCGGACCACAACGGTGGGCATATCATCGCGCCCGCTGAGCTGGAAGCCGCCGTGGACTGGGTGAGTCAGCGGGCCTCGGGGACCACTCCGGCGTAGCCCGTCAGCTCGACGTACCCCGCTCCGGTGACGGGTCCGGTCGCGCCTTCGAGCGCGGCCGGGCCTCCGCCCCCGGCCGCCCCCGGACCCAACCCGCTGGCCGTGACCGCACCCTCCCAGTACCGGAACGTCAGGTCCATCTCCTGGTCGGCCAGCAGGGGGCGGATGTCGAGATCCACACCATGCTCTGCGACCCGGAGCCTCCACCCGGAGGGGTAGACGGCCCCGTCGACCGGGCTGGTCCACTCCCCCAGCACCTCCAGGTCCACCTGGTTCCGGTCGAGGCCGATGGACTCGCCGGACGGGCCCATGAGGACGCCCTTGCTGAACTCCGTCACGGATCCGTCCTCGCGTCGGAGGTCGTAGAGCATCAGGGCCCAGCCATCGGACAGTCGCAGGGAGAACCAGTCCCACCCCACGACGCCCGGCGAGAGCGCCGACGTGCTCCACTCCCGATCCAGCCAGGACGCGCCGGAGACGCGGGCCTCGCGCTCCCCGAACCGAATGGTGCCGGAGGTCTCCATGCGCGGGATGGAGTAGTAGTAGGAAGCGTTTCCGGCCTCCGGGCCCTTCTGGCTGAGCCCACCGTCGCCCTGCAGATAGATCCGGGTCGGAGCCTCGAGGCGGAGGTCGATCCCGATGTCTCCCTGGGAAGCGGCGAGCCGCACCGGACCCAGCCCCCGGGGCCGATCCGCTCCGGACACGGAGTCCGGAAGCTCCTCGATCCGCCAGTCCTCGATCCACACCGACATGGGGCCGGACTCGGCCCCGGCGAGGCCCAGCGCCTCCCGGGCGAACCGCTCCTCGGCCCGATGATCTCCGTCGGCTTCGCTGGTGACCGCCAGGTGGCCCATCCAGGCCACCCGGGTCGTCCAGCTCGACTCTGCGGCATCCGGGCCGGCCGCGGTCACTCCGGCCCCGGCCTCGGCGGCTCCCGGGTCCGAAACTGCGGTCGGCCCCGGATCGGAGGCCGGGTCCGGTGGCGCCAGTTCGGCCCGGAACAGGGTCAGCTGGTACCCGAAGCGGTCTCCGTTCTCTGCGGTGAGATTCCCCGTGTAGTACCACCACTCATTCCTGAATCCGGGGTGCGGACCGTGATCCACGGGAAAGGTGAAGGCCCGAACCGTGTCGGCCCTGAGGAATCCCTCCTGGGCGCCACCGCCCAGCGTCTCGGCGACGGAGAGCGATCCGGCCTCGGTCTCCGATCCGGACCCTGGCCCGCCTCGGCAGCCGGCACCCACCAGCCCCAAGGCGACTCCGGCCATGAGCACAACGCCCGCACCCCCGGCACGCCGCCTCATCACTCGCCCCTCAGGGCCCGCGCGGGCGGGGTCCGGCTCATTCGCCACGACGGGATCACGCCCGCCATGAGCGCACCCAGGAGGGAGAGCCCCACGGCCTGCACGAGGAGGGGCCACCCCAGCTCCAGGTGGAGCGTCCACCCGAAGGAGCGCTTGTTCACCACCAGGATCATGACCAGCGCGAGGACGAGACCGCTGGGCACGGCAAGGAGACCGGCCAGCAGGCCCATGAACCCGGTCTGGGCCGTCACCAGCTTCCAGACCTGACCCGGCGTCAGGCCGTTGGCCCGGAGAACCGCGAGTTCCCGGGCCCGTTCGAGCTGGAGCGCCATGAGTGCGCTGAGGACCCCGATGAACGCCACCACGAACGCGATGGAGCGGAGCACCCCGGTGATGGCGAAGGTCCGGTCGAAGATCTCCAGGGAACCCTGCCGCAGATCCTGGTTGGAGCGGATGATGAGCGCATCCTCGGCGACGGACCCGGGGGGGAGCCCGGCCGCTGCGGCCGCGTACATCCGGTCCACCAGCTCACTCGGCGGGGTCCCGGGGGACACGAAGTAGCCCAGCGACGTGATTCCGTCGTCCGACCAGTGACGGTCGTACAGCGACCGGGGCAGGATCACGACGCCCTGATCCGACCCGTAGTCGAAGAACACCCCCAGGACCGGTATGCCGACCGGACCCTCGTCTCCCGGCAGCTCCAGGAGATCCCCGGGCTCCACCCCGTGGCGGAAGGCATACGGTTCCGACACGATCAGGCCGTCGCCGGCCCTGAAACGGGCCATGACGTCGCGCCAGTCACCGTCCACGAACCGGAACGAACCCATCCCGTCCGGCGCGAGGTCCAGCGCGATCATGCGGAGAATCCGATCCGGGAGGGTGAATTCCCTGCCGCGGTAAGTGCTTCGGTCACGCCACCCATCGACCGAGTCGAGTCGATCGAGGATCGCGCGCGCGATGGTCCCATCGGCCCGGGAGCTCACCGTGGACGGCAGCGAGACGTACACGTCCGCCTGGAGCGTGTGGTCGAGCCAGTCCACCACCGTGGCGCGGAAGGAGCTGATCATCGTCCCCAGGCCGACGGTGACCGAGACCGCCACCACCAGCGCCGTCAGGGCCGGCGCCGTCCGGCTCATGGAGTCGCGTACCCCACGCGCGGCCATGGCCGCCAGCAGGCCTCCCGCCCTCCCCAGAGGTGCGGCCGCGGCCCGGGCGAACCACGAGGTCACCAGGGGGACGGTCAGAGCCATCCCCAGGACCACCCCGAACAGGCCGCCGAAGGCCAGGCCCAGGCTCGAGGACCGAATGAAGAGCAGGCCGAGTCCAACCAGGAACAGGACCACCCCCCACCCCGCCGCCCTCGGAACCAGCCGCCGGGCCGACTCCTCGGCGAAGGAGCGGCGCAGGGTCCGCCGCGGAGGCGCCGTTGCGGCCTCCAGCGAGGCGGGGATGGAAGCCAGCACGGTGGCACCCACGCCCAGGGCGGCACCCTTCGCCAGGGTCGCTGTCGAGACCTGGAGCCCGCTCACCGACAGCGAGAAGTAGAGGTCGTTGATGGTCTGGACCACCAGGGAGACCAGCCCCCGGCCCAGGAACACTCCGGCCACCAGTCCGATGGCCGATCCCACCAGCGCGAGGACCACGGCCTCGAGGACCACCACCCGCATGATCTGACGGCCGGTGACGCCCAGAGCCCGCAGGGCGCCGAACAGTTCCCTCCGCTGCACCACCGAGAACGTCATGGTGTTGTAGATGAGAAACATCCCGAACACCATGGCCAGCAGCGACAGGGCGGTGAGGTTCAGGTCGAAGGCCCGGGTCATCTGGACCATGGTCTGCGTGCGCGTGCCCGCGGGCTCCACGACGGCTCCCACCGGGAGGACTCGCCGGATCTCGGCCAGAGTCCGGGCTTCGCCACCACCGCCCTGGTCGTCCCCATTCCCGTCCCCATCCAGCACCAGGTCGATCCGGCTGAGTGCCCCCACCCGATCCAGGAGGAGCTGAGCGGTGGAGACATCGGTCAGGACCAGGTCCGACGCGCCTTCCCGGGCGAGCGCGTCGTCCGGCTCGACCAGCCCCGCCACCAGCGTCTTCTGAACGAACCCGCCGGCCCGGAGAGTGAGCGTGTCGCCGACGGTCAGGCTGGACTGCTCGGCGAGCGACGCTGAAAGGAACACCGAACCGGGCTCGGCGAGCAGCTCGGTCACTCCGCCGGCGGCGATGGACCCGCCCAGCGACGGCCGGACCGCCCTCTCCGAGAAGGGATCGACACCCAGGATCCGGAGGCTCGTCCCCGGGACCTGATCGCTCGTGAGCCGGCCCTCCACCACCGGGGCCGAAGCCCGGATTCCCAGGTCCACGCGGAGGGTGCGGAACAGGGCCTCCGGAAGGCCGGCCGGACCGCCCCGGATCGTGTGCGTCGCCCTGCCGGCCACCACCTTCGAAGAGGCCACGAACGCCGCTCGGGAGCTCTGAATGGCCAGGTCCAGGGCCACCACCACCGCGACCCCCATCGCCACTCCGAGAACCGCCAGCAGGAGCTGACCCGGGTGGTGACGCAGGTGGCGGAGGACGGCCCGGACCGTCAGTGAACCGGTCACGACTCCACCAGCACCCCGTCCCGGAGGGTCAGGATCCGGTCGGCCCTGCGGGCCACCCGCTCACTGTGGGTCACCGTGAGGAGCGTGGTCCCCTCGTCCCGGACCAGGGATTCCAGTAAGTCCAGGACCCGGTCCCCGGTCTCGCGGTCGAGATTCCCGGTGGGCTCGTCGGCCAGAACGAGCCGCGGTCGATGGACCAGCGCCCGGGCGACCGCCACCCGCTGCTGCTCTCCGCCTGAGAGCCGGTCGGGAAAGGACTCCTCCCGGCCCGTCAGCCCCACGGATCCGAGCAGGTCCAGGGCCCGCCCGTGGAGGTCCCGCTTCGACTGTCCGGCCAGTTCGAGAGGCAGGAGGAGATTCTCCTCCACCGTGAGCGTCGGGATCAGGTTGAAGAACTGGAAGACGAACCCCATGTGGGTTCGGCGGAAGAGCGTGCGGTCCCGTTCGTTGAGGGCGGTCAGGTCGCGGCCGGCGACCTCCACCACACCTCCGTCGGGGGTGTCCATGGCGGAGATCATGTTGAGGAGGGTGGACTTCCCCGAGCCCGAGGGGCCCAGGAGCGCCACCGATGCGCCAGCCTCCACCTCGAGGCTCAGGCCGGTGAGTACCGCGTGCCAGCGCCCCCCTTCGGAGTAGCCTTTGTCCAGGTCTGTGATGCGTACGACAGTCATGCGCAGGGGTACCCCCGTGGGCGTGGGTGTTTCCCGGGGAAGATGAAGGCCACCGAGGCGATCCGGAACGAGAAGGCGCCCCGTTCCATTCCGGAACGGGGCGCCTTCGGGCGGGGGCGGCGGAGACCGCTCCCCTGAGTCACCGGGAGGTCGGGGCGGTCAGCCCTCCACGCCGAGCTGCTGGGGGAGCGTGACCAGCTCCAGGATCTTGAACTTCCGCTCGCCCACGGGGAGCTGGACCACCACCTCCTCGCCCTCCTTCGCCCCCACCAGACCGCGGCCGATGGGGCTGGCGATGGAGACCTGGCCCGAGTCGAGGTCCATGAAATCGCCGGCCACGAGGGTGAAGTTCTCCTCCTCGCCCATGGCCTGGTTCAGGACCTTCACCTTGGATCCGAATCCGCAGCGGTCGGCGGGCATGGCGTCCACGTCGATCTTGCCGAGTTCGGAGAGCCGCTGACCCAGGTGGCCGATGCGGGCCTGGACGAACTGCTGCCGCTCCAGGGCCGACTTGTACTCGGCGTTCTCGCGGAGGTCGCCCAGCTCCACCGCCTTCTTGATCCGCTCGGGGAGTTCGAAGTTGAGCTCCCGCTGCAGGGTCTCCAGCTCGTTTTCGAGCCTGCTCTTGATCTCGTCCAGCATGGTCCCACCTCGACCGTGAATAAAACCCGAGGCCCACCCCTCGACTGCGGGGATGGGCCCCGTGGGCGACTGGCGCCCGTTTCGTGTTCGAAAAAGTAGCGAATCCGTCTTAATCGGGGGAGACCCCCGTCGTCGCCCCGGTACTCGGCTGCGTCGTCGACCGAGTCCCGGGCTGAGTACTCGATCGAGTCCCGGGGCGGGTGCCCGACTCAGTCGCTCCTGAGCGCCACCATGGGATCCACGCGACTGGCCCGGCGGGCGGGCACGAAGGCCGCCAGCGCCGACACCGCCATGAACATCGCCGGGACCCCAATCAGGGTGGACAGGTCCGCCGCGCCCACTCCGTAGAGGAACCCGGAGACCAGCCGTGCCAGGGCCAGGGACAGGCCCAGACCGAGGAACGCGCCCACGATGACCAGGCGCATGCCGCCGCTCAGAATCAGGCCCACGACGTCCTTGCCGGACGCTCCCAGCGACATGCGGATGCCGACCTCCCGGGTCCGGGCGGAGACGGCGTAGCTCACGACCCCGTAGAGTCCCACGCAGGCCAGCGCCAGGGCGATCCCCCCGAACAGGCTCAGCAGAAGGGCGGCCATGCGAGGCCCGAAGAGCATGATGGCCATGTGATCCTCCATGGTCTTGGCCTCCATGATCACCAGATCCGGCTCCACGGCCAGGAACTCCCGCCGGACCTGACGGACCAGCTGGCTCTCGTCGGTGGTGCCGCGGACGACGAAGATCTGGAAGTTGGAGCCGCTCTGCAGCCAGTGCTGGTAGACGTACGGCCGGGGCGCCTCGCCGATGGTCCGGACCTTGGTGTCGCGGGCCACACCGATGACCTGAATCGGGTCTCCCTCCAGCGTTCCCCGATGGATGACCTTGCCGAGGGGGTTCTCTCCCGGCCACCACTGCCGCGCGGCGGCCTCGCTGATGATCGCCACCCGGGGCGCGTCCGGTCCGTCGGACTCGTTGAACGTCCGGCCCTGCACCAGCTCGATGCCCATGGCCTCGAAGTAGGAACCGTTGATCTGGGTGAAGTCGATCTCGTGGTTCTCGCGTCCGGCCGGCGGCTCCACGCCCGGAATCCCGTAGCCCCGGGTCTGAAGGCCGATCCCCAGCGGGAGGCGATCCGCCGAACCCACGGACGTCACGCCCGGGAGGGCCAGCGCGCGGGCCTCGAGCTCCGCGAGCAGCTCGCGGGCCTGCTGCGGCTCTTCGTATCCGGACATGGCCCCGTTGATCCACACGATGGCCGCCGGATCCGTCGAGAATCCGGGGTCCACGTCCTGGGCCGCCCGCATGGAGCGGAGGAACAGGGACGAACCCACCAGGAGGACCAGGGAGAGCGTCACCTGGGCGACCACCAGCCCGTTCCGGATCCAGACGGCCTTCCTGGAGCCGCCTCCGCCGGAGGACTCGTCGCGCAGCGTCGGCGCCACGTCCGGGCTCACCGCCTGGAGAGCCGGAATCAGGCCGAACACCACTCCGGCCGCGACCGCCACGCCCATGGTGAACAGGAGGACCGTCCGGTCCAGCCCGAGGTCCAGGGCCATGGGGATGGGGACCGGGGGCTGGAACGTCTGCAGGGCGGACAGGAGCCAGCCGGCCAGGATCAGCCCGGCCGCTCCGCCGGCCATCGCCAGCAGCACGGTCTCGGTGAGGAGCTGCCGCACCAGCTGCCCGCGGCTGGCGCCGAGGGCCAGGCGCACAGCGACTTCCTTCCGGCGGTCCGTCGCGCGGGCCAGGAGGAACGAGGCCAGGTTGGCGCAGGCCACCAGCAGCACGATCCCCACCACGGCCATGAGCAGTCCGGCCACCGGAACGAGGGCCCGGTCGATGAAGGGATGGACGGCCACGTCCTTGGACGGGACCAGCGTGAAGACCCGGTCCTCGTTGGTGTCGGGGTACGCCTCCGCCAGCCGGCTGGCCACCACCGCCACCGCCGCCTGGGCCTCCTCGGCGGTGACGCCGTCGGCCAGGCGTCCCTTGAGGAAGAGGTTCCGCGAGCCCCGCTGCTCCATGCGGGCGATCCCGCCCTCCATCACCTCGGCCATCATGTGCATGGGGACCCAGGCGTCGGGGACGATGGCCGGGAACGAGCCCTTGAAGTCCGGCTGGGCCACCCCCACCACGGTGAACCGGGTCCCGTTCAACTGGATCTCGCGACCCAGCACCTCGGGGTCGCTGCCCAGGAACCGCTCCCAGAATCCGTAGGAGAGGATCGTCACCGGATGGGTTCCGGGCGTCTGATCCTCCTCCAGGAGGAACGACCGGCCCATGGCCATGTCCACGCCCAGCAGGTCGAAGTAGTTCCCCGAGACCAGCTCGCCCATGATCATGGCGTCGGCCTCGCCCTCCCGGACCCGGCCGAAGAACATGTTCGTGGCGGCCACGTCCTCCAGGACCGCGCCGGTCTCCTCTCGGAGATCGACGAAGTCGGGGTAGGAGAACGTGGCGTAGAGGAAGTCGTCGTCGTTCGTGTAGATCTCGACGAGTTCCTCGGGCGCCCGGGCGGGGATCTCCTGGAGCATCACCGAGTTCACCAGGGTGAACATGGCGGTATTGGCTCCGATCCCTACGGCCAGCGACAGAACGGCCACGGCCGTGAACGCCGGCGCGCGTCCGAGCCGGCGGAGGGCATATCGGAGATCCTGGAAGAAGCGGTCCATTACGGGCTCCCGGAGTAGAGGTCTCCGCACCCTACGGGGTGGACCCGGTCACCGTTTCAACGCCCCCCCGGGGATGCCCGAGGCGGATGTTCAGGAGGGAAGGAGCGCCCGGACGGCGTCGGCGGCCTCGGCTGCGGCCGCCGCGGTCTCGCCCGTGACGTTCACGTGGCCCAGCTTGCGGCCCGGACGGGCGGACTTGCCGTAGAGGTGCAGGTGGGCGCCAGGCACGGCCAGGACCGCGGCGGAGTCGGGATGGTCGCCCAGGATGTTGAGCATGACCGAGTGGCCGACGGCGGACGTGTCCCCGAGGGGGAGGCCGGCTACGGCCCGGACGTGGTTCTCGAACTGGCTCGTCGCGGCGCCGTCCTGCGTCCAGTGACCCGAGTTGTGTACCCTGGGCGCCAGCTCGTTGGCCAGGAGGTGGTCTCCCAGCTGGAACAGCTCCACGGCGAGCACGCCCACGTAGTCGAGTTCGGTCAGGACCCGGCTCAGGATCGACTCGCCCCGCCCCTGCAGATCGGCATCCAGCCCCGGTGCGGGCGCGAGGGTCTCCCGCAGGATCCCGTCGGCGTGATGGTTCTGGACCAGCGGGTAGCAGCGGACCTCTCCGGAGAGGGAGCGGGCCCCGACGATGGACAGCTCCCGGTCGAAGGGCACGAACCCCTCCAGGATCAGCGGAACTCCGCCGAGGGCCTCCCAGGCGGCCTCCACGTCGGACTCCTGTCGGAGGACGAACTGCCCCTTCCCGTCATAGCCGAGGCGCCGGGTCTTGAGCACGCTGGGCACCCCCAGGGCGTCCACCGCCGTCTCCAGGTCGTGCAGGGAATCCACGGTGCGAAAGGGCGCCGTCTCGATCCCGAGAGCGCGGAAGCCCTCCTTCTCCGCCAGGCGATCCTGGGCCATCTCCAGCGCCTGGGGCCCCGGCCGGACGGGATGGGCGGCGGCCAGGTGCTGGGCGCTGCGGACCGGAACGTTCTCGAACTCGTAGGTGACGACATCGACGCCCTCGGCGAACCGGTCCAGGGCTTCGGGATCGTCGTACGCGCCGGGCACCACCTCGCCCGCGGCCGCCGCCGGCGGGCCGGAGGCCGGCTCGAGAATGCGGAACTTCAGTCCCAGCGGGACGCCGGCCAGAGCCAGCATTCTGGCCAGCTGGCCTCCTCCGAGAATACCGACCTTCATCCCTGGGGAGCCGGCTCCCGGGGATCGGGATCGGCGAGCACGGAGTCGGTCCTGGCCTGACGGAAGGCGCGGAGAGCCTCCCGTGCCGAGTCATCCTCCAGCGCCACGATGGACGCGGCCATGAGCCCGGCGTTCTTCGCACCGGCGTCCCCGATGGCCAGGGTGCCCACCGGGACCCCGCCCGGCATCTGGACGATGGAGAGCAGGGAGTCCATCCCGTTCAGCGCCCTCGACTTCACCGGGACGCCCAGCACCGGGAGGATGGTCTTCGAGGCCACCATCCCGGGCAGATGGGCGGCCCCTCCGGCGCCGGCGATGATGACCTTCAGGCCGCGGGTCTCGGCGGAGGACGCGTACTCGAACAGGAGGTCCGGAGTCCGGTGCGCGGACACCACCCTGACCTCGTGGGCAACCCCGAGCGATTCCAGGGTCTCCACGGCGTGGCGCATGGTCTCCCAGTCGGACCGGGACCCCATGATCACACCCACCACTGGCACGGACATGGACTCTTCTCCAGAGTTCGAGGAAGAATGGAGGTTGCCTACGACCCCGCCCTCGGTCAAGAGGGCCAACCCGGGTCGTGAAACGAACATGACCGAGCCCCTCACTTCCACCTTCAGCTCCCGCCCCGACGGAGCATTCGTGACCGAGACCCTGGAGGTCCGATGGTTCGTCCTGGGCACCCTTTCGCCGTCCGCCTTCCCCTGGGCTCATGGCGCGGGACTGACCCAGGCCGCGCCTCGCACCGACCGCTACGTGGTGCTGCCGGGCGTGGACGGCGTGGGAATCAAGCTCCGGGAGGGTCGGGTGGAGGTGAAGGCCCGATCGGGATCCCTGGGATCGAGAGCCCTGGGGACCATGTCCGGGGAGGTCGAGCGGTGGGTGAAGTGGTCCCAGCCGGTGGGCTCCGGCGTGTCGTGGGACCAGGGCCCCGGAGTCCGCATCGTGGACGTCGACAAGACCCGCTGGAGCCTGTGGAGGGACGGGGCACTCATCGAGCTCACGGCTCTGAAGGCGGACGGTCAGTTCTGGTGGACCGCCGCGGTGGAGATCGCGGGCTCGGTCGCCGACCCCTCCCGCCTGGCCAACCTGTGTGAGCCCTTCGAGAGCCTGGAGCAGGCCCGGGGCGCCCTCACCCTCGACGCCTCCCGGGGGTACGCCTCCTGGCTGGAGCGTCTGACCCGGACCGCCTAGTCGCGGAAGGGCTGGACCCGCAGGAGGTGGTAGCGCTTCTTCCCGATGCGGAAGACCAGGAAACGGCCCTCGATCGCGTCGGCCGTCGACACCCGGGCCTGGGCGTCCTCCACCCGGTCCCCGTTCAGGTAGACTCCGCCCTGTTCGATGGATCGCCGGGCCTCGCCCCGCGACTTCAGCACTCCCGAATCCCCCAGGAGCTCGACCAGGAGGACGCCCTCGCCGGTGAGGGCCTCGGTGCCCACGTCCCCGGCCGGTACGTCGGCGAAGATGTCGGCGATCTCTTCGCCGGTGAGTCCCTCCAGGGAGCCTCCGAAGAGGACCTGGGTGGCCTGCTGCGCCCGGTCCAGGGCCTCCTGCCCGTGCACCCTGCGAGTCACGTCTTCGGCGAGTGCCCGATGCGCCACGCGCTTGTAGGGGGCCTCGTGGTGGGCGGCCTCGAGTCCGGCGATCTCCTCCCGTGACATCAGGGTGAAGAACTTCAGGTACTTCACCACGTCCCGGTCGTCCGTATTCAGCCAGAACTGGTAGAACCGGTAGGGGGAGGTCAGGTCGGGATCGAGCCAGATGGTCCCGGCCTCGGTCTTGCCGAACTTCACGCCGTTGGACGCCGCCACGAGGGGGAACACGCCTCCCCAGGCCTTCCCTCCCACCACCCGGCGGATGAGGTCGGTACCGGAGGTGATGTTGCCCCACTGATCGCTTCCGCCGAACTGGAAGGTGCAGTTCTCCCGCTGGTAGAGCTCCAGGAAGTCGTAGGACTGCAGCAGCATGTAGCTGAACTCGGTGTAGCTCAGGCCTGATTCCTCGTCCTGGAGGCGCCGCTTCACCGACTCCTTGGCCATCATCATGTTGACCGAGAAGTGCTTCCCGATGTCCCTCAGGAAGTCCACCAGGGACAGCTCACCCAACCAGTCCAGGTTGTTGAGCAGCCGCGCGGCGTTGGGGGTCGACGGGTCGAAATCGAGGAAGTGGGCCAGCTGAGCGCGAATGCCCTCGGCGTTCTCGAGGGCCAGTTCCCTGGTCAGGAGCTGCCGCTCCTGCGTCTTCCCCGAGGGATCGCCGATGAGGCCGGTCCCGCCGCCCACCAGCGCGATGGGGGTGTGTCCCGCACGCTGGAGGTGCACCAGGCCCATGATGGGGAGGAGCGATCCGACATGGAGACTCTTCGCCGTGGGGTCGAAGCCGATGTAGCAGACCCTCGGCTCCTCGGCGAGGGCCTCGCGAGCCCCTTCGGTGTGGTCCTGGAGGAGCCCCCTCCACTCGAACTCGCTGAAGGCGTCCATGATTCCTGCGTCGCGTGCTGCGGTAAGGCCGACCGGGCGGTCAGCCGGAGGTTACGCCGACCGTGGGCCGGGCGTGTCAGCGGAGGCTGCGCCGGTGCGCGAGAGCGTCTTGAGCGACGCCACGTGAACCGTGACCGCCGCCGCGATCGCGACCAGGAGCAGTTCCAGCCAGAGCAGGTCCGACACCACGGCCATGGAGATTCCGATGGTGGCCCACAGCACGGTCAGAGAACCGTACTTGATCCGGGCCGGCATGGCGCGGTGATCCCGGTAGTCCCGGAGGTAGTCCCCGAATAGACGGTTCGAGAACATCCAGTTGTAGAACCGGGTCGAGCTGCGGCCGTAGCAGGCCGCGGCGCCGAGGAGGAAGCAGGTCGTCGGCAGGATCGGGAGGAAGATCCCGACGATCCCGAGCGCCAGCATCACCGAACCGAGGATCACCAGACCCACGCGCTTCGCCCGGGAGCCCACGGGCTCGGACGGCATCGACTCGGCGGCCCGCGTCATGGGGCAGCTTCGCTGATGGGCGTAGGTGGTCGACGGTTCCAAGAAATTTCCCCTGTGATGAGCGCGTCCCCTTCATCGGAAGAGGCGCAAAAAGGTATCACTCCGGCGCAGATTCCTCCACAGGTTCGAGCACCCGCGACACCTCCGTAAGGTCCACTTTCCCGTTGGGATTGAGCGGGATCTCCGCGCCGACCGCCACAACCCTCGGGCGGTGGGCCGGCTGCAGCCCTTCACGGCAGGCGCCCAAGATGTCATGGGCGGTGAGCGGCGACGCCGGATCGAGCACGACCAGCGCCGCCACCCGCTCTCCCCACTCCGGGTCCGGAAGCCCCACCACGGCGGCATCCCGGACACCCGGTATGGACCGCAAGAATGACTCCACACCCTGGGGCTCGACGTTCACGCCGCCGGAGATGATCCGTCGCCCGACCCGGCCCCGAACCCAGAGGCGACCCTCGTCGTCCAGCCGCCCGAGGTCCCCGGTCGCCAGCCAGCCATCGTCCCGGAGCAGCGGCTCGTCGGACCCGACGTACGCCCGGGCCACGGTCGGCCCCCTGACCTGGATCTCTCCGACGCCCTCGGGATCGGGCTCGTGGATGCGCACCTCCACCTTCGGGAGCGGCGCCCCCACCGAACCGGGGTGGAGGCGGACCTGGTCGGGTGTCGCCGTGGCCACCTGCGACGATGCCTGGGACAGGCCGTAGGTGAGGGCGATGGGGAGATTCAGAGCCATCGCCCGATCGAGCAGGTCCGAGGGCGTCCCGGCGCCCCCCACCAGGAGACAGCGCAGTCGCTCGGGCGCGCCGGCCCGTTCGGTCTCCATGTGATCCACCAGGCGGGAGAGCATGGTGGGCACGAGAGAGGCGTGCGTGCAGAGGCCGTTGGCGGCGTCCTTGAGGAGGCCCCGGGCGCTGAACCGTTCGGGGAGGTGGATGGCCGCTCCGGTGAACGCGGCGCGATGGATGAGGGCCAGACCCCCCACGTGAGCCGGGGACAGGTAGAGGGACCAGACGTCGTCCGGACCGAGTTCCAGTCGCCGCGCCGCACCGGAATTGAGGGCGGACATGCCCGAATCGGTCACCACCACCCCGCGCGGCCGACCCGTGGTGCCGGAGGTCAGAACCGCGGCGTACGGGTAATCGCCGAACGGGGTATCCGGGTCGAACGGCCAGGGGGTGAGCCGCTGGCTGCCGGCGTCCGAAAGGCGGCGCAGACCGACCACTCCGTCCCCCTCCACCCCCTCCAGGAACCAGTCGGGCCGGAGGGACGCCAGGGCGGCGTCGAGCTCCGAGGCGGCAAGCTCAGGGTGAAGTGGTATCCGGGTCGGGGCGAGGCCGTGGCTCTTCATAAGGACGGCGAGCCACCCGACGGTGCGGACAGGCTGGAACGCCAGTCCGTCGAAGGTCCCCACCCCCAGTTCGGCCATGGTGGCCTCCAGGGCGGAGGCCCGCTCGAACATCTCTCGCCAGGTGAAGACCTCCCCGTCCGGGGTCAGGACCGCCGGCCGATCCGAGTACCTCTCCGCGGCGGTAGCGAAGTCGGTGCCGGCCATGCCGTACCCCATCCGGTCCACCTCCTCAGCCAAGCCCCGCTCCAAAGCCCAGCGCCGCCCCCAGCAGGAGCCCGTAGATCGCCACCGCCCGCGCCGTCTGACCCAGGGCCGGATTCAGGTCCCGCGGGTCGGTGTAGGTCAGGACCGTCTTCAGAGGCGGCGCCATGGCGAGAACGGCCAGGGAGGCGGCCAGGGTGGCCAGGGGCCAGCCATACCAGCCGACTCCGTACAACGGCACGGCGGCGGCGACCGCGCCCAGGAAGATGTACTCGCCCTTCGTGCCGACGGGCCCGATGAGCACCGCCAGGGTGCGCTTCCCCGCTGGACCGTCGGTCTCGATGTCCCGGAGGTTGTTGACCACGAGGATCGCGGTGTTCAGCGCCCCCATGGCCACTCCGGCCAGGAGAACATCCGGTTCGAGGGTCAGAGCCTGGACCCAATAGGTCCCGCCCACGGCCACCAGGCCGAAGAAGATGAACACGAACAGGTCGCCCAGCCCGTTGTACGCCAGGGGGAACGGACCACCCGTGTAGGCCACCGCGCACACCAGCGACGCCAGCCCGATGATCACGATGGGCCAGCCGCCCACCCACGCCAGGTAGATCCCCACCAGGAAAGCCAGTCCGAGGGAGACCATCATCCCACGCTTCACGGCCTCGGGAGGAAGCAGGCCCGACTGCGTGACCCGGGTGGGGCCCAGGCGCTCCTCGGTGTCCCCGCCCTTCACGAAGTCGTAGTAGTCGTTCGCCAGGTTGGTGCCCACCTGGATGAGGAAGGCCCCCACCAGTGCGGCCAGCACCGGCAGGGGCCGAAACACCCCGTGGAATCCTCCGAGCCCCGCACCCACCACCACCGGCGCCGCGGCGGCGCTGAGGGTCTTGGGCCGTGCGGCCAGGACCCAGACCGAGAGTCCCGAGGGAGCACTCACGACGCTCCGCCCCTCACCCGGGGACACCGGGCATGAGGGCCTACCAGGGGAGCCAGGGCTCGTCCCGGAAGTTGGGCTTCTCCTTATTCAGGAACGCGTCCTTCGCCATCTTGGCCTGCTCCGTCATGTAGAAGAGGAGCGTGGCGTTCCCGGCCAACTCCTGCAGACCGGCCTGCCCGTCGACCGCCGCGTTGAAGGAGGACTTGAGGAGACGGATGGCGAGCGGGCTCTTGTCCAGGATCTCCTGGGCCCACTCCCAACCCTCGGCCTCGAGCTGGTCCACCGGGACCACCTTGTTGACCATCCCCATCTCGTACGCCTCGGCGGCCGAGTACTGCCGGCACAGGTACCAGATCTCCCGGGCCCGCTTCTGGCCCACGTGGCTCGCCAGGTAGGAGGCGCCGAACCCGCCGTCGAAGCTCCCCACCTTGGGCCCGGTCTGGCCGAAGACGGCATTGTCGGCGGCCAGCGTCAGGTCACAGACCACATGGAGCACGTGACCGCCGCCGATGGCGTAGCCGGCCACCAGGGCGATGACGGGCTTCGGCATGCTCCGCATGTAGCGCTGGAGCTCGAGCACGTTCAGGCGGGGCGTGCCGGTACCACCGACATAGCCGGCGTCGCCGCGAACGCGCTGATCTCCACCGGAGCAGAAGGCGTACTTCCCGTCTTTCGCAGGGCCCTCGCCCGTGAACAGGACGACACCGATGCTGGTGTCCTCACCCGCGTCCTTGAACGCGTCCTGGAGCTCCAGGAGCGTCTCGGGCCGGAATGCGTTCCGGACCTCGGGGCGGTTGAACGCGATGCGAGCGACGCCGCCGCTCTTCTTGTAGGTGATGTCCTCGTACTCCTTCACCACCTGCCAGTCGGGCTGGTTCATCCTTCCAAGTCCTCGTCAGTCGTTGTCGTGCGCCAGGTCGATGTGGTGCGCTAGTCGTTGTCGTGCTCGGCCGGGCCGCTCAGGCCCAGAGCCTGCCGGGCCGCAGCCACCACGGCACCCTCGGCCCGAAGCCGGGCCGCATGACCCCGCTCCCGATCCGACGGCACCACGATCACGCCTACCCCGGTCTCGCTCAACCCTTCCATCAGCGCGGCTCGAAGCTCCGAGAGCGAGCGAGCCACCGTGCAGGGGACGGCGTGCATCTCGCAAAGAGGCCGGAAATCCAGACCGTGCGGCGTGGCGAACAGCGAAGTGAATTCGGGCTCGTATCGGGCGATGGGAAGGCGATGGAAGATCCCGCCGCCATCGTTGTGAACCACCACCAGGACGACCGGTGTGTCCACCTCACGAGCGGCCAGGAGTCCATTGGAGTCGTGGAAGAAAGCCAGATCTCCCAGGAGGCCGACGGTGGGTGCCCCGGAACCGAGGGCCGCGCCCAGGATCGACGAAGTGATACCATCGATCCCGCTCGCTCCCCGGTTCCCGAGGATCCGGGCCCCGTGGACCACCCCGCCGCCGTACGCGTCCACGTCCCGAATGGGCATGGACGACGAAACGAAGAGCAGGCCGTCCTCCGGAACGGCGCCGGTGCACGCCCCGGCGACCCAGCCCTCGACGAACTCGGCGGGCAGGTCGGACACGACACCCGCCGAGGCCCGGTCCGCCGAGGCCCAGCGCTCGGCCCACTCGGGCTCGACGGCGCCGGACGTGGCTCGCCTCAGGAGTTGGTGCCCGTCCCCGTTCAGGTAGTCGCGGGCCAGCCGCAGGTGGTCCCGGTGCCGGTCTCCGGGATCCAGCACGACCTGGTGGACGTCGCTCCACCTCTCGAGGGCCGTGAGCAGCGGAGCCGAGGTCGGGGCACTGCCCAGGCGCACCACGAGGTCAGGTTTCAGAGCGTCTGCGATCTCCGGGTCGCGCAGGAAGCCGTCGTAGTGCGTGACCGGAGTCCCGGAGACGTCGGCCCCCACCTCCTCGGTCGACCCGGCGCCCCGGCAGCCGGAAAGCGGATCGGCGAGAAGCGGAGCCCCGAGCCGATCAGCCGTCGCCGGAAGACCGGGCCCCGCTTCCCGCTCCCGCGGGTCCGGGCCCGCCACGACCAGAGGGCGACGACTCGCCGCCAGAAGGCCATCCAGGAGCGCCAGGTGGTCACTGGAGCCGGTCCGGATGACCGCCCGTACAGGGGTACGTTCGGCCTCGCGGGGTGCTCCATGGGCTGTCCCGGCCTTCGGCTCCCGGTCCGGACTCAATGCGGCGGCCACGCCCACCGGCTCCAGCGGCTTCTCGAACGGAAAGTTCAGGTGGACGGCGCCGGCGGGGACGCCCACGGCCTCGGCCACGGCGCGGTGAGCCCGGTCCGAGAGGGCCGACCGTGCACCGGGGTCGGCGCTGGGCAGCGGCAGGTCTTCCTGCCACCGCGGGTAGTCCCCGTACAGGCGAACCTGGTCGATCGCCTGATTCGCGTCGGACCCCCGGAGGCGGGGAGGCCGGTCGGCGGTGAGGACCAGGAGCGGAGACTCGGACTGCGCGGCCTCCACCACGGCCGGGAACAGGTTGGCCGTGGCGGTGCCGGAAGTCGTCACGACCGCGGCGGGTACTCCGGTCGCCTTCCCGATGCCCAGCGCCAGGAATCCGGCCGAGCGTTCGTCCAGCTGCACGTGGATCCGGAACCCACCGTGGCGAGCGAACGCCATCACCAGCGGAGTGGATCGGCTCCCGGGGGCCACCACCAGGTGATCGACCCCCGCGGCGTGCAGACCGGCGACGAACGCGGCCGCCCAGCCCTCGGTCACCTCACGAGGGATGGCGGGACTCTCACCGGACGATGAGGCCTCGCTCACCGCGCTCCACTCCGGGCCAGAGCCCGGAGGATGGGCTCGAACTTGATCCCGGTCTCCTCCCACTCGAGAGCCGGGTCCGAGGCCTCCACCAGGCCGGCGCCCGCGTACAGCCGCCAGCTCTCACCCCGGGCCACGGCGGACCGGAGGGCGGGCACGAACACCCCGTTCCCACCGGCGTCGAAGAAACCGACCGGCCCGGCATACCACCCTCGCTCGAAGGGCTCCTCCTCCCGGAGGAACGCCAGGGCACGGTCGGTGGGCACCCCGCAGACCGCCGGCGTGGGATGCAGTGCTTCAAGCAGGGTCAGGACCGTCTCGCCGTCCCGGGCCCGGGCCTCCACGTAGGTCTCCAGGTGCTGGATCCGCGCGAGTCGGAGCACGTGCGGCTCGGACTGGGCGGAGACCGAGGTGCAGCGGGGCTCCAGGCGGGAGACCATGTCCTCCACGACGAAGGCGTGCTCCACCCGGTCCTTGGTGCTCGCCAGGAGCTGTTCGGCGAACCGGTCCGCGTCGTCGGGCGTCTCGCCCCGGGGCACGGACCCGGCAACCGCCGTGGCCGCGAACTCGCCCCGCCGCAGCGTGGCCACGGTCTCGGGCGCGGCGCCCACCAGGGGCCCGCCGGGCTCGGGCTCAAACAGGAAGACGTGGGCTCCCGTGTTCTCGGCGCGCAGGTGGCGGAGAACCTCCACCGGGTCGAGGGGCCGACTGGTGGAGACGTCCAGGATGCGGGCGAGCACGACCTTGGTGAACTCCTCGCGGCCCATGGCCTCGAGCGCCTTCCGAACCGCGTCCTCCCACACCTCGCGGGGGGTCTCCATTCGGGCCGCCGCCCTGGGCACCTGGACATCGGGGGGCGGCGGGTCCGCCAGCCCCCGCCGGGCATCCTCCAGCATCATCCGCAGCCGCTGCCGGGAGAACTCCGCCTGGGACGGCGGCACCAGTTCCTGGGCGGTGAGGAACGTGCCCTGGCTCCCCTGCACCAGCTCCAGCTCGGGGAGGATGAAGCGGGCGGAGGGGAAACCGTTCCAGAAGCCGGTGGGCCGGTGGTCGTCCCGGAAGGAAAAGCCGCCATAGAGCCGCGGCGGCGCATCGGGCGAGGACCACCCACCCTCCCAGGTCAGGTCTCCCCCGCCCAGGAGGAGCTGAGCCTCCTCCCAGATCTGGTCGAAGCGTGCGGAACCGGCGGCCTGAACCTCCAGGGTCTCCGCCGCGCCGACGTGGGCCACCCAGCCGTCGTCCCGGGCCCAGAACCCACGGGCACGGCCCACCCCGCGGCGCAGAAACGCCTCGGGGGACGCCTGCGCCAGCTCGATCCGTTCACGGACCAGCCGGCGGGTCCCGTACCGCATGGCTCCCAGGACTTCCATATTCCTCCTTGGATGGGTGACAAATATAGTCCCCCAAAGGGGATAACCAATCGGCCCGGGCACGGCCGAACGTTCTTACACGTCCCCGCGTCTACTCCCGCAGGAGATCGATGGTCCAGCATCCGAGCCGCATCGCTCTCTTCTTCGCCGAGCTGAAACGCCGTCGGGTGGTTCAGGTCGGACTGCTGTACCTGGGCACGTCGGTGGTGGTCATCGAGGCAGCCGACCTGATCTTCCCGGTGCTGGGGATTCCCGACTTCTACTACGACGTGGTGGTGGTCCTGGCCCTGGTCGGGTTCCCCGTCGCACTGATTCTGGCCTGGCTCTACGATCTCACGCCGGGCGGGGTCGCCCGCACCGGGGAGATGACCGACGAGGAGCTGGCCGCGGTCCGACCTGGACGGACCCGGTTCACCATGTTCGCCGCCATGGCGACGGTGGGCGTGGCGATCGCCGTATCCTGGTACGCCATCGAGCGAATCGGATCGTCCCGGGCGGCCCGGATCGCGGACGAGGAGGCAGGGGCTCCGGCGCAGCGTTCCGGCCAGCGGATCCCCGGAACCCGTCCCGACGTCCCGGTGGTCGCGGTCCTCCCCTTCGACGACTTCAGTGACGAGGGAGCCGGCGAGGCGTTCGCCCGCGGAATGCACGAGGAGCTCCTGGCTCGACTCGGCCAGTCGCAGGAGATCGCGCTCATCTCCCGGACCTCGGTCCAGCGATGGAGGGACTCGGAGCTCGACCTGGGACAGATCGCCGACAGCCTGGGCGCCGATCTGGTCATCGAGGGCTCCGTGATCCGGACCCCGCAGCAGGTTCGCGTGACGGTCCAGGTCATCGACGGCGAAACCGACGTGCACCTGTGGAGCGAGAGCTTCCGCCAGGAACTCGACGACATCATCACCGTCCAGGCGAACCTGGCCGACACCATCGTCTCCGGCCTGATGGCCGCCAGGGGCTCGGGACCCGGGTCCGCCCGGCCCACGGCGCCGCCGGGATCCAGGGGGAGCCGGGTCGGCACGCGAGACCCGGTGGCCCGGGACCGATTCATCGAGGCCATGACGCTGAGAGCCTCGGGCTCGCCGGATCGCTTCGACCGGATCATCCCGCTCCTGGAGGAGGCGGTGGCGGCGGATTCGAGCTTTGCCCGTGGCTGGGCGGCACTGGCCGACGCTCTCCTCCGGAAGTCGCTCAGGGCCGGGTCCGACCGCACGGACCTGAGCACCCGGGCGCTGGCCGCCAGCAGGCGCGCCCTGCTGCTCGATCCGGAGAACGCCCTGGCCCGGACCACCACAGCCGTCCTGCAGCACCGCGTCCTCCGGGACCTGGGCCTGGCCGAGCAGGAGTTCCTGGCCGCCCTGGAGTCCGACCCCGACGATCCGTTCACCCAGGTCTGGTACGCCTTCGTGCTGCTCGAGACCGGTCGGCCCGGCGAGGCCGCGGAATACGCTCGCAGCGCCCTCCGGTATGCCCGTGGGGATCTGGAGTTTCAGCTGATGTCGGGCGAGATCCTCTTCCTGGCCCGGGAGTACGACGAGGCGGAGTCGATCCTCCGCGATGCCGTCGCCCGGAATCCCGGGATCCTGGACGCCTACAGCGCCCTGGAGGAGGTGGCGGTCGCCCGCGGAGACCTGGACGAAGCCATGGCCATGCGGTTGGAGCAGATCATCCGGAGGCCGGTGGACACGGGCCGCTCGGAGGAACTGGAGCGCTTCCGGGCGCTCCGGCAGACCGGGCCTGAGGGGTACTGGCGCTTCCGGCTGGAGGGGATTGAGTCCGCCCGGGCAGACGGCGATCCGTGGTACAAGGGGGAACTGGCCCAGGTGTACATGGGACTGGGGGATCCGGACTCGGCTCTCGAGGTACTCGAGTCCTGGAGCCCCTCAGACCAGGGCATGGTGCTTCTGGGCTCGCACCCCGCCTGGGACCCGCTCCGCGACGACCCCCGATTCGAGGCGCTTCTGGCGCGCTGACCCCGTCCCACCCCATCCTGCCCCTGCCCGTGTCGGGAGCGCATCCCGCGGCGGGCCCGGTCGTTGTCGCCCCGGCGGGCGCCCGTCACATCACCTCAGGCAGGATCGAATCCACCATGCGCACGCTTCGCCACGCCGCCGTCCCGGTCCTGGGTGCGGCCGTCCTGGCCCTTCTGGGCCCGGTCTCCTACGCTCCCCTCCACGCCCAGTCCTTCAGCGGCTCGAAGGCCACCGCCATGGAGGCCGTGGACAACCTGTCCGTCGACATCGAGCGCATGGCCCAGACGCTCTGGGACTACTCGGAAACTGCACTGCTCGAGCACAACTCGGCCGAGTTCCTGGCGGCCCTCCTGGAGGAGGACGGGTTCAGCGTGG
Source organism: Gemmatimonadota bacterium (assembly GCA_039587435.1). Classification (GTDB taxonomy): domain Bacteria; phylum Gemmatimonadota; class Gemmatimonadetes; order Longimicrobiales; family Gaopeijiaceae; genus JBDHIJ01. The sequence goes on from JBDHIJ010000031.1 coordinate 21,308, forward strand.
AGCGCGGCGTGGCGGGCATGCCCACCGCGTTCGTGGCCGAATACGGGTCCGGGCACCCCATCATTGGCATTCTGGCCGAGTTCGACGCTCTGCCCGGGGTGGGCAACTCCACCGAGCCCATGAGGGCACCGCGGCTGGATGGCGTCACCTCCGGCCAGGGCTGCGGGCACAACCTGTTCGGAGCCGGATCCGTGGGCGCGGCCATGGCGCTGCGGCGCGTGATGGAGGCCGACGGGTTGGAGGGGACGATCCGGCTCTACGGCACCCCGGCGGAAGAGACGGTGGTGGGTAAGGTCTACATGGCCAAGGCCGGCGTGTTCGACGACCTGGACGTGGCCCTGGACTGGCACCCGGGACAGGAAAACGCCGTCAGCAACTCATCCTCGCAGGCCATGAACAACTTCACCGTGGAGTTCTTCGGGCAGGCCGCGCACTCCGCCGCCGATCCGTGGAACGGCCGCAGCGCGCTGGACGCCGTGGAGATGATGAACTATGGCGTGAACCTCATGCGGGAGCACATCCAGCCGTCCGCCCGGATCCACTACGTGATCCAGTCCGGAGGCGAGGCCCCGAACGTCGTGCCCGAGTACGCCAAGGTCTGGTACTACGTCCGTGACAAGGACCGGGAGTCGGTGGAGACCTACTACGGCCGGATCCTGGACATCGCCGCCGGGGCCGCCATGGCGACGCGAACCGAGCATGAAGTCACCCTCACCACCGGTGTGCACGCATATCTGCTCAACCGACCGCTTCAGGAGGCCATGCAGGCGAACCTGGAGGCGGTGGGCGCACCGGACTTCTCGGAGGCCGACCAGGAGTGGGGGCGTCAGCTCCAGGCCTTCCTGGAGGTGGAGGAGACCGGGTTCCCCACCGAGATCGACCCCCTGGAGGATGAGGCCAAGCCCGCCGGCGGGGGCTCCACCGACGTGGCCGAGGTCAGCCGGATCGCCCCGGTGGCCGCGTTCTCGATCGCGACGGCGCCTCCCGGGGTTCCGTGGCACTCCTGGGCCACCAGCGCGTCTCACGGCACCGACGCCGGCAAGAAGGGTGCGGAGGTCGCCGCCCGGGTCCTGGCCCTGACGGGCGTGGACCTCCTCACGTCGCCAGAGCTGGTCACCGAGGCTCGGGCCTTCTTCGAGCAAGCCATGGACGGCGAGTCCTACGTCTCACCCATCCCGGTGGACCAGGAGCCGCCGCTGCCGGAGAAGGGTGGCTCCCGGGACTGACCGGACCGAACGGAGCCGGCACCGAGAGCCGAGGAGCCGGGCCACCCGCGGGGGTGGTCCGGCTCTTCTGTCATCAGGTCGTGACCCGCCCCCCCTGCCCCGGAGCGGGCTCACGCCCCAAGTTGCCGGATAGCCCCGAACGGAGGTGATGATGCGATCCCGATTCGATCGTCCACAGTCTCCCCTGGACCGACGCGCGTTCCTGCGAGCCCTGGGGCTCTCGGGCCTCGGTCTGGCCCTGCCGCACAGGCTCGTGAGCGACCCCTACTCCCCTCTCGGCGCCACCCTGGGCCTGGACGGGATCTCCGCCCGGACACTCCGCCCCACCGGAAGGCCGGTCAGAGTGGCCGGCCGGGTGGCCGGCGGGGGACGCGGTCTACCGGGCGTGGGCGTCACGGACGGGCTGCAGGTGGTCTCCACCGACGCCGAGGGCCGCTTCGAACTGGCCACCACGGAGGACCGGGGGTTCGTAGGGCTCTCCCTTCCGTCCGGGTACCGCGTCCCCCTCAACTCCACCGGAACGGCCCGTCTCTACCGGCCCATCGAGGCGGATCGCCGGGGCGAGGCCACCGTCGAGTTCGCCCTCGAACCCCTGCGGGCATCGGACGAGAACCACAGCCTCCTCCTCCTGGCCGACGTCCAGACACAGACGCGCCAGGAGATGGAGTGGTTCCACGAGCAGACCGTTCCCGACGTCCAGGCCACGGTCCGGGCCCTGGGCGGAGAGATCGTCGGTATTGCCGACGGCGACATCATGTACGACCGGCTGGAGCTGTACGACGAGTACGAACGAGCCGTCGAGAAGATGGGAGTCCCATTCTTCCAGTGCGTGGGGAACCATGACCTGGACCAGGAGAACCCCACGGACGCCGGGTCCACGCTCACGTTCCAGCGGCGGTTCGGGCCCCGGTACTACTCGTTCAACCGCGGTGCTGTCCACTACGTCGTACTGGACGACGTCTTCTGGTACGGCGACGGCTACATCGGCTACCTGGGGGAGGACCAGCTCACGTGGCTGGCCAGTGATCTCGCCTTGGTGGAGCCGGGAGCGCCGGTCATCGTGGCGACGCACATCCCGGCCATGGGGGGCGCCTACATCCGCTACGACGAGGCCAAGCCCCGGATCGGGAGCGCCATCACGAACCGGGAGGCCCTGTATCGGCTCCTGGAGCCGTACCAGGCCCACGTCCTCACCGGGCACACGCACGAGAGCGAACACATCTGGGAGGGGGGCGTCCACGAGCACGTGAGCGGGACGGTCTGCGGCGCGTGGTGGAGCGGCCCGATCTGCTGGGACGGCTGCCCCAGCGGCTACTCCGTGTACGAGATGCGGGGCGAGGAGGTGACCTGGCGCTACAAGTCCACCGGGCATGCCGACGGCCACCAGATGCGGCTCTACCCCCCCGGCAGCGATCCCACGGCACCCAGCGAGGTGGTGGCGAACATCTGGAACTGGGACCGGGACTGGACGGTGGACTGGTTCGCCGACGGCACCCGCATGGGACGGATGAGCCAGAGGATGGGGCTCGATCCCCTGAGCGTGGAGCTTCACACCGGACCGGACCTGCCACCGCGGCGCGAATGGGTGGACCCCCGTCCCACCCTGCACCTGTTCTACGCACCGGTCACCCCGGGGACCCGGGAGGTGAGGGTGGAGGCGACGGACCGGTTCGGACGGAGGTACTCGGAGGTGCTGCGTCTGTCGTAGGCCACTGGACCGCGGGAGCCAGCCGGGTGGTGGAGCCCGGTCGGGCCTACTTCCCCATCCACCCCTTCCAGGCGGCCTCGTCGGCGCCGATGGCCACCTGGTTCTCGAAGCGGACGAGGGGGGTCTTCAGGATGAGGGGCTCCTCTGTAAGGATCTCCATCCAGCGGTCGTCACCGTAGAGGGCGGTGCTCAGTCCCCGTTCGGCGAACCGCTTCGAGTCCCGGTCGATGAGGGCCTCCACCCCGAACTTCTGGGCGAACCGCCGGAGTTCACCCTTCGACGCCGGTTTCACATTCAGGTCCACGAAGTGGATCCTGACCCGGCGCTCCTTGAAGAACCGCTCGGCCTTCCGGGAGTCCTTACACTTCTTCGTGCCGAAGATCTGAACCTGCACGATGGCCTGCCGGTCTAGCGGTAGTTCCCGAACTGGAGCTCGACGCCGTAGTCCTGCCCCTTCAGAAAGCCGATGACCTCCTGCAGGGCGTCCCGGGACGGGCTCGTGACCCGCAGCTCCTCACCCTGGATGGCGATCTGGACCTTCTTCAGCTTCAGGTCCTTCACGTCCTTCACGATCTTCTTGGCCGTGTCGGACGCGATTCCCTGGGTGAGGCCGACGTTCTGCCGCGCCCGCCCGTGCGATCCCTCCTCCACCGTGCCCATGTCGAGGTTCTTCAGCGGCACCTTCCGGCGGGACATCTTCTCCCGGAGGATCTGGATCACAGCCTGGAGCCGATACTCGTCGTCGGCGTCGATCTTGATCACGCCGGCTCCGCGATCCAGCTCCACGGTGCAGCTCGTACCCTTGAAGTCGTACCGGGTCGCGATCTCCTTCGCGGCCTGATTCACGGCGTTGTCCACCTCCTGCATGTCCACGCCGGTGCTGATGTCGAACGACGAGTTGCCCATGGCCTTCAGGCCTCCTGATCGATCTGGCCGGGGAGGACGCATCCTCCCCCATGGTGAAGTACGACGAGGCTGGCAGGCGGAAGATCCGCCCGGGCCCACGCCGCCTCGAGTCGAACCGGCGGCTCGAGCGGATCCTCGTCGGTGAGCCGGAAGGTGCCCCAGTGGATGGGCAGCATCAACCCCACTCCCCCAAGGTCGCGGTACGTCTCCACCGCCTCCTCCGGGTTCATGTGGGCGAACCTCATGAACCATCGCGGCTCATAGGCCCCGACCGGGATCAGCGACAGGTCGAAGGGGCCCAGCACGCGCCCGATCTCCCGGAACCCCTCGAAGTACCCCGAATCTCCGGCGAAGAACGCCGCTCGGCTCCCCGCGGGGCCGCGGGCGCGGACGGCAAACCCGCCCCAGAGCCGACGGTTGGACGAGAAGGGGTCCCGCCGGGTCCAGTGCTGGGCGGGGGTGCAGGTCACGAGGAGGCGGCGGCCGCCCGGGCCGGGGATCCCGGACGTCTCCCACCAGTCCAGTTCCACCACCCTGCGCACACCCTGCCGCCTCAGCCACTCCCCGTGGCCCAGCGGAGCGAACCAGGTCGCATCCGCCTGAGAGCCCCGGGCCAGTGCCCGTACCGAAGTCCGGTCGAGGTGGTCGTAGTGGTCATGGGTGATGAGAACCGCGTCGAGGCGAGGAAGATCGGCGATGCGCAGCCCCGGCGGCTGAATCCTCCGTGGACCCGCCCACTGCACGGGCGAGACCCGGTCGCTGAACACCGGATCCGTGAGGACGTTGAAGCCCCCGAGCCGGAGAAATGCCGTCGCGTGACCCACCCAGACGGCACCGTCGGCATCTCCCAGCGACCGTAGGCCATCGTGGACGACAGGCAGGGCGTTGGCCTCGGGGGTCGGGGGGAGTTCCGAGCGGGACCGCTCGCGCTGCCAGCGGAGGATGTCCGCCGAGGTCTTCACCTGCTCCGCGACCGGGACCCAGGGACAGTAGAACCGGCCCCGGGAGTCGCGCGCGCTCCGAAACCGGGTCGGGACCTCGCGCACCGGACCGGATGACCTCATGGCGAGGAGCCTATTCCGCGTCGCCCGGGAAGCCGATCTCGGAGTGGGTGCCGTCGCAGAAGGGCTTCCTCGCCGACGCCCCGCACCTGCAGAGCGCAAGCCGGGTGTCCCGAATGACCTCGTTCCCCTCGTGGTCCACCACGGTCACGCGCCCCTGGACGTACAGCGGCCCCTCGGAGGACACCTCGATCCGGGCCGGGGCATCCGCCGGAACGGTCTCGAGATGACCCGGACCGGACTCACCGGGGATGTAGAGCGCCCCGGTCGGGCACCGAGCGACCACCTCGCGGACCGCTTCGGCTCCGGCCCGGTCCGGAACGATCCAGGGGCGGGCCTTCGAGTCGAACACCGCCGGGAGGCCGTGAACGCATTCGGCGGCATGGATGCAGCGCCCCGCGTCCCAGGCGACGGTGAGGTCCTGACCTTCGTACTCCCTGATCTTCCCCATGGATGCCTCCGCGGATCGTGGCGGACGGTGATTCGGCTCGGCCGTGCCGGTCAGAGGACCGGGGAGAAGAGGCGCGCGAACCGGGCGGCCGCCCGGAACCAGAAGGGCTTCTCCCTGAACTCGGACGCTCCCATGAGCCGGGAGCGCTGGAAGTCCGCCTCGAACATCTCGGCCACCTGCCGGTTGAACTCCGGGTCTACTACCAGCGCGGTGATCTCGAAGTTCAGCCGGAAGGAGCGGTTGTCGAGGTTCACCGTGCCCACCCCGGCCGCGTAGTCGTCCAGCAGGAACGCCTTCTGGTGGAGGAAGCCCTCCTGGTAGCGCCAGACCTCCACCCCGGCCGACGGCAGGTCATCCATGAACGACCACCCCGCCAGATACACGCTCATGTGGTCCGGGTTGTCGGGGATCAGGAGCCGGACATCCACTCCTCGCATCGCGGCGAGTTCCAGCGCCGATATGATGCTCGCGGGCGGCACGAAGTAGGGGCTGGCGATCCAGATCCGTTCGGTGGCCCCGACGATCCCCTGGAGGACCATGAGCTCCGCCGTGTCGTAGGGATCCGCCGGTCCGGACGGGACCATGAGCACCGACACCGGCCCCTTCGACTCGTCGGGGATCGGCCAGCGGAGGTCCAGCAGCTCGTCCTGGGCCCAGTTCCAGTCCTCGAGGAACGAGGCCTGCGCACCCAGGACCGCCGGCCCCTCCACCCGCAGGTGGGTATCCCGCCACGGCCCGAACTTGGGACTCCGGCCGAGGTACTCGTCCCCCACGTTGTGCCCTCCGATCCAGGCCACTTCACCGTCCACCACCACGATCTTGCGGTGGTTTCGGAAATTGAGCTGGAACCGGTTCCCCTCTCCTCGGGTGGAGCCGAACGTCGACACGTTCACGCCGGCCAGGCGAAGTTCGTCCAGGTAACGGCGGGAGAGGCCGGTGCTCCCCACTTCGTCGTAGAGGAAGTAGACCGGGACCCCCGCCCCGGCCCTCTCGATCATGGCCTGCTGGAGCGCCGTCCCCAGGCTGTCGGCCCGCACGATGTAGAACTGGACGAGAACGAAGTCCCGGGCCCGGGCGATCCCGTCCAGGATGCTCCCGAAGGTCTCGTCGCCGTCGACCAGAAGGTCCACCCGGTTCCCCGAGGTGAACGGGATGTCCACCATACGGGAGAGGGCGCGAAGTCCGGGGCGATCGGGTACGGCGCCCTCGATGAAGGGCGCCGCCGCCGCCTCGAGTTCGTCGATGTCCTGGACCAGGCTCAGATCCTCGGCCGCCCGGAGCGACACGTACCCGCGGAACTCCGACCGCCCGAACACCAGGTAGGCGGGCACGGCCGCGTACGGGAACGTGACGAGGGTGACGGCCCAGGCGATGGCCCCGGAGGACGTGCGCTGCGCCATGACCGCGTTCATGGCCAGGAGGATCCCGGCCACGTGGAAGAGCGCGACCACGGCTGCCTTGATCCGCAATGGGATCCGGCGGCCCGGTCGCTCCGACGGATCGGTCTTCCTGCTCACGGGTTTACCTCCGGGGGTGTGGAGAAGCGCCTCACGACCCCCCATCTTTCCTGCATGAGGGTGCCCCGGCAAGCACCGGTGCTCGCCCTGATCCAACCGGACCCGACCATGGCTCCCAACCGACTGGCCAAAGAGAAGAGTCCCTACCTTCTCCAGCACGCCCACAACCCGGTGGACTGGTATCCCTGGGGGAAGGAAGCGTTCGCGGCGGCCCGGGATTCGGATCGACCCATCTTCCTCTCCATCGGCTACGCCACCTGCCACTGGTGCCATGTCATGGAGCGGGAGTCGTTCGAGGACCCGGAGGTGGCGGCCCTCATGAACGACGCGTTCATCAACGTGAAGGTGGACCGGGAAGAACGCCCCGATATCGACTCGATCTACATGGCGGTGGCGCAGATGGCCACGGGCCGGGGCGGGTGGCCGCTCACCGTGGTCATGACCCCCGATCGGAAGCCCTTCTTCGCGGCCACCTACATCCCGAAGCGGTCCCGGCACGGGCTCCGGGGCATGATGGACCTCATCCCCCAGCTGAGCGGTGTGTGGCGGGAGCGGAGGGACGAGATCCTGAACTCGGCCGAGGAGATCCGGGCGGCTCTCCAGCGGGCAGCGACCGTGGACCAGCGGGGCGGCATGCTGGGGCGCAGGACCCTCGGGCAGGGGTACCAGGAACTGCTGCGGTCCTTCGATTCGCACCACGGCGGCTTCGGCCAGGCTCCCAAGTTCCCCACGCCCCATCGCCTCCTGTTCCTCCTGCGGTACCATCATCGCACCGGAGATCCGCAGGCCCTGTCCATGGTCACCCGCACGCTGGACGCGATGCGGGCGGGGGGCGTGTTCGACCAGGTGGGGTTCGGGTTCCACCGCTATTCGACCGACGCGGAGTGGCTGCTGCCCCACTTCGAGAAGATGCTCTACGACCAGGCGCTCCTCCTCATGGCCTTCACGGAGGCGTTCCAGATCACCGGCGAAGAACGCTTCCGGACCGCGGCCTCGGAGATCACCGAGTACGTGCTCCGGGACCTCACGTCCCCCGAAGGCGGGTTCTACTCCGCGGAGGACGCGGACAGCGAGGGGGAGGAGGGGAAGTTCTACGTCTGGTCCGTCGCGGAGTTGGACGAGGTGCTCGGACCCGACGACGCGGAGGTGGCCCGGGCCGCGTGGGGGATGGAGACGGAGGGGAACTTCCTCGACGAGGCCACCCGCCGGAACACCGGGACGAACATCCCCTTCCGTCCCCACACCCCGGAGCGGGTAGCGGAAGACCTCGGGCTGGAGTCAGCGGAACTGGGCCGTCGGCTCGAGGGGGTCCGCGAGCGCCTCTTCACCCACCGCGCCGGTCGAATCCGCCCGCTGCTGGACGACAAGGTCCTGACGGACTGGAACGCCCTGATGATCGCCGCCCTCGCCAAGGCGGGATCCGCCCTCGGGTCCGAAGACCTGACGAAGGCTTCTACCCGGGCCGCCGAGGTGCTCTGGGAGCGGATGTGGGAGGACGGACGGCTCCTTCACCGGTACAGGGAGGGGGAAGCGGGGATCGACGGGAACCTCGACGACTACGCCTTCCTGGCCTGGGCCCTGGTGGAACTGCACCAGGCCACCCTGGATCCGAGCTGGCTCCACCGCGCGGTGGACGTAACCGAGCGGATGCTGGCCCTGTTCCGCGACGACGAGACCGGCGCCCTCTTCTTCACCCCTCCGGGGCGGACGGATCTCATCGTCCGTCAGAAGGAGGTGTACGATGGCGCGATCCCGTCCGGAAATTCGGTGGCTGCCCAGGTCCTGGTCCGGCTGGGCCGCCTGACGGCGGACGCGAGGTACGAAGACCTGGCGCAGGACATCGCCGACGGATTCTCCAGGTCTCTGGAGGCCCAGCCTTCGGCCCACGCGTTCATGCTGCTCAGCATGGAGCTGGCCCTGGGAGAGTCCCAGGAGGTGGTCATCGTGGGGGACGGGTCCGACCCGGAGACGCGAGGCATGCTGGAGGTCGCTTCGGCGGGGTACAACCCGAACCGGGTCCTCCTCCTGGCGAACGGTGACCAGGATCTCGAGCGCCTGGTCCCGCTGGTGGCCGAAATGCCCCGGATCGAGGGAAGCTCGACCGCATACCTCTGCCGGGGGTTCCGGTGTGAGGCGCCCGTCACTTCGGCGGAGGACCTGGGAGCGCTCCTCGAAGCCGGGCCGGACTGAGCCCGGGGGCCGGGCCGCCCTGCGATACGGGCCGGACCGCGCCTCGCTCCAATGCGGCCCGCGCCGCGATGCGGACCCGAGCGCCCGACTCGGCCTAGACTCGCCCCACCCCGGCGAAGCGGATGCCGGTGAGGTCCGCCATCGTGCGGTCCCAGGTCACCAGGTCCTCGGGACTCATGTCGGACAGGTGGCTCCGGCCGCAGGCCCGGGCCAGCACCTTCATCAGCTCGACCGATGCCTGCAGGAAGTTGGTCAGGCGCTCCGCCGATGCCTCCACGACCAGGCGCTCGCGAAGGTGGGGACGCTGGGTCGCGATCCCCACCGGGCAGTTGTTGGTGTTGCAGGCCCGCATTCCCAGGCACCCGATGGCCTGCATGGCCGAGTTCGCGATGGCTACGGCGTCGGCCCCGAGGGCCAGGGCCTTCAGGAAGTCCGCCTCGGTTCGGAGGCCGCCCGTGATGACCAGTGAGACATCCGTTCGGGCGGACTGGACCAGGTGGCGCCGGGCCCGAGCCAGCGCCGGGATGGTGGGCACGGAGATGTTGTCGCGGAACAGCAGGGGAGCCGCTCCCGTCCCCCCTCCCCGGCCATCGAGGATGACGTAGTCCGCCCCGGCCTCGAGAGCGAAGTCCATGTCCGCCTCGATGTCCTGGGCCGACATCTTGAAGCCGATGGGAATCCCGCCCGTGGCCTCCCGGACCTCGTCGGCCACCTTCCGGAAGTCGGCGGGGGTCACCAGGTCGTCGAAACGGGAGGGACTGATGGCGTCCTGTCCCGGCTGGAGGCCACGGACCTCCGCGATCCGGGGCGTCACCTTCGCACCGGGCAGGTGGCCGCCCGTTCCGGTCTTCGCCCCCTGCCCCGCCTTGAAGTGGAAGGCCTGACAGCGCTTCACCTTCTCCAGCTCCCAGCCGAACCGCGCGGAGGCCAGCTCGTACAGGTACCGGGCGTTGGCCTCCTGCTCGTCCGTAAGCATCCCTCCCTCTCCCGAGCAGATCCCGGTGCCGGCCCGATCCGCACCCAGGGCCATGGCCACCTTCGCCTCCTCGGAGAGGGCTCCGAAGCTCATGTCGCTGACGAAGATGGGGATGTCCAGCTCCAGCGGCCGAAGGGCGTTGGGCCCGACGACCACCCCGGTACCCACGGGGTCGTGGTCGCCCAGGGGGCGCCGGGCAAGCTGGGCCGTCACCACCTGGATCTGGTTCCAACGGGGCAGCTCCGGGGCCGGAACGCCCATGGCGTCCACCGGTCCGTGGTGGCCCACGCCCTCGATCCCCTCCCGGGCCAGCCGCTGGATGTGATGGTTGTGGGGCTCGTCCGCGTCCGCGTGAGGGTCCTGGTAGAGTCCGAGGTACGCATCACGGTCCCAGGGCTGCGGGTGCGCCTCCGCCCAGCGGGCCACCTCTCCGGCGTCCACGAAGACTCCGTCATCCTCCTCGTCCACCCAGGCCGTGAACTTCTCCAGGGCCTCCTCGTTGTTGTACTCGGAGACGCCCGTGTCGTAGCGGTAGTCCCAGCCGTGCACGCCGCAGATGAGGTTCTGGCCATCGATGTGGCCGTCGGCGAGCAGGGCGCCGCGGTGCAGGCAGCGCCCGTACAGGACCGATACCGCCCCACCATCGCGGATCACAACCAGGTCCACGCCGGCCACCAGCGCGTAGGCCGGTTCCCGATCCTCCAGCTCACTCCAGGTGGCCACGCGAGCCGCGTCGCGGGCCATGGGCAGGTCGATGGACATGGAAGATCCCTAGGTGGAGAAGAGTGGCGGGCGGGACCGATGGAGACCGGTCTCGTCCTGGAAGGCCTTCCCGAGGGTGAGCAGGTGACGCTCGCCGAAGAGACCTCCCACGA
>JBDHIJ010000032.1:0-32166 GCA_039587435.1 Gemmatimonadota bacterium
TTCGACGGAGACCCCTACAACCCCTGGTTCAAGAACTCGCTGGACCTCCTGGACGAGGTGGACCGGTTCACGGTGGTCGAGACGGAGCACTTCCAACTCGTTCTGGACGCCGACGAGGCGGAGCTCCTGGCGCCCCTGGCGGAAGAGGTGGCAGAGGAGGCTTTCCGGACGCTCCAGGCCCGCTACGACTTCACCCCTCCCCTCCCGATCCGGGTCGAGGTCTTCCCGCGACACGAGGACTTTTCGGTCCGCACTCTGGGCCTCACGGGGCTGGGCGCACTGGGCGTCAGTTTCGGGTCCGTCCTCGCCATGGACTCGCCCTCCGCCCGCCCCCGGGGCCAGTTCAACTGGGGAGCCACGCTGTGGCACGAGATCGCCCACGCCTTCCACCTGGGGTTTACGAACCACCGGATCCCCCGATGGCTGGCGGAAGGGATGGCCGTCTATGAGGAGCGTCACTCGCGGCCGGGATGGGGCCACGAGGTGTCCATGAACTTCCTGGGGGCCCGGGCCCAGGGCCTCCTTCGGCCCGTGTCCGAACTCAACGGGGCGTTCATGCAGCCCACCTATCCCGGTGAGGTCCAGAACGCCTACTACCAGGCCTCCCTGGTCGCGGAGTACATCGACACGAACTGGGGATTCGACGCGGTGAAGGGCCTGCTCGCCGGATACCGGGACGGCGTGGACACCGAGACCCTGATCCGGGACCTCCTCGATCGGAGCCTGGACGAGTTCGACCGCGAGTTCGACGCCTACCTCGAGGAGCGCTTCGGCTCGTACGTGTCCACCGACTTCCTGGCCGACGAAGACCCGCACGGCGGTCCGTCTCTGCAGGAGAGCCTCGACCTCGAAGCCCTCGTCGTCGAGGAGCCCTCCAATGCCCTGGCCCTCCTGGCCCTGGGACGGAAGAAGGCCGGGGAGTCCGACCATCAGGGAGCCGTGCGGTACCTGGAGCGGGCCCGTGCCCTCATGCCGGAGTACGGAGGCCAGGACGGTCCGTACACGGCTCTGGCCCGCAGCTACGTGGAACTGGGGAACCTGGAGCGGGCGGAGGCCACGTTGTCGCGCTACTCTGAACTCTCCGACCGGGACGAGTGGGCCTTCAACGAACTGGCCAGGATCCGGGAGGCCCGCGGCGACCTGCCCGGTGCCCTGGAGGCTCTGACCCGCAACCCCTGGATCTACCCGTTCGATCCAACGCTGTACGATCGGACGGCGGATCTCGCCGGACGCTCGGGGGATTGGGAGTCCGCGGTGCGGTCCCGCCGGGCCCTGGTCGCCCTGGAGCCCGTGGACCGAGCCACCGCTCTCTACGAGCTGGCCGTGGCGCAGCACGAGATGGGCGATCGTGCCTCGGCCCGGACCTCGGTCCTGGCCGCCCTGGAGATCGCGCCCAACTACGAGGATGCCCTGGAACTCCTGCTCGTGATCCGCGCGGGAGGAGGAGACGCATGATCGGGATACCGACTCGACGAGGAGCGGCGGCCCTTCTGGGTGTCGCCGCCCTGGTGATCGCCTCGGTCAGTTCGGCGGCCTCCGCCTCTCGGGGGGCGGGGCCGGCCTCGGAGGCCCGGACGAACGCGACCGTCTCGTCGGCCTCCATCCTCGCTGCCGTGGGGGCGTACAGCGCCGGACGGCTGCCGGCTCTTCCCGCCGAGCTGGCACCACCCCCGATGCGCCAGACCGACAACGTGGGATACGACGGGCGCTTCACCTTCGTCCGGATCCGCTTCACTCCGGCGTCGGGAAGCAGCGGATGGGGGAACCGGTGTTTCGGGGGAGGCGCGTACGGCGAGCCGTCCTGGGCCCACGACTACCCACGGGCCGAGCGCAACCTGATGAGAATCCTGTCCGAGACCACGTTCCTGGACCCCTATCTGGGGGGCGGCAACATCCTCTGGACCAACGACGAGGAACTCTTCCGGTATCCCCTGGCCTACATCTCCGAGCCCGGATGCTGGACGATGGAGGACGACGAAGTCCAGGGACTCCGGGACTACCTGGAGAAGGGTGGATTCCTGATCCTGGACGACTTCCGGGGCCGTGACTGGGCCAACCTGGACGTGCAGATGCGACGGGTCATGCCCGACGCCCAGTGGGTGGAGCTCGATGCCCGGGCCGAGATCTTCCAGTCGTTCTTCGAGATCGACGAGCGGGTGCTCCGCAGCGGCGGGCGGGGATGGAGCTGGCCCACCTACATGGGGATCTACGAGGACAACGATCCCTCGAAGCGGCTCATGGTCATCGCCAACTACAACAACGACATCGGTGACTACTGGGAGTGGGCCGACGAGGGGTTTCTCCCCATCGATCTGACCAACGACGCATACAAGCTGGGCGTGAACTACATCGTTTACGCCATGACCCATTAGTGGAACGGAGACCTCCGTGTCGCATGATCTGCCCGACCTGACCCCGCCCGCCGGACCCGGCCCGGTTCCTCTCGCGAACCCGGCCGCACCGCCCGCCGAGTCCGCCCCGGCACCGCCTCCGCAGCCCGCTCCGCTGGCCGAGGCGGCAGCCCCCTCCGCCGACGCGGACGAGGCACTGGCCCGGAAGATGGCCCGGGGCCGCGACGAGCTGCTCACGGAGATCCGGAAGCTGATCGTGGGCCAGGAGGACGTCGTGGAGCTGGTCCTGCTCTCCCTTTTCGTGGGAGGAAACTCGCTGCTGATGGGGGTCCCGGGGCTGGCCAAGACGCTGCTCATCCACACCATGGCCCAGGTCCTGGACCTGAAGTTCTCCCGGATCCAGTTCACGCCGGACCTCATGCCGTCCGACATCACCGGGACGGATATCATCCAGGAAGACCCGGAGAGCGGCCGTCGGACCCTCCAGTTCTCGGAGGGGCCCATCTTCGCCAACATCGTGCTGGCGGACGAGATCAACCGGACTCCTCCCAAGACCCAGGCGGCGCTGCTCGAAGCGATGCAGGAGCACCGGGTGACGGTGCAGGGCCGGACGTACGAGCTGGAGGAGCCGTTCTTCGTCTTCGCCACCCAGAACCCCATCGAGCTGGAGGGCACCTACCCGCTGCCCGAGGCCCAGCTCGACCGGTTCATGTTCGAGATCGTCATCGAGCACCTGCCGGAGGACGAGGAGCTCCAGGTGGTACGGAAGACCACCTCGAACGAGAAGCCCACCTTCGCCCACAAGATCACCGGGCAGGACCTGGTCGCCTTCCAGAGGCTGGTGCGGGAAGTACCCGTCGCCGATGCCGTGCTCCGCTACGCCGTCGCCCTGGTCCGGGCCACCCGGCCCGAGGGCCCCGACGCCCCGGACTTCGTGAAGGAGTGGGTGGAGTACGGCGCATCGGTCCGGGCGGCCCAGTACCTGATTCTCGGTGGAAAGGCCCGGGCCCTGACCCGCGGTCGGTACCACGTGACCTACGAGGACATCCAGGCCCTGGCGCACCCGGTCCTGCGGCAGCGCGTGCTGACGAACTTCCACGCCGAGTCCGAGGGTGTGACCACGGACCAGATCGTGGACCGGCTCATCGAGGTGGTGCCGCGGCCCGCCTCCCGGATGTCGTGAGAGAGACCCCGGTGAGGAACGTCCGATGAGGCAGGCCCGAGCACGGACCGGCGCGGCGGGCCGGGGGTTCATCGACCCCCTCGTCCTCTCCAGGATCGACAACCTGGAGCTGCTGGCGCGCACGGTCATGGACGGGTTCCTGAGCGGTCTCCATCGCTCACCCCACCTGGGGGTGTCCATGGAGTTCGCGGAGCACCGTCCGTACATGCCCGGGGACGACATTCGCTGGATCGACTGGAAGCTGAACGCCCGCACCGACCGGTTCTACGTGAAGCGCTTCGAGGCGGACACCAACGCATCCACGGCCATCCTGCTGGACGTGTCGGGATCCATGGGCTTCGGCAGCGGAAGGACTGCCGAGGGTGAGAAGCGGCCCGACGCCGGCCCCACCCGCTCACGGCCCGCCGCGCCCCTCACCAAGCTGGACTACGGCCGGTATCTGACGGCCTCGCTGGCGTACTTCAGTGCCCAGCAGCGGGACCGCGTGGGCCTGGTGACGTTCGACAGGGCCGTCCGCGAGTACGTGCCACCCGCCGCCAAGCACCTGGACATGGTCCTGCACCGCATCGCGACAGCCCGCGCGGAGGGCGAGAGCGGCATCCGGCCCGTGATCCTGAAGGTGGCCGAGGCCATGCGGAAGCGGGGGTTCATCATTCTCGTGAGCGATCTCTACGAGGATCCGACGGAGGTGGTGGACGCCGTCTCTCTCCTGCGGTATCAGGGCCACGAGGTGATCGTCTTCCAGGTCCTGGACCCGGCCGAGGTGAGCTTCCCCTACGAGGACGCGGCCCCCTTCCTCGACATGGAGACCGGCGAGCGTCTGCCCGTGGTGCCCGAGACGCTGGCGCCGAAGTACCGGGCCATGATGGGCGAGCACCTCTCGGCGCTGGAGGACGGATTCCGGAGCCGGGACGTGGACTTCGCCCGGTTCACGACGGACCAGCCGCTGGATCACGCCCTGTTCCGATACCTCTCGCTCCGCGAGCGGATGAGCCGCGTCCGATGAGAGGGGTTCGCTGATGGGTCTGCTCGCGCCCCTGGCGCTCCTCGGTCTGGCCGCGGTGGCCGTCCCGGTGCTGGTGCACCTGACCCAGCGGGACCGGAGCGAAGAGATCCCGTTCCCCACCCTGATGTTCCTGGAACGGATCCCGTATCAGGCCGTCCGGAAGCAGAAGATCCGCCACCTCCTCCTCTTCTCCCTCCGGGTCGGTGCCCTCGCCCTCCTGGCCCTGGCGTTCGCCCGACCGTTCTTCGGCGGGGAGGTTCCGGTGGCGGCCGGATCGGGAGCCCCCGTAGACCGGGTCGTGGTCCTGGACCGATCGATGAGCATGCAGGCCGGCGACCGCTGGGCCGACGCCGTCTCCGCGGCTCGGGACGCGGTTCGCGGCGTTCCTGCCGGCGGCCGATCGGCTCTGGTCCACTTCACCGATGAGCCCATCGGCGCCGCTCCTCTCTCCGTGGATCCGACGCTGGCGCTGACCGTCCTCGACACCCTCCGTCCCAACGACCGCGCCACCCGGCTGGCGCCCGCTCTTCAGGTCGCCGCGTCGCTCCTCGACGATCCGGACCGGGACCGGGAAGTGGTTCTCATCTCGGACCTGCAGACGTCGGCCTGGCCCGAGGGCTCCCGATACGCCCTGCCGGAGGGGGTGAGCCTCCAGGTCCGGGGAGTGGGGGGATCGGAGGCCAACCCGCACCTGGCCGGCCTTCGAGTCCTGACCGCGGCGCCGGGCGAGGACCCGGAGACCGATCCCGGCCGGGTCCGCGTGTCGGCCCTCGTCGCGGACGCCTCCGGACTGGGTCCGGACGCCGAAGTCATCCTGGAGCTGGACGGGACCGAAGTGGACCGGGCGAGCCTCACGGGGGACGGTCGACCCACGGTCCCGGTCTCTCTGGAAGCCCCGCTGGGCGACCGTGCCCAGCCCACCGGCACCCTGCGGCTCGTGGGCGGCGGAGCCCGGGGCCTGGCGACCGACGACGTCCTCCGGTTCGTGGCCGGGGCGCCGATCCCGGTCCAGGTCCTCGTCCTGGACGACTCGCCCGATGGGGCAGAGAGCCTCTACCTCGAACGGGCCCTCTCGGTGGGCACGGCCCCTTCGTGGGCGTGGGAACGGATCCCCACCCAGCGCCTTACCGCTACGGCGCTCCAGGGCGTGGACGTCGTGGTCCTGAACGACGTGCCCCCTCCGGGCGGCGGAGCGCGCCGCGCGCTAGAGGACCACCTGGACCGGGGCGGCGGCGTGCTCCTGGCCCTGGGCCCCAATGCCACCGACGGCTGGGACTCCTGGCCGCGAAGTCCGGTGACCACCTCCGACGGCGTGGACCTGGAGGGCACCCGGGGCGGCCGAATGACGGAACTCGCCCTGGACCATCCCATCTTCGAACCGTTCCGACAGGAGGGCAGCGGAGACTTCTCGCGTGCCCGGTTCTTCAGGGCCCGGCCGGCCGAGGTCCGGGACACCACGGCCGAGATCCTGGCCCGGTTCTCCGGGGGTGGCGCCGCCCTCGTGGAGGCCGTGCCGGCACAACCCGAGACCGGACCTGACGCCGGTTCGTCGGGTTCGGCTTCCGGCCGCCTGCTGGTCTGGACCACTTCCCTCGACGACTTCTGGACCGATCTGCCCCGTCAGGCCGTGTTCCTGCCGTTCCTGCACCAGACGCTGCAGTACGCCGCCGGATACCAGGCACCCACCGTGGCCTGGTACGCCGGAGAGTCGCTGGACCGGGCGGCCCTGCTCTCGATGGGGGCCGGTCCCGAGACCTCCCGCGTCCGGAGCCCGTCGGGGCAGACGTGGGATCTGCCCGAGGACGGCCGCAGCCCGGCGTTCTCGGAGACCGGCTTCTGGGCGGCGACCGGAGCGGACGCAGAGTCGTATTTCGCGGTGAATCCGGTGCCCGAGGAGTCGGAGCTGGCGCCGCTGGACGCCGACGCTCTCTCCCGACAGGTGGCGGGGTCGGCTGGAACCGGAGCGAGTATCGCGGGGTCCGAGCTACAATGGTCGGACGCGGATCGGGAGTCCCGCCAGTCCATCTGGCGGTTCCTGGTCATGGCCGCGCTGACCCTCCTGGTGGTGGAGACCGTGGTCACGGCCCGCTCCAGGGCCCGGGTGACGTGATGAGGCCGCAGGGAGACGAGGACATGGATCGGAACATCCACCGACTGGGAAGGGACCAGGCTGCTCGACGCGGCGCCGGCCGCCACGAGGACGGCCTCCTCCAGGTGCTGGAAACCGTCGAGCGGCGGTGGCGTCTTCGCACTGTCCTCCGAGGGCTCGCCTACCTGGCCATCGCCGGATTCGCCCTGTGGGTGATTTCGGGCTTCGGCATGGATCGGCTCCGGTTCTCCGAGGGCGCGGTCACGGCGTTCCGGGTCCTGACGTACGGCGGACTCCTGGCCATCGCGGTCCGGTTCCTGGTCCTCCCGCTGCTCCGCCGGCCCTCATCGGAGGACGTCGCCCTCTACCTGGAGGAGCACGAACCCGAACTCAACGCCCGCGTCCTCTCGGCCCTGGAGGCGGTCCAGCCCGACTCGCCGACAGCCGGAGCGCCCGGCCTCCGCCGCGCGGTGGTCCGACAGGCGCTGGAGTCTCTTCGGAACGTGGAGAACGGCGCCCGAATCGAGCGATCCCGGCTCCGGCGAGCTTCCGGGATCCTGGTGGGCGTGTCCGCCGCGACGCTGGTCCTCCTGGCGCTGGGGCCCCGTTCCCTCCGCACCGGCGCCACGGCGCTCGCCCTGCCCACCCGGGCCGCGACCGAAGTGAGCCCCTACAGCATCGGCGTGTTCCCCGGCGATGCCACCATCGCGCGGGCCTCGGACCAGTCCATCCAGGCGGAACCCGTGGGGTTCGATGCCGACGGCGTGGAACTGCTCATGCGGCCCGCCGGGTCGGGAGCCGAGTTCGAAGGGCTGCCCATGTTCCCCGACAAGGAGGGGCTCTGGGAGCTGATGCTCCTCGATGTCGAGGAGGACACCGAGTACTTCGTCCGCTCCGGCCGGGTGCGGTCCTCGATCCATACCATCCGGGTGGCGGACCTGCCCTACGTGGAGTCCCTGTCGATGGAGTACGTGTTCCCGGCCTACACGGGCCTGGACCCGGTCACGTACGAGGACGGGGGTGACGTGGCGGCGCTGGCCGGCACCCGGGTGAACCTCACGATTCACCCGACGCTGGCCACTCCCGGCGGGGAACTCGTGCTGGGCCCCGACGGATCCAGGATCGCCCTTTCGCCCGGGGCCGATGGAACGCTGCTGGGCTCACTGGTGGTGTCCGATCCGGGCACCTACCGGGTCGTGCTGGACGGCGGTGAGAACGGCCTGGTGGACGCCTCACCCGAGTACGTCATCGACGTCCTGACGGATCAGCCTCCCACCATCTCGTTCACCGAACCCGGCCGGGACCAGCAGGTCACCTCCATCGAGGAGGTGTTCCTGGAGACGCGGGTCCAGGACGACTTCGGCCTGCAGGCGGTGGAGCTGGTGTTCCAGATCAACGCCTCCCCGGAGGAGACGGTGATCCCCCTCTACCGGGGCTCCGGATCGGCCGGACAGGCCGGGGGCGCGGCCGTGGGATCCGCGGGTGAGGGCAGGGACGTGGTCTCCAGCCACACCCTCTACCTGGAGGAGTACGAGCTGGAGCCGGGCGACCTGGTGACCTACTGGGCGCGAGCCCGGGACGGCCGCCCCGCCGACGACTCCGAAGTCACCAGCGATCTGTACTTCCTCTCCATCCGCCCGTTCCGCACCGACGTGACCCAGGCCGAGGGCGGAGGCCAGCCCCAGGGCGGAGGCGGGGGCGGAGGCGAACAGCAGAGCCTGGTGCGGATGCAGCGGGACGTGGTCGTGGGCACCTTCAACCTCCAGCGGGACGGCGAGGACCTGGATCCCGAGGTCCTCACGGCGGGTTACGAGACGCTCCGAGCCTCCCAGGAGCAGGTCCGAAGCGGCGCCGAGACCATGGTCGGGATGATGGGCCAGGGGCTCCCCGGCGGCCGGGGCCTGGCAGAGATCGTCCGCGCCGCCGTCGTGGACATGGAGCAGGCCGAAGCCGCCCTGAGCGAAGGACGGCTGGCCGACGCGCTTCCTCCGGAGACCCGGGCTCTCCGCGCACTTCAGCAGGTGTTCGAGGCCCTGGACGAGATCCAGGTCCAGCAGGGAGGTCAGGGGGGTGGCGGCGGAGGCGGAGGCGGTGAGCAGCAGGAGATCCTGGATCAGCTCGGCCTCGACGCTTCCGAGATGCGGAGCCAGTACGAGTCCGTCCAGCGGGGTGAGCGCCAGCTGCAGGACGAAGCAATCGACGAGACCCTGGAGCGGTTGAAGGAGCTGGCCCGCCGGCAGGAGCAGGAGGCCGAGAGGCAGCGCAGACTGGGGGGCCAGGCCGGATCCAGCGGGTCCGGGGATCGGCAGCGCCAGCTGGCGGAAGAGACCGAGGGACTGGCCCGGGAGCTGGAACGGCTTTCCCGGGAAACCGGGAACCGTGAGATGGCGGAGACCGCCCGTCAGCTGCGGGACGCGGCCGAGGACATGCGTCGCTCCGCGACTCGCCCCGGAGATCCGGGCGCTGGAGCCGAAGAGGCCGCCGATCGACTGGACCAGGCCCGGCGCCAGCTGGAAGACACCCGGGGGAGCCGCCTCGAGCAGGATGCCGGAGATGCGCTCCGCCGCGCCCAGGAGCTGGAGGCCCGCCAGGAGCGCATGACCGAGGACGTGGCGGGCCTGGACGACCTGTCGTCTTCCGGGCTCCGGGAGGAGCGCCTGCAGCGCCTGGAGGAGGAGAAGGAGGTCCTGCACGGGGATATCGAGGCGCTGGAACGGGACCTGGACCGGCTTGCCGCCCGGGGCCAGCAGGAGCAGCCGGCGGTCGCACGGGAGCTCGCCGGGGCCGCCGAGGGCATCCGGGACGACAAGCTCAAGGAGAAGGTGCAATACTCCGAAGCGCTGATCCGGCAGCAGTCCGGGCGCTCGGCGGCGCGGTTCGAGGAGGAGATCGCGGGGGACCTGCAGAACCTGCGCAGGCGCCTCGAAGGCGCCATGGGCTCCTTCACGGAGTCCGCCAGCGAGCGGGCCGACCAGGCCCTGGAAGACACCCGCAGCCTGGTGCAGGGGCTGGAATCCATGGAACGGCAGACCCGCGAGGGACTCGAGCCGGGACAGCCTGACGCCCTGGGGCCAGAGGGTTCCGAAGGCCAGCAGGGCCAGGGCGGTCAGCAGGGAGACCAGGGCCAGCCGAACGAACAGGGTCAGGGCGGACAGCGGGGCGAGCAGCCCGGTGGTCAGCAGGGCCAGGCCGGACAGCAGGGCCAGGGCGGCAACCCGCAGGCCGGAGCCCAGGGTGGGCAGACCGGCCGGACCGGCGGCCCCATGGGCGGTGGCCGGGGTGACGGAGAGCCGCTGACTGAGGAGGAGATCCGGCAGATGCGGGGTGAGGCCCGCCAGCGGGCCAACCAGGCCCAGGAGCTGCGGGACGACCTGGAGGGGCAGGGACTGGACACGGAGGCGCTCGACGCCCTGATCCGCGATCTGCAGGCACTCGACAGCCAGAGGGCGTACGACGATCAGGCCGCCCTTCAGGAGCTCCAGGCGAGCATCGTGGACGAAGCCCGCCGGTTCGAATACGCACTGCGCCGCGCACTCCAGCGCGATGCCGAGGGCGCCCCGGGACTCCGGGGCAACGAGGCCGTGCCGTCGGAGTACCGGAGGCTGGTGGAGGAGTACTTCAGGGCGCTTTCGACCGGCGAGTCGGCCGACGCGCCCCGCCCACCGGGCGGCTGACCGGGACGAAGGCCTCGCTCCCCGTCCTGAGGGGGGCACCGTCGGCGGAATGCAGGGTTAGATTGTTCGTCCGACTCCAGATCGGGCGGCTCGTGACCGGTGTTTCGGGCGCCCGCTTCTCTGCATCCCCCGACGCACCCTTTCCCGACGGGTCCTCCTGGAATGTCCGAGCAGAAGTTCATCTACCACACCCACCGTCTGACCAAGATCGTCCCCCCGAAGCGGAAGATCCTGGAAGACATCTCGATCTCCTTCTTTCCCGGGGCCAAGATCGGGGTCGTCGGCGCCAACGGGTCCGGGAAGAGTTCCCTCCTGCGGATCATGGCCGGCCTCGACACCGACATCCTCGGCGAGGCCTGGGCGGCCAAGGGGACCCGCATCGGATACCTGCCCCAGGAGCCGGAGCTGGACCCCGACCTCGACGTCCAGGGGAACGTGGAGCTGGCGGTGAAGGAGACCCGGGATCTCCTCAAGCGGTTCGAGGAGGTGAGCCTCGCGTTCGGTGAGGTGACCAGCGACGAGGAGATGAACAAGCTCATCGACGAGCAGGCCAGGCTCCAGGACCGTATCGACGCCTCGAACGCCTGGGACCTGGATCGGAAGATCGAGATCGCGATGGACGCGCTCCGTCTCCCCCCCGCCGATGCCGACGTCTCCACCCTGTCGGGCGGGGAACGGCGCAGGGTCGCACTCTGCCGGGTACTCCTGGAGGAGCCGGACATGCTGCTCCTGGACGAGCCCACGAACCACCTGGACGCCGAGTCCGTGGCCTGGCTGGAGCACTATCTGGCCGCCTTCCCCGGAACCATCGTCGCCATCACCCACGACCGGTATTTCCTGGACAACGTGGCGGAGTGGATCCTGGAGCTGGACCGGGGCCGCGGGTACCCCTACAAGGGCAACTACACGGCCTGGCTCGAGCAGAAGGAGGCTCGACTGGCCCAGGAGGAGCGGGAGGACAGCCGCCGCCGACAGACGCTGTCGCGGGAGCTGGAGTGGATCCGCATGACCCCCAAGGGCCGTCACTCCAAGGGCAAGGCCCGCATCAACGCGTATGAGGATCTGGCCAACCAGGACGAGCGGGAGCTCATCCGAACCGCCGAGATCCTCATCCCCAAGGGAGAGCGCCTGGGGCAGGACGTGATGACCGCCGAAGGTCTGACGAAGGGTTTCGGTGACAAGCTCCTGTTCGAGAACCTGGACTTCATGGTCCCTCGTGGGGCCATCGTGGGGATCATTGGAGGAAACGGGGCGGGTAAGACCACGCTGTTCCGGATCATCACCGGCCAGGAGCAGCCCGACTCCGGCGATCTGACGCTGGGCTCGACGGTCCAGCTGGCCTACGTGGACCAGAGCCGCCAGGCCCTGGACGGGGACAGCACGGTGTTCGAGGAGGTGTCCGGGGGACACGACGACCTGAGCTTCGGCCGCGTGGACGTGTCCAGCCGGGCCTACCTGTCCTGGTTCAACTTCAGGGGTGCGGATCAGCAGAAGAAGGTGGGCGTGCTGTCCGGGGGAGAGCGGAACCGGGTCCACCTGGCCAAGCTCCTGAAGGAGGGCGGGAACGTCCTGCTGCTGGACGAGCCCACCAACGACCTGGACGTGGACACGCTTCGGGCGCTCGAGAACGCTCTCCTGGACTTCCCGGGCTGCGTCTTCGTGGTCTCCCACGACCGGTGGTTCCTGGATCGCATCGCCACGCACATCCTGGCCTTCGAGGGGGACAGCGAGGTGGTCTGGTACGAGGGGAACTACCAGGAGTACGAGGAAGACCGGCGGAGACGCCTCGGGGCCGATGCGGACCAGCCTCACAGGGTCAAGTACCGCAAGCTGGTTCGCGAGTGAGCCGGCGGCGCGAAGGGCAGGACTTCTTAAGGGCGGTGGACTGGCGAAAACCCCCGGATCGTCACCAACTTAGATTTGTACCATTCTGGTGAGCAGCCCCCTGTCCGAGGGCCACTCAGGCATCCATCCCGCGAGAGAGTCTGAAGAGTTGAGCGGCACGAGTGAAACCCCGTCCGACGGCCGGCCGATGACCGACGCCGAGCGTGAGCTCGAACGAGCTCGCGCCCTGGCGGAGGTGATGAAGCGTGAGGCCGAGAAAGCCCAGTCCGAAAAAGGCGGGGGCGGGGCCGATGGCGGGTTCATCGGGAAGTACGTGTCTCTGGGGATCGCCACGCTGGCGTTCTTCTACATCTTCTTCGCCTCCCCGCCGTGGCTGGACCCCCAGCCCATCGAGCCGCCGAGTGCCGAGGCGGAGGGAGCCGCGCTGCGCTTCACCATGTACATCCAGGCGCAGAAGATCGAGATGTACCGCCAGGAGAACGGCCGGCTGCCGGAGACCCTGGAGGAGGCGGGCCCGACGAAGCCCGGGATCTCCTACGTTCGCCGCGGGACCGAGGGCTACGAACTGATCGGGGAGTCGGACCAGGCGATCATCCAGTACTCTTCGAACCAGTCGCTCCAGGAGTTCCTGGGCGATGCTGAGGACTTCGTACTCGACAACCAGGGAGCCGACTGATGCGCAAGCTTGACCGCCGTGGATTCTCCCTGGTGGAGCTGCTCACCGCGCTCCTGATCGTCGCCACGCTCGTGCGGATCAGCATCCCCCAGGTCAATCGCGTCCTACTCCGCGCCCGTGCGGCCTCCGTCGTGGGCGACATGAACACCATTCGGGTCGCCGCCACCGCATACCTGGCCGAGTACCACGAGTGGCCGGCGGATGCGAACGGCGGCGAGGTTCCGACCGGAATGGAGCAGTACCTGCCCCAGGGATTCTCGTTCGACAGGGGCGAATACCAGCTCGACTGGGAGAACTGGATCCTGCCCGGCGGATTGCCCAAGCACCCGGAAACCAACGTGCTGCTGGGGGTCTCGATCGTCACCGAAGACGAATACCTGGCCAACGCGGTGGTCGGTCTGCTCGGCGACAACTGGTCCCGCTACACGCTCGGCAGCAACTACACGTTCATCCTCGAACAGGGGGGCTGACGGGCCCCTCGGGTCCCGGGCTCTCCCCGGTGCTGACCCATGAACGAGGAGTCCCCCCGGCCACTCCTGGGATGGCGCGAGTGGGTTTCCCTCCCCGACCTCGGGATCCCGTGGATCAAGGCGAAGGTCGATACGGGAGCCCGTTCGTCCTCCCTGCAGGCTGAGTCGATCGAGCGGTTCCGGTCCGCCGGCGCGGACCGAGTGCGATTCGTGCTCCACCCCCTCCCCCGCCACGAAGCCACGGCCTTCACCGTGGAGGCCGACCTCCTGGACGTCCGTTCGGTGAAGAGTTCCACCGGAGTACCGGAGGATCGGCCCACGATTCGGACCCTGGTCCGCCTCGGCGACGACGAGTGGCCCGTGGTGATCACCTTGGCCAAGCGAGCCGACATGCGCTTTCGTATGTTGCTCGGGCGCTCTGCCATCGCCGGCCGCTTCCGGGTCGACCCCGGACTCTCCTACCAGGTGGGCAAACGGCCTCTCGATCTTCCGCGGACCCGAAGTCGATCATGAAACTGGGCATCCTCTCCCGCAGCCGCTCGCTGTACTCCACGAGCCGCCTCGTGCAGGCCGCGGAGATGCGGGGTCACGAGGTCCGGGTGGTGAACTACCTGCGGTGCTACATGAACATCACCGCGTCCCGGCCTCAGGTCCTCCTGGAGGGTGAGTCGCTGCGGTTCGATGCCGTGATTCCACGCATCGGGGCCTCGGCCACCTTCTACGGGACGGCGGTGGTTCGGCAGTTCGAGATGATGGGGGTGCTGGCGATTCCCGGATCCCAGGCGATCGCCCAGTCCCGGGACAAGCTGAGTGCGCTCCAGCTCCTGGCCCGGGAAGGGATCGGCCTGCCCGTAACCGGGATGGCTCACTCCACCCGCGACACCGAAGGCCTGCTGTCCCAGGTGGGCGGTACGCCGGTGGTCATCAAGCTGCTGGAGGGGACCCAGGGGGTGGGGGTCGTGCTCGCAGAGACCAAGAAGGCGGCCGAGTCGGTGATCGCCACCCTTCGTCAGCTGGACGCGGACATCCTGGTTCAGGAGTTCGTCAAGGAGTCGAAGGGCGAGGACATCCGCGCCTTCGTCGTGGGGAATCGGGTGGTGGCGGCCATGCGCAGAAAGGCCCCGCCCGGGGAGTTTCGCTCGAACCTCCACCGCGGAGGTACGGCTGAGGAGGCCAAGCTGGAGCCGGGGGAGCGGAAGATCGCGGTGCGGGCCGCCAAGACCCTGGGGCTGGCCGTGGCCGGTGTGGATCTTCTCCGCTCCAACCACGGCCCGGTGGTCCTGGAGGTGAACTCCTCCCCGGGCCTGGAGGGGATCGAGACCTCCACCGGCGTGGATATCGCCGGGAGGATCATCGCCCACCTGGAGGCGACCGCCAGCAAGCAGGAGAGCCGGACTCGTGGACGCAGAAAGTAGTCCCGACCGGGCCGCCGGCCGGCTCGAGTCGGCGACCGACGCTCCCACCGACCCGCGCCCCGGGACCTCGGTCCAGCCGGGACCCACGGAGTGGCCCCGGCATTCGGCCGGCGAGCCGCTCCACCTCGGTGGCGTAGAGCTCCCTCCCCGCAAACGGACGAGACTCGATCTCTCCGCGGGCCGCCTCAGTTCGGGCACCCCGGTCGGCCTCCCCCTGGAGGTGATTCGGGGGAGACTTCCCGGCCCCCGCATCTGGATTTCGGGCGGCGTCCACGGCGACGAGCTGAACGGGATCGAGATCATCCGGCAGACGCTGGCCGGTATCCGCCCCTACAGACTCGCCGGGACGATCTTCGCGGCGCCCATCGTCAACGTGTTCGGGTTCATCACCGAATCCCGGTATCTGCCTGACCGGAGGGACCTGAACCGATCCTTCCCCGGATCTCCGCGGGGATCGCTCGCCGCCCGCATCGCGCACCTGTTCATGCGGGAGATCGTGTCCAGGTGCGACGCCGGCATCGATCTTCACACGGGGTCCGACCACCGGGCGAACATGCCCCAGATTCGGGCCGACCTGGACGATCCGGCCACCCGCGGTCTCGCCAGAGCCTTCGGCGCACCCGTTGCGGTGAACTCCACCACCCGGGACGGTTCCCTGCGAGCCGTCGCCGGAGCCATGGGGGTCCCGGTCCTGGTCTACGAGGGCGGAGAGGCCCACCGGTTCGACGAGGACGCCATCGAAGCCGGCGTCATGGGGGTGCGGCGAGTCCTGGCCCACATGGGGATGATCGAGGACCCGGTCGCCGCACCGGCCGAAGAGCCGCGGGAAGCCCGCGGCACACGCTGGGTCCGGGCCGGGCGATCCGGTATCCTCCGGGTGGAGGTCCACCTCGGCGACGTCGTCGAGAAGGGCCAGCGCCTGGGGTTCATCGGTGACACGTACGGGCAGCGGCCCCTGGCGGTCCGAGCCCCGGTCAACGGCATGGTGATCGGTATCACGCGAAACCCCATCGTGAATCGGGGAGACGCGGTCGCCAACGTCGCCCGCCTGACCTCCCTCCAAGGAGGAACCGCAGAATGAGCGAAGAGGAACGCGCCGCCCCCCGCGGCGGCCCGCCCCCGAGAGACCACCTCCAGGACGCCCACCGGCCCTCCATCTTCGACACGGCGGAGCTGGGCCGGGCGATCTCCGACCGAGTGTACAAGGAGGAGGAGCCGCTCCTTCGGACCCGTCTCCTGCAAGCCCAGTTCCAGCTCCTGGAGGCCGATTTCCCGGTCATCATTCTCATGGCCGGGGTCGACAAGGCCGGGAAGCGGGAGCTGGCCAACATCCTCTCTGCGTGGATGGACCCCCGACTGCTCGTCACCCGAGCGTTCAGCGCGCCGACCGACTTCGAGGCCGCCCGCCCCGACTACTGGCGATACTGGCTCAGCCTGCCGCCCAAGGGCCGGGTGGGGATCTACCTGAGCGCGTGGTACTCGAGGCCACTCCTCGACCAGGTCTACGGACGGACGGACATCCACGAGTTCGACGAGGCCCTGGAGGAGGTGGGGAACTTCGAGCGCACCCTGGCGGACGACGGGGCTCTGATCATCAAATTCTGGATGCACCTGGGAAAGGAGCAGCAGAAGCAGCGCCTGGAGGCGCTCCAGGCGGACCCCCTGCAGGCGTGGCGGGTGCACCCGGAGGACTGGGAGAACTGGAACCACTACGACGACTTCGCCCGCGCCGGCGAGCACCTCATCGCCCGGACGAGCACCGGCAGCGCACTCTGGAAGATCGTCGAGGGGGCTGATCCCAACTATCGGTCCCTGATGGTGGGAAGCATGCTCTGCGAAGCCGTGGAGCATCACCTGGCCCACCGGAAGCACCTGGCCGAGCTCCGGGCGAGCGAGCCCAGGTACCACCCGTCCGACTCCATCACGCGGCTCCTTCGGGAGGCCAGCCGACCGGTGGATGGCGGAGCCGATCCCCGGACCGAGGACGACGAGTCCCCCGTTGAGGCGGATCAGGGACCCATGACGATCCTGTCGCGTCTGGACATGGATCAGGAACTCCCCAAGAAGCTGTACAAAACCCGCCAGCGGGAGCTGCAGGCCCGCCTCGCCCTTCTGCATCGGCAGGCGAAGGCGGAGGACATACCCCTGGCCCTGCTCTTCGAGGGATGGGACGCGGCCGGGAAAGGTGGCGCGATCCGCAGGCTCACCGGGGCGCTGGACGCCCGGGACTACGAGGTCATTCCGGTTGCGGCTCCCACGGATGAGGAGGCCGCACGCCATTACCTCTGGCGGTTCTGGCGGCGCCTGCCGGGGAAGGGCCGGGTCACCATTTTCGACCGGAGCTGGTACGGGCGAGTCTTGGTGGAGCGGGTGGAGGGGTTCGCGCGGGAGGAGGAGTGGCAGCGCGCGTACGGCGAGATCAACGAGTTCGAGCGACAGATCGCCGCCTCCGACCTCGTCCTGGTGAAGTTCTGGATTCACATCACCAAGGACGAGCAGGCCAAGCGCTTCGAGGCCCGCAAGGGTACCCCGCACAAGGCGTGGAAGCTCACCGACGAGGACTGGCGAAACCGGGAAAAATGGGACGCCTATGCCGTGGCGGTCCACAACATGGTCCAGCTCACCTCCACCGCCGAGGCCCCCTGGACCCTCGTGGAGGGCAACGACAAGTACTGGGCCCGGATCCGGGTTCTGGAGACGGTGTGCGACGCGCTGGAGGGGGCACTGAAGAATCCGCCCACCGATCTGCTGGAGCGAATCGCGGCCAGTTCCTCCTAGTCGCCGGCCGTCCCAGTCGCCGGCCGTCCTGGTCGCTGGCCGTCGGCCTGGCGCTGCGGGAGCCTCGCCCGAGTCAGGCCTTCCGGCTGGAGATCAGCGAGCGACCGCGCTCGAAGAGAGGGATCAGCTCGGTCTGCCGGGGACCCGAATCCCCTACCGCCAGTGCGAAGACCCCCTCGAGGGACGGACCCGGGAGCACGAAATCGGCCTCCGCTGCCACGGTCGGTCGGCTGACCACGCCGGTGAACGCGGCGAAACCCTCCACCACGGCCCGGACCTCCAGGTCCGTAGAACCGTCCCCCACCATCAGAGAGGGGCGGGCCAGGCGGTCGCCCCACGAGCGGACGAGATCGGGCTTGCCGCCCGACCGGGCCAGCGGCTGGGTGGGGTCGAATCCCTGGAACACCCCATCGGATCCGAACTCGAGGTCGACGGCGTGTACCCGCTCACCGGGCACCCCCAGTTCAGCCCCCACCGCCGCCACGGCCAGCGTGAGGCCCCCGCTCACGATCCAGACGTCGATCCCGTCCGCCTGAAGGCCCTCGACGGTCTCGCGCGCGCCCGGCACGAGGGCCTTCACGTAGTCCCGGCCGACCTCCTCCACCGCCGCCCGGTCGGGCCGGATGAGGTCGAGGCGCCTGGCGTACACCTCCTCCAGTGGAACATCGCCCCGCATCGCCCGGTCCGTGAGGTCAGCAACCGCCTCGGCGTGCGGGCCGGCCAGCAGGTCGATGCCCTCCACGGACACCAGCGTGCTGTCGCAGTCGAAGATCACGGACCGGAAGGGTCCCCCACCTCGGTTCGAGCCCACGCTCACCTCCTCAGCGATCGGAGACGCCGGGCTCCGTCTCCGGCAGGAGCGTCACCCGGACGTAGTTGTCGAATCGGAGGTACCGCCGGGCATCCTCCTGGACCGACTCCGGCGTCACGTCGTCCAGCAGCGACATGTCCAGGAGAAGGGTCAGGTCGGTGTCGTATCGGGTGGCTCCGACGATCTGGCCGACCCACCAGCCATTCTGCTGGAGGTTGGTCTCCCGACTCCGGCGCTCCTGCTCGAGAACGGTCTGAATCTCGTCGGCGGTGGGACCGTTCTCCTGGAAGTCCCGGATCTCGGCGAACATGGACTCCACGAGCTCGTCGGTTCGGGCCGGATCCGACCCGAACTGGATGCGGAAGTCGTAGGAGGCCCTCGGGACGGAATCGTAGCCGCCGCTCACCCCCACACCGTACGTGCCGCCCAGCTCCTCGCGGAGAAGCTCCCGGAGCCGGATTTCCAGCGCCCCCGCGAGGGTCCGCATGCCCAGTCGGTTCTCCCGCGTCCAGTCGAAATCGCCCGTGAAGGCGATCACGGTCTGGCTCTGGGGCTCGACGCCCTTCCGAACCGTCCTTTCCACCACGCCGGTGGGCGCCTCGATCCCCATGTCCTCCCAGCTCTCGGTCCTGCCGGTGCTCGGGAGACCGCCGAGGTACTGCTCCACCAGGGGCCGCATCGTCTCCAGGTCCAGGGCCCCGGCGAACACGAACGTGAAGTCCGAGGCGTCGGCAAAGCGGTCAGCGAAGAAGTCCACCGCCAAGTCCATGTCGAGTCCGTCCAGCCACTCACGGGAGACGGGCTGAACCCGCGGGTGGTGCTGGGCCATGGTCAGGGCCAGGGTGTCCTGGAAGGCCGCCTGGGGGCTCGACTCGATGTTCGCCAGAGCCGCGTCGAACCGGGCCATCAGGGCCTGGAACGCGTCCGGATCCCTCCGAGGCGCGGTGAAGTGGAGGTAGATGAGCTGGAACAGGGTCTCCAGGTCCTGAGGGGAGGCGCTCCCGCTCAGCCCCTCCGTGTACGGGCCGATGGAAGGCTGGACTCCGGCCACCACCCCGGCCAGCTGCTTCTGGAGGTCCACGACGGAGAACTCTCCTAGACCCATCTGCGAGGTGAGCAGGTCCGCCGCCGACGCCGACGCGTGATCCTCGACGGCCGAGAGCGAGTACCCGCCCCAGGACCAGGCTGAGACCAGCACCTCGTCGTCCTTGAAGTCCGTGGGCTTGAGGAGCACGCGGACGCCGTTCTGCAGCACCCACTCCGTCACCTCCACCCCCTCGATCATCCCCTCCCGGACCACGGGTGAGCCGACGGGAAGCTCGGCCACGAGGGGCTGATCCGATACCGCGTCCCGGTACGGCTCCAGGATCGAGGCCTCCACCGAGGCGAAGACCCCGGCCAGCTCCTCCTCCGTGGGCCATGCGAGACCCGGCTTCTCGGGGCCATCCACCGTCACCACCCGGTTCTCGTCCGAGAGCAGGATGGTCGCGACGGCGTTCACCTCGGCCAGGGAGATGGTCGGCAGCAGGGCCTCGGCCAGGGCGTACTCCGCGTCGATCCCGGGTACCGGCTCTCCGTCCAGGAAGTGGCGGATGTATTCGGCGGCCAGTGCCGCCGACTCCTGGTTCTCGCGCTCCGCGTAGGCGCGCTGCAGCCCCCGCAGGAGATCCACCTTCTCCCGCTCGATTTCCGAGGCCGTGAACCCGAATCGGGCCACCCGCTCCGCCTCCAGGAGGACCGCCTCCATCGCGGGAAGCACGTTCCCCTCGGGGACGCCCGCAAAGAGCTGGTAGATCTCCGTCCCGCGCGCGAAGCTGCCCTGCCCCGAGGCCGCGAACGCGAACGGCGCGCCGGGCTGCTGAACGATCTCGAACAGTCGGTTGTTCAGCATCCGGTTGTAGAGGGACTCGATGAGCCCCTGCCGGTACGTGAAGGCCGTCCCCTTTGGCTGTGCCGGGTGCTTGTACAGCACGGCCAGGCTGGTGCTGGTGGCCTCGGGATCCGTGGCCACGGTGAACAGGGTCTCCTGGTGATCCGGGACGGGGAAGGCCTGCCTCCGCCGGGGATCGGCCGGCGCCGTGAGACCGGCGAAGTGCGAACGGATCGCCTGCTCGACCTCGGACGGATCGAAGTCCCCGACGGCCACGATCGCCATCAGATCGGGCCGGTACCAGTCCTCGTAGAACTGGGTCAGGCGCTCGTGGGGGAAGGTGGCCAGGATCTCCGGGTCGCCGATGGGGAGTCGGTCCGCGTAGCGCGACTCGTGCAGGATCACCGGAAGCTGCTGGTCCCGGATTCGCGATCCGGCCCCCAGGCCCAGGCGCCATTCCTCGATCACCACGCCTCGCTCCTTGTCGATCTCCTCCGGATCGAAGGAGACGCCGTGAGCCCAGTCCTCCAGGATCTGGAAGGCGGTGGCCAGGATGTCGGGGTCGTCCGTCGGGACCCGGAGCATGTAGACCGTCTCGTCGAAGCTCGTGTAGGCGTTGATGGAGGGCCCGAACTCCATCCCGATCGACTCGAGATAGTTGACCAGCTCCTGCTTCTCGAAGTTCTCGGTCCCGTTGAACGCCATGTGCTCCACGAGGTGCGCCAGGCCGAGCTGGTCATCGTCCTCCAGGATGGAGCCCGCGTTCACCACCAGCCGGAGCTCGGCCCTTCCCTCGGGGCGGGAGTTCTGCTTCACGAAGTAGCGAAGCCCGTTCTCCAGCTCCCCCGTGACGATGGTGGGGTCCAGCGGGATGGGAGACTCGGGTCCGAGCTGCTGCTGGGCCTCGGCGGGCGCCGAGCCCAGGACCAGGGCCCAGAACAGCAGGTTCAGGCGGGAGAGCGCGCTGCGAAACGAACGTCGAGGGGACATGGTTGAGTCCAGGGATGTGGGCCCCGATCCACGCCGGTTTCCCGGCGGTCGGGGCGCGTCCGGCCGGGAGTGTTCCGTACACGAATGCGTGCCCCCATGATCCCACAATCCGGGTACGAGCGGAAGCGGGCCGGGCCACCGGGCCCGACCCGCCTCGCACGGTCACCGGTCCCCGTTCAGCCGGTCAGGGCCACATCCAGCCGAACACGCCAGCGGTGAGGAGGGCGTAGAGCAGGGAGTCGGCCACGTTCTTCCAGACGAACGACCAGGAGGCTCCGAACCAGATCCCGTACATGAAGTGGGCCGCTCCGTGGGCCATGAACGCCGCGGCGCCCGTCACCTGGAACACCTTCAGATAGTCCGTGCCCATGGGCAGCGTTGCGGTGGCCAGGTAGGCAATGAAGAAGTTCACCACCAGGTAGAAGATGAAGATCTGGATGAGCTGGGCGCTCATCGTCGTCATCCTCTTCGGGTCGGTCACGTAGACGAACGCGGTCGGACCCTCCGCCACCTTCGCGACCTGCTCGGGGTCCTTCCAGTCCACATCGAGATGGTGGGGGACTCCGTACATCCCGGGCGCGGCATTCTGAGCCCCGAGCGCGTCCATGAACCCTTCCTGGTCGGGCAGCCTGGACCAGTCGGTCTTGTGGTGGGGAAGGGCCATCCAGACCGCGGCGCTCACGACGAACACGAGGACCGAAGCCAGGAGAATGGGAAGCCATAGGGAGGCGAGTCCGACCATGACGGATACTCCTTTCCTGGTGGTGGGCCGGGTCCTGGGCGGGACCCCGGCAGGTGCGTCACAATTCCCTCGATGTCCCGCTGCGGTCAAGCTGCGGCCTTTCCCGGAAAAACCCTGGACCCAAGGCCTCTTGTGAACCGACCACCGATCAACCACTCTCGTTGCATTGGATTGGACTCCCAACCCAGGGCCCGACCCGCTCAGGAAGAGTCATGACTTCCGATTCACAGCCGGTATCCAGCCACGACTCCGACCACCCCGACGGCGGGGGCCTGGACGGGGCTCCACCCCGGATCCTCGTCGTGGACGACGAGGACGCCCTCCGTCGCCTGCTCCGGGAGTACCTGGAGGCCAACGGCTTCCAGGTGGAGGAAGCGCCCGATGGCGCGGACGCCATCTCCGTCGCGCGGGGTCGGATCTACGACGCCATCATCCTGGACCTCATGCTGCCCGACATGTCCGGTCACGAGGTCGTGGCCGAACTGCGCCGTGAGGGCGTCACCACCCCGATCCTGATGCTCACCGGGCATCGGGAGGACGACCTGGTCGTGAAGGCGCTGGAGGCCGGCTGCGACGACTTCCTGGGCAAGCCGGTCCAGATGGCGGAGCTGCAGGCACGCCTCCGCGCGCTCGTGCGACGCAGCGGACTTCCCCAGCCCGTGAGCGCCGGGCCGATCCGGCTGGACCCACTTCGGCATCGCGCCGGGATCGGGGACAAGGAGGTCCGGCTGACCAAGGTCGAATTCCTCATCCTCGTGACCCTCGTGGAGGCCCGCGGAGACTTCGTCTCCCGCGAGGACCTGCTCCGCGACGTGTGGCAGATGGACTTCGACCCTGGCACGAACCTCGTGTACACCCACGTGGCCAACCTCCGGCAGAAGCTGTCCGAGGCGGGGCTGACCGACCTCCTCGAGACGGTCCGGGGGAAGGGCTACCGGGCTGTCCTGGACTGAAGCGATGAGCCCCCTTCTTCCGGGGACGGCGCATGACGGATAGCCTCCCCGATCAGTCGGGTGGCGGCATGGTGCACGACACAATCGCTGTCATCGACTTCGGAGGGCAGTACGCCCACCTGATCGCCACCAAGATCCGCCGCATCGGAGTGCGGGCCGAGATCCGGCAGCCCGAAGACCCGCTCCAGGCCTTCGAGGGCTACCGGGGCCTCATTCTGTCCGGCAGCCCCTCTCTGTCGTCCCACGGCGAGGACTCGGAGTACAACCGGGAGATCTACGACCTGGACGTGCCCATCCTCGGGTTCTGCTTCGGACACCAGGAGATCGCCAAGCACTACGGCGGCGAGGTCATCCACGGCGGGAGGGAGTGGGGGCACGCCGATCTGCACCTCACCGGCTCCCACCCCCTCTTCGAGGGCCTCGGGCCGGTGGAGACGGTCTGGATGAGCCACTACGACTCGGTCGCATCCGTGGGGCCGGGGTTCGAGGAGCTGGGGTATACCGAGGGCACGGTGGAGAGCCCGGAGCACCGCTTCGCGGCCATCGGCTCCGATGCCCTGCGTCGCTACGGCTTCCAGTACCACCCCGAGGTGGACGACACCGAGCACGGGGACGAGATGATCTCCAACTTCGTCCTGGGGATCTGCGGCTGTGAGCCGAGCTGGACCATGGAAGCGTTCCTGGCGGAGGAGGTCGAGCGGGTCCGGACCCACGTCGAGGAAGGCTCGATCTTCCTGCTGGCCTCGGGAGGGGTCGACTCCACGGTGGCCGCGGCGGTTCTGGGAGAGGCGCTGGGGCCCGGCCGCGTGCACCTCCTGCACGTGGACAACGGGATGATGCGGAAGTACGAGAGCCGGAACGTCCTGAAGCTCTTCGCGGACCTGGGCCTGGACGAGCACCTCCATTTCGTGGATGCGTCCGACACCTTCCTGGACGCCCTGGAGGGGGTCATCGATCCCGAGGAGAAGCGGCGGATCATCGGACGAACATTCATCGAGGTGTTCGAACAGAAGGCCCGTGACCTGGGGATCGAGAGCCACCTACTGGGCCAGGGCACCATCTACCCCGACACGGTCGAGACCGGAGGCACCCGCCGCGCCGACACGATCAAGACCCACCACAACCGGGTGGCCCTCATCGAGGAGATGATCGCTGCCGGCCGGGTCGTGGAGCCGCTGGCCCAGCTGTACAAGGTGGAGGTCCGGGAACTGGGAGAGCGGCTGGGTATCCCGCATCGGGCGCTCTGGCGACACCCCTTCCCCGGACCCGGCCTGGGCGTGCGCCTGCTTTGCAGCGACGGGTCACCGGACGACCACCACTTCGACGAGATCGAAGGGACCCTACCGGACGTCGCCGCCCGTCTGGGGATGGACGCGCTGGCCCTTCCGATCCGCTCGGTGGGGGTGAAAGCCGATCTTCGCGCCTACGAGCACCCGGTGGTCATCACGTCCGACGCCGCCTGGCCGGACCTGATCCGGGCGGTCTCCACCATCACCTCCAAGGTGCCCCACATCAATCGGGTGGTCTGGAACCTGGGCATCGCCGATCGCCGGGGCGCCGTGCAGGCGGCGCCTCCCACGGCGGCCACCCCCCTGGCCGGAACCATGACTCGCCGGAGGCTCGACATCCTCCGCAGCGCCGACGCCATCGTCATGGACAGCCTGGAACGACACGGTCTGTACGACGAGATCTGGCAGTGCCCGACGGTCATGGTCCCACTTCAGCTGGAGGGTTCGGAGGGAGAGATGATCGTTCTCCGGCCGGTCCGCTCCCAGCGAGCCATGACCGCCACGCCGGTAGAGTTCCCGCCGGCCATGATCTCCGACCTCCGGAACGGCATCCTGGGACTCGCCGGCGTCGGGAGCCTGGTCCTGGACCTGACGTCGAAGCCTCCCGGCACCATCGAGTGGGAGTAGGCGGTACCCGATCGGAGCCGGCCTGTCCTCCCAAGAGGACAGATCACCCGATCTGACGCCGCTCCCATCGCGTCCAACCTCCTGCCCCGCATGGACTTGGGGCGGCGGCGGCCACCCTGGCACGGCCGATGCGTTCTGCTGAGACCGGGACCCTGAGGCCCCCACGCTTCCAGGGAGGCGTGATACCCGGACCGCGGAGGTGAGGACGATGAAGACGACGCCAGGGACGCGATGGGCCTGGATTATCGCACTGACACTGATGGCCCTGGGGGCGATCCCCGCCACCGGCTACGCCCAGGATACGGGCACCCGGACTCCCGTGCCCCACGACCAGATCCTCTCCATCAACCCCTTCCTGATCCTGGCCGAGTGGATCAACATCGACTTCGAGCGGCGACTGAACGACAAGTCGACGCTGGCGTTCACGGGGGGATGGATCAACGTGGACGACGGCGAATACGTGAGCGGCGCCGTCGCGTGGCGGTACTACCCGCAGGAGGCGGCTCTGAGCGGCTTCTAGATCGGGCCCCGGGCGGCCATCTACTACGGGAGCGGAGACGACGATGACGGTACGGCCGGCGGCGTGGGCGTGGAGCTGGGATACACCTGGCTCTTCGGGACGAACCGCAACTTCTCGGTCTCCACGGGATTCGGTCTCACCCGCACGTGGGGGGCCGTGGAGCCGGTGATTCCCTCCTTCCGCCTGGTGAACATCGGCATCGCGTTCTGATCCGCCGCTCCCGGACCCCCCCGGGACCGGGCAGGGCGTGTTGACCGCAAGGGCCGTGGGGCGCTAGCCTCACGGCCCTTTCAGCCCCAAGGCCCGCCCGCCGAGGTCCCATGACCGACCCGTCCGCTCCCGACACCCCTCCAGAGGGAGCCGATCCGCGGACCGGGCCGGGAGAGGCCGTTCCCGCCACCTTCTGGGCGACGGTGGTCGCGGCGATCAGGGGCACCCGGATCGATCTCACCGAAGCCCCGCTGAACCGGGCCATCGTGCTCCTTGCCGTCCCCATGGTGCTGGAGATGGTCCTGGAGTCGGTGTTCGCGGTGGTGGACATCTTCTGGGTCAGCCGCCTGGGCGCCGAAGCCGTGGCGGCCGTGGGCCTCACCGAGGCCATGCTCACCCTGATCTACACGGTGGCCATGGGGCTGAGCATCGGGGTCATGGCCGTGGTCTCCCGGCGCATCGGCGAAAAGGACCCGGAGGCTGCGGGTCGCGCCGCGGCACAGGCCGTCATCCTGGGCGCCGTCCTCGCCGGCGTGGTAGGGATCGCAGGAGCCTCTCAGGCCGGGAATCTGCTCCGGCTCATGGGCGGCGAGCCCGACATGATCGCCGAGGGGGTGGGCTACACCACGGTCATGCTGGCCGGGAACGGCACCGTCCTGCTGCTCTTCCTCATCAACGCGGCGTTCCGGGGCGCTGGGGACGCGGCCATCGCCATGCGGCTGCTCTGGCTGGCCAACGGGATCAACCTGATCCTGGATCCGCTCCTGATCTTCGGGGTCGGCCCCTTCCCCGAGCTGGGTGTGACCGGCGCCGCGGTGGCCACCAACACGGGTCGCGGGATCGCGGTCCTGGCTCAGCTCTGGATGCTGGGTCGGGGCGTGGGGATGCTGAAAGTGGACTGGGCCCACACCCGCATCGACCTGGCCGTGATGTGGCGCCTCGTCCGCCTGTCGCTGGCTGGCACCTTCCAGACCTTCGTAGGCACGGCCAGCTGGATCGCCCTGGTCCGGCTCCTGTCGGTCTTCGGCAGCGAGTCGGTGGCAGGCTACACGGTCGGCATCAGGATCGTGCTCTTCGCCCTGCTGCCGGCGTGGGGCCTCTCCAACGCCGCGGCCACCCTGGTGGGTCAGTCCCTGGGGGCGGGCAAACCGGACCGGGCGGAGGTGGCCGTCTGGAAGGCCGGATTCCTGAACTTCCTGTTCCTGGGAAGCATCGGGCTGGTCTTCGTCATCTTCACCGAGCCGATCATCGGGCTGTTCGCCCTGGACCCGGTCTCCGCGGCGTATGGCGTGGACTCGCTCCGGATCGTGTCGCTGGGCTTCTTCTTCTATGCCTACGGGATGGTCCTCACCCAGTCCTTCAACGGCGCAGGGGACCCGTGGACGCCCACCTGGATCAACGTGGGCTGCTTCTGGGCGTTCGAGATCCCGCTGGCCTGGTTCCTGGCCCATCCCATGGGCCTGGGGCCGCGGGGGATCTGGATCGCCATCACGGTCGCCTTCTCGTCGCTGGCCGTGATCTCCGGGTTCATCTTTCGGATGGGCCGCTGGAAGACGAAGGAGGTCTAGGCCGCCGGCAGGATGCGCGGCTCGATCGATCGATCCGGATCGGCCGGCCGGCCCGGGCCGATCCGCCGGAGGTCAGCGCTGGAGACGGACTCCGGTGAAGTCGCCCCCCATGCCGCCCATGCTCCAGTTTCCCTCCACGGCGTCGCCGTCCAGCAGGTACATGGTCATGTACACGGTGCCGTCGGCCCCGTTGGCTCGCAGGGCCCAGCCGTCGCCCTCCTGGAGCGCTGAGGTCACCCGGAGCGTCCCCGTCATGCCGGTCTCGATGGACCCGGTGTAGGCGCCGTCGTCGCCCTTGTTCAGGGTGATGAGCGCGGAAAACGGTGCTCCGTCCACGCTCGTCTGGATCTCGTACTCCCCCGAGATATCGGGTTCGCCGCCGCCGAAGCTGGAGCAGGCGGAGAGAATCAGTACCAGGCAGGACGAGGCCAGCATCCGTCCGAGTCGCATCGGGAACTCCCTGAGGTATCGGTTGGCGCGGACCGGGCCGGGAAGGCCCGGAGCGAGCGGAGGTGAGGAGGCGGGCACAGGAAGTCCGCCACCCTCACCCCGGAGGTCATACTTCGGCACGCGGGTCACCGGCGGCAGCCCCCGGGGCCTGTCAGCGTACGACGAACTCCACGGTGTCCACGACCCACGGCTGAAGCGGGAAGTGCGCGAAGTCCGCCACCACCGCGATGACACGGTGGGTGCCCGGCTCCACCCCTTCGAAGGTGAACTCGGACGACCCGTCGCCCATGTGGATGATGCTCCCCGGGACGGTGGGCACCGGCATGGAGGGGTCGGTCAGGTCGGCGTCGAGGTACAGGTGGTGATGTCCGCTGTTCGCGGTGGTATCTCCCGCGGGACGGATCATCATTCCGTCGACCTCCAGGACCACGGTCACGTTCGGACCCTCCACCTCCGAGGCGCTGGCGGGTTGAAGGATGCGGACCGTCCGGGCGGGAGCACTCTCGGCGGCAGGCTGGGCCTGCGCGGCGGTGGAGGCATCCGGCGCAGGGCTCTGATCCTGACCGCAGCCCAGGACGACGAGGGACAGACCGAGCGCGGCAGCGCGCAGAGGTGCAGCGGACATCGAATCCTCCGGGGAACAGCGTTGTTGAGAGTCGTCGTCACAACCCCGCAGCCGGGAACCGGTTCCGGTCCGGCGGCACGGGGGGTCGGTGGGACGCAGACAGGATCACCCCTCACCCGGCACCAGACAACCGGGCCTCGAAAATGGGCGCTCGCCGGCTCCATCGTCCCCGCCGGCTCCACCCCCGCCAACCCTCCGGAATTGCTTGCTGTTTGGGAAATCGCGGCCTATCTGTTCGTGACACCCCCGATGAAGGGTTCTTGAACCATGGCCGACAAGCCGCGCACCGCCACCGAATCCATCGCCGGCCGGCGCCCCTGCCAGGAGGACTCGGTCCTCTGCGAGCCGCTGGCGAATGGACGCCTCCTCGTGGCTGTGGCGGACGGGATGGGCGGTCACGCCGCCGGGGAGGTCGCCAGCGCACTGGCTCTGGAGGTGCTGCAGTCGGAGCTCGAGGCCGGCGCCGAACTGGGCGAGGCCGTCCGGAGAGCCAACACCGCGGTCCACGAGAAGTCCCGGGAGCCCGGGAAGCACGGAATGGGCACGACCCTCGTGGCCATGCTCCTGGACGGTGGGAGCTACCACCTGGCCAACGTGGGGGACAGCCGGGCATACCTTCTTACCGAGAACGGGATCCGGCAGCTGACGAACGACCACTCCTTCGTCGCCGAGGCCATGGCCCGCGGCCAGTCGGAGGAAGAGGCCACGTCCTCCAAGTGGAAGGACGCTCTCACGCGGTCCATCGGAACGGACGAGGCGGTCGAGGTGGACACCTTCGGTCCCTTCGACGTGGAGGCCGATACGGCGATGCTGCTCTGCTCCGACGGCCTCTACAAGTCCCTCTCCGACATCCAGCTCCTCGATATCTTCAGCCGTTCCGGCGGACCCCGCGGCGCTGCGCAGTCGCTGGTCTCCGAGGCCTACGAGGCCGGCAGCGACGACAACATCACGGCGGCCATTGCCGAGTTCGGAGAAGTGCCCCGCCGCCTGTCGGCCGGGACCATGCCGCTGGAGTGGGAACCGCCCTCGGACGACGATTCGCCGGCCGCTTCCGCGGGCGAGGAAGAAGAGAACGCCGAAAAAACCGCCGAGCCGGACCAGGCCGATGCGGAATCCATATCCGAATCCCACGAGGCCGCCGAAGCGGACCGTGCTCCCCCTGCCGCCACTGGCGGACCCGCCGCTGACGAGCAGCCCGGCCTTCCCGCCGGCCTGATCCTCGGAACGATTGCCGTCGTCGTCCTCCTGGTGATTCTCGCCGTGGTCATGTGACGCGGGCCTGAGCCCGACAGCCGATGCGCCCGAACGGCAGCGGCCCCGATCCCTCGAGGGATCGGGGCCGCTGTCTTCGAGGGTCCCGTCGGTCAGCTAGCCTCGTGGACCGTGGAGGAGGGCGTCCCTGACGCCGTCGATGATCAGGTCCACTTCCTCCGAGGTCACGTTGAAGTGAGGGGTGAAGCGCAGGGAGTTCTCCCCGCCGTGAATCACCCCGATCCCCTTGAAGCGCAGGTACTCCTCGGTGCTCCCGAATCCGTAGGCCTTGTACTCGGGCTGCAGCTCGCACGAGAACAGGAGGCCCGTGCCCTGAACGGCCGTGATGGGGCCGTCCAGCTCCTCGGCCAGCGCCTCCAGCTTCTCCACGAACTCCCGGCCGCGATCCTGGATGTTCTTCCGGACCTCGGCGGTGACCATGCCCAGGACCGCAGTGCCCACGTCCATGGCGCGGGGGTTCGCGGTCATGGTGTTGCCGTAGATCCCCGTGCGGTAGAGGTGCGCCGCCCGCTCGTTCATCGCCAGGATCGAAAGCGGGTACTGCCCGGCGTTCAGGGCCTTGGAGTAGGTCTCCATGTCCGGGGCCTCCAGATCCTGGAACCCGGGATAGTCCACGATCGACAGGTATCCCGTGGAGCGAAGCCCCGCCTGGATGGAGTCGATGAGGAGCAGGGAGCCGTGCTCGTTGGTGAGCTCGCGGGCAAGCGCGTAGAACTCCGGCGTGATGGACTCACCGGGGTTCCCCTCGCCCATGACGGGCTCCATGAAGAAGGCCTCGATGAAGTAGCCCTCCGACTCGGCCCTCTCGAAGGCGACGCGCAGCCCGTCCAGGTCGTTGGGGCAGACCAGGACCAGGTCCTCGGAGTCCCGGAACGTGGCCAGGTGCTTCCGGTAGCCCGTAGCCGTGGACCCGGAGAACTGGGCCGGACGACCGGTGCGACCGTGGAATCCGCCGGCCAGCGACATCTTCTTGATGGGACGCCCCGCATACCGGCCGCCCTCGTCGGTCAGCTCCTTCGCGTTCACGTCGGAGATCCGGGTCGCGACGGACACGGACTCGGAGCCCGAGTTCATGGCGAGGAAGTGCGTGAAGGGGCACCCGTCCTCACGGGTCGACCCGATTTCCTTCTCCAGCGCCTTCACCAGCCGGAGCTGGCTCATGCTCGAGGTCATGACGTTGGCCATGACCTGGGGGCGGCTCATGGCGTCTACGATGGGCGCCGGGACGTGCCCGAAGCCCAGCATTCCGTACCCGCCGTTGTCGTGAATCACGGCGCCCTTGGAGGTGACGATCCAGGGACCGCGGGCCGCCAGCGACACGTAGGGATTCACGTTCCCGGACGCGTAGAAGTTCACGAGCGACGACTGGATCGACGCGACCTGGTCGGCCTCGTCCTTGGCCATCATCTCGGGGAACTCCTCCTTCAGCGCCTCCAGCTCCTCGCGGGCCGCCTCGACCGCCTCCACAAGCTCGGGATCACGGCTGGCGAACTGGCAGACGACCTCGTCGGAGATGCCTTCGGTGCGACGGGAGCCACCGGACTCGCGGATGGCTTTGAGATTCTCAAGGACACTCATGGCAGTGACCTCTGCAGGATGGACGGTGAAACGAACCTCAAGTGAGACCTCCCAAGCTACTTCAACTTCGAAGGGGCCGGAAGGTGGTGACAGGGGGCCGGAAAGCCCCCTCGGGACCGCCCGGCCGACCCACGGCGAAGCTGCACGAAACGGGCCGGGAACCTTTCGCGCCTGGCCCCGGATTCCCAAGGTAATGAACACGAATCCGGCACCCGTCGAACCCACTCGCACGCACCTGTCCTTCCCGATGAAGCTGCCGCCCGCCCGGCCCACCCGCGTCCTGTCCGTCGCGCTCCTGCTCCTCGCCGGGGTGCTCGCCGGAGCATCGGATCTGGCGGGTCAGGCCCTCTGTGCGGCACCCCATTCGGTGCCTTCGCTGCGGCCCTCCGGGTCGATCGAATCGATCGAGCCGCTCACGGGCTGGTACCAGCTGACCTACTACCGCCAGCGATCGGACCAGTTCTTCACCTCCGACGGTACCGAACAGGAGCTACTCGGCGAGGGGCTCTTCACCGCGAACTCCATCTTTCTCACCTCCGCGTTCGGAATCACGGAGGGTCTGGATATCTGGGGCCAGGTGCCGATCCACTACATCCAGACATCCAGCGCCTCCGGCGGCGACTCACGGGTGGGGCTCGGGGACGTCCGGTTCGCGGCCCGTATCGGTTCGGACCTGTTTCGTCTTCCCCGGATCCCGCTCCTGGTCCGGGGGGGAGTCAAGCTGCCGGGCTCCGACTTTCCGGTGGACGCCACGATCATTCCCATCTCCGAGGGCCAGGTGGACTGGGAACTCGGGCTGGAAACCGGCTACTACGTATCGGGCCGGTTCCCGGTCCAGCTCGTGGGCGCGGGTGGCTACCGGTGGCGGACCCTGAACGAGGACAGCGGGCGGAAGCCGGGAGACGAGTGGTACTTCTACGCCGGGGTCGGCGGGCCGCAGAGCGGATGGCGGTGGGGACTGAGTTTCGAAGCCCTGCTGGGGCAGCCTCCGGTCCAGGACGGCCTGGAGCTGCCCGCCGGGGCTCGTGAGCTCTTCCAGATCGGGCCCTCCGTGGCGTTCCAGTTCGCCGGAACCGAATTGGAGCTGGCGGCCCGCATCCCGCTGGCCGGAAAGAACCTCGTGAGCGGCACCTCGTTCACGGTGGGCTTCTACATGCCCTGGGCGCTGCCATGA
>JBDHIJ010000097.1:0-7301 GCA_039587435.1 Gemmatimonadota bacterium
GTCATCGAGGGGAACTTCAAGGTCGAGGGTACGCTGCGCACCGAGACGTCCATGAACATCAAGCGGCTCATGGACATCGGCTGTTACCGGGGCCTGCGCCACCGTCGGGGTCTCCCCGTGCGGGGTCAGCGGACCTCCACCAACGCCCGGACCCACAAGGGTAAGCGCCGGGCGATCGCGGGTAAGAAGGCTCCCC
Source organism: Gemmatimonadota bacterium (assembly GCA_039587435.1). Taxonomy (GTDB): domain Bacteria; phylum Gemmatimonadota; class Gemmatimonadetes; order Longimicrobiales; family Gaopeijiaceae; genus JBDHIJ01. The sequence goes on from JBDHIJ010000097.1 coordinate 197, forward strand.
CGCGGAAGTAAGTGGACGCGGGGGGTGGCGGGCGAGACAGCCCGGCGCTCTCCGGACCCCGCCCCAGGTGGGGCACCTCTCCGGCTCGCCGGTGGCGAACGGGGAGACAGCGGGTCGAATGAAATGCCCACGATGCGGCGCCTGGCGGAATGAGTTCCGCTCCCGCCGCATCTTGGTTCTTCGCGTATCGGAGGAAGAAAGCCAGTGGCTAAGGTGAAGGGGTCCAAGCCCCGTCGCAGCAAGAAGGTCGTCGAGGCTGAGGGCGTGGCCCACATCCAGGCGACGTTCAACAACACGATCATCACGATCGCCGATTCCCAGGGGAACACGGTCGTGTGGGGCAGTGCCGGCAAGGCGGGCTTCAAGGGTTCGAAGAAGTCCACGCCTTTCGCCGCTACGGTGGCCGCCGAGCAGTGCGGCCGTGAGGCCGTGGCCATGGGCGTGAAGCGAGTATCCGTGCGGGTGCAGGGCCCCGGCTCCGGCCGTGAGTCCGCCATCCAGGCTCTCGCTGCCGCCGGACTCCAGATCCGCTCGATCCTGGATGTGACGCCGCTGCCGCACAACGGCTGCCGTCCTCCCAAGAAGCGTCGCGTTTAAGAGGTATCCGAGAGAATGGCACGTTATACCGGACCGGTTTGTAAGCTCTGCCGCCGCGAGGGGCAGAAGCTGTTTTTGAAGGGCACCAAGTGCTACACGGAGAAGTGCCCCATCGAGCGTCGCGCCTACCCCCCGGGGGCTCATGGCCCGGCGCAGGCCCGTCGTCGGAAGCAGTCCGACTACGCGGTGCAGCTCCGTGAGAAGCAGAAGGTCAAGCGGATCTACGGCATCCCGGAGAAGCAGTTCCGGACGATCTTCGAGAAGGCCGCCATTCGCGACGGCGTGACCGGTGAGAACCTCCTGGTCGCTCTCGAGACCCGCCTGGACAACGTGGTTTTCCGGATGGGCTTCGCGTCTTCCCGGAACCAGGCCCGCCAGCTCATCCGCCACCGTCACGTGGAGGTGAATGGCCGGATCCTGGACATCCCCAGCGCCGTGGTGTCGGTGGGTGACGAGATCACCGTGAAGAACAAGTCGCGGAATCTCACGCTGGTCGAGGCCAGCCTCGAGTCCCGGACCCGCGGCACCGTCCCCGAGTGGCTGATGCTGGATGAGAAGAACCGCCTGGGCCGCGTGACCCGCTCCCCGAACCGTGCGGACATCACGATGCCGGTTCAGGAGCAGCTCATCGTCGAGCTCTACTCGAAGTAATCGGGATCCGCGACGCCCGGGCACGGATGGCCCGGGCGTCCGGCTCTCTCTCCGAATACGCGCACAACCGAACACGTGGTTGGAGGAATCGTGGAGATAGATCTCACTGGACTGGTGCTCCCCGAGAAGGTGGAGATGGTGGAAGCGACCGAGGACGGCCGCACCGCCAAGTTCGTCGTGGACCCGCTGGAGCGGGGCTTCGGCCACACCCTGGGGAACTCCGTACGCCGGGCCCTGCTGTCGTCGCTGCGCGGGTCCGCGGTCTGGGCCTTCCGGATCGACGGCGTGGTGCACGAGCATCAGACGGTCCAGGGCGTCGTCGAGGACGTCCATCAGATCATCCAGAACCTCAAGTCCCTGGTGGTCACCATGGACGAGGACGTGGACGAGGCCACCCTGGAGATCCAGGTGAGCAAGGCCGGCCCCGTCACCGCCGGGATGATCAACGCCCCCGCCTCGGTGGCAGTGCTGGATGCGGATCACCACATCCTCACCCTCCAGGAGGACCGGGAGCTCAACATTGAGCTGTACGTGAACAAGGGCCGGGGCTTCGTCCTGGCCGACCAGCACGAGGTCCCGCGGGGCGCCCCGGTGGATCTCGTGCGCATCGACTCGGTCTACAACCCGGTCCGGCGCGCGAACTTCCAGGTCGAGGAGACCCGGGTGGGTCAGCGCACCGACTTCGACCGGCTGAGCGTCACCGTCGAGACGGACGGTTCCGTGGACCCCGAGTCCGCCATGCGGTACGCCTCGGCGCTGGTGCGGAAGCACCTGGAGTACCTGCTCTACTTCGGTGAGGGCGGTATGCCCCAGGTCACGCCCGAGGGTGCCACCGAGGTGCCGGAGCGGCTGCAGGACCTGTTCCGCCGGCCCATCGAGGACCTGGCCGAGTTGTCCGTCCGGTCCCGGAACTCCCTCCAGAAGGAGACGATCCGGACCCTGGGCGACCTGGTCCAGAAGACCGAAGAGGAGATGCTCGCCATCGAGAACTTCGGGAAGAAGTCCCTCAAGGAGATCTCCGACTTCCTGGAGGAGCACGCCCTGCGGTTCGGCATGCGCCTCAAGGACGAGGGTGGCCGGCTGTTCTTCCTCGACGACGATGAGTCGGCCGAGGACGACAACTAAGAAAGTTTAACCGCGGACCGGCAGGCTCCGGGACGACCTCCCGGACGGGCTGGAATCCGCCGTTTGATCGCTGAAGATCGAAGGACTTGAAGACCCATGCGGCATCGTAAGAAGGGCCGTCAGCTCTCCAGAACTGCAAGCCACCGCAAGGCTGTTCTGCGGAACATGGCCACGTCGCTCTTCCGCCACGAGCGGGTGGAGACCACCGAGGCCAAGGCCAAGGAACTCCGCCCCTATGCGGAGCGCCTCATCACCCTGGCCAAGCGGAACGACGTGCACTCCCGCCGGCTGGCTGCCCGCAAGATTGCGGACCGGGAGATTCTGGGTAAACTGTTCGACGATATCGCTCCCCGCTTCCAGGATCGGCCGGGTGGTTACACCCGGGTCCTGAAGACGGGGTCCCGAAAGGGCGACGGCGCCGAGATGGCGCTGATCGAGCTGGTCCAGAAGAGCAACTAACCAGTAGAAGAACAGGTTTGGCGACCATGTCGAACACGGATCCCCGGCGCGGCGCAGGTATCGCGGCCGTCCTCATGCTCCTCTCGTTCGTGTCCATGCTCGGACTCATGTACTGGCTGAGCCAGAACGCCGAGCCGACGGCCGCGCTGATCCCCGAGGAGACCATGGAGGATCCTGACGATCGGATTCAGATCGTCTCGCTGGCCGACTTCGCTGCGAACCCCACCGGCTACATGACCGAGGAGTTCCAGCTGAACGGCATCGAGGTGGTGGGTCGTCTGGGCAACCACGCGTTCTGGATTCCGCTTCCGGCGGGGCAAAACACCATGCCCTACCTGGTACACATGGACAGCACGGTGTACGCGAATCTTCGGGTGACCGCCGGTGAGACGGTGTCCATTACCGGGATCGTCCTGAGCATGACCCCCGAGACGCTGGATGCCTGGGAGGCGGCCGGTGCCTGGGAGAACGATACGAACCGCATCGAGGCCGAGTTCGCCACCGACTACATCGAGGCGAGCGCGGTCGAGGTTGCGGGGTCCGCGGGCGGTACGCCCGAGGGCCAGGGGAACTGAGGCCGGCCCGGCGCGGTCGGTCCGGGCTCCTCGCCTGACCACGAAGACTGATTGAGTGAAGGAATAGAACGATGGCCAAGGTTTGCTACGTGTGCGGCAAGCGCCCCTCCACGGGGAACAACGTGAGCCACGCCCACAACAAGACACGGCGCCGCTGGCTGCCGAACCTCCAGACCGCACGGATCCTGGTGGACGGCGAGCCCAAGCGGGTACGGGTGTGCACGTCGTGCATCTCGGCCGGCAAGATCAAGAAGGCGCCCCGAGGCGCCGGCAGCAGCGAGGCGGCAGAAACAGCCTGACGCTGCCGGGCGCAGACTCGCGCCCGTTCAGGTATGGAGACGCCTCCCCGACCCGGTCGGGGGGGCGTTTTCCGTGGTGGGGGAGGGGCCTTAGTTTGCCGGGCATGACGAGTCGCTCATCCGCCCGCATCCCCGTCCGATCCGTTCCCTCACCCGCCGTCCTCGCTCGGGTCCTCCTCGTGGTGACCGTGGGCCTCCCCCTCGCCGCCTGCAGCGGCATCGTGGAGCGCCCCGATGTGGGCCCCGCGCTCATGACCGACGCGTTCCCCGAGCTGGACCTGGGGACCCGGGTGCGGGTGTTCGGGGCGTCGGACGCGCCAACGGACCCTCCCTTCGAAGGAGAGATCTCCGGGTACGCGCTCCGCGAGATCTATGTTCGGCCCGTGGGTCTCCCGGAGGCAGCCCGCTACGAGCCCTCCGACGTGCGGTGCATGGAGGTCTTCTTCCAGGAGCACAAGAGCTCGCGTACCTGGATCGGCCTGGGCGTGGGGGCCGTGGGGGCCGCCATCGGCCTCGCGTCGGCCAACCCCTCGGCCGGACAGCGGGAGAACGTGTCGGGCGTCGTGCTGCGGACGGGAGCCGGCGCGCTCCTGGGCGTGCTGGCCGCCGCCCTGGTGCCACCCAACGACTTCTACGAGGAGGTCTTCCCGCAGCAGACGGGTGAGCCGTGCTCGTGATCCCGGACGGGTTCCGACACGCGAGGGGGGCGCTGAGATGAGCGCCGCCACCCGGTTCCGGTTCAGAGAAGCCGCCGCCTGCGACATGTGCGGAGCGGACCGTGGAGGGTTCCGGTTCATGGGACACCGCCTGGACCGGCACCAGGGCCTGTGGCCCCGCCGGCGACGGGGCGTGTCGGCCTCGATCGTCCGGTGCGGCTCCTGCGGACTGGTCTTCCCCGACCCCATGCCGCTTCCCGAGTCGGTCGCGGACCTCTACGACATGGAGCCGGACGAGTACTGGAGGGACGAGTATTTCCAGATCGATCCCACGTACTTCGATGGGCAGATTCAGACCGCTCTCCGCCTGATCGAGCGGCGAGCGGGCCTGACCGCGCTCGATGTCGGTGCGGGTCTCGGGAAGGCCATGCTCGCCATGGAGGCCGCGGGGTTCGAGGCGCACGGGATCGAGCCGGCGCCCGCGTTCCATTCCGCGGCCCTCGACAGGATGAACGTGGCCCCGGACCGACTCCGGCTCGCCGATCTCGACTCCGTGGACTACGAGGTCGGGAGCTTCGACTTCATCACCTTCGGCGCGGTGCTGGAACACCTCCCGAACCCGTTCGAGAGCCTGCGGCGGTGCGCGGCCTGGCTTCGGCCGGGCGGAGTGATTCACGCCGAGGTGCCGTCCGCGACCTGGCTCCTCTCCGGCGCTCTCAACCTCTGGTACGGGGGCACCCTCAAGGGGTTCGTGACGAACACGAGCCCGATGCACCCGCCGTTCCACCTGTTCGAATTCACCCGCGGGGCGTTCGACAGCGCGGCTGAGCGCACCGGGCTCCGGGTGGTCCATGAGCGGCGGTTCTCCGGAACGACTATGGTGCCCCATCTCCTGAAGCCTCCGCTGGGGTGGCTGATGGAGGTGACCGGCAGGCAGCTGCAGCTGGAAATCTGGATGCAGAGTCGGGGGTGAGCCGATGCTAGCGAGACTGTTCCTGAGTCTGGGACCTCCGGCCGGGGTTCTCGTGATCCCGGTTTACGGCGCGTTTGCCGTCGGGACGGACGTGCTCGGGGGCCTGTTGGTCGCGGGGTGGGTCGCGGGCCTGGTGCGCGGTGGGGCGGATGCGGCCGGCGCCGGCGATGGAATGGCCGGGTGGGACGGAGCCGTGCCGCGATGGGCCTGGCCCATCATCGCATTTTCGGCCTGGGTCGCGCTTTCGGCCGCATGGGGCGAGCACCCGGGCTATGCCATGGTCAAGGGAGTCGGGTTCTTGGGCCTGATCCTCACCGCACTCGCTCTGCGCGGAAGCCGACTCGACTGGCGCGAACTGGCGGACGCCTGGCTGCTTGGGTGTGTCCTCGTGCTGGTGGCGACGGTTCTGGGGCTGACACTGGGAGGCGAGTGGGGTCGGGACCGGCTGCTCTACTACGGCGGATCCGTGGAGGGCCTGCCCCTGGCCCGCCTGCAGGGGCCCTTCCTCCACCCGAACCTGCTGGCGGACTACCTGGTGATGTCGGGTGTCCTGCTGTGGGCCCGATGGCCGGACCTGAAGGCGCGCTTCGGCAAGGGCCCCATGCTCCTGCTGGCCGTGGCGATGTGGATGGCTGCGGAACTCACGGTCGGGTCCGCCTGGCTGGGCGCCGGAGCGGCCATCATGGTGATCGCCGCCATGGGCCGAGGCGGGCAGATCCGCACAGACGGGGTCGACCTCCAGGAGCCCCGGCCCACCTACGACCCGGTCCACGACGATCCGGTGGAGTTCAGCATGGCGGCCGACTCCCTGTCCATGGGTCGCGCTGCGGCGTTCCTGGGCGGGATCGCCATCGTGATGGTCGCCAGCTACGGGCTGTTTTTCGGGGGAGTGTTCGCCCTGGGGGACCTGGTCATCCATTCGCCCGCCATACGAGCGGCCATCGTGGCCTCGGCCATGATGGCCTTCTACTCCTCGCCGCTCATCGGCGTAGGGGCCGCTCCCTACCTGGCCGCGGTCGGAGATCCGGCGGACACCGGACCTGCGGCGACCGGTGATCTCGTGCTCTGGGACGCCCACAACACCTACGTGAGCGTGGCCGGCCAGTTCGGCATCATCGGGTTCGCGCTCCTCTTCGGTGGTATCTTCTTGCTGACCCGGCAGATTCTGAAGTCGCCGCCCTCCACAGCCCGCACCCTCGGATTCCTCATGCTCCTGGTCCCGCTGGTGAACAGCCTCGCCATCGCAGGCGAGGAGATCCGGTGGTGGTGGGCCGGGCTGGGGATCGCGGGGGTCGTGGCGATCCGGACGGAGGAGGCCGAGTGAGCGGGCGCTTCGGACGGGCCGATCCGAGCCCGCTGGTCGCACTCGCGCTGCTGGGTCTGGTCCTGCTCTGGGCCGCCACGACTGAAGCGCCGGGCACCCTTCTGTTCGCCGGCCCCGAGTACGTGGCACTCGCGCTGCTCACCTTCTGGATGGTGAGCCGCATCGGACCCGACGATACGCGCCGAAGGCTGAGGCACATCGTGCTGGGGTCCATCCTGGTCCGGACCTTCGTCCTCTATCTGGCTCAGTTCGTATTCGATCCCGCTTTCTTCGCGCCGGACGGGTTTGGCTATGCCCGCATCGGCGAGCAGCTGGCGGCGTACTGGTCCGGCGAGGGCCCGTTCCCCCTGCGGCAGGCCGGATCCCAGATCTACATCTACCTCAACGGACTGGCCTGGCTCGTGGCCGGCGAGGCCGGACCCCTCACCCTCGTGGTGGGGAATCTC
>JBDHIJ010000098.1:0-7060 GCA_039587435.1 Gemmatimonadota bacterium
TGCGCGCCACCGGAGTCCACCGGGACCCGGCCGCCTGACCGGACCGGGCGGCGCGGCAGACGTCCACCGGCAGATGTCGCCGACGGGGCGTCCTCGGTGCCGGACGTCCCGGGCGCCCGGACCCCCGGAGAGCCAGGGGGGTCAGGGAGAGTCGATCTCCCGGTAGCGGTAGATGATCCCCGCGATGTTCAGGGTGAGGTCCTCTCCCTGAAGTGAGCCCGAATAGGGGCTCTGGGGGTCGCCGGGGACCTGGAGGCTCAACGTGGTTCCCGTGAGCCGGTAGGTCCCCCTGGAGGTCGAGGTGCCCGTGGACACGTCCGAGCCGTCGGTCTCGCGGAGCGTGAGGGACGAGGTGAAGCTCCCGTCCAGTTCGAGCGTGGTGCGACTGTCCAGGACCTCCAGCTCGTAGTCCACGTCCGCGAACACCGTTACGGGTGGCTCGAAGCCGTTCACCGTCTCCAGGTCGTAGGTGCCCGAGACGAAGTCGGAGGGCGCGGCCGGGTCGCCGCCGCACCCGACCAGACCCGAGGCCGGTGCGAGGGCCAGCGCTGCGAGGGCCAGGAGACGAGGCAATGGTGAGGACATGAGCTCGTGGTATTGGCCGGCGACGAAGGCGCGTGCACTTCGTCCGGGGCCGTCGTAGTCTGAAGAAGTGTCGGGCCGGTTCCGTATCCCGATCGAACCCGACCCGTCCGGTCGGGGGGAACGCTCTCGCTACGGAGGCGCATCAATGGCAGGGAGAATCGGTAATAGCTGGGCTCTGGTAAAGGCCAGCGCCGGAGTCTTGAACCAGGACCGCGAGCTCCTGGTCTTCCCGCTCATGTCGGGGGTGGCCGCCGTTCTGGTGACCGCGTCCTTCTTCGCGCCCCTGGCGGTGACCGGCGGGTGGGAGATCTTCGCCGAGGACGGCGACGCCGGAATGCTCGGCTATGTCTTCGGATTCCTGTTCTACCTCGCCCAGTACACCGTCATTTTCTTCTTCAACACCGCTCTGGTGGGTGCGGCCATGATCCGGCTGGACGGCGGCGACCCCACGGTGAAGGACGGATTCTCCATCGCCTGGCAGCGCATCGGGTCGATCCTCGAGTACGCGCTGCTGGCGGCCACCGTCGGCATGGTGCTCCGGTTCTTCGCGGAGAGGAGCGGGCCGCTCGGCCGGTTCGTCGTGGGCCTCATAGGGATGGCCTGGAACCTGGCCACCTTCCTGGCGGTGCCTGTGCTGGTGACCCGGGACCTGGGCGCCATCGACACGGTGAAGGAGAGCGCCAGCCTCTTCAAGCGAACCTGGGGCGAGCAGGTGGTGGGGAACTTCAGCATGGGCTGGATCTTCTTCCTGGCCTTCCTCGGGTGGGCCCTCGCCGGGGGCGCCGCCATAGCGGTCACGGCCTCCATCATGCCCCCGCTGGCCATCCCCATCGTGGGAGGCTGGATCCTGGGATTCATCCTGCTTGCCCTGGTCTCCTCGGCGCTGAAGGGGGTCTATGCCGCGGCCCTGTTCCGGTACGCCACGGACGGCGATTCCCGGTTCTACGACGAGCGGATCATGGCCAACGCCTTCCGGCCCAAGTAGCGCGCCGCTCCGCGGCTAATCGGGCCCGGCCGGCCCCGTCCCGGGGCGGTCGGGCCCTTTCGCGTCCGGCCCCGCCGCAGTTGGCCCGCACCTTGCTTGCTCCTCCTGATACCGCCGTCTACAATGACGGTCCCCCTTCAGTCCCGTAACCGGGGTCCAGCGCAGCCCCGGTTCCCCCCGCAGGAGGCAAGATGGCTGCCGCGAAAGAATACCCCACCGATCGGATCCGGAACGTAGCTGTACTCGGCCACGGGGGATGTGGTAAGACGTCCCTCGTGGATTCCCTGTGCTTTACGGCCGGTACGTCCTCCAAGCGGGGTGACGTCGATCAGGGCCATGCCCTCACCATGACCACGCCGGAGGAGGCCGCCCACGGGATCTCGATCCAGTGCACGCCCGCCTACGCCGCCTGGGAGGGCCACAAGGTCAACCTGCTCGACACGCCCGGCTTTCTGGACTTCACGCATGAGGCCAAGGCCGCTGTGAGGGTCGCCGACGCCGCTCTGGTTGTCGTCGGCTCCACCACCGGCGTCGAGGTGGGAACGGAGCGAGTCTGGGAGTACTGCGAAGACCGGGGCCTGCCCCGGATTCTTTTTGTCTCCATGATGGACAAGGACCACGCGGACTTCGACAGGACCTTCCAGGACATCAAGGAGCACCTCACCGACAAGGCGATCCCCGTCGAGATCCCCATCGGTCAGGGCCCCGACTTCCACGGCATCATCAACCTGTTCAGTGAGCGGGCCCACCAGTACAAGGCGGGCACCGAGACCGGGGAGTACGAGGAGACCGACGTCCCCGAGGAGCTGGCCGCCAAGTTCGAGGAGTGGGAGACTGAGCTTCAGGAGACGCTGGCCACCACCGACGAGAACCTCCTGGAGAAGTACCTGGAGGGCGGGCACATCAGCCGGGAGGAGGCCATCGAGGCCATGGCCCTGGCCGTTGCCCGCGGCGAGCTGGTCCCCGTGTTCTGCGGTTCCTCCGTCCACAGCTACGGCATGCGGGCCCTGCTGAAGAAGATCGTCGAGCTCTTCCCGAGCCCGGACCAGACGGGCGGCGAGATCGCCCAGCGGGTCGGCGTGGATCAGGAGGTCACCGTCGGCTCCCATGACGACCAGCCCTTCTCGGCCCTGGTCTTCAAGACCACGACCGAGCCCCACGTGGGCGAGCTGTCCTACTTCCGGATCTTCTCCGGGAGCGTGGCCAACGGCGCGGACGTCATCAACGCCGAGTCGGGAGACCACGAGAAGCTCAACCACCTTTCGGTCCCGCTGGGCAAGGAGAGGCTCGAGGTCCCGCGGCTGCACGCCGGCGATATCGGTGTGGTAGCCAAGCTCAAGCACACGCACACGAACACCACGCTGTCCGATCCCAGCCGGCCGATCCACATCGAGTCCATCGACTTCCCGGCCCCCGACATCTCCGTGGCCATCCGCGGCGAGTCCCGGAACGACGAGGACAAGCTGGGTGAGGTGCTGTCCAAGCTCCACGAGGAGGATCCGGCCTTCCACTCCGAGTTCAACGGAGAGCTTCACCAGACCATCGCCCGCGGCGTGGGAGAGCTGCACCTGGAGGTCCAGTTCGAGCGGATGAAGCGGAAATTCAACGTCTCCATCGTCACGGAGCAGCCCAGGATCGCATATCGCGAGACCATCACGGCTCCGGCCGAGGGTCATGCCCGGTTCAAGAAGCAGTCCGGCGGACGGGGTCAGTTCGGCGATGCGCACGTGCGCTTCCGTCCCCGCCAGCGCGGCGAGGGCTACAACTTCATCGACTCGATCAAGGGCGGCGTGATTCCGGGCAAGTTCGTCCCCTCGGTGGACCGTGGGATTCAGGAAGCCTCGCAGAACGGAATCCTGGCGGGCTATCCGCTGGTGGACTTCGAGGCCGAGGTCTTCGACGGGTCCTACCACTCGGTGGATTCGAGCGACATCGCCTTCAAGATCACCGGCTCCCTGGCCTTCCAGGAGATCATGCCCAAGTGCCGTCCGGTGCTGCTGGAGCCCATCATGGACGTGCAGGTTACGACGCCCGAGGAGTACATGGGTGACGTCATGGGTGACATCAACCAGCGCCGAGGGAAGGTCATGGGGATGGACTCCCAGAAGGGGCGGGCCACGATCAAGGCCCAGATCCCCGAGGCCGAGCTCTACCGCTACGCGGCGTCCCTCCGGGCCATGACCCAGGGTCGGGCGCATCACGCTCGCGCCTTCGCGGCCTACGAGCCGGTTCCGGAGCACCTGGCGCCGAAGATCGTGGAGGAGAGGAAGAAGGAGAAGGAGATGGCGGCAGCCCACTAGGGACGAGCCAGCCCGTAGGACCACGAGGGGTCGCCGGATCGTCTCCGGCGGCCCCTCGGTGCGTCTCGGAACTGCGGGCCTCGGTCCCAAATCGGGGTCGGGTTCCGGGACCGACCCTCGTTCAGTCGGCCCGGAGCGCCACCACGGGGTCCGTGCCCCCGGCCCGCCGAGCGGGAAGCCAGGCGGCGGCGAGGGCGGACAGCAGCAGGACCAGGGCGGCCACCGCGAACGAGCGGGGGTCGAGGCGACCGACGCCAAAGAGCAGGGACTCCAGCAGCGATCCGAGGGCCACGGCCGCCAGGCCTCCCAGGACGAGGCCGGCGGCCACCGGACGGACCGCCTCGGAGAGAAGCTGGAGCCGTACCCTCCCCGGCTCGGCTCCGATGGCCAGGCGGATGCCGAACTCCCGGGATCGGCGCGCGACGGACAGTCCGACCACCGCGAAGATCCCCGCGGCCGAGAGGATGAACCCCAGCAGCGCCACCAGGGAGAACATCTCGGCGTTCATGCGCTGCCCGTAGACCGACCCCCGCACCACCTCGGAGTAGGGGAGGACGTTCACGATGGCCAGGTGCGGCTCGAAGGTCCTCAGCCAACGCTCCATCAGAGGCACTGCCGCCCTGGGGTCGCCGTTCACCGCCAGGAGCAGCCCGCTCCCGGTGGGATAGGTGTACTGGGCGAAGGGCAGGTAGACGGCGGGCTGGGGCGGTGACAGGAAATCCACCGCCCGTGCGTCCGCCGCCACTCCCACGACCTCGAACTCCTGGACACCGCCGTCCTGCATGGGCGACTGGAGCATCTGCCCGACCGGGGTGGCGCCCCCGGGGAAGAGCCGCCGTGCGGCCTCCCGATTCACCACGATCACGCTGGGTGCTCCCATGCTGTCCGCCGGCGTGAACTGTCGGCCCTCTTCGACCCTGATCCCCACCACGTCGAAGAAGTTGCGATGAACCCGGGTCATGAGGGTCGGCAGCGGCTCGGCCCGGCCCGGGGTGGTGAGGGGCATGTTCGCGTGCCCGGACAGGGGAGCGTACTGCGTGACCGTGGCGGCCTCGACCCACGGCTCCGCGGTGATGGCCTCCTGTACCTGCAGGAAGAAGTCCCGTCGCTCCTCCACCTCCAGTTCGGTGCTGCTCGTGGAGATGTGGCTGGCCACCAGCGGCGCGTACCGGAACCCGGGATCGATGTCCGAGGCGACCCCCAGGCTTCGCACCATGAGGCCGGCCACCACGAGGAGCGTGCACGCCAGCGCTGCCTGCACCCCCACGAAACCGTCCCGCAGCCAGACCGCGCCCCGGCCGGAGCCGCCCCCGTCGGAACCGGAAAGGCGGCCCCGGATGTCGGTGCCCGCGGCCCGGACACCGGGAACGAGCGCAGACAGCGCCCCCACGGCCAGCCCCAGTGCCACGGTCGCTCCGACGATGCGGAGGTCGAGGCCGAACTCCATCGGCACGAACTCGCCCCAGATGCTGGGCCGGGCGACGTACGCGCCGAGTCGACGACTCAGCGGCAGGGCCACGGCGAGGGCCAGGACCGAGGCCAGGCTCGCCAGGATCATGTTCTCGGCCAGGACAGTACCGGCAATCCGCCATCGGTCGGCGCCCAGGGCGGCCTGCAGCGCGAACTCCCGCTTGCGGCTCTCGGTGAGGGCGAGGAGGAGGTTGGTGACGTTCGCCACTATCAGCAGGAGGAATCCGGCCACCGAAAGAACCATGAGGCGGTTCCGGGGGGCCTCCTCCATCCGCGAGCGGGGGTCCACCCAGGTGGCGGTCTCTGCGCGGACGGCGCGCGTGCCCTCGGCCAGCGGGTAGGTCTCGTCCAGGCTGCGGGCCACGCCCATCAGCGCCTGAGTGGCTTGGGCCTCATCGGCACCCTCGGCGAGCCTGGCGTACACGCGGACCAGCGGCAGGTCCCGGTCCTGCGCCGCCCGGTCCCAGGAGGTATAGCGGGCCCGGAACGGAGCGAAGGGGAGCCAGGCCGCCGGCAGGTACTGGGAGGTGGAGCCCCGGAACTCGGGCGCGGCGACTCCGACGATCGTGTGAGGCCGGAAGTTCAGGAACAGCGTGGTGCCCAGCACGTCCGGGTCGCCGTTCCACCGGCTCTGCCACCAGGCGTACGAGATCACCGCCACCGGCTCGGCGCCCTCCACGTCGTCGTCGGGCAGAATCCCCCGCCCGATCGCCATGCGGACGCCGGCCGTGGGGAAGAAGCTGCCCGAGACCGCCTCCAGAAAGGCCACCTCCGTCATCTCCTCGTGGCGCACGCTGGCGGCGTAGAACGGCTGGACGGCACCGACCTCCACGAGGGGCAGCTGGGCCTCGGCCAGGTCCAGGTAGTCCAGGTAGGAGATGTCGCGGTACGGCTCCTCGGTGGAGGACGCGACGATCCGGACCAGTCCGTCGGCCTCGGCCCCCGGGAAGGGCTGGAAGAACCCGTTGAGGTAGGTCAGGACCCCCAGGGTCGTGGCCAGCCCCAGGGTCAGGATGAACAGCGCGAGCAGCGGGTAGGCGGGACGACGCGCCAGCCGACGACCGATCCGTGCCAGGTCTTCCATGGGTCCGATCATGATGACCGCCTCATCCCCTGCGTGTTACGCGGCCAGCGCCCAGGTCGCGTGTTTGACCATGTCCCTGACCCTCTCCGGTCCATCGGGGGTCTTGGCGAAGACGCAGGCCCCCATCACGACGCCCACCATGTAGCGGGCCGCTTCGGAGGGCTCCGCGTCCTCTCGCACCTCGCCCCTTCGCTGGGCGCGGGTCAGAAGCCCTCCGAACACCCTCTCCATGCGGCTCACGTAGTGGTCCACCCGGGCAGCGGCCTCCGGATCGGTGGTGCCCAGCTCCGCCGCCGTGTTGCACATGAGGCATCCCCAACCCCGTCGAGGAGTGCCGGCCTGTGAAGCGAGAGCGGCCAGGAAGTTCTCCAGGTCCTGGAGGTCGGCGTCCTCCCGCTCCAGTCGAGCCAGGAAGCCGTCCACCATTCGGGCCTGGTAGCGGTCCAGGGCGGCAAGGAACAGGCCGTGCTTGTTTCCGAACGACTCGTAGAGGCCGTATCGCTGGACCCCGGTGCCATCCACCAGGTCCTGGATGGAGGTGTCGGTGTACCCCCGCTCCCAGAACCCCTCAAGGGCTCGGTCCAGGGCCTCGTCGGGGTCGTCCTCGGGTCGTCGAGCCACGATGCAGTCTCCACG
>JBDHIJ010000033.1:0-30794 GCA_039587435.1 Gemmatimonadota bacterium
GGGCCTCTCCGGGAAGTTTCGACGGGGCCCGGGGCGGGTGGACCGTGCGGCCTGCACGGGAGGCAGCCCGGGGTGGGGACTCAGGGGTGGGCGACGGAGTTGAGGGGATCCGGGAGACCCGGTGTCAGCGGCCCCTCAGTTCCCGGTGGCGGGCGAGGAGGGCGGCGGCGTCCGGGCCGGGGAGGTCAGAACGGATTCACGACGATGTGGTACCGGACCCGGGCGCCAATGATCGTCCCGATCGTTACGCCCGTCAGCCCGCCCACCACGCCCCAGGTCAGAGCCGTACCCACCACGAGTTCGGTCCTGGAGCAGTTGTCCAGGCAGGTGTTCAGAGCCAGTGGATCGGTCTGGGGGCCGTCATAGGTGAGGAACCCCACCACCGCTCCGGCCCCCAGACCCGCGATGATCCCGGCGGTCACCCCGTCGACCGCTCCCCGGCCCCGATCCACGAACTGGATGTAGCGGGCCTGGTCCACGGGAATCTCCCGGATCGCGCCTCCCTCCGGGGCGACCCAGACCACGGCGGCGGTGTCCAGTTCCACGGACTGGAACGGGATGGGATCCAGGTCGTAGCGCACGATCGTGCCGCGCGATTCACGACCCCGCTCCTCGAGCTGGATGACCGCCGGACTGCTCCTGTCGCCGGGCCGGACGTCGGAGGCGTGGGTACAGGCGCCCGAGAAGAACACCCCGATCAGGAGACCCCACGCGGCTGGCCGGCCGGGGCCGGGTCTCCGACCCCCGGTCACCTCAGTCGTCCAGGAGGCCGAACAGCGCCGTGCCGGGGGCGTCGGGGTTGTCGCCCCGGAAGAACTCCTGCGCCATCAGCATGAGCTCCTCGACCGTGATCTGGCCGTCGGCGTCCCGGTCGAGCCCCAGGAAGACCTGCCGAGCCATTGCGGCGCTCCGACCGAACAGCCCGTAGAAGTTCACGAACTCATCCGCGCCCAGGACGCCGTCTTCGTCGGTATCGAAGAAGTTGAGCAGTTCGAACACGAGGCTGGTGATGGCCGCCTCGTACAGGTCGGAATCACCCAGCACCCCGGTGAAGTAGGCCAGCCACTCGTCCGGATCCACCGTGCCGTCGGCATCGATGTCGGCGAACTCCACAAGGCCCTCCCACTGCTGGAGGTAGGACTCGCGGATGGCCTGATACCGCGGATCTCCCTCACCCAGCCCGTAGAGCTGTCGGAGGTTCTCCAGGATCCGCTCGAAGTCCTTGCGGCCGACGACCCCGTCGTCGTCGACATCGTACATGTGGAAGTAGCGGGTGAGCTTTGCGCGCTGCAGGTCGGTGAGCATGGACAGGTGGGTTGAATCCGGGTTCCGGCCGGGGATGAGCGACCCCCGGATGCGTTCATGGCACCCGGGGGCCGGTCGACGTGAAGACACCCTGAAGAGACTAGGGGCAGGAAACCCGCGATGGAAGGGCGGGCCCCTCAGCCGACCCGGTGGAAGAGCTGATCGTGAATGCTCTCGGCCGCGAAGAACCCGGCGGCCCGGGAGTGCTCGAGCATGTTGTTGTATCCCTCGTCGACTTCCATGGCGGCCCACGCCTGCTCGAATGCCGCCAGAGACTCGTACGTGGCGATCCAGATGATCTCGTAGACGCCACCCCCGACGTTGCGATACACGTGGACTTCGATGCCGTCGATGTGGGCGTTGATGTACTGAGCGATCTGCAGCGCCCAGCCGAACGCCTCCCGGGCCAGGGCTCCCTCGGAAATGCCTGCGGTCCGCATGCTGATGACCATCGTTCGCCTCTCCTCTGGGTGGTCGGTGGACGAGCCCCCCGGACCCGCCCTGCCGTCAGTCCGCCGCCACCGCACCTCCCCCGTCGCCCGAAGCCGGTGGCGCCTCGCAGGGCGTCACGCTCACCGGGCAGACCTTCACCTCGGCGGTGTGGGTGATCGGATCGTAGCCTCCCCCGGTGAGAACGTTCACCGGGGTGTCACTGAAGCTGAAGGACGCAAACACGGTGCCGCGCGGAGACCGCTCCGTGGCCTGGACCTTGATGACCACCTCACCCCTCCGGGACGCCATCCGCGCGAATCCGCCGTCCGTGAGGCCGTACCTGGCCACGTCGTCGGGGTGGATCTCCAACGTCTCCTCCGGGAGAATGTAGTCGATCCCCTCGGCCCGCCCGGTCTGGGTGCGGCTGTGATAGGCCTGGAGCCGCCGTCCGGTGGTGAGCCAGACCGGGAACTCGTCGTCGATGACCTCGGCCGGATCGCGGTACGTGATCTTCTTGAACTGCCCCCGACCGTTCACGAAGCCGTCCTCGTGCAGCCTGGGCGTGCCCGGATGCCCCTTGAAGGGCACCGGCCACTGGTACTCGCCATCCTCGATGAGGTCCCACGACAGGCCGTGGTAGAGGGGACTGAGTTCGCAGATCTCGTTGAAGATCTCGCTGGCGTGGGTGTAGTCGAATCCCTCGAAACCCATGCGCTTGGCGAGTTCGGCGATGATCCACCAGTCCGGCTGAGCCTCGCCGGGCGGATGGACCGCCTTGCGCAGGCGCTGGACCCGGCGCTCGGTGTTGGTCTGGACCCCGTCCGTCTCGCCGAAGGCACTCGCGGGGAAGACCACGTCGGCGAACTCGCAGGTCTCGGTCCAGAAGATGTCCACCACCACCATGAACTCCAGCGACCGCAGGGCGTGCTCGCAGTGGTGCCGGTCCGGGTCCGTGACCACGGTGTTCTCCCCGTCGATGAACATCCCGAAGATGGACTTCCCGGCCTCGTTCAGCGCCGTGACCTTCGTGATCCCCTTCTCGATGTCCACCTGGCGACCGTAGGCCTTCTCGAACTTGGCCTGGTTCTCCGGATCGTCCACGGGCTGGAAGCCCACGTAGTTGTTCGGGATGGCGCCGCAGTCGCCGGCGCCCTGGATGTTGTTCTGGCCGCGCATGGGGTTCACCCCGCCGCCGACCTTCCCGAGGTTGCCGGTCATCAGGGCCAGGTTCCCGAGGCTCTGGACGTTGTCCACGCCGCAGATGTGCTCGGTGATCCCCAGGGTGTAGTAGATGGCGCCGGCGTCGGCCTCGCCGAACCACTGGGCCGCCTGCACGATGTCCTTGGGTGGCAGACCCGTGATCTCGGACGCCCACTCAGGGGTGAACTCCTTGACGTGGTCCAGGAACCACTCGCCACCCGACGTGCGCTCGTCCACGTACGAGTCGTCCACCAGGCCGTCCCGTGCGATGACGTGGGCCATGGCCAGCAGCAGCGCGGCGTCGGATCCCACCCGCAGGGGCAGATACAGGTCGGCCATCTCGGCCAGCCCGATGCGACGGGGGTCCGCCGTGATGAGCTTCGCGCCCCGGGCGATGGCCTTCTTGATGCGGGTGGCCGCCACCGGGTGCGCCTCGGTCATGTTGGTGCCGATGCAGAAAATCACATCGGGCTTCTCCATGTCGACCAGCGGGTTCGACATGGCCCCTCTCCCAATCATCGCGGCCAGACCGGCCACCGTGGGAGCGTGTCAGGCACGGCTACAGTTGTCTATGTAGTTCGTCCCCAATCCGGCCCTGAAGAACTTCTGCATGGAGTAGGCAGCCTCGTGGGGCGCCCGACCGGACGCCACCCCGTAGAGGGCATGCCGCCCGTGATCGTCCACGACCCTCTGAAGCCCCGCCGCGGCCACGTCCAGCGCCTCGTCCCAGGTGGCGGGGCGGAAGTTGCCGTCCTCGCCCCGGATCATGGGGGTGCTGAGCCGGTCCGGGTGCTGCACGAAGTCCCAGGCGTACTGGCCCTTGATGCACAGCGCGCCCTCGTTGGCCGGGCCGTCCATGGCGGGCTGCACGCCCACCATCTTCCCGTCGCGCGTGAGGATGTCCACCGCACACCCGACGCCGCAGTAGGGGCAGATGGTGCGGGTCTTCTCGGTCTCGCCGGGGGCGTCCTTGTGGACCAGCGCCTTCAGGTCGCCCAGGGCTCCGGTGGGGCAGGTCTGCACGCACTGCCCGCAGAAAACGCAGGCCGAGTCCTTGAGGAAGCCGTCGAACTCCACCGTGATGCGGGTGTCGAATCCGCGGTTCCTGATGGAGATGGCGTAGTCGCCCTGCTGCTCGGCGCAGACCCGCACGCAGCGGTAGCAGGAAATGCAGTTCTCGTAGTCCCGCAGGATGAACGGGTTGGGATCGTCGTCGCGGGTGACGCCCGAGTGGGCACCGGCAAACCGACCGGTTCGGGCGTCGTAGCGGTCCACCAGCTGGGTCATCTCCTGGCTGGCGTATCCGGAGAGCTCGGATACCTCCAGCTCCCGGTTCTCGCTCAGGACCATCTCCATGAGCACACGGCGGTGCATTTCGAGGGCGCCGTTCCGGGTCGTGATCCGCATTCCGGGCTCGGCCTTCGTGGTGCAGCTGGCGACCGGGTTTCGAATTCCCTCCACCTCAACGACGCAGAGGCGGCAGGCTCCGAAAGCCTCCAGCCTCTCATCGTAGCAGAGGGTCGGGATCTCCTTCCGGTGCCGCTCGGACACCTCGTAGATCGTCTCGCCAGGCGTGAACGGGACCTGCTCTCCGTCCAGCCAGATGGTGGGACCGTCGGTCATTCCGCGCTCTCCGATGACGTTCGAACGATGGACCCGGCTGTCCATTGCGGACGGCGCCACCGCCGGGGCTCACGTTGGATCAGTACGACTTCGAAGGACCTGCTCGCAAGGGACGTCCGGGCCCTTCGTCCGCGGGGGATCCCTTCCCGCCGGACAGGGGTGCGTGGCGGGCCGTGGCCACCGCGGGCGAAGCACGGCGAGGGAGCCCGCCGGCCCCCAACGAGGCCTCCGGTGCACGGTGGGCGGACCCACGGCCGAGATCCGGATCCTCCCTTGGGCATGGCACGCACGCCCGATGCTGTGCAAAATTGGAGGTTATGCAGATGCGACCGCCTACCCCCCATTCCCGCCCGACGGGTCTCTCGCGCCTGGCCCGCGCCGCACCGTGCCCGCCCCGCGAGCGCGCGGCCCGGCGGGGACCGTCCGGCTTCACCCTGGTGGAACTCCTGGTCGTCGTGGTGATCATCGGCATCATCGCGGCGGTGGGGATCCCGCAGCTGCGAGGCGCGATCACCCGGGCCCGGGCGGCCGAGGCGGTCGGGGATCTCCAGGTCCTGCGGGTCGCGGTCTTCACGTACCTGACGGACTACGGGGACTGGCCCCCGGACGCCGGTGTCGGCGAGGTTCCCGAGGGACTGGCCGACTACCTCCCCGACGGCTGGAGCATGGTCCGGGACGGGTACGAGCTGAACTACGACAACTGGACGAGCGTCGGCTCACACCGTTTCATCGCGGTGACGGTGGAGGTGGAGGACACCGACCTCGGATGGCGGATCTACGACATGCTGGGCCCCAACGCCTGGACGGACGGCAACTTCAAGTACACGTGGGTGCTGGAGTGGCTGGAGTAGCGCCCGGCGACCGTTCCCGCGAGGCCGACCGGGCTCTGGAGGAGTTCCACCAGGACCAGGCCGAGCGACAGGCGCGCGCCGCTTCCGCGAAGCCCCCCCGTCGGCCGCCCGGGTGGTGGGCTCGGCGGGTCCTCACCGGTCTCACGGGACTCGCGATCTGGATGGTTGCGGCACCGCCGCCCTTTGTCCGCCCACCCGCCGCTCCGCCACCCACGTCCGTCGATCTCTCGCACGGTCTGCACATGGACATCGCGATGGCCGCCGCACAGGTCTTCCAGTACCGGGAGACGCACGGCGCCTGGCCCGGGACTCTCGAGGAGGCCCTCCGCGATCCGGGCACGGTCACCGACCTGGACTACCGCGTGAGGCCCGACGGCAGCTTCGAGGTGTCGGGCACGCGGGGAGAGCAGACGGTGGTGTACCACTCCACGGAGCCCCTCCGGGACTTCGCCGCAGCGGCCCGTACGGCGATCGAGACCCGGCCGGAGCGCTGAGGCGGAGCGGGGGCGCGGCGCCGTGCCCGGCGCTCGCGTTAGGTTCCGGGACCCGGGGACCGGATTGCCCGCTGCTGACCTGCCATTGGCCCGCATCGCGGGCCCGTCGCAAGGGAGCGACCAGCGGGTTCGACGCCCTCCGGCGGACGAATTGGCCCGATTCTTTCAGGCTTTTAGCATCGGATTGAACGCGCTCCGCCCGACGGTGTTGTCCGGACCGGGCTGCGACAGGACCCCAACCCGCCAACCGACCGCACCGCCACATGCTTGGAACCGTCGCAGCCCTCTGGGGAGTGACCGGAGTCCTGGGTCTCCTGACCTGGGCCATCGTCCGACTTACACCCATCGCCGTCTCGGCACTCGGTTCCGGCCTGCTCTCACCCACCCAGTGGCTGATCACCGGCCTGTGGGTCGGGCTGATGCTCTGGATGGAAGGATACCGGGGATTCCACTGCGCCTTTGCTCCCCGGGTTGGGGCCCGAGCCCTGTGGCTTCGTCGGAACCCTCGTCCCATTCACGTGGCGCTGGCTCCCCTCTTCCACATGGGATACATCCACGCGACGGAGTCCCGTCGATGGCGCTCCCTTGGTCTGACGGGTGCCATCATCCTCCTGGTGATACTGGTCCGAGGGCTGGAGCAGCCGTGGCGGGGCATCGTCGACGCGGGGGTGGTCGTAGGGTTGGCGGCCGGCGTCACCTCCGTCGCCTGGCACGTGACCGTGGCCCTCCGGACCGGGGTCTCGCCGACAGACCCGGAAGTGCCCCTCGCTCCCCGGGGCGGTCGCCTCTGAGGGGGCGGGTGGGACCCGTCCCACCGTCCTGAGCGGCACGGGCGAGCCCCCGGTACGCCTGAACCCGGCCCAGCCCGTTCGGGCCTCCCTCACGATGCTTCGACCCAGTAGTCGGAGGCACGACTCTTGCGACTTAAAGAATCGCTCAGCGACCCCACAAAGCGGTCAACCTCCATCCTGCCACACTGCAGAGAAGAACCTGGAAGACTCATGATGATCCCGCACGACGCAGACCGCGGAGGCCAGCACCGAGGACACCCCGGGGGGCACCCAGGGGGACACTCCGGCGGGCACCCGGGCGGCCATCCCCGACCCGGCGGACATCCGGTCGGCGCCTCCATGTCCGGTAAGGGCCCGATGGGGATGGACCTGGACTTCGACAAGGCGCCCTTCCTGGTGATCTGGGAGACCACCCAGGCCTGCGACCTGGCATGCAAACACTGCCGAGCGGAAGCCCAACCCGATCGCCACCCGGACGAACTGACGACCGAAGAGGCGAAGCGAATGCTCAAGGACATTCGCAGATTCGGCCCCATCATCTTCGTCTTCTCCGGTGGGGACGCCCTGAAGCGGCCCGACATCGTGGAGCTGACCCGGTACGGCGCCGAGCTGGGCCTTCGCATGGCGATCACCCCAGCGACCACGCCGCTCTGCACCAGGGAGAGGCTCGAAGAACTACGGGACGCCGGCATCGCCCGAGTGGCCGTGTCGCTGGACGGTGCATCCGCAGAGGTGCACGATGAGTTCCGGCAGGTGGAGGGGTCGTTCCAGCACGGCCTCCGGATCCTCGAGACCGCCCGGGAGCTGGGCATTTCGTCCCAGGTGAACACCGTGGTGGCCAAACACAACGTGAACGACTTCTCAGAGATGGCCCGCCTCCTCACAGAGGCTGGGATCGTGTTCTGGGAGGTGTTCTGCCTTGTGCCGATGGGCCGGGCCCGCCCGGAGGACGTGGCCGGTGCCGACGCCTTCGAAGCGGTCTTCCACGAGCTGTATGACCTTGCCAAGACCGTCCCCTTCGACATCAAAGCCACCGCCGCCCCTCAGTACAACCGAGTGGTGGTGCAGCGGAAGGTGGCTGAGCGAAAGGCCCGCGAATCAGGCGGGCCGGTGGACGTCCTGACCGACGGCGCTGCCTACTCGGATGTCGACGGAATCGGCCGAGCTCGAGGCGTGAACGACGGCGACGGATTCCTGTTCGTCAGTCACACCGGAGACCTTTTCCCCTCCGGGTTCCTCCCCGTCGCGGGAGGGAACGTCCGGGACGACGACCTGGTGGACGTGTATCAGAACTCCCCCCTGTTCACCTCTCTCCGGGACCAGAGCCTCCTGAAAGGGAAGTGCGGGGTCTGCGAGTTCCTGAAGTTCTGTTCGGGCAGCCGGGCACGGGCCTTTGCGGTCACCGGCGATTACCTGGAGAGCGAGCCCTTCTGCGCCCACGTTCCGGTCCGGTACCAGAGGGCCGTTGAGCGAGGAGAGGCGGAGCCGGTCGACGAGTACTTCGCGGCCCGCGGGCTCAAGGAAGTTGTCCCCCTGCCGGTGGTCGGGAACGCCGGAATGAAGGGGTGACCGCCCGGAGGTGAATCGCGCCCTACGGGGTCCCGGCGGTGAGCCTGGCGGCCAGTCTACGAGTCTGCGCCAGACGCCCCGGGATCCCCGGACGGGATTCCCAGTTCGCCGCGATGTGAAGCCCATCCGGTAGCTGGAGACCCTGAAGCGCGGCCCAGCTTCGATCCCAGGCCGGCATGCGCTCCCGCTCCACCGCGACGGGCACGGCGTCGAATCCAGTACACTGCCGGAACTCGTCCACGGCCAGGGCCGCCAGGTCCGCGTCGGACCGGCTGACCACCTCGGGACGCTTAGCTCCCCCGACGTAGGCGGTGTAGACCCCCGTCCGACCAAACAGAGAGTCGTTGAAGGTCACCCCCCGAAGGGCCAGGGGCTCGTCAAAGGACACCTGGAACCCAAGTCCCTCCAGGTCGGTTTCGGCACGGAGATGCACCACGCCAAGAGGGTTGTAGTTGAGGGATCCCACCCGGTCGGCGGCATCCCTGTCGACCCCCTCCAGGAGGCGGCTGGTCACCGGCGCGGGTGTGGTGAGAACGACCGCCTCGGCTTCCAACGGACCCTGCGACGTTTCGACCCGCCACCCTCGTCCGGGCCGGGGAGCTACTGCGTCGACCGGGCATTCCAGCCGCAGCCGGTCCCCGAGACGGTCCGCGAGCGCCCGTGGAAGGGTTTGCATGCCCTCACGGAACGAACAGGCAGGCGGAGGCGAGACCCTCCCACCCTTCCGGAGCAGGGACAGGATCAGACTTCGACCGACACCGAACTCACGGAGGACATGGCCCAGGGAAAGCCCCACCACCATGTCGGCCGGATCCGAACCGTACAGTCCCCCGTACAGAGGTCCCACCAGGGTGTGGTAGAGCTCGGCACCGATCTTCCGACTGAAGAAATCGGCTACGCTCTCGTCATCATCCGGCCCTGGGGTGAGGGGCTCCAGTGCCACCCTTACCTTGGCTCCCCACCCCACGATGTCCGAGGTGAGAAAGGCGCCGGCTGAAAACGGCACCTCGCGGAGTCGCCCGCCGCGATAGACGTAGAGCGGAAGCCCCGGGGGACTGGTGACCGTCTGATCCTCCAAGTCCAGCTCGTCGATCAGCGACCTGAGGTCGCCGACCAGGCGAGCTCGCTGAGGACCCCAGTCCAGGAGATGTCCGTCTACGATACGGCTCCGGATCACCCCCCCCGCCTGCTCGCCGGCCTCCAGGACCACACAGTCGGCTCCTGCCTCGGTCAGACGATGCCCGAGGCTGAGTCCCGTGATCCCTCCGCCGACGACAGCAATCATGCTTCGGAGGTGGGCAGGAAGGGACTTGGCGGAAACTCCCGGGGCCCATTCATGCACCAGGTCCCGGGAACGGGTCGGCATCGGCACCGACCCACCAGGGGATGGTTCCCATCATTGGCCTCATGGGCGTCCATCACGGCTTCCACCATGTCTGCCAGGAACCGGACGAACCCCGGGTGCGCGTGCGGCACCGGGACCCGATGGAACTCCTTCCCCAGGTCCTCGGAGAACTCCTTCAGTTCATGGTCGAGCTCGGCCAGCGTCTCGGACTGTTCCCGCATGAAGCTGATGGCGTCCACGACCATCCGGCTTTCGGTCAGCGCCTCGATCCGCGGCTCGTTGTCGGGCTGAGTCCAGGGAACGCCGCGGTTCGCGTGGTTCTGGAACCCAACCGCGTAGCGGTCTCCAACCCCCAGTCGCTCCGCGACCTCCCGGCAGCACTCGTCCACGTACTGGTCGTAGCGATTCCCCTGCTGGATGTACTTGAGCGGGGTCCCGTGTGCGGAGAAGTAGAGGATGGTGTCGGGATCCGTGAGATCCAGTCCCTTCTCGCCTGCGAACACACGAATGACCTCTGCCCGGAGGTCCAGGTAGTCCGGATGGGAGTGCCACCCGGTCAGGCCCATGAATTCGACATCCCAATCCAACGCCTCAACGGCACGCTGGGCCTCGTCGAGGGCTGCCACGTTCGTGGACTGCCCACAGATGGGGTAGACCGGGAGCCCGATGAGCTTCTCGACGCCGTCGGCTTTGGCGCGCGCCACCTCGGATGGGATTGAGGGCTCGGTGAACTGCATGGCCGAATAGAGATTCGCGTCCCAGCCCCGACCGCGGATCTCCTCGACCAGGGCCTGGGCCTGGGCGTGGGCCTGGGCGTTCAGGGGAGAGCCGCCGATCTCCTCGTACTCCTCGATGAGTCCCGGGGCTCTGGCCTCGGCGAGCTGACGGGCTCGGCGGCGGCCGGCCTCCGGGTCGTCCATATGCTCCAGGTCCATGTTCTGGAGGAAGATCCGCTCCAGGAAGGGCACGATCTTCTCCAGGGTCGGCTCGTCGGGTTCACCGAAATTCAGAACCAGGACACCGATCTTCACGTTGACACCTCGTGGCGGGTTGAGCCGGGGACGGGGCCTCGGCGGAAGGTCCAATTGTGTTCGACTTCGGGGGAACTCTGGCCGCTCAGGCCCCGTGGGTCCCCAGAGATCTCTCGTGAACGTGGTCCACGAGGAACGCCACCTGGTCGGGATCTGTGAACCGGTTGATTCCGTGTCCCAGGTTGAATACGTGCCCCCTCGACCCGCGGGCCTCCTCGAGGACGACGTCCGCAGCGGAGGCCAGCTCGGTGCGGGGCGCATAGAGGGCCGATGGATCCAGGTTCCCCTGGAGGACCCGGTCCGATCCAAGCACCGCCCGCGCCCCGGACAGCGGGAGCGTCCAATCGACTCCCACCACGTCCACGTCCAGCTCCCCTACGGCCTCGAGCAGGTGGCTCCCACCGTTGGGAAAGTAGATGAGGGGCAGATCGGTACCCGCCCGAATGGCGGCCACCGTCTCCTGGAGCACCGGGAGAACGTGCTGCCGGTACAGGTCGATCCCCAGCAGGCCCACCCAGGAATCGAAGAGCATGAGGGCATTGGCGCCGGCCTTGGCCTGGGCAAGGAGGTACCGAGCCATGGACTCACCCAGGAGTCGGAGGACTCCCGTGGCCGCCTCGGGCTCAGCGCGCAGGAAGCGGCGAGGCTCCATGAACTCCTTCGAGCCGCCACCCTCCACCAGGTAGCAGAAAAGGGTGAACGGGGCCCCTGCAAAACCAATGAGCGCAGCGTCGGGCCTCAACTCCGCACGCACCAGCTTCACGGACTCCGCCACGAAGGGCACCGTTTCCTCGGGATCCAGAGGCCGGAGGGCCGCCGCATCCGCAGCGGACCGGATGGGGCGCTCGATGACCGGGCCCGGCTTAAACTCGATGGGCACCCCCATTCCTTCGAGGGGGGTCATGATGTCGCTGAACAGGATGGCGGCATCCAGCTGGAACCGGCGCATCGGTTGAAGGGTGATCTCGGCCGCCAGTTCGGGGGTCTTCGTGGCCGTGAGGAAATCCACCTTCTCTCGAAGCGCGCGGTACTCCGGCAGGTACCGGCCCGCCTGCCGCATGATCCAGATCGGGGTGTGGCTCCGGGCTTCTCCGGCCAGGGCCTTTTCGAATACGGTGGCTTGCTCAGGCATGGGCCTGTGTGTCCTTCAGGGCGGCGCGGGCCGCTGCCAGGGTGGTCTCGATGTCGTGGTCGTCATGGGCTGCAGACCAGAACCAGGCCTCATATGCGCTGGGGGGCAGATAGACACCCCGATCCAGCATCCCATGGAAGAACCCACTGAAACGATCCGTCTCCGACGAGGAGACCGAGGCCCAGTCCGTCACTGGCTCGGAGCTGAAGAACAGCGACCCCATGGCACCGGCTTGGTTCCAGACCGCGGGGATGTCCAGCTCGGCCGTGATGGAGAGCAGGCCCTGGCCCAGTCGGGCACCCAGGGCCTCCAGGTCGTCGTAGAGGCCGGGATGGTCCTGGATGTAGGCCAGAGCCGCAGACCCTGCGGCAACGGCCAGAGGGTTCCCGGACAGGGTGCCGGCCTGGTAGACCGGTCCGTCCGGGGCGATCATCCGCATGAGGTCCTCCCGACCCCCATAGGCGCCCACCGGCAATCCACCGCCGATGACCTTGCCCAGAGTGGTCAGGTCGGGAGTCACCCCATATCGGGCCTGAGCGCCGCCGGCCGCCACGCGGAAACCGGTCATCACTTCGTCGAAGATGAGGACCGCACCGTGGCGGTCGCAGAGCGCTCTCAACCCTTCGAGGAACCCGGGGACCGGAGGGACGCAGCCCATGTTCCCCGAGACCGGCTCGACGATGACGCCGCCGACGCGGTCCGGCGCTCCATCGAAGAGCGCCTCCACGGAGGCCAGGTCGTTGTATTCGGCAACCAGGGTGTGAGCGGCGAGGTCGTCGGGGACTCCGGGGCTGGACGGGACCCCGAGAGTGGCCGCACCCGATCCGGCTTCCACGAGGAAGGCGTCCCCGTGGCCGTGGTACCCTCCGCGGAACTTGATGATGGTGGGTCGCCCGGTGGCCGCGCGGGCCAGCCGGATGGCGCTCATGGTCGCCTCGGTCCCCGAGTTGACCATACGGACCACCTCGATCCCCGGGACGAGTTCAATCACCCGTCGGGCGATGTCGACCTCTCCGGCCCCGGGAGCACCGAAGGAGGTTCCGGCCGCCAGAGCTTCTGCCACCGCCTCCCGGATGGAGGGATGGTTGTGGCCCAGTAGCATGACACCCCAGGACCCCACGTAATCGAGCAGATCGTTCCCGTCCGCATCAACCATTCGGGCGCCCTGGGCGGACTGGAAGAAGCGGGGGGTGCCACCCACGCCCTTGAAGGCTCTCACGGGGCTGTTCACGCCCCCGGGCATGAGCCTGAGGGCCTCCTGGAAGAGGCGATCACTCCGTTGGGTGGTGGAGGTCTTATGGGTCACGGGAAGTCTCCGGATCGTGCGATTCTTTGTTCGAAGGGCCTGGGATGGGGCCCAGATCGGCCCCTGAGGGGGGAGTCGAGAGCAGGGCGGCCTCCACCGCCGAAGCCAACCCCGCCCTGGACGCGTGCTCGGCGAGGGTGAGGTCGTGCTGACCGCGATCCTGGAGGGCCTTGCCGGTCGTGGGTCCGATGGCGACCACTCTGACCCCCTCGAGTGCGGTCGGGAACGGGTCCGCGAGCGCGCCATGAACCGCTCCCACGGCTGAGGGGCTGGCAAACACGATCGCGTCCACACCCTCCCTCAGATCGCTGGCCACCTCATCTCTGTCGGGGACCATGATCTCAGTGCGATAGGCCTCCACCCGCTCCACCTGCCCCCCAAGAGCCGTAAGGCCATCCACCAGGTCGCTCCCCGACAGATCTCCGGCCGGGAACAGAAAGCGGCGCCCTCGGACCTGGTCCGGGGAGAACGTCTCCACCAGTCCACGAGCCCCGGGACCGTGGCCTTCCAGGTCGACCGGCCAGCCGGCGCTCCGGAGTGCCCGCGCGGACGCGGCTCCGACCGCAGCGATCCGAGGAACCAGCGCGGCCGCACCGGTGGCCGAGCCACCAGGCCGCGGAAGTCGGCTCGAAGCCGCCTCGACGGCCCTCGGGCTGGTGAAGACGACCCAGTCGAACCGGCTCAGATCTCCTAGCGCGTCGTCCAGGGCGGTCCAGGAGGCCGGAGGAAGGAACCGGAGGGTGTGCCAGGTACGCACCCGCGCCCCCAAGGTCTCCAGCCGGAGCCTGAGTTCGTCGTTGGGGCCCGCGGCCCGGGCGATCACCACAACCCGGCCCGCCAGAGTCTCCCCTCCCCCGAAAAGGGACGGGGAGGTGCGGGTGTTCATGGTCCTTCAGGATCGGCGCGACCCAATCCCAGCTCTCGAAGGCTCGACACTCCAAGCTGCTTGAGCAGAGTCTCGGCAGCCTCACGCCCGAGCGCCTCCGCCCCGGCGGGGGGGCCACTCGCCGAAGTCGACGCCGCCCGTCCCTCGAGCAGAACGGCAGCCCTGATCTCCAGGCGATCGGAGTGCAGGCTGGCCAGGGCACCCACCGGCGCCTGGCACCCGGCCTCGAGAGCGTTCAGGCACGCCCGCTCAGCCTCCACACGGACCCGCGAACTCGGGTGATCGATGGTCTGCACAAGCTCCCGAATGTCCGCATCGGCCTCTCGCACCTGAATGGCGATGGCGCCCTGGGCCGCCGCGGGCAGGAGAACAGCCGGATCCATCCGCTCCGTGATGTGGTGGGCAAGGTTCAACCGCTCGAGACCGGCGGCTGCCAGGACGACAGCGTCGAAGCGACCCTCCTCCACCGCCCTGAGCCTGGTCGGTACGTTCCCGCGCAGCGGTTCGTAGCGGAGATCGGGCCGGCTCTGAGCCAGGAAAGCCCGTCTGCGGACGCTGGCCGTACCCACGGTCGCGCCCGGGGGAAGATCGGCGAAGGCCGACCCATCGGCCGACACCAGCACATCCCGGGGGTCTTCCCTCTCGAGGATGGCGCCCAGACACAGTCCGGTCGGCTGGACGGTCGCCAGGTCCTTACAGGAGTGAACGGCGATATCCACGTCCCCGGCGAGTAGAGCCGACTCGATCTCCTTCGTGAAGAAGGACTGACCGAGATTGGGGCCCAGAACCACGTCCTGGATTCGATCCCCGGAGGTCCGGATCTCGGAAATCTCGACCTCGACGCCAGGACGAGCGGCGCGGAGCAGGTCCGAGACCAGGTGAGCCTGAGCGAGCGCCAGGCGGGAACCCCTGGTACCGAGGCGAATCTTCACGGGGCGGGCTTTCGGTTGGGTTAGGGGCTAGGGTTGGTCCGGCTCGACGCCAAACAGGCTGCCCACCTGTTCCAGGAACTGCTGGCCATCGGTCGTGGACGAGTCCACGGAACGGAGGGCTACGGTGGGCTGGTGCAGGAGGGAGCGGGCGAACGAGCGGGCGAACGTCTGGACGGCCTCACGCTGGTCCCCGTCCAACCCCCGGCAGAACTTGTCGGCTTCGGCACTCGCCATGTCGATCACACGGCGTCGGACGGCTCTCACGACCGGCACCGCTCCGCGGGCCTTCAACCAATCCTGAAACGCCGACAACTCCTCAGCCACGATGGCCTCGGCCTTCGGGACCTGGGCCGACCGGGCCTCTCGAGCCTCGGTGACGCGGTCGTGAACGACCTGGAGATCCAGAAGGTCGACACCGCACACCTGGTCGACATCGGGATCGAAATTCCGAGGATGGGCGAGATCGAGGAAGATCTCGGGCACATCGCGACCCTCCTTCCGGAGGGCGGCCAGAAGCGTCGCGTCGACCAGGCGGGTCGGCGACGCAGCTGCACCCACCACCATCTGAACGCGGGTCAGGAGTTCCGGGATCGCATCCAGCCCGTGGGCGGTGCCACCGACCGTGGCGGCCAGAGCCTCGGCCGGTTCCGGCGAACGGTTGACGACGTAGAAGGTCTCCACTCCCGCCTTCCTGAGGAGGCGCGTAACCAAGTCCCCGGTCTCGCCCGCGCCGACGACCAGCACCGCTTGGCCGACCAGCGTCCCGTGCCGTCCCTCCAGAAGCTGGATCGACGCCGCGGCCAGCGACGCTGCGCCCCGTCCGATGTCGGTCTCGGAGCGAACGCGCTTGCCGGTCGCGATGGCGGTCTGGAAGAGGCGCTGAAGGGTCGCCCCCATCGTCACCGGTGAGTGATCCCCCCCCTGAGTGTTCTTGACCTGTCCGAGGATCTGGGCCTCGCCCTGGACGGCCGACTCAAGGCCCGAGGCGACGCGGAGCAGATGCTCTCCCGCGTCGGGCCCGATCTTCGTGTAGGAATGGGCGCGCAGGTGCTCGCGTGAGAGCCCGGTCTCCAGTGCGATGAGACGCTCGAGAACGGCGACGGCTCGCTGGGGCTCGTCGGCTACGCCGTAGACCTCATAGCGAGCGCAGGTGGAAAGGAAGACGGACTCCTCCAGCAGCCGGCCCGGTCCGGTCAGAGCCTCCAGACCCTCTCGCACTCGGCCGGAGCCGATGTGCATGCGCTCCCGGATTTCCGCCGAGGCGATGCAGTGGCTGGTTCCCAGGACGAACAGTTCCATGGTCTATCCCCTCATCCCACCAGGTTCACCCAGGTCTCGGCATCCACGCGGACCCCGGTGTGGAGGGGCGTGTCGAGCAAGGTGTACCGACGGGCCTCTGTTCCTCTCAGCTCGTGGACGAGCTTGGAGAAGAGAGCCAGATCATCGGTTTCGTAGACCACCACGAACTCCTGATCCTGCAGGCCGAACGAGTAGAGGAGGAGCTGGGTGATCTCCGGATACTGCTTCCCGAGCCGGATGTGCTCGTTCATCATCCCCTGCCGGGCCTCACGGCCCTTCAGATACCAGCCGGCGGTCTTGCTGAAGGGGTAGGCGATGAGGTAGGGGCTCCGCTCCTCAGCCAGAGAATCGATCTCCTGGGTCGAGCGGGCCTTGCTGTATTCAGATGGCCGGGTCATGCCCCAGAGGCTTCGGACGGGCTCCGCCCAGGCCCGCATGCAGGCCTCCGCCTTCGCCCGGTCGACGAAGAAGGAACCGGGAACCGATACGTCAGCCACGGTGCGGGTCGTCCAGAGGAGTACATCGCTGGACGCCTCCAGACCCTGGGTCAGATAGACCTCGAGGTTGTCGGCCGCGGCGGTCATGGCCTCCAGCCATGCCCGGGCCACCTTCGTACGCTCCGGTCCCGACAGGCTCCAGAAGCGGCTGGAAAGCCGATAGGTGGCGAAGTGCCCGAGGACCGGAGTGCGCTCTTCCGACATCAGGCGCCTTTCCCCACGGACTCTTCCGCGAGCCACCGGGCCGCGTCGAGGGCGTGGTACGTGAGAATCAGGCCCGCCCCGGCACGGCGGAATCCAAGCAGGGTTTCGAGCACGACCGATCGCTCGTCCAGCCAGCCCCGCTCTGCGGCTGCCTTCACCATGCTGTACTCGCCACTGACGTTGTAGGCGGCCAACGGCATGTCGGGGAAGGCCTCTCGGGCATCTCGGATGATGTCGAGGTAGGCCAGGCCCGGCTTGACCATGAGGATGTCGGCTCCCTCCTCAACGTCCAGAGAACTCTCCCGCAACGCTTCGCCCCGGTTCCCCGGGTCCATCTGATGGCTGCGCCGGTCTCCGAACGAGGGGGCCCCGTCCGCAGCGTCCCGGAACGGTCCGTAATAGGCCGAGGCATACTTCACGGAATAGGACATCAGTGGGAGCTGGCTGAACCCCTCGCCGTCGAGACCGGCTCGGATGGCCGCAACCATCCCGTCCATCATTCCCGAGGGCGCCACGATGTCGGCGCCCGCCCGTGCATGCGATAGCGCTACGGACTGCAGGCGGTCGTTGGTCTCGTCGTTGAGGACCTCGCCCCCATCGGACACCAGGCCACAGTGGCCGTGCTCCGTGTACTCACAGAGGCAGACGTCGGTGATGATCACGCCCTCGTAGCCCCCGGCCCGAATGCGGTGGATGGCCTCCTGAACTACACCGTCCTCGGCATCGGCCCCGGAGCCCCTCGCATCTTTCGCCCGGGGGATCCCAAAGAGAATGAGCCCTCCGAGCCCAGCCTCAGCGGCCGCAGCAGCCGGCTCGGCCACGCGATCGAGGGGCCAGCGGAACACGCCGGGCATCGAAGAGATTTCGGTGGGCTGCGGATCAACCTCGGACACGAACACCGGGAGGATCAGATTCCGCGGCTCGAGAGTGGTTTCCCGAACCAGGGTTCGGACTCCCGCGGAGACGCGGAGGCGGCGTGGTCTCAGGTGAGGAATGGGCATGGCGCGGGAGAAGTCCGAAAATCTCTCAAGCTTTTGGTTTTCACACTATGAGTGTAGCTGAAAAACCCCGTTTTCTTCAATTCGAAAAGGTACCCAGACAGCCCCTCCGTAGGAGTACGGAGGAACCCCGGAAAAGTCCCGAAAGCCCAACAACCACGGGAACATGCTCGACTCGGGGAGGGGGTTGACCCGGGAGCGCGACTGTTCCAACTTCCGGGCGCACCACAATGAGTTGAGAATGATTCTCAACCGCATTATTTCTCGATCTCAGGACGGCGCTCCCGTAGCTGGAGCCAACTCGAAGTGACGGTCCAGGCAGTTCTCGCCCTCGCCCTCTCCATGGGCTTGTTCGCCGCCCAGGCAGCGTCTCCCGTGGCCCCCGACACGGTGGTCAGGAATGCCCACGCGATGGGCACGGACGTGACCGTGATTGTCACTTCCATCGGTCGTCGGGAGGCGCTCAGGGGAGCGGAGGCGGCCCTGGCGGAGATCGAGGCCGTGGAGGCCCGCCTCTCCACCTGGCGGCCCGACTCCGAGTTGAGCCGTCTCAATCGCCTCCCGGTTGGTGGCGCATGGGAGGGGGATCTCCGGGTCCTGGATCTCCTTGCTGAGGTCCTGGAGTGGCGGGACCGGACCGGCGGTGCGTTTGACCCGGCCGTGGGCTCACTCATCGACATCTGGGATCTCCGGGGGAACGGGCGGATCCCCTCGGATGCGGAGATCTCGAAGGCCCTGGGTTCAACCGGGGAACGCGGGCTCGCATCCGGGCAGGTGCCCTTTCGCCGGACGGCTGACGCCTGGGTGGATGCCGGCGGGTTCGGAAAGGGGGCCGCTCTGCGTGACGTGGCCCGAGTGCTGGACCAGACAGGAGCTCGAGAGGCCACCGTCAACCTGGGAGGCCAACTCCTCGTCCTGGGGCACTCCGCTGAGGTATCCCTGGCTCATCCTGAGGACCGGCACCGGCCGACGTTGGAGCTGGCGCTCCGGGCCCCGGCCGGCACCCACACCCTCTCCGTGGCCACCAGCGGTCTGTCCGAGCGATTCGTCAAGGCGGAAGGCCGTCGGGTGGGCCACGTCATCGATCCCCGGTCCGGAAGACCCGTCCCGGCCTGGGGTTCCGTCACCGTCGTCTCCGGAGATCCTCTGGAGGCCGACGTCCTCTCAACTGCCCTCCTGGTCATGGGACCCGAGGAGGGCCTTCGGTTCGCAGACCAGCTCCCCGAAGTGGGGGCGGTGTTCCTGATTCTCTCCGACGGGGTCGCCACCCCCGCGTTTAGCCGCGGGATGGAGCGCTTCTCCGCTTCGACCCTGTCGCAACCAGCCATACAAAGAGCAGATCCATGAAGACGCTGCGCATATGCGCCCTGTTGGCACTGGTTCTCTTCACGCTTCCCCTCATGCCCTCCGCGGCTTCCGCCCAGGAGGATCCCGACTCGGTCCGTATCCGCGAGATGGAGGGTCAGATCGAGGCCATCACCCGCGAGCTGGAGCGGCTCTCCCTGGGCCGCGAGGTCGTGGAAGCCGACACCAGCATTCTCGGCCTGGGGCCGGGAGCCTCGAAGGTCTACAAGGTCAACCAGGGGATCTCCATCGGCGGCTACGGTGAGTTCCTCTACGAGGGCTTCGCCTCCGAGCGGGAGGACGGTTCCCCGTCCGGCAAGTCCAACCAGCTCGACGCCCTCCGAGCCATCATCTACGTCGGCTACAAGTTCAACGACCGGATCCTCTTCAACTCCGAGATCGAGGTGGAGCACGGCTCTACCGGACAGACCGGGTCGGTCTCCCTCGAGTTCGCCTACATGGACTACCTGTTCGGCTCGGGTGACATCGGAGCCCGGGCGGGTCTGCTTCTGGCGCCCATGGGGATCGTGAACGAACTCCATGAGCCCCCGGTCTTCCTGGGAACCAAGCGATCGGTGACCGAATCCAAGATCATCCCGACCACGTGGAGGGAGCCCGGCTTCGGACTGTTCGGCGGCTCGGACAACTTCGCATGGCGTACCTACCTGATGACCTCCCTGGATGGGGTGGGAGGTGGCTCCTCCAAGGCCAAGGGCTTCGATGCGGGTGGCCTGAGGGGCGGGCGTCAGAAGGGATCGAAGGCCGTGGCTGAGGACTGGGGTTGGGTAGGCCGCCTGGACTACGTCGGGACGCTGGGACTCACCCTCGGGGGCTCCGCCTTCTATGGGCAGACCGCTCACAATCGTGAGATCGACGGAGAGACCGTGGACGGCGCTCTGACCATCCTCGAAGGGCACCTGCTCTACAAGGCGCGGGGCTGGGACCTTACGGGCCTGCTGGCCTACTCCACGGTGGGCGACGTGTCTCAGTTGAACGCACTCAAGAGCCTCGAGGGGGACGACTCCATCGGCGAGGAGCTCCTGGGTTGGTACGTCCAGGCGGGGTATGACGTGCTGCGAAGCACCAGCACGGATCACGAGTTGCTTCCCTACGTCCGCTACGAGGAGGTCAACACCCAGCGTGCCGTCCCGAGCGGATTCGAGATCGACCCCTCCCGGGACCTCTCCGTCCTGTCCCTGGGTCTGGCGTGGAAGCCCATCCCCAACGCGATCCTGAAAGCGGACTACAACCTGCACGGCACCGGTGCCGAGACCGGCGTGAACCAGTTCAACGTGGCGATGGGGTACCTGTTCTGATGACCCATGCGCGCGCCGGGTCGCCACTCCTCCGGGGGCGAGGGTCCATGCTGACCCTCGCCCTGGCTCTGGCCGTAGGGACCGCCGCAATCCCGGACACCGGTGCTGCACAGGTCTTTCTCACGCAGGAGGAAGCTCTGGCTCTGGCCTTCCCCGATGCAACCGGGATCGTGCGGGAAACCGCCTTTCTCAACGAAGAGCAGGCCGCCGCCGTTGAGGAGCTGACCGGCGCATCGCTGGACCGGAGGGTGGCGACCTATTACGCCGCCCATGGCGACGGGGGGTGGCTTGGTGTGGCCTGGTTCGACGCCCACCGCGTCCGAACCCTGGAGGAGGTCCTCATGGTCGTCGTCTCGCCGGCGGGAGCGGTTCAGCGCCTGGAGGTGCTGAAGTTCGCCGAACCCCGGGACTACCTGGCCCCCGACGGGTGGATGGACCAGTTCACCGGAAGGGCCCTGAGCGACGATCTGGATCTGAAGGGTGACATCGTGAACATGACGGGGGCTACGCTGACCTCTCGGGCGGTGACCGATGCCGTCCGCAGGGTTCTGGCCGTCCAGGCGGTGGTTGACCCGATGTCGAAACCGGCCCCCGGCGCAGACGGCGGCGACACCCAACGATGAACCCGTTCCGCCGGCGCCTCCTGTGGCTCAGCACCGCCCTCACCGCCCTCACCGGGGTGGTGTACTTCTGGATGCGGAACCTTCTGGAGCCGGTGAGTGAGTGGTCGGTCATCAACCATCCCCTTGAGCCCTGGGTGCTGAAGGCTCACATCCTGGTCGCGCCGGTGATGCTGTTCGCGGTGGGCATGATCGCCTGGGACCACATCTGGCGGCACATCCGCTCCGGGCTGCCCACCGGACGCCGGTCCGGGTGGACCGTGACCCTGGCTTTCTTCCCGCTCGTCCTGACCGGCTATCTCCTCCAGGCCGTCACCCATCAAGGCGTGGTTTCAGTCCTGTCCTGGACCCACCTGATCCTGGGGATCGTCACCTTCGCGTTCTTCGCGTACCACCGGGGCGTGCTTCGGAGGCGCCGCAGACAGCGCCGAGACACGGGCCTTCGGGTCGTCCAACTGGCCCCCGGCCCCGGACACGACTGAGGCGGTCCCGGCCGCCAGGGCCGGGACCGCCTTCAAGTCTGCGTCTCGCTGGAGCCGCCGAGCCCACCCCGCCCTACTCGTCCGTGGCGGGGCGGTTCTCGTTCAGGTAGTCGAGGGTGACGGCCAGCAGGCTCTTCACACCCAGGCTCAGCCCGCTCTCGTCGATGAAGAAGTCCGGCGTGTGATGGGGCGCGGCCTCGGCTTCGGGCACGTCCAGGGGCTTTCCTCCCAGGAAGAAGAAGAACCCGGGAGCCTCCTGGGCGAAGAAGGAGAAGTCTTCGGCCCCGGTGATCACGTTCACGTTGTTGACGTTGTCGGCGCCGGCCACTCGATGGAGGGACTCCACCGCCGAGCCGGTCAGCTCAGGATCGTTGTAGGTCACCGGGTAGCTGGCGCTGTAGGGAATCTGGACCTCGGCCTCGACGCCGGCGCTGGCGGCGATGTTGGTGGCGACCTCCCGGATACGCCGATGCACCAACTCGGTCTGCTCAGGGTCGAAGGTCCGGATCGTACCGAGCATCTCCACCTCCTCCGGGATGATGTTGGACCGGAGCCCGCCGTGGAAGCTGCCCACGGTCACGACAGCCGGGTTCTGGGTGATATCCACGGACCGCGCCACGATGGTCTGAAGGCCGACCACGATCTGGGATCCGGTCACGATGGGATCGATCCCGCCCCAGGGACGGGCCCCATGGGTCTGCGCGCCCCGCAGAACGATGCGGAAGTCCTGGACCGAGGCCATGAGCGGGCCCGGGCGGTAGTTGATCTCCCCGACGTTCAGGCCGCTGGAGATATGGAGCCCGAACACCGCCTCGGGGGCCGGGGCCTCGAACGCGCCCTCCTTCAGCATCAGCTCCGCTCCACCCTCCTCGCCCGGGGGTGGACCTTCCTCCGCGGGCTGGAAGATGAACTTGATGGTGCCCGGCAGCTCGTCCTGCATCTCGGCCAACGCCTCGGCGACCCCCATGAGGATGGCCACGTGGGTGTCATGCCCACAGGCGTGCATCACCGGCACGGTCTCTCCGCGATACTCACTGGTGACCTGGCTGCGGAACTCCAGGTCGTTTCGCTCCTGCACCGGCAGGGCGTCCATGTCGGCTCGCAGAGCCACCACCGGGCCCGGCCGTCCCCCGCGCAGGATCCCGATCACTCCGGTGTGCGCCACCCCGGTGGTCACCTCCATTCCCAGGCGCTCCAGGTGCTCGGCCACGATCCCGGCGGTGCGGAACTCGCGATTGGACAGCTCGGGGTTCTGGTGGAAATCACGGCGCCAGGTGATGACCTGGTCCTCGAGGGCGGCGGCGATGGCCTCGAGTTCATCCGCGGACTGGGCGGAGGCGGGCGCGGCGCTCGGCCCCGCGACGAGGGTCGAGACGGCGGCCAGAAGGAAGGCGCCGGAGAGGAAGCGGTGCATGCGGTACGGATCCTGTTGATGGAAACGGGGCGCTATTCGTAGACCGTCGAGGGTCATCTCGGCAAGTGGGGATCTCCCCGGGTTGCAGACTATGTTGCTTACCACTATAGTTAGGGAGAGACTAGCTACCCGCTTCGTGTACGAGGCGAACCCGCCACGGCCACACCACGGAGGTCACCGCGTGTCACCGTCCAGACCTGGCAACACCGAGCCCAGGGACTTCCGCCCGCTCAGCCACCCGGCCCTGCAGATCCTGGTCACCCTGGGGGACTCGTCCCTGCACGGGTATGGGATCATGCAGACGCTGGAGGCGAGGACCGGCGGCGAGGAGATCCTCCTGCCCGGGACCCTGTACGCGACCATGTCACGGCTGAACCGCCAGGGGCTGGTCGAAGAGGTGGATCCCCCCGCCGGCGAGAGCAGCGGGGGTCCGAAGAGGCGGTACTACCGGAGCACGGCACTGGGCCGACAGGTGGCCCGGGCCGAACTGGAGCGCATGGCCCGACTGCTGTCCGCCGCGGAGGGGACCGTGCTGTCGGGCGAGACCCCGGCGGGCTGACCCCAGGCGCTCATGCTGGTGCTCACCCTTCTGTTCCGCCTGGCGACGCTGACCCTCCCTCGGGAGGAGAGGGACCGGTACGGCGAGGAAGCGGTGGAGACGTTCCGCGCCATGATCCTGGAGCGCCGCAGGCGGTACGGGGCCCTGAGCGCATGGTGGATGGGAGTGCGGGGCTGCGCGGATATGCTGCGCGCCGCAGGGATGTCCCGCCGCTGGAGGCGGGAAGGAAACAGAGGAGGTGTGGGGATGTGGTTCGACGTGCGTTCCGATGTGAGGCTGGGCGTCCGGTCCCTGAGCCGGACCCCGCTGTTCACGATCATCGCCCTCGTGATGCTCGCGGTCGGGATCGGGGCCAGCACCGCGATCTTCAGCGTGATCGACGCGGTGATCCTGCAGCCCCTGCCCTATGCCGGCGCGGATCGACTGGTGACGGTCCTCGAGGGCAAGACTTCGGGGGAGCAGGGCTACATGAGCTTCTCCAGACCGAACTACTTCGACACGAAGGCCCGCAACGTGGTGTTCGAGGAGTTCGGAGCCTACCAGGGCTACAGCCTCACCCTCACCGGTGACGGCCCGGCGGCCCAGGTGCAGGGTGCGGCCGCCTCCTCCGGCTTCTTCGGGGCGCTGGGCGTCGAGGCGAGCCTCGGGCGCTCCTTCAGTGCCGAAGACGAGGCCCGGGGCGCCCCGGCCGACATCGTGCTGATCTCCGAGCCGCTCTGGCGGACCCGATACGGGAGTGACCCCTCCCTCGTCGGCCGAACGATCCTGATCGACGGCTCGGCCCGGACCGTGGTCGGCATCATGCCCACCGACGGCGACTGGCTGGACGGCGTCGAGGTCTGGCTGCCCCTGGTGGACGACCCGATCTGGCAGCGGGGGGACCGCCGGATGGTCGGGGTCGCCCGCATCCGGGAGGGCCTCGACCTGGACGGGGTGCGGGCCGGACTGGCTCCCCTGGCGACACAGCTGGCGGAGGAGAACCCGACCGAGAACTTCGACATGGTGTTCAACCTCATTCCGTCCTCGGAGTGGGGTGCCTCGCCGGAGCTTCGCTCGGGCCTCTGGATTCTCATGGGCGCGGTCAGCCTCCTGGTCCTCATCGCCTGCCTGAACCTCACCAACCTGCTGCTGGCGAGAGGCGCCAACCGCCGCCGGGAACTGGCCATGTGCGCCGCACTGGGCGCCGGCCGCGGGCGGATCACCCGCCGCGTCTGGGTGGAGGTCGCCCTGCTGTGCGTCACCGGGGCGGCGCTCGGCGTGGCCCTGGCGTACCTCGGGGTAGACGCCCTCCTGCTCCTGCAGCCCGACGGAGTGGACGGGGTGACCGACATCGCGATCCGGCCCCTGGTCCTCCTGTTCGCCGGCGGCGCCACCGTCTTCGCGGGCCTGATCAGCGGAATCCTCCCCGCCCTGGGGACGCCCCACGACCGGATCGCGCCGATCCTCCGCGAGGGCGGGTCCGGCAGCGTGGGAACGCGGTCCGCGGGCCGGCTTCGATCCGGCCTGGTGGCCCTGGAGACCGCTCTGTCCGTAGTCCTGCTCGTCGGTGCCGGACTTCTCATCCGGAGCCTGCAGGAGGTGAGCGCGGTCGAGTCCGGTTTCCAGACCGAGCAGCGGGTGCTCTTCGAGGTGGGCCTGCCCGAGCAGTATCAGACCGGCGACGAGGCGTGGGCACTCCTCAAAGACTACCTGGCCCGGATGCAGGCCATGCCCGAAGTCCGGTCCGCGGCGGCCGTCAGCATGCGGCCCCTGGTGGGCGGCAACGCCAACATGACCATCCTGCCCTGGGACGAGACCCAGGAGAGCTTCGGCGCGCTGCCCTCGGCGGACTGGCGCCTGGTGACTCCCGACTACTTCCGGACCATGGGGCTGGAGCTGCTGCGAGGGGAGACCTTCGGACCCGTCATGGACCGCGACGGCCCCATGGAGGTCATCCTGGCCGAGTCGCTGGCCGATCGCCTCTGGCCCGGTGAGGATCCCCTCGGCAAGATCGCCAGGCTCTGGACCGAGACCGACCGCCAGGGGCTGGTCATCGGGGTGGTGGCGGACATGCGGGAGCGGGGGCTGGAGCGGGATCCCACGCCGGCGATCTACCTGAGCTACCAGCTCACCGGCTGGACACCGGTCCACTTCGTGGCCCATACGCGATCCGACCCCGGCACCCTGATCCCCAGGTTCAGGAGCATGCTGGCCGAGATCGACCCAAATCTCCCGTTCTCCAACGTCCAGACCATGGACCAGGTCGTCGCCGAGAGCACCGGGGAGCGGAGGTTCCAGACCCTCCTGCTGGGGATCTTCGCCGGAGCCGCCCTGCTCCTGGCCATGGCCGGGATCTACGGGGTGATCAACTACTCGGTCAGCCAGCGGGGACGGGAGATCGGTCTGCGGGTCGCGCTGGGCGCTTCCAGCGACACCGTCCAGCGGGCGGTGGTCAGGGAGGGCGTACGACCCGCCCTGGGCGGCCTGGTGGTGGGGATGGGCGCCGCGTTCGTTCTCAGCCGACTGATGGAGACCATCCTGTTCGAGATCCCGCCCACGGACCTCAGAACCTACGGCGGGGTGGCGGTGCTGCTCCTGCTGGCCTCGGTCCTTGCATGCTGGATTCCGGCCCGCCGGGCTTCACGGATCGATCCGATGAGGGTCCTGCGGACTGAGTAGGGCTCGACCGCGACCGGGGTGCTGCACCACGGCCCCGGGGGGGGTGAGATCTCCCCCCGGGGCCGAAGTGCGCCCGAGTCGGGCATCCGTCGCCGGATCGGCCGTCCGGCTTCGGACGTCAGGCGGGCCGGAGCAGCCGGACCGGCTCTGCCGCCCTACAGGCCCTCGAACAGCGGCGTACTGAGGTAGCGCTCGGCGAAGGACGGCACGATGGCCACCACCCGCTTGCCGGCCATCTCCGGCCGCGAGGCCACCTGGAGCGCTGCGGCCACGGCTGCGCCCGAGGAGATCCCGATGGGAATCCCGTCGTTCTGGGCTACGGCCCGGGCGGTCTCGAACGGGGTGTCGTTGTCCATGACGATGACCTCGTCGATGAGGCTGCGGTCCAGGACGTCGGGGAAGAAGCCGGGTCCGATTCCCTGGATCATGTTACCCGGTCCAGCCTCACCTCCGGACAGCACAGGGCTCGTCTCCGGCTCGATGGCCACCACGTGCAGGTCCGGGTTCCGCTCCTTCAGCACCGAGCCACAGCCCGTCAGGGTGCCCCCAGTGCCTACGCCCGACACCAGCACGTCCACCTGCCCGTCGGTATCCCGCCAGATCTCCTCCGCCGTGGTCCGCCGATGGACCTCGGGGTTGGCCGGGTTGGTGAACTGGCCCGCGCGCACCGCGTTCGGATTCTCCTCCAGGATCCGATCGGCCGCATCGAACGCCCCGTTGATCCCCTCCTCCTTGGGCGTCAGCACGATCTCGGCCCCGAGGAACTTCATCATCCGGGTCCGCTCGATGGACATGCTCTCCGGCATCGTGAGAATGCAGCGGATTCCCCGGGCGGCGCAGGCGAACGCGAGGCCGATCCCCGTGTTCCCCGAAGTCGGCTCGACGATCACCGTGTCGTCGTTGATCAGGCCCTGCGCCTCCAGCGAGTCCAGCATGGAGACGGCGATGCGGTCCTTCACGCTGGCGATGGGGTTGAAGAACTCGAGCTTCAGGACCACATCCGCCACCGCTCCCGCCGCCTCGGCGGTGCGAGGGATGCGAACCAGGGGCGTGTTCCCGATGAGTTCGGTGATGGAGTCGAAGATGCGTCCCCGGGCAGGGGCGGCGGTGTTCACGGACGAAGAAGCGGCTGACATCGGTCTTCCTTGATCTCGGGTTCATTGGGGACGGCCATCCTGCCCCCACCGAACTCATAGGCGCAAACCGGCCGCGAACCCGCTCATGGAGTCCGCGGCCGAATCACGCCGATGCCGTAGCCTCGGATCAGCCGACCCCGACGGCCTCCTCCGCAGGGACCCCGGTATCCACCGCACCGTAGTCCAGCTCGCTCCCTCGCATGCTGTGTGGAATGAGGTAGACCCCCACCATGACCAGGGCCGCACCGAACACCCCGGCCCGTGCCCACCGGTCGCTCTCGTCCTTCCGGCGAACCAGAATCGCGCAGGCCGCGATCCAGGCCACCCACATGATGAGCGTCTTGTTGTCGGTGAGATCATACCCGAAGGGCCATCCGGTCCAATACGCCCCGAAGGCGTACTTCTGCACGAAGGGCCCCAGGATCATACCGCCGACGGTCATGAGCCCGAGGCTGATCCAGGCCAGGCGGGCGACACCCTTCGGCCGGAACATGGCGCCCAGAGCCGCGCGCATTCCGATGAGCACGGCGAAGAACATCATGGCCACATGGGCGATCAGAAGCGGGATGGGCACCGGGTCCTTGTAACGAAGGATGGCCGTATCGCCTCCCTGGGTGCCACCGCCCAGTTCCGGCAGCCGGATCTGACCCTCGGCCGCCGTCAGGTTGACGTAGTACTCGACCTTGCCGGCGGCGGGCTGCAGGGGCAGATACGCGGCCATCTCGATCTCGCCGTCCACGGTCTCCCGGACCATGGGCATCGGCGTGAACAGGTCGTCGGTGGGGTAGCGGCGCCAGTGAACGGTGGCCTCGGCCGCCGGGCCGAGGTCCGGCAGGACCACCCGCGCCTCGGCCGTGGTCTCCTGGCTGCGAATCAGCCGGATCCTGTGGGAGACTCCTTCGGTCTCCACCGTGGCCCGGAGCGGGTACGTGGGTCCGGTGCGGCGCTGGTAGCTGGCAGTGGCGAACATCATCACCACGGCGAGCACCCAGAGGAACGAGCCCAGCAGCTTCATGGGAGGCCGTCCGGGTGCCGGAGTCTGGGCTGCGGGTCCGTCCGCGGTGGGACGGACCGGATCTATCGTCGAAGGGGTCATGGGATCCCCCGTTGTGCGGGTGTGCGGGTGTGCGGGAACTGCGCTTGAGCAGGTGACTTCAGGGCAAGAACCGCGCCGAAGGGGCCACCCGGCATGGCCCCCGATCCTCCCTCGTGTGAGATTTCCGCACCATGACCCTGCTCGTCCTCACGTCCCTGGTGCCCCTGCTGGCCCCGGCCCTCTTCTTCGCCGTGATGAAGAGACAGAGCACCGTCTCGTTCCTGGACGGGTTCGTGGTCATGGCCGTGCCGGGTCTGGTGTTCCTCCACACCGTGCCCGAGTCCCTGGCCGAGGGTGAGTGGATCGTGCTGGGGGCCCTCGGACTCGGGCTCCTGCTGCCCCTGCTCTCCGAATGGATCCTCCCGGCGGGGATGCGCCGCACCCACGGTCTGGCTGTGCTCCTTGGCGTCTCGGGCCTCGCCCTGCACGCAGCGTTCGAAGGCGCGGCCGTAGCCGCCCTGGGTCCCGACGGCACGACCACCACCCTGGGGCTGGCCATCATCGTGCACCGGCTCCCGGTGGGACTGGCGCTGTGGTGGCTGGTGCGGACGGAGATCGGGGACATGGCCGCCATGATCTCGCTGGCCGCGCTCGTGCTCCTGACGGTCCTGGGGTATGCCGGCGGTGAGGAGCTGATGGGGCTGGTCAGCGGAGAGGGCCTGCACGTCTACGAGGCCTTTGTCGGAGGGACCCTCGTCCATGTCGTCCTGCACGGGTTCCACCCCGCCCCGGCCGGGGGGCCCACGCCGTCCGATCGTCGATGGGAGGGGCTGGGCGGCGTCGCGGCCCTGGCCGTTCTGACCGGGCTGGCGGTGCTGGGTGACGGCGGCGCGGCGACCCCGGGGGCGGCGCTGGCCCGGCGGTTCATGGTGCTGTCGGCCGAGAGCGCCCCGGCCCTGCTGCTGGCCTACCTGGCCGCCGGAGCGCTGGTGGCGTTCATGCCGTCCACCTCCATCCAGTGGATGTCGAAGGGGAGCTCGCTGAATCAGGCCGGGCGGGGAATGCTGGTCGGCCTCCCTCTCCCGGTCTGTTCGTGTGGAGTGGTGCCGCTTTACCGGACGCTCATCGGGAAAGGCGCCCCCCCTGCCGCCGCGATGGCATTCCTGATGGCGACACCGGAGCTGGGGATCGACGCCATCTTCCTGTCGGTGCCCCTGCTCGGTCCGGAGATGACCCTGCTGCGCGTGGGAGCGGCGGCGGTGGTGGCTCTCCTGGTGGGCTGGTGGGTGGGCGGCCGCCTCCCCGTGAAGGCCTCGCTGCCGGTGGCCGAGGTCGCGGACGAGGCCACTCCCCGCGACCGGGTCCGCACCGGCCTCAAGGCGGGACTCGGCACGGTGGTGGACGACACCGCGCCCTGGATCCTGGTGGGTCTGGGCGTGGCGGCGCTGGCGGCGCCCCTCCTCGAGGGCGGGTGGCTGGGCGCCCTGCCGGCCCACGTGGACGTGATCGCCTTCGCCGTCCTTGGGTTTCCGACCTACGTCTGCGCGTCCTCGGCCACTCCCCTGGTGGCCACGCTCCTGGCCGCCGGCCTGTCCCCGGGGGCCGCAATCGCGTTCCTCATCACCGGCCCGGCCACGAACGTCACCACCCTCGGCGTGCTGAGCAGCCTTCATGGGAAGAAGGCCGCGGCGGCGTTCGCGCTGGTGGGAATCGGGCTGGCGGTGGGGGGTGGGATCGCGCTCAACG
This sequence comes from Gemmatimonadota bacterium, assembly GCA_039587435.1. GTDB lineage: Bacteria > Gemmatimonadota > Gemmatimonadetes > Longimicrobiales > Gaopeijiaceae > JBDHIJ01. The sequence goes on from JBDHIJ010000033.1 coordinate 30,207, forward strand.
TCCTGGTGGGCGAGGTGAACAGTCCCTCCATGGAGACGCTCCTGGAGGAGCCGCCGGGACTGCTTCACCAGATCGCGCTGGCGCTGCTGATCCTGCTCTTCCTGTCGTCGCTGGTTCGGCGAGGCGTGCGGACGTTCTGGGGAGAACTGCGGACCGGCCTCGGGATCTCATCGATCCTCCCGGCTCACAGGCACGAGCACGACCACACCCACTCCCACGGGAGTGGGCACTAGAGCCTCGGATCAGCCCTCCACGTGCCGGGCCACCTGGTCCGGCCAGTAGCGAACCAGGCTCTCGGTGATCAGGGGGGCGGCCATGCCCAGCCCACACGCCGAGAGCTTCTTCATGGTGTCGCCCAGGTCGTGGACCTCGGCGAGCCAGGGCTCCAGGTTCGCGGGTCCAGCGGGGGCGCCGGCGCCGTTGTGGGCGTGGCTCGCCCCCCCCAACCGTTCGACCAGGCGCTGCGTGCCGATGCGGCAGGGGAAGCACTTTCCACAGGATTCGTGGCGGAAGAAGTCCATGGCCTGCCGGGCAACCTCGACCATGTTTCGGGTATCGTCGAACACCATGATCCCGCCGGCGCCGAGA
>JBDHIJ010000034.1:0-30441 GCA_039587435.1 Gemmatimonadota bacterium
CATGAACCTCCCTTTCGAGGCCGATGAGACCACGCCCGAGGGACAGGCCAGGATCCGCCAGTACATCCGGGGGTTGGATGCCCAGAATCCTCCCATCGGGGACCCCCGCTACCAACACATCCACTTCGGCGCCACGCCGGAGATCCGGCGGCTGCGATGGATCCCCTGGCTCCAGGCGGGTGGGCTGGCCATGACGGTGCTGGTGGGGCTCGCCATCATCCGGGTCCAGCGCCGGGCCGAGGCGGAGAAGGCGTGGACGTCCATGGCCCGGGAGCTGGCTCACCAGCTGGGCACCCCTCTGTCGTCCCTCCAGGGGTGGCTGGAGGTCCTGCAGCTGGACCCCGATGAGATGGCCCCCATGGGCGTGGGTCCCAAGGAGGTGGCTCGCGGCATCGAGGAGGACCTGGATCGCCTGGGCGGAGTGAGCCGGCGGTTCGAACTCATCGGCCGGGAACCCGAACTCGTACAGCTCGACCTGCGGGTGGTGGTGGAGGACCTGGAGCGGTTCGAACTCATCGGCCGGGAACCCGAACTCGTACAGCTCGACCTGCGGGTGGTGGTGGAGGACCTGGAGCGATACCTCCGGCAGCGGCTCCCCAGGATGGGACCGGGCGTCGATCTGATCGTGGATGTCCCCGACGATCTTCCGGCCGTGGAGGGGAACCCGATCCTCCTCCAATGGGCCCTGGAGAACGTGCTCAAGAACGCCATGGACGCGGTAGCGGGGAGCGACCAGGGCAGGATCGAGCTTCGGGCGCACCACTCCGAACCCCGGTGGGTCACGCTGGTCATCGCGGACAACGGCCCCGGCGTACCGGCCGAAGTCCGCGATCGCATCTTCGATCCCGGCGTCTCCACCAAGAAGAGCGGATGGGGGGTGGGGCTGGCTCTGACCCGGCGCATCATCCGCGGCGTGCACCACGGACGGGTGGACCTGGTGGAGAGCCGGGGGCGGGGCGCCACCTTCCAGGTCCGCCTCCCGGTGGCGACGGACCGGCGCCGGCGCGGCTGATCTCCCCTCCCGCCATTCCGGTGGCCGGAGAGGGCATTACCTTACGTCGGTCGACCCACCAGGACCCTCGGTCCGGGCCCATGCACTGCACTCCTCCGGATCCATCTCCCCGTCCATGTCACACCCACCCACCGACATTCTCGAGGGCCTGAATCCTCAGCAGTCCGAGGCCGTTCAGCACTTCGAGGGCCCCATCCTCGTTCTGGCCGGTGCCGGCTCCGGGAAGACCCGGGTCCTCACCTCCAGGGTGGCACACCTGGTCCGGGAGCACGGGGTGCCGCCCCACCGGATCCTGGCGGTCACCTTCACAAACAAGGCCGCCGGAGAGATGCGGGACCGGATCCGTCGGATGCTGGGTCAGGAGCCCAGCGGGATGTGGGTGGGGACCTTCCACTCCCTGGGCGCCCGGCTCCTCCGACGGCACGCGCCCTACCTGGGCTGGTCCAGCACCTTCACCATCTACGACGCGGACCAGAGTCTCCGGCAGATCAAGCGGACCGAGGAACTCCTCGACATCGACCCCAAGCGATGGAATCCCAAGGCGATCCGGGCGCAGCTGAGCGGGGCGAAGAACGCCCTGGTGTCGCCGGAGGAGTTCACCGAGGTCCACGGGGATGGGTTCGATCTCTTCCTCCGCCAGGTGGCGAAGGTCTACCCGGCCTATCAGCAGTCACTGAAGGACCAGAACGCGTTCGACTTCGACGACCTGCTCGTGAAGCCGGTGGAACTGCTCCGGAATCACCCCGAGATCCTGGCCCGATATCGGGAGCGGTTCGCCTTCGTCCTGGTCGACGAGTACCAGGACACGAACCACGCGCAGTTCGAGTTCCTGCGACTCCTTTCCGAGGACCACACCAACCTGATGGTGGTGGGGGACGATGATCAGTCCATCTACGGATGGCGGGGCGCGGACATCGCCAACATCCTGGGCTTCGAGGAGACCTTCCCCGGGGCCGCCGTGGTCCGGCTCGAGCAGAACTACCGGTCGTCGGACATCATCCTGAAGGCGGCCAACGCGGTCATCGAGCAGAACACCCAGCGGAAGGGGAAGACCCTTCGGACCGATCGGTCGGGCGGGGATCACATCACCCGGGTGGAGGCGTCGGATGAGACCGACGAGGCCCGCTGGATCGTGGAGGAGATCGAGGCCCGCATGCTGGGGAACCCGGACCTCGTTCACCGGGACTTCACGATCCTCTACCGGACCAACGCCCAGTCCCGCGCGCTGGAGGACGCTTTCCGGCGCCGGGGGCTTCCCTACCAGATCGTCGGCGGGGTGCGGTTCTACGAGCGGCGGGAGATCCAGGACGCCCTGGCCTACCTGCGCCTCATCTCCAACCCGGCGGACGGTGGCGCCTTCGCGCGGGTGGTGAACTACCCCCGTCGGGGCATCGGCGCGGCCAGCCAGGAACGATTGGCCCTGTGGGCCCGTGCGGAGGGGATCTCACTCCTGGAGGCCGCCCTGCGGGGCGAGGAGGCTGCCGACGTACCGCGCGCCGCGGCCCGGTCGCTGGTCCGGTTCGCCGAACTGATCCAGCGGTTCTCGGCGCGGGCTGCCCAGGTGCCCGTGGGAGAGCTGGTGGAGGAACTGGTGGAGGAGCTGGACCTCCTCATGCACCTCCGGGAAGAGGGGCCCGACGGGGAGGACCGCGCCGACAACGTCCGCGAACTGGTGGCCGGAGCGGTGGATTTCGATGCCGAGATGGACGACGAGTGGGAGGGGGAGCGTCCGGACAACTTCACGGAACTGGACCTCTTCCTTCAGAAGGTGTCGCTGGTGGCGGACATCGACCGGCACGACCCCGACGCCGATGCGGTCCTGCTCATGACCCTGCACAACGCCAAGGGGCTCGAGTTCCCGGTGGTCTTCATCGCCGGCCTCGAGGAGGGCCTCTTCCCCCTGGCGCGGTCCCGGGACGAGCCCGACCAGTTCGAGGAGGAGCGCCGGCTTTTCTACGTCGGGATCACCCGGGCCGAGGACAAGCTCTACCTCACCCACGCCCGGCAGCGGCGCAGGGCGGGGGAGTTCATGTACGGCATGCTGTCCAGCTTCGCCGAGGACGTGCCGGAGGGTCTGGTGGACGTACGGGAGACCCCGCGCCTGAAGGCCGCCCGGGCCCAGTTCGATCCCAGACCCCGGCGCCGGGGCGGGGACGATCTGTTCGCCAGTGCGGCCGAGCGGGCGCGCAGGGGCCGGACCGCCGACGCACCCGGCGGGGCACGGCAGGTGCCGCCGGACGAGGTGGACCTGGACGCGTCGATGAACCAGGACCTGCCCCGGTTCGTGAAGGGCGAGCGCGTCCGGCACGCCACCTTCGGCTCCGGGGCGGTGGTGGAGGTCTCGGGGTTCGGTCGCGACCTGAAGGTGACCGTGGACTTCGAGTCGGTGGGACGAAAGAAGCTGCTGGCGCGCTACGCGAACCTGGAGAAGGACTACTTCTGATCCTTCGCCCCCGGACCGGGGGCCGGGGGAAGCAGGTGGTCCAACGCCGCCGGACCCGGCGCATCGGGCCAGAACCGCAGCGGCTCCTCGGGGAAGGGAAAGAACTCCTCGGCCGCCTCCTCCAGCAGGGCCGGGTCTCCCTCCCTGTCCCCGGCCAGCACCCGGCGGCGGACCTTCTTGGCCAGGTTCAGGTTCAGCTCCCCCACCGGGTCCAGGCTGGCCGCCATGGACGCCGGCCCCTCCCGGAAGTACCCCATGATGTAGTCGAAAGAGTAGGCCCGGTAGCGTTCGACCAGGGGTTCAGGGAGATCGAACCGGGAGCGCCGGAGCATCATGTCGAAGATCTGGCGCCATCGCTGGTCGTCCTGGAAGACGAGCATCCCGCGGAAGATTCGGCGGTTGGTCTTGAACGAGAAGATGGTGGAACTCAGCACGTCGTTCATCAGGTCGTCCGCCAGGGTGTGGTCGTGCGAGGTGACCAGGCGGCGGGCCTTCCCCATGTAGTCCTCACCCATGTGCATGTCCATGCGATGCTCCCAGTAGGTGTGACCAAGGGCGGCGGTGGTGCTGGTGAGCAGCAGTCGGCGGGGGACGTAGACGTTGTGGGCAATGGTGTCGGCGGCCAGGTGGGCCAGATATCCGTACCCCACGGAGCGGAGGGATTCGTCGGGGGCCGAGTTGAGGATCTCCTCCCCCACGTGCCAGTTGTGGCAGTGCCTTCCCTCCGGGACGTACTTCTTGGCCAGCGAGATGTCCGCGGCGATGGACCCGTAGAGGAAGTGGAGTGGATATCGCCCGATGACCGAGGCGACGGCGGCCGGAAGGAGGTGGCTGGCGCCGAGGATCGCCTCGCCGAGGGCGATATGGGTGCCGGGTCCCCAGGCCCAGCCCTCCCCGGGGGTGAGGGCAAGCCAGGCCAGGGCCGAGGCGAGGGAGATGAGGAGGCGCCCGGTCACGGTGCCACCGGGTGGCTCGTCACCCGCCCGAACCGTCCGCCGGTTCGAGGTCGCCCGATTCAGGGGCAGCCGCCGGTGCGTCCTCGTCCGGGCCGGCCTCCTCCAGTGCCGCGGCCACATCCTCCTCCGTGAAGTCGTCGCGTTCGGCGGGAAGAGGAGGCCTCCGGCCCGATGCCAGTTCCATGGCACCCGCCCGGACTCCGCGGACGGTGGCGGCCGTGTCCAGGAACAGGTCTTCGGCCTCTCCCTGAACCACCCCCAGGAGGGCGTTGAACTCCTGGACCCGGTCCTCCATCTCGTGCGTGGCCTGCGTGAGCTTGTCGCCCAGGGAGTCCACCGAGGCCTGGAGCCGCTCAACGTCCTTCCGAACGACCGTGGACACGTACTCCACGTTCTCCGTGACGACGCGTAGACGGTCCACCACGGGAGCGAAGTCCTTCCGATAGCCCTGGGCCGCGACCTCCAGATCCCGGCCGAGCTGGTAGAGCTTCCGGATGAACAGCAGCACGCTGAACAGGATCAGCAGCAGCCCGATGGCCACCGCCAGGTCCGCATACTCACTGATGATCTGCAGCCGGCTGGCCGGGACGATGGCCACGAGGGTGTCGGCCGCCTGGATCGACGCCCGGCTCAGGGGTGCGGGAAGCGGGTACAGCGACAGAGGGTCCATGCCTGAATTCTACCCACCGGGGCAGGGGGATGAAAGCAGGAACGCCCCCATGGGCGAACGGCTCCGGAGCCCGCTACACGTCGAGGTCGATGCCCGGGGTGGGGTCTCCGAGCTTGGGCACCACGCAGGCAGACCCTCGGAGAACCGGACCCACCCTCAGCCGGCGGACCAGTTCCGACCGCAGATCCGGAGCCATGGCCAGCTCGGCGGCGGCGTCCTCGGGGCGAGTTCCTGCCGCCCAGCGCTCGAGGGCCCGGTCCAGGTCAGCCAGGAGATCGCCGTCCTCCGCCACCCCCTGGAACGGGTGCGGCAGCGCACAGGCTCCGCGGGCCGCGCGCACCAGGGACGCCGGGAGATCGCCCAGGGGAGCCAGGGGCACCAGGGGCAGGGGGCCCGAGAGGATCAGTGCCGTGCGGTTGGCCGTGCTGACCGGCAGACCCGAGGTGCCTGCCGCAAGGATTCTGGCGGCTCCCTCCCAGACCGCGGCAGCCTGAGGGGTGTCTCGCAGGAGGTCATCCGGGGAGAGTTCGACGCCGCACGAGGAGGCCGCGTCCCGCACCTCATCCGCGGTCAGCCGCACCACACGGACCTCGGGCATCCATCGACCGGCGATCTCTTCCAGCAGTTCGAGTTCGGCCCCCGGCGGGGAAGCGGCCACCAGTGAAGAGGCGACCCGGTCCGCCAAGCGCTGCCGACACACCCCGGCGATTACGGGGCCGAACCACTCCAGCGTCATTCGTCCGCCGGTGGGGCCAGGTCATCGATTCCGCGCCGGAGCAGTGCCGGGTTTTCGTCCCGCAGATGGGAGTAGGGTCGGCGGGCCTCGAGCAGGGATTCCCGGTGAAGGGTGGCGCCATGGCGAACGGTCTCTCCTGGCCCCGCCATCCAGAGCTCGGTCCCGTCCGGACCCACCAGGCAGCTCCCGCCGCCGAACGTGAAGCCCTCCTCCACCCCCACCCGATTGGCCAGCGCAACGTAGACCCCGTACTGCACGGCGGCGGTCCGGATCATCAGATGCCACCGGTCCATGGAGGCGAAGCCTTCCCGGACCCCCGGACCGCCTCGTCCGGGAGGGGCCGCCTGGACCACCACGGCGTCGGCCCCCTGCATGGCCAGGAGCCACATGAGCGACGGATGCCAGAGGTCTTCGCAGATGAGGACCCCCATCTTCCATCCCCCGGGAAGGGTGAGCACCCGGGGCGGTTCACGGGACGGTGCGAAGATCCGGCCCTCGTCGAATGCGCCGTACGTGGGGAGGTAGCACTTTCGATGCGCCACCGACGCCCCTCGGGGATCCACCAGGGCGGAGGCGTTGTACAGGCGGCCGTCCGGGCTGGACTCCACCAGGCCCACGAGGGCGGAGCGCTCCCCGTCGGGAACCGCCATGGGGGCGTCCATGGGGGTCCCCTGGTACCCCATGGCTGCGCCCTCCGCCGGCATGGAGGCCACCGCCACCTCGGGCCCGCGGCCGTGGAGGGTGTACCCGGTGAGGCTCAGTTCCGGGAAGACGACCAGCGAGCCTGGCGGTGTCTCCGCCACGGCCGCTTCCATCCGAGCCCGGTTCTCCTCCAGGCGGAGAGGGCGGAAGTCGCCCTGGACCACGGTGAGGTCCAGGGAGGGGGCGGGGACCGACCTGGCGTCGATCCGATCCACAGTGCTCATGGGATGGACCTTTCCGACGGGGAACTGTCGTCGCCGTCGTCCGGGGCTTCACCCGCCGGACCGCTGGGCACGTGTCGCAGCGCGGCCGTCTCCGCCCCCCGCTCGTCTCCCTGGGCCAGGGCCTCCTCGACCCGGGGCGAGATCTCCCCGGCCCGCCGGAGTACGTCGGTGGTGAGGAGGGGACCGGCCAGATCCGAAAGCACCACGCCCATGACCACCACGGCGAAGATCAGCTCCTCGGACGCGCCCCCGGACTCCAGGCCCTGGTAGGTCAGGACCCCGCTCAGCGCCATGGCCACCGAAAGGCCTCCCTGGGTCACCAGGCCCTCTCCCAACCGCTTGGGGATGGGGAACCCGGCCGGCGCGATTCGGGTCGCGGCGAGCGTCCCGACCACCTTCCCCACCGCCCTGAAGATCGCGTAGGCGAAGGCCATTGGCAGGATCCAGAGCGTGGAGAACTGGAGAAGGGCCCCGCCCAGGAGCAGGAAGATCAGGTATACCGGCTGTTCCCAGCCCTGCAGGAGCCGGAACACCCGCTGCCGATCGGAGGAGAGGTTGGCGACCAGTGCCCCAAGGACCATGCACACGAAGAGCGGTGACAGCTGGAGCCGCAGCGCCAGGCCCGATGCGAAAGCGGCCATCCCCAGGAGGAACAGGAACAGGGCGTCGGACGAGGGCCGGGGCCGGTTGAGCCAGAGGAACAGGATGGCGCACGCCACGCCTACACCCATCGCGAGGGCGGGTGCCCATCCCGAGGGGGTCTGGGAGAGCGTCAGGACCATGTCGGCGGGTCTGAACCAGGCGTAGACCAGCTGGAGCGCCACGATCCCCACGACCCCGTCGAGCGACGCCACGAAGAAGAGCAGAGTCCGGACGTTCCCCCGGACCAGGAAGTTGGTCGACACGAGGGCGACCCCGGCCGGGGCGCTCACGGCCGCCGTCGCGGCGCAGCCCGCCAGCAGCAGCTGTTCCACCGGCGACGTCCGACCCACGGCCCCGAGCATCGCCCACCCGAGCCCAAGGAAGATCACGAACGTGAGGACCGCCTGGATCACCGTGATCCAGATCCAGGAGCGGGGGAAGCGGCGCAGGGCCGTGCGATCGAGCTGAAGCCCGAACAGGAAGCCCACCCAGCCCAGCCCAAGGGCCAGGAGAGGGAAAAGCTGCTCCACCGCGTCCACGCTCAGGAGTCCCAGCGCCTGCGGGCCCAGGAGGAAGCCGATGAACAGGAAGTGGATCCCGGTCCGCAGCAGGAGCCGGGGCCCCTGGGGGACGCGCACCTCGGAAAACGAGACACGAGCCCCGAGCAGGGCCAGGAGAATGAGGAGCAGGGTGGAAAGAAGGGGGTCCATGGAGCCCCCGATCACTCCCCGGGAGCCTTCTCGCCCAACTGAGGTGCCAGGCCCACGACCCGGTCCAGTGGAACGGTGAACGCGATCCCGGTTGCGGGGTTGGCCAGGTCACCGCACACGTCCTGCAGCAGCGAGAGGGCGGGCTCGATACGGTCGTCCTGAACGGCCGACAGGATCGTCCGGTTCTGCGGTCGGGAGCCGGCGATCAGGGTCTGGAGGCCCGCGAAAATGGGGATGTCGTGCGTCAGGACCCGCCCCATTCCTTCACTCGAGATCACGGTGGCGCCCGTGATCCCCAGTTCCAGGAAACCCGACAGCACGTCGTCCACCCGGTCCGGATCGTTGATTACCGCGATCAGCAGCTGCACGAACTCTCTCCTTCGCTGTGCACTCAGAAGTGCTGCTGGTCGACCCGGGCCACCACGGCCAGGACATCGTCGGGAGATCCGGCCGTCCGGACGTCGTCGATGAACCCGGGGTGTCCGATCAGGCGGCTGACCCGGGCCAGGAGCTTGATGTGCTCCGCTTCTCTTCCGGCCGGTGAGAGGATCGTGAAGAACACGTGGACCGGATCCTCCTTCGTGGCGCAGAACGGAATCCCACCCGGGGAGATCCCGAGAATCACGTGCATGCGTTTCAGCCCCTCGACCGTCCCATGAGGAATGGCGACCCCCGGGGTAATGACCGTCGTGTGAACCTGCTCCCGTTTCACCAGGGCGGCGGTCACCGCCTCCGGGGAAGCCTCGGGGACCACCGACGGGAACACAGCGGCCAGCTGCGCCAGGGTGTCCTCGGTGCCCTCGGCCGAGAGGCCGAGGACGACGAGAGCCGGGTCGAGGTAGTCGGTGAGTCGCATGGGTGTGAAGCGGGGACGCAGGGCGGTTCGAAGCCGGATTGTAGACGGGCCCGGGAAGCCGGGTCAAGCGGCCCGAAAGGCCGGCACGCGGCCTGCGCTCTGAGGGAGCCATGACCGACCCTCCTCCAGGACCTCGCCATGACTGATCAGCGGTTGCTCCTCCCATCGTCTCACGGGTATGTTCCCGCGTCGATCGACCGGCCCCTCCCTCCGTGGCCCGTCGCTTCGGTCCTCCACTCCTCACCCGGCAATCCCGACATGCCAGCGTTCATCGTCGAAGGCGGGAAGCGTCTGCAGGGGGTCGTGCGCCCTGCGGGGAACAAGAATGCGGCGCTCCCGGCCGTTTCGGCCGCGCTCCTTACCGAAGAACCCGTCACCCTCCAGAACACGCCCAGGATCCGGGACGTGCTCACGCTCCTGGAGCTCATCGAGGCCATGGGAGCCGAGGTGAAGTGGGAGGGTCCAAATACTGTTACAATAACGACTTACGGGGTCACGCAGGGGCGCCCCGATCCGGAACTCGCCGAGAGGATCCGGGCTTCGGTGCTGCTCGCCGGGCCGCTCCTGGCCCGGTTCGGCAACGTCCAGCTCCCGCCCCCGGGTGGAGACGTCATCGGGCGCCGACGGCTGGACACCCACTTCCTGGCGTTCGAGCGCCTGGGCGCACAGGTCCGGTATGGAAGCGGGTTCGAGATCGTGGCCGATCAGCTGACGGGCACCGACATCTTCCTGGACGAGCCCTCCGTGACGGCCTCGGAGAACGCCATCATGGCGGCCGTGCTGGCCCGTGGGACCACCACCCTGCGGAACGTGGCCGCCGAGCCCCACGTCCAGGACCTCTGCACCCTTCTGAACCAGATGGGTGCCCGGATTCGAGGCATCGGCCTCGGCACCCTGGAGATCGAGGGCGTGGACTCGCTGGGCGGGACCACGTTCTCCATCGGGGCGGACCACATCGAGACCGGCTCGTTCATGGGGCTCGCAGCGGTGACCGGCAGTGAGATCACCATTCAGGACGCTCCCATCGAACACCTCGACTCCACGCTGCTGGGATTTCGGCGCCTGGGGCTGGAGTGCACCGTGAACGGACGGGACCTGATCGTCCACGGCGACCGGGATCTGGTGGTCCAGGCCGACGCATTCGGTCATGTCCCCAAGATCGACGACGGACCGTGGCCCGCGTTCCCCGCGGATCTCACCTCCATCGCCCTGGTCACGGCCACCCAGTGCAGGGGTACGGTCCTCATTCACGAGAAGATGTTCGAGTCCCGGATGTTCTTCACCGACAAGCTGGCCGGAATGGGCGCCCAGATCATCCTCTGTGATCCGCACCGGGCCGTGGTCGTGGGCCCGTCTCCCCTCACCGGCGGATCGGTGGAGAGCCCGGACATCCGGGCCGGAATGGCCCTCCTCCTGGCCGCGCTCAGCGCACAGGGGCGGAGCACGATCCACAACATCCGACAGATCGAGCGGGGGTATGAGCGGATCGACGAGCGGCTCAGGGCCCTGGGCGCCGACATTCAGCGGGTGGAGCCCGACGGGCACTGAACCCCCGTCCCGTCGGGCTCCGTAGGGGATCGAGGAGGGGCTCCGGCGCGAGGTGCGCGCCGGCGTCCACCGCCTGAACGCACAGGAGGAACAATGGCTGCGGAAGAGAAGGGCGGCGTCCGGGATGGGATGCGCCAGGGGCTGGGCGTACTCTCGGCCTTCAAGGAAGCCGTGGAGGAGACCATCAACGAGGCTAGGGAGCGGGGCGATCTGTCCTCGGACCGTGCCCGCGAGATCATGAAGGATGCCCTCGATCGGGCCCAGCAGGCCGCGGACGGGGCCCGGGAGCGCCTGGACCTGGTGCCGCGCAAGGAGTTCGACGACCTCGTCGCCCGGGTGCGCCGGCTGGAGGCCCTGGCAGGCGTGGATCCCCTCGTTTCCCCGGGTGAGTCCGAAAAGGCCGACGAAGGGGCGTCCGGGGAGGCCGACGCGGCATCCTCGGCGGGCGACGACGGAGAGGATCCGAGCCCGGAAGGCTAGGCGGGGTCGGGGGTTGAACGGGAGTCGACCCCCCGTTATCCTTTATTAAGCAGGGCCGTCCCCCCGCGGGGGCGGCCCGCTTTTTCGAAGTGGGGTGCCGTTCGGCCCCGCTTTTTTGTTCCGTCGGACCCCGGTCCGGCGGTGGGAAAAAGGAGGGCGCATGGGTCGAGCAATCGCCTCCGTCGACAGGGAGCTGGACGCCCGTATCGGGGAACTGGGTTTCGAGCTCGTCGAGTCGGAGTGGGCGGGAAGCAAGGCGCGACCCATCCTCCGGATTCGGGTGGACCGCGCGGGCGCGGAGGTCGGTGAGGGAATCACCGTCGATGAGTGCGCTCAGGTCAGTCGGGGCCTCGAGCCCTGGTTGGATGAGCACCCGGACGTGCCGGAGCGCTACGTCCTAGAGGTGTCCTCGCCCGGGGTCAATCGGCCGCTGGTGCGGCCGAGGGACTGGGAGCGGTTCGCGGGCCAGGACGTGGTGGTGAAGGCTCGGCGGCCCCTGGTGGGCGAGAGCAAGCGGTTCGAAGGTCGCCTGCTGGGCGTCCAGAAGGGCGAGGGCGAAGACGCCTCCCTTACGATCCGCGTGGAACTGGAGTCCGGCGAGGAGGTCCAGTTCGGTCCGGAGGACGTGGACCGGGCGACCCTGCTGTACCGGTGGGACTGAGTCCCGGCGGGCCCTTCGGGTCTGCGGGACTCGAGTCATTTGAAATGGTGGAGAACGAAAGACCATGAGCGAAGCCAGCGATATCGTTGCCGCGTTGAGGGATGTGGCGTCCACGAAGAGCCTGTCTCCCGATGAGATGAACGACCTCATCGAAGACGGGATCATGGCGGGGCTCATGCGGATCTACGGTCCCAACGTGGATGCCGAGATCGAGCTCGACGACGCCAGCGGGGACATCGAGATCATCGTCCTCAAGCGGGTCGTGGAGGAAGTGGAGGACCCCTCCTCGGAGATCAGCCTCGAAAAGGCGCGCTGGGATGACCCGACCTTCGAGGTCGGCGACGTCATGGAGATTCCCGTCCAGTTCGGGGAGTTTGGCCGGAACGCCGTCATGGCCACCAAGCAGCGGATCGTTCAGCGGATCCGCGAGGGCGAGCGTGACCGCATTCGTGACGAGTTCTCCGGCGAGGTGGGGGAGCTGCTCTCCGGCGAGGTCCAGCAGTCCGAGCGCGGGAAGCTCGTGGTGATGCTGAACCGGTCCCGGGATGCGGAGGCCATCATCCCCTGGAAGGAGCAGAACCCGCGGGAGCGGTTCCGGCAGGGTGACCCCATCCGCGCCGTCCTCAAGAAGGTGGAGGAGACGCCCAAGGGCCCGCGGCTGATCCTCTCCCGGGGAGACCCGCTGTTCGTTGCGGCGCTGTTCAAGCTGGAGGTCCCGGAGATCCACCAGGCCATCGTGGAGATCAAGGAGATCGCCCGGGAGACCGGTGGCCGGACCAAGATCGCGGTCCACAGCCGGGACGAGTCCATCGACCCGGTGGGTGCCTGCGTGGGCCTGAAGGGTTCGCGGGTCCAGGCCGTGGTGTCCGAGCTGGGCGGCGAGCGCATCGACATCGTACCCTGGCACCCCGATCCGGAGACTTTCGCCCGTCGGGCCCTGGCTCCGGCCCGGGTCGCCAAGGTGCTGTCCGACAACCAGCGGCAGGTGATCACGGCCATCGTGGACGAGGACCAGCTGTCGCTGGCCATCGGCCGCAACGGCCAGAACGTGCGCCTGGCCTCCCAGCTCATCGGCTGGCAGATCGACCTGTACGGGTCGCGGGAGTGGCTCGAGCGGGGTGCCGACATGTCGCTGTTCGCGGCGCCGGCGGACGAGTCCTATGAGCTCGCGGACTTCCCTCTTTCGGAGCTGGAACTGCCCATTCCCGTGCTGGCGGCCCTAAATACGGCCGGGTATAATTCGTTCCTCGATATCATCGACATGGAGCAGGCCGATCTCCTCGGTGTGGAGGGGATCGACGAGGAGGCCGCGGCCGCCGTCCTGGCCATCATCGATGAGCTGACGGTGGTGGAGGGAGAGCCCGAGGCCGAGGCCCCGGCGGCACCGGCTTCGGAGGAGGCCGCCGACGCGGACTCCCAGACCGACTCCGACGACGACTCCGCGGACACCCCCGAGGGTGACGTGGAGGAGGAAGATGACGAAGCGGGACGCTCCGAAGAGGAGTGATGCGTGGGCCCTCCTGGGAATCGCCAGGAGGGCCGGTGCTGTTCAGGTGGGAGTGGAGCGGTCGCGAGAGGCCGTTCGTTCCGGGGAGGCCCGGCTGGTGGTCTCGGCCGCCGACGCGGCCCCCGGGCAGGTGAAGAAGGTCGTCGCCCTGGCCAGGGCCCGGGAGGTTCCGGTCCTGGACGGGCCGAGCCGCCGGGAGCTGGGCGGACTGGTCGGCGTGGCCGAATGTTCGGCCCTGGTGGTGACGGACGATCGACTCGCTCTGGAGTTCTCGGAGCGACTGGCAAGAAGCCGATAAGGCAGCAGCGGTACAAACAAGCATCGGGAGATTTCCGAAGGCATGCAGGTTCTTGAGCTGGCAAAAGATCTGAACGTTACGGCGGACATGGTCCTCCAACTCCTCCGGGAGATGGGGATCTCCGTGACGGACACCGATGCAGCGGTGTCCGACGCGGACGTGTCCCGTGTTCTCGCTCGCGTGGAGCGGGAGCGGCGCGCCGGCCACAAGGATCTTTCGGAGGCCGTCCAGGCCGCCCTGGAGGAGGCCCAGGCCTCCCACAAGCCTCGCCGCCGCCGTCGCCGCCGCGCCGCGGACGCCGAGGAGGCTCCGGAGGACGTCGCGGAGGCCTCTGCCGAGGAGGACTCCCCTGAGTCGACCGCCGACGTCGAGGTCGAGGCCGGTGAGCCGGAGGAGGTCGTCGGCGAGGAGCAGGACGCGCCCGAGGCCGAGGCCGCCGAGGTCGAGGAGATCGAGGCCGCCGAGGAGGTGGAGGTCGTCGACGAGGCGCTGGAGCCGGAGGCGGCGAACGACGAGCCCGAGGTCGCAGAGACCCTGGAACAGGAGATCGAGGCGGATGTGGCCGCCGAGGCCTCCGCCGATTCCGAGGGTGAGGCCGAGGTCGAGCCGGTGGAGGCCGTCGAGGAGGCCGTTGAGGAGGCCGCCTCAGAGGCCGGGGAGGCCGCACCGCTGGCGCCGACCGAGAAGCCCAAGCCGGTCCGGGCCGGTGCGCCCACCGGGACCGTGCGGCGCATGCGGAAGCCCGCCCCGTCGCCGGCCGCTTCGGCGGGCCCGGGCGGAACCGTTCGTATCCAGGCGGAGGGCTACACCGCGGATGGTCGCCGCGCCGACGACCGTCGGAAGAAGGGCAAGAAGGGCCGCCGTGGCGTCGACCAGTCGGAGGTCCAGGACAACATCTCCCGCGTGATGGCCGACATCCGCGGGGGTGGCGGAGGCAAGAAGCGCCGGAAGGGTCGGAGCCGGCCCTCCCGCGAGGAGATCGAGATCGCGCAGGAGGAGGCCCGCCAGGAGCAGGAGCGCGAGGCCCAGACCATCCGCGTCAACGAGTTCCTCACCGTCTCCGAGCTGGCCGAACTCATGGACATCTCCGCCTCCGAGATCGTGGGCGCGGCGTTCAAGAACCTCGGCCTGATGGTCACGGTCAACCAGCGCCTCGATTTCGACCAGATCGAGCTGCTCCTCGAGGAGTTCAACTTCACCGCCGTCCGGGAGGACGAGTACTCCGGTGCGGAGGGCGAGGAGATCGAGGAGGACGTGGACGATCCCGAGACCCTCAAGCCGCGGCCCCCGGTGGTCACGGTCATGGGTCACGTGGACCACGGTAAGACCCGGCTCCTGGACGCGGTTCGGAACACCAACGTCGTGGCCGGTGAGTCCGGCGGGATCACGCAGCACATCGGTGCGTACCACGTCGAGCTTTCGGACGGGGGCGCCATCTCCTTCCTGGACACCCCGGGTCACGCCGCGTTCACCGCCATGCGTGCCCGCGGCGCCGACGTCACCGATATCGTGATCCTGGTGGTGGCCGCCGACGACTCGGTCATGCCGCAGACCATCGAGGCCATCAGCCACGCGAAGAACGCGGGAGTGCCGCTCGTGGTCGCGATCAACAAGGTCGACCTGGAAGCCGCCAACCCCATGCGGGTGAAGCAGGAACTGCTGCAGCACGACGTGAACGTCGAGGACTTCGGCGGTGACGTGCTCTCCGCCGAGATCTCGGCGAAGAACGGCACCGGCATGGACGACCTGCTGGAGAAGGTCCTGCTGCAGGCGGAGATGCTGGAGCTGACCGCGAACCCGGACCGGGAGGCCCAGGGGATCGTGGTGGAGGCCCAGCTGGACGTGGGTAAGGGCCCGGTCATGACCGTGCTGGTCCAGAAGGGGACCCTCCGGGTCGGGGACTCGTTCCTCGTGGGCCTGCACGACGGCCGCGTCCGTGCCCTGCTGGACGAGCGCGGCAACGCGGTGGACGAGATCGGACCCGGGGTACCGGTCCAGATCCTCGGAGCCCCGGGCGTGCCCCAGGCCGGAGACGTGTTCCAGGTCATGGAGGCCGACCGGGCCGCCGAGGTGGCGCAGACGCGTCAGCGCCTCGACCGCGAGAAGCAGCTTCGCATCCGCGAGCGCGGCATCAAGCTGGGCGACTTCTCCCAGCTCCTCGCCGAGGGGAAGACCTCTACGCTGCCGCTCATCATCAAGGGTGACGTGGACGGTTCGGTGCAGGCCGTCGCGGACGCCCTGGAGCAGCTCGGCACGGCCGAGGTGGCCGTCGAGGTGATCCACCGCGGCGTGGGAGCCATCAACGAGTCCGACATCCTCCTCGCCGAGACGGCCGGGGCGATCGTCATCGGCTTCCGGGTCCGCCCGGACACCAACGCCCGCACCACCGCGGAGCGCGACGGGATCGACATCCACGTCTACGACGTCATCTATGAGGCCGTGGACGACGTGAAAGCCGCCCTGGAGGGCATGCTGGCGCCGGACAAGAAGGAGAGCGTCACCGGCGCCGCGGAGGTCCGCGAGGTGTTCAAGATCACGAAGGTCGGAACGATCGCGGGCTGCATGGTCACCGAGGGCGTCATCCATCGGAACAACGAGGTTCGCCTGATCCGCGACGGGATCGTCATCTACACGGGCCAGCTGGCCTCGCTGAAGCGGTTCAAGGACGATGCCCGCGAGGTGAAGGAGGGCTTCGAGTGCGGAATCGGCATTGAGAACTTCAACGACCTCAAGGTCGGAGACGTGATCGAGGCCTACGTGGTCGAAGAGGTGGCGCGTACCCTGGAGGACAGCGCGAAAGCCTGATCCAGGGCCCGAGACAGGGGACGCCCCTCGGACTGATTCACGGTCCCGGCCGGCCGCACGCCGGCCCCGGACCCCCGCCGGGGAGGTGACGTGGTTGCCGTGGTGTCCACATGGACCCTCCGACTCCCGGAGGCCCGGTCGCTGAAGGACCGCCGGGCCGTGGTCCGATCCCTCCGGGACCGCCTTCAGAAGCTCAATCTCTCGGTGGCGGACGTGGGGGATCAGGATCGGTGGGGGCACGTCGAGCTGGCCGTCGCCCTGGTGGCCACGGACCGGGCCTTCGCCGATTCGGTTCTCGCCAAGGCCGACGCCCTGGTGGAGCGCGAGCACCGCGCCGTGATCGTCGGGTCCGACCGGTTCGAGGCGTGACCCTTCAATCGCACCCCTATTCACACCCATCCCCGAGCCATGAGCCAGGACAAGCGACTCCTTCGGCTGAACGAACAGTTCAAGCGCGAGATCTCCCAGATCCTCCTCAGGGACGTGGGAGACCCGAGGGTCGGGAACCCCCTGGTCACCGGGGTGCGAGTGACTTCAGACCTTTGGGTGGCCAAGGTCTTCGTGCGCCTGCCCACCGACCCCGGGGAGCGGCGGGACGCCATGGAGGGGTTGGAGGCGGCGGCGCCCTTCGTCCGCCGTCGGCTGGGTCAGATGCTCAAGCTTCGCCGGATCCCGGAGATCCGGTTCGAGACCGACGATACCCTGGACGACGCGATGCGGATCGAGGCCCTCCTCCGGGAGGTAGCGCCGGAGGAGGAGGACGGGCCGGACGCCGACACCGTGGGTACGCCGGATCCGGATGATGACCTCGCCTGACGTCGGGTTCATCCTCCCCGTCGACAAGCCGGCGGGGATGACCTCCCATGACGTGGTGGCGAGGGCCCGGAGAGGTCTCCGCACGCGTCGCGTAGGGCACTCCGGGACCCTGGACCCCTTCGCCACCGGGCTTCTTCTCCTCTGCGTGGGCCCGGCCACCCGGCTCTCGCGGTTTCTCACCGGAATGTCCAAGTCCTATGAGGCCGTGGCCCGGCTGGGCGTCGAAACCGATTCGCTCGACCTGGAGGGCGAGGTCGTGAGAGAGGTCCCGCTTCCGGGCGAACTGGACGAGGGTCGGATCGACGAGGCCCTCGCCGGCCTCACCGGCGACATCGAGCAGGTCCCCCCGCAGTTCTCCGCCAAGAAGGTGGAGGGTGAGGCCATGCACCGTCGGGCCCGCCGGGGCGAGGCGGTCGAACTGGCTCCGGTGGCGGTGACCGTGCACGAGCTGGTCCGAACCCGCTGGTCCCCTCCGGAACTGGGCTTCACGGTCCGGTGCTCCTCCGGCACCTACGTTCGGGCGCTGGCCCGGGACCTGGGGGCGGAGCTGGGCGTGGGCGCGCACCTGACCGGGCTTCGCCGGACCGCCGTGGGGGATCACTCGGTGGCGGATGCGCTCACCGTCGAGGAACTCGAGGATCCGGACGCCGTGGCCGGAGCAGCGATGACCCCGGCGGCGGCGTTGGGGCACCTCCCGGCGGTCGACCTCACCGAGAGCGACGAGCGGGCGATCCGGTTCGGCCAGGCGATCGGGCCAGGCGACGAGACGGCGGGGCGGGAGGGCCCGATCCGCATGGTGCGCGAGGGTCGACTGGTCGGAGTGGGGGAGTGGACCGAGCGCGGCCTTCAGCCCCGCGTGGTCCTGCCGGCTCCCCAACCTGCGGGGGAGGCCGGATGACCAGGCCCGGAGAGGGACCGTTCAACCACCTTCCCCGGGGGATCCCCCAGGACGGTCGTGGCACGGTGGTCACAGTCGGCACCTTCGACGGGGTCCACCGGGGTCACTGGGCGGTGCTGCAGGAGATTCGCCGACGGGCCCTGGCGACGGACCGGCGCTGCGTCCTGGTGACCTTCCATCCCCACCCGCTGGCCATCGTGCGTCCGGGCGACGCGCCGCCCCTCCTCACAACACCGGGGGAGAAGAAGGAGATTCTCGCCGAGAGTGGGCTCGACTACGCGGTCTTCCTGAGCTTCACCCCCCAGCTGGCGTCCTTCTCCCCGCGGCGGTTCGTGGAGGAGGTCCTCATCGGTCGTCTGGGGGTGGACGAGCTCGTGATCGGGTACGACCACGGATTCGGGAAGGACCGGGCAGGGGATGCCTCCACCCTCCGGGAGATCGGCCGTGAGCTCGGCTTCGCGGTGGACGTGGTGGATCCCGTGGCCGCCGTGGGCGAGACGATCTCCTCCACGCGGATTCGGCGGGCCGTGGCCGGTGGCGACATGGAGTGGGCGGCCGAGGCCCTGGGGCGCCCGTACTCGCTCCGGGCGCTGGTGGTCCGCGGCGACGGTCGTGGAAAGACCCTGGGATTTCCGACCGCCAACCTCTCCACGCCCGGGGGCGGGAAGCTCCTCCCTCCCGCGGGGATCTACGCGGTGCGGGGGGTGCTCCGCCGGGGCACCTTTCTGGGGGCGCTCCACCTCGGGCCCCGACCGACGTTCCAGGGATCTCCTCCCAGCGTCGAGCTCCACCTCATGGACTTCGACGGAGACATCTACGGCGAGGAGGTCCGGGTCGACTTCGTGAAGCGGCTCCGGGGGGTGATGCCGTTCGATTCGGTGGACGCCCTGGTGCGCCAGATGAGCGCCGACGTGGCCGAGGCCCGCCGCGTTCTGGAAGATTCTCCGGCCCGTTGAGACCTCGGGAGCGTTTGTTTATCTTACGCGGCTAAGTTTGAGCCGGAAAAAGAGATTTTTCAGGGCTTCCCTTGTAGCGCAGACTCCTGCGGAGGCAAACCGACATGTCCATTGATAAGGACGCAGTAATCCAGAAGTACCAGCTGCACGACAGCGATCGTGGCAGCGCCCCCGTTCAGATCGCGATCCTCACCGCCCGGATCAACGATCTCCGGTCCCACTTCGACGACCACAAGAAGGACCACCACTCCCGTCGTGGTCTGCTCAAGATGGTGGGACGCCGTCGCCGGCTTCTGGAGTACCTGAAGCGGACGGATCTGGAGCGGTATCGGTCCCTGATCAAGGACCTCGGACTCCGGCATTAGAATGCCATGGCGCGGCGGGGGCCCCGAGCGGGTCTCCGCCGCGTCACCTTTTCCCCCTGGCGTGGGAACGTGACCCTCGCCTTTTGCCGATCCCCCATTCCCGTCGTGCCCCGATTGGCCCGACGAACGACTCCGGGGGACGGCTCACGCAGAAGAAAGCTGAGACGAAGAGACGATGCAGCGAATCGAACGGAAGTTCGCAGGCCGGAACCTGACCCTGGAGATTGGCCGGATGGCCAAGCAGGCCCAGGGTTCCTGCTACGTGCAGTTCGGCGACACCGCCATTCTGGTGGCCGCCACCGTGCAGCACCGCACCACCCACCTCCCCTTCTTCCCCATGACGGTGGAATATCGGGAGAAGACCTACGCCGCGGGTAAGTTCCCCGGCGGATTCATCAAGCGGGAGATGCGCCCCTCCGACAAGGAGGTCCTGGCGGCCCGCCTCACCGACCGTCCCCTGCGGCCCCTCTTCCCGAAGGGCTTCATGAACGAGACCCAGATCGTGGCGTGGGTCGTCTCCGCGGATCAGGAGAACGACGCCGACGTTCTGGCCCTCCTGGGCGCCTCGGTGGCCCTGAACATGTCCGAGATCCCCTTCAACACGAAGGTGGCCTCGGTCCGCGTGGGACGGATCCGCGGAAACTGGGTCCTGAACCCCACCTTCCAGCAGCTCGAGTACTCCGACGTCGACATGATCGTCGCCGGTTCCGCCGAGGCCATCATGATGGTCGAGGGTGGCGCGGTTGAGGTGCCCGAGTCCGAGATCCTCGAGGGGCTCCAGGTTGCCCACGACGGCATCAAGGAGCTGGTGGCGCTTCAGGAGGAGTTCCTGAAGGACATCCACCCGGTGGAGATGGAGTGGACCGCGGTCACTCCGGACGCCGACCTGGCCGAGAAGGTCAACGGCATGGCCGCGCCCAAGGTGGCCGAGGCCATGGCCCTGAAGGACAAGCAGGAGCGCGGTCAGGCCCTGGCCGCCGTCAAGGAGGACGTCATCGCCCGGCTGGTGGCCGAGGATGAGGCCTACGCCGACCACGAGAAGGACGTCGGTGAGATCCTTCGCTCCGTGGAGAAGTCCGCCATGCGCCAGATGGTGCTCGAGCGGGGTGAGCGGGCCGACGGTCGGGGTGTGGACGATATCCGTCCCATCACCTCGGAGGTCGGGGTTCTGCCCCGTCCCCATGGATCCGCCCTGTTCACTCGCGGCCAGACTCAGGCTCTGGCCGCGGTGACCCTGGGTACGTCCGACGACGAGCAGCGTATCGACTCCATCGACACGATGACCGAGACCTCCAAGTCGTTCATGCTCCACTACAACTTCCCGCCCTTCTCCACCGGTGAGGCCAAGCCCATCCGGGGGACGAGCCGGCGGGAGATCGGGCACGGCTCCCTGGCCGAGCGGGCCATCCAGCCGCTCCTGCCCGACTACGACGACTTCCCCTACACCATCCGTGTGGTCTCGGAGATCCTGGAGTCCAACGGATCTTCGTCCATGGCGTCGGTGTGCGGAGCCTCCCTGTCCCTCATGGACGCGGGTGTGCCCATCAAGGGAGCCTGCGCCGGTGTGGCCATGGGCCTGATCAAGGAGGGCGACGACGTTGCCATCCTCACCGACATCCTGGGCCTCGAGGACTTCCTCGGGGACATGGACTTCAAGATCGCCGGTACGCGGGACGGGATCACTTCCATCCAGATGGACATCAAGATCGACGGGCTCTCCCTGGAGATCATGACCGAGGCCCTTGAGCGGGCTCACAAGGGTCGGATGCACATCCTGGACGTCATGGATGACTCCATCTCCGAGGCCCGGAGCGACCTGTCGCCCCACGCGCCCCGGATCGTGGCCATCGAGATCAACCCCGAGAAGATCGGTGAGATCATCGGGCCGAAGGGTAAGACCATCCGCGGGATCCAGGACGCCACGGGCGCCAAGCTGGACATCGACGATTCGGGCGTGGTGAAGATTGCGGCCGTCTCCGGCGATGCCATGACCCGGGCCCGCGAGATGATCGAGGCCATCGTGCAGGAGCCCGAGGTGGGGCGGATCTACGAGGGTCCGGTAAAGAACACCACCACCTTCGGCGCCTTCATCGAGATCATCCCTGGGCTGGAGGGGCTGTGCCACATCTCCGAGCTCCAGGATGGTCGCACGGAGAACACCGAGGACGTCCTGAAGAAGGGCGACATCACTCGGGTGAAGCTCCTGGCCATCGATGAGAAGGGGCGCCTGCGCCTCTCCCGGAAGGCCGCGCTGGCCGAGGAGGCCGCGGGCGGCGCCGGAGACGGCGACGCCGGTGACTCCGACGGGGGCGACGAGGAGGAGTGACCTTCTCGCGGTTCTCCCGCTCCGGCGGGAGTCTCGAGCGCACTGGGGGACGCGGGCTCACGCCTGCGTCCCCCTTCGCGCGTCCACCGTCCGGGGGCGCCCCGGGTCGGCTGCCGCTTGTCCCGGAGGGGCAGGGGGCGATCCTGCAGGAGGCAGGCGGCGGGGAACTGCAGGAGTCCTTCCTCCCCAACGGGGTCCACGTCCTCACGGAGCGGATCCCTGGAGTGCGGTCCGCATCTACGGGGATCTGGATTCGGCAGGGTGCGGCCCACGAACCCGATGGTCTGGCCGGAGCCAGCCACCTCCTTGAACACATGGTCTTCAAGGGGACGGAGCGGAGGTCCGCCGAAGAGATCGCCCGTTCGCTCGAGGCCCGGGGGGGCTCGCTCGACGCGTACACTACCCGCGAGCACACCGCCTACCACGCGCGTGTGCTGGACGAGGATCTGCCCTTGGCGCTGGACGTCCTGTCCGACCTGACCCTCCGCCCGCTCCTGCGGGAGGAGGACCTCGCGACGGAGCGGGAGGTGGTGCTGGAGGAGATCTCCATGGTGGAGGACACCCCGGACGATCTCGTGTTCGAACTCCACGCCGAGCGGATGTGGGAAGGGCACCCCTACGGTCGCTCGATTCTGGGTCCGCGGGAGCGGGTAGCCGGGATGACGGCCAACGATCTCGGGGACCTGCACCGGCTCCGATACCGGGGACCCAACCTGGTGCTGGCGGCGGCCGGGAACGTGGACCATGCGAAGGTCGTGGATCTGGCCGGTGAGCTCATGGCGGGGGCCGAGTCCTCGGCGGACCCCGGGGGCGTCCACGTCCCCGAGGGATACCGGACCGGAGAGGATGCCCTGACACGGGACCTGGCCCAGTGCCACCTGGTGCTGGGGCGGCCCACCATGCCGCACGCGGATCCGCGGCGCTACGCGCTCAGCATCCTGAACCAGGCCTTCGGGGGCGGCATGAGCTCTCGCCTGTTCCAGCGGATCCGAGAGCAGATGGGACTGGCCTACACGGTATTCTCGTTCCAGTCCCACTATGCCCATTCGGGCGCCGTGGGTGTCTACGTGGGCACCCGGCCGGATTGGGTGGAGCGGGCCACCGAAGCGGTGATGGAGGAGCTTCGGACGCTTGCGACGGAGGGCCTCTCCGACGAGGAACTGGAGCGAACCCGGGGCCAGCTCAAGGGCCAGCTCATGCTCTCCATGGAGTCCACGGGGTCCCGCCTGTATCGACTGGCCCACTTCGCCCTCTACGACGAGCCCTTCCTGACCCTGGATGACGTCCTGGCCCGCATCGACGCGGTGACCGCGGAGGACGTACGAGGTGTGGCTGGCGAGTACTTTCAGCCGGGGGACCAGTTCGTCTTCCGGCTGGGCCCCTCCTAGTCCCCCGGGCCGTCCCCGGTCCGGGATCGGGGGCTCGCTCCAAGCCCCGGCCCGATCTCGCCGGGTGCCCTCGGGTCCGCCTCGGACGGGCACGAGGTTTGCTCCCTCCCACGGGTGGCCCACCGGGGCCGGGACACTGTATTTTTCAAGCCTGTCATATTGGGCCTGACCAGGGCCCGCACCACTCTCGACCAGGACGCTCAGACCCATGCTCATCGGGGTTCCCAAAGAGATCAAGACCAACGAGAACCGAATCGCGCTGGTGCCCGCCGGTGCCGAGGCCCTTCACCTTGCTGGCCACCAGGTCATGATCGAGGCCGGTGCCGGGGTCGGCAGCGGATTCACCGACGACGACTACCGGGCCGCGAACGCCGAGATCGTGGAGTCGGTGGACGAGGTCTGGGCACGGGCCGAGATGATCATGAAGGTCAAGGAGCCCATTGCTCCGGAGTGGCCCCGGATGCGCGAGGGTCAGCTCGTCTTCACCTATTTCCACTTCGCCGCCGACGAAGAGCTCACCAAGGCCTGCATGGCCTCGGGCGCCGTCTGCCTGGCCTACGAGACCGTGGAGCTGGACTCCGGTGAGCTTCCGCTCCTGACCCCCATGTCCGAGGTGGCAGGGCGGATGGCGGTCCAGGAGGGCGCGAAGTACCTGGAGAAGTACTACGGCGGCCTGGGCGTGCTCCTGGGCGGCGTGCCGGGCGTCCGTCCGGCCGAGGTTGTGATCATAGGCGGCGGCGTGGTCGGGACCAACGCCGCCAAGATGGCCTCCGGCATGGGCGCCCACGTGACCATCCTGGACCTGGACCTGGATCGTCTCCGCTACCTGGACGACATCATGCCGGCCAACGTGGACCTGGTTCACTCCAACCCCCACACCCTCCGGGAGGCCGTCTACAACGCCGACCTCGTCATCGGCGCCGTACTGGTGCCGGGAGCCAAGGCGCCGAGCCTCGTGGTTCGGGACGACCTGGCGAAGATGAAGGACGGTGCGGTCGTCGTGGACGTGGCCGTGGACCAGGGGGGCTGCGTGGAGACGATCAAGCCCACCACCCACGAGGACCCCATCTACGAGGTCGACGGCGTGATCCACTACGCCGTGGCCAACATGCCCGGCGCCGTGCCGCGGACCAGCACCCTGGCGCTCACCAACGCTACCTTCCCCTACGCGCTGGCCCTGGCCAACAAGGGATGGAAGCGCGCCTGCCTGGACGACCTGGCGCTCGCCAAGGGCCTGAACGTCGTGGGCGGTACGGTGGTCTACAAGGGAGTGGCCGACGCATTCGACGACATCGACTACTCCATGCTGGACAGCTTCCTGGCGGCCATCACGACCTGATCCCGCCGGATCGCCCTGGGCCTCGGGGGCACCGGCTCGGCCGGTGCCCCCGACGTCGTTCGGGCGCCCCGGTACCGACCTGACGCGCGGTCGCAAGACCGCCCCCTCTCCTCCAAACCACCATCCAACGTCCATGTCCCACCTTCCCGTGAAGTTCCGCCGACTCGAGTCCAACCCCGACCTGCCACTCCCCAACCGGGCCACTCCCCACGCGGCCGGATACGACGTGCGCTCGGCGGAGCCGGATTTCGTTCTGGAGGTCGGTCAGATCCGTCCGGTGTCGACCGGACTGGTCATGGAACTCCCCGACGGGATCGAATGCCAGGTCCGGCCGCGATCCGGGCTCGCAGCCCGTCACGGGATCACCCTCCCCAACAGCCCGGGGACCATCGACCCGGACTACCGGGGCGAACTGAAGGTGCTCCTGCAGAACACCGGAGCGGCGCCCGTGCCTGTCGAGCGGGGCGAGCGGGTGGCCCAGCTGATCTTCGCTCGATTCGAGGTTCTGGAGGTGCAGGAGGTGGTGGAAACCACCGAGACCGGCAGGGGCGAGGGGGGCTTCGGCAGCACCGGCCGCGACTGAGCGCGCCTTCATCCCGGTTTTACGGGCACTCCGATTGCTCAAGTTCCCATATCCACATAGCTTTGAACGCCTTGCGGTTGCAGAGGTTTGGGCCGGTCCGGACGGATCCGCTCGAGCCGGGTCCGCGGGGCTTCGATCCATCTTCTTAACAGGCAGGAACCGACCCCTCGGGTCGGGCTTGGACCGGCGTTGACTTCCTTCTCCGACTGGCTGAATTCGGGGCGTCTGATCCCCGTCAACGACATCGCGGTGGACCTCGGCACCGCCAACACCCTCGTCTACGTGAAGGGCGAGGGGATCGTTCTGAACGAGCCCTCGGTGGTGGCCGTCGACAAGGGGTCCGGCCGGATCATGGGGATCGGCCTGGACGCCAAGCGGATGCTGGGTCGGACGCCGGAGGGTATCGAGGCCGTGCGTCCGCTCAAGGACGGCGTCATCGCCGACGTCGACGTGACGGAGATGATGCTCCGCCACTTCCTCAAGCAGGTGACCGCCAAGCGCATCTTCCGGATCAAGCCCAAGGTCGTGGTCGGCGTGCCGTCCGGGATCACGGAGCTGGAGCGGCGGGCCGTTCGTTCGTCCGCCATGGCGGCTGGGGCCAAGGCCTGCTACATGGTCGCCGAGCCCATGGCGGCTGCCATCGGGGTGGGGCTTCCGGTAGAGACGCCCACCGGGAACATGGTCATCGACATCGGGGGCGGGACCACGGAGATCGCGGTCATCGCGCTGTCCGGGATCGTGTCCAACACCTCCATCCGCGTGGGTGGAGACGAGCTGGACCTGGCCATCGTCACCTTCCTCCGCAAGAACTACAACCTCCTCATCGGTGAGCCCACCGCCGAGGCCATCAAGATCCAGATCGGGTCGGCCTTCGACTACGGCGAGGAGCGCGAGATGGAGGTGAAGGGCCGGGACCTGGTGAGCGGGATTCCCAAGACCGTGACCGTGCACTCCCAGGAGATCCGGGAGTGCATCCAGGAGCCGATCCAGGCCATCGTCGAGGCGGTGCGCCGCGCCCTGGAGATCACTCCGCCGGAGCTGGCTTCGGACATCGTGGACCGCGGAATCGTCATGACCGGCGGTGGCGCCATGATCCGCGGACTGGACCGCCTCCTGTCTCACGAGACCAACCTCCCGATCCACGTCGACGAGGAGCCCCTCACCTGCGTGGTTCGCGGGGCGGGGCGGATCCTGGACGACGTGTCCAAGTATCGGACCGTACTGACGACCTGATCCGCGGGCTCTGCCTGCGGGAAATGGGGACTGGACCCGACGCATGCCGGCGTATGCCCCCGAGAGCAGTGACATCGGTGGCCGCCGTCAACTGGGGATCGCGGCCGGCTTCGTGGTGCTCGCGATCCTGGTATCGGCGCTCCCTGCACCCGTCCAGAACACCATCGCGGCCGGAATCCGGGCCACGTTCCTGCGACCCTTCATCCTCACGCAGGAAGCCCTGACCGCGGCGCGGATCCGGGCCATCGAGACCGAGGCCCTTCAGGAGCGGGTCGATTCCCTGCTGGCCGTGCTCACCAACCAGTCGATGGTCGTGCGTGAAAACGCCGAGCTCCGGGCCACGCTCGGCCTCCGGAACCGCCTGGGAGCAGAGTACCGGGCCGCGGACGTGGTCCGGCCGGGCACCAGCGGCTCGGAGAGCATGTTCGTGGTATCGCTGGGAGAGCGCGACGGAGTGCAGCTGAACGCTCCGGTCCTGGACCACCGGGGCCTGGTGGGGGTGATCCGGGAGGTCCGGCCCACCACCGCCATCGGGATCGACTGGACCCACCCCGACTTCCGGGCCAGCGCCATGGCGTGGGGGATCGACGCCTTCGGGCTCCTGGAGCCGTCCCGCGAGGCCTTCCGCGAGGCGGACCGGCTTCTCCTCAACGGGGCGCCCTACAACACGGAGCTCCCGGAGGGCACGCGGATCCTCACCAGCGGCCTGGGGGGCGTGTACCCGCGGGGCATTCCCATCGGCGTCGTGCGGGGGACCGCTGAGGAGGAGGCGGGGTGGCGCCGCAGCTACTGGGTGGAGCCCTCGGTCCACCCGGGTGCCGTAACCCACGTGCTGGTCCGGACGAACCAGCTGGGTGGGACCGATCTGACCGAATACTGGGATGACCAGGGTCGGCTGATCCCGATCACCGTCGACGGAGACACCGTGAGCGGCGCGGGCGGTGGGCCGGCGACCGGACCGGCGGGGGATGCGCCGGGAGGAGCGGGAGACTCGACCGGCGGTCCCGGGGGGACGGGATGAGGAAGTTCGTCGGCCTCTGGGGCGTGGTGACGCTGCTGGTCCTCCTGCACTTCCTCCTGCACGTGGGGTTCGGGATCGACCGGGGGGCGCCGGATCTGCTGACCGTGGCGCTCCTGCTCGCCGCCCGGGAGGTGACGGCCGGCACGGCGGCCGGAATGGGCTTCTTCTTCGGGTTGCTTGAGGACGCCTTCTCGGTGCTCGCCTTCGGGGCCAACACCCTGGCCATGACGGTGATCGGTGCGCTGGGAGCCGTGACCCGCGACTTCTTCGTGGGCGAGTCGTGGATGTTCCACTTCCTCTACCTGGTCCTGGGGAAGTGGCTCCGTGACGCCCTGTTCTGGGTCCTGGCCGGACCCGAGGTGCGGGGACCGGCGGTGCGGACGCTTCTCGTCCAGGCGCCCCTCGCGGCGGTCTACGCCGCGGCGGTGGGCCTGGTGCTCCTGATCCTCAGCCAGGTCTGGCGGGGGGCCGAGGCGTGAAGCAGGGCTTCCACGTCCTCCAGCGGAAGGCCCGGGCTCGGACCGCCCTGATCATCGTCACGGGGTTCGTCGTGGTCCTGGTGGGGGCGTTCTTCCGTGCGCAGATCCTCCGGTCGGACGCCTACGCCCTGGAGTCCCAGTCCAACCGCCTGCGGCCGCTGCCCGTGGAGGCCCCGCGGGGCACCGTGTACGACCGCAACGGTCGGATCGCGGCCGAGAACGTGCCCGGGTACTCGGTTTCGATCCTGCCGGCACCGGCCGACACCGTTCGAAACACCCTCGAGCGCATCCGCCCGTACCTCGATCTCTCCGACGGGCGGATCGACGCGCTCATGCAGGCCCGCGCCCGCTATCCCCGGCAGCCCCTGCTCGTCGAGGGTACGGCGGACCTCGAGACCGTGGCCGACCTGGAGGAACGCAGGGCCGATTTCCCCGGCGTGTTCATCGAGATGCGCCCCACCCGAAGCTATCCGCCCGGTGCGTCGGTGGGTCACGTGATGGGGTACGTGGGAGAGATCACCTCGGAGGAACTGGACCTCCCGGAGTTCGCGCCCTACGAGCAGGGCATGAGGGTGGGGAAGGACGGTATCGAGCGGCAGTACGAGGGCCGCCTGCAGGGCATGCGCGGCATCCGGTACCTGGAGGTGGACGCCGTGGGCCGGATCGTCGGGAGCTACGGCGGGACGCAGGCCACCGGAAGCGTACCGGGCCAGGACCTCCGGCTGACCCTGGACCTCGAGCTGATGGACTGGATCCATCGGGTTTTCCCGGACTCCATGTCCGGGGCCGTGGTGGTGCTGAACGTGGAGGACGGCGGCGTGCTGGCTCTCTACTCCGCTCCGGCCTTCGACCCCAACCTCTTCGTCGGGGGCATCGAGACGGACGAATGGGAGGGCATCCTCACCGATCCCCAGCGACCGCTGTTCAACCGGGCCACCATGGGCAAGTACGCCCCGGCGTCGCCCTTCAAGGTGGTGACGGCGGCCCTGGCCCTGGACATGGGAGTGGTGGAGCCGGACGAGGTCATGCCCATCTCCTGCACCGGTGGCATGGTGTTCGGAAACCGGAGGTTCCGCTGCTGGAGGCCGGAGGGGCACGGGCCCCTGGACATGACCGGGGCCATCCAGCACTCCTGCAACGTCTACTTCTATCAGCTGGGCCTGCGCATGAGCCTGCAGGGCCTGCTCGATGGGGGGAACGGTCTGGGGTTCGCCCGGCAGTGCGGAATCGACCTTCCCCGGGAGTCTCCGGGGACCTTCCCGCAGAGCAAGGACTTCTGGGTCCAGAACTTCGGGTATCGCCCGACCGAGGGCGAGGTCCTGAGCATGGTCATCGGCCAGGGCCCGAACTCCCAGACGCCGCTGAAGATGGCGCAGTTCTTCGTGGCCGTGGCCCGCGACGGCACCGCTCCCGCCCCGTTCCTCGTGGCGGAGTCCGGCGATCGACCGGAGGGCTGGTCCCTGAATCTCTCGGACCGGGCGCTCGAGGTGATGCGGGAGGGTATGCGTCGGGTGACGGCTCCGGGCGGCACCGCCCACCTCTCCTCGCTGGAGCACTGGGACTTCATCGGGAAGACGGGTACGGCCCAGAACCCCCAGGACCTGTCGCGGCCCCATGCGTGGTTCACCGCCCTGGCCGGTCCCCGGGGCCAGGCGCCCGAGATCGTCGTGGTGACCCTGGTGGAGTTCGGAGAGAGCGGGTCCGCGGCGGCGGCGCCGCTGGCCGCGAAGGTGGCCGACTTCTACCTGCGCCGTCAGGCCGGGATGCCCATCGACACGATTCAGACGCTCGGGGAGCACTATCGGACCGGCACGCCCGCGCCGTGGGCCACGCAGACGCCCGAGGACGAGTCGGCGGAGGGTGAGGGGGGCCAGGGAGCCGATGGGTAGCCTGCTGAACCGGTGGGCCCGGGAACCGGGGTTCGTGTTCACGCTCCTGGGCCTCTCTGTCTTCGGGATCGGGGTGATCTACTCGGCCGGGGTGCTCACGATTCCGAGCCCGGTCGTGAGCGGCGCGTGGCAGCGCCAGCTCGTCTGGTTCGGCCTGGCGCTGGTGGCGTTCACCGTGGCGAGCCGGATTCCTCTCCGCTGGATCGAGTGGGCCGCGGTCCCGGGGTACATCTTCGCCGTCATCCTCCTGGCGGCGACTCTCGTGGTGGGAACAGGCGCCGGAACCGCGGCGGGGGTGAAGAGCTGGATCGCGATCGGCGGATTCCGGTTCCAGCCGGCCGAGGTGGCCAAGATTGCCACGATCCTCGCCCTGGCCCGGCTGTTGGCGGCCCGGAGCGAGCCCCCGGCGTATCTCCGGGAGCTCATCGCGCCGGCCGCCCTGGTCGCCCTTCCCCTCGGGCTGGTGATGCTCCAGCCCGATCTGGGTACGGCCCAGGCGTTCGTGGGGATCCTGTTCGCGGCCCTGTTCTGGGCCGGTACGCCTCTCCCCCTGCTCATCCTCCTGGTGAGTCCGGCGGCCGGCCTGATTCTGAGCTTCGACACCCGGCTCTGGTCGATCTACTTCGTGCTCCTGGTGCTGGGGACCTACCTCTACGGTCGGGGTCGTCTCTACCTTCCGGAGATGCTGGCCATTCTGTTCCTCAACCTGGCGGCGGGCACCATTGCCCAGCCCCTCTGGAACTCCCTGGCCTCCTATCAGCAGAACCGTCTCCTGGTCTTCCTCGACGCCTCCATCGACCCCACCGGGGCAGGCTGGAACGTCATCCAGTCGAAGGTGGCCATCGGCAGCGGCGGACTGCTCGGGAAGGGCTTCACCATGGGTACCCAGAAGCGGTTG
>JBDHIJ010000099.1:0-6662 GCA_039587435.1 Gemmatimonadota bacterium
AAGGTGACCCTGATCACCCGGAAGGCCTATGGGGGCGCCTACGACGTCATGAACTCCAAGCACATCCGCGGTGACGTGAACCTGGCCTGGCCCGCCGCCGAGATTGCCGTCATGGGGCCCAAGGGTGCCGTCGAGATCCTCTTCCGGAAGGAGCTCGGCGAGGCCGACGATCCGGAGGAGGCCACCGAAGCCCGCATCAACGAGTACCGGGAGAAGTTCGCCCACCCGTACATCGCGGCGGGCCGGGGCTTCCTGGACGACGTGATCGACCCGAGGGAGTCCCGCCCACGGCTCATCAGCGCCCTGGACATGCTCCAGAACAAGCGGGATCGGAACCCGCCCAAGAAGCACGGGAACATCCCTCTCTGAGCCACGAGTGCTTCTTCTGCGGGAACCCGCTTCCCACCCTCTCCGGTCCGGCGGCCGATCGCCCGGATTCGGTGGGATCGGTTCGTCTTCCGTCGCCCCGGGGCGGGGAGCGGGTCGCCTTCGACCCGGAGCGGGGCCGCCTGTGGGCCGTGTGCTCGACATGCGCCCGGTGGAACCCGGTGTCCATCGAGGAGCGCTGGGAGGCCCTGGAGAGCTATGAGCGGGCCGTCCGCGACGACGGGCGGCTCCGGCTGGCCTCGGATGAACTCGCCCTGGTGGCGGTCCCGGGGCGGGAACTCGTCCGGGTGGGGCATCCCCCGCGCATCGCCCTCTCCGACTGGCGGTACGGCGACGCGCTGCCTCCCAGCCGCCGGAGCTGGCTGACCCGGGTCCTCTCGAGGGCCTTCGACCGGGTCCCCGCACCTCCGGTGGGCGGATCGAACCCCTACGGCGTGATGGGCGCCAACATGCCCGCTCCCGAGTGGCTGCGTTCGGCCTTCGTCGAGTTCGCATCGGACCTCACCTTCGCGTTCACTCAGGTGCCCTTCGCCCGGGCCTGCCCCGACTGCTCCAGTCCTCTGGCCATGGAGCCGTGGGACTTCTCGGAAGTGACCTTCCTCGATCTGCCCGGGGGAGGGCTGCGGTCCCGGTGCGGGGTGTGCCGGAGGACCGTCGATCTCCCCCTGGCCGAGGGAAGGGCGGGCCTCCGAATGGGCCTGGGCGTGGTGACCAGGGGGCCGCCGCTCCGGCGGAACGCCGTTTCCGGGGCCACCGTCCTGGATCAGCAGGGCGGTGGCCTGCAGTTCCTCCGCGCCCTGGCCCGGGATCGCCGACCGTTGGGCGAACTGGATCTCCCCCAGAGAACCGCCCTGGTCATCGGACTCGACGAGATGGCCGAAATGGAGGCGTTGGAGCGAGAGTGGCGCGCCGCCGAGGAGATCGCGGCCATCATGGACGGAGAGCTCACCCAGGTGCCGGGTTTCGAAGAGTTCCGAGCCCGGGTCCTCGGCACCGACTGAGTCCCGGCGCGGCCCTTCCTGTGCCGCCGGCAGCCTGACTTTCCGGGAGCGGCAACGCTCCCCATCACGCTCCGCATCCAAGGGGTGAACGCGGCGATCACGAACGAATCGCCCCGGCGCCCGAAACGGCGCCCGCGCCCCAGCACGGATGACGTGAGGAAATGACGATGAGACGGATGCGCGCCCCCTTTGCGCTTACCCTGGTGACCCTGATCGGCGGAGCGACCGCCGCTTCGGCTCAGGAACCCGAGCGGCCTCCCCGAGCCCCCGAGCCCGAGAAGGAATGCGCCTGCGAGTTCAACTTCGGTGAGTCCCCCATGCGCTGGACCACCCTGCTCGGCCAGCGGGTGATGCTCGGGATCTCCATGTCCATGGACGCCAACGAAGAGGGCGTCCGGGTGGAGGAGGTCCTCGAGGACTCCCCCGCGGCCGAGGCCGGCCTCCAGGAGGGAGACATCATCACCGGAATCGCCGGTCAGGACCTGACCGAGCCCATGGTGGTGCCCGAGGACGAGCCGCACTTCCTGCTGTACGGCGAGGAGACCGGCACCCCCCAGTGGCGCCTGCGCCAGGTACTGAGCGACCTGGAGGCCGACGAGCCCGTGGATATCACCTACCTCCGGGATGGAAACAGCGTCACCGGCACGATCGTGCCCCGGGCGCGCGACGGAGGCGCCTTCGCGATGGCCTTCGGGCCGGAAAACCGCGTCGTGCTCGAGCGGCTCCGGGAGATGGAGGACCTCCACGAGGAAGGAGGGACAGTGTTCCGGTACCGGGCCCCCCAGGGTGCGATTTCGCCGAAGGTGTGGGTCGGCCCGGAGGGGGAGCGCTCCGTGATCATCGAACGGGACCGGGCGGGTGAGCCCCGCATCGAGATCCGGACGCCCGACGGCGTGCGCGCAGCACCGCGGGTCGAGACGTTCGGCCTGAGCCGGATTCGGGCCGGGGAGGGCCCCTGCGGCACCGGCCACGGAGTGGTGATCTCCGAGTCGCTCGGATGCATCGACGGAGTCCAGATGATCGCTCTGAACCCCGGGCTGGGCGAGTACTTCGGGGTGGAGGAGGGCGTCCTGATCTCCGACGCCAGCGAGGAGAACACCCTCGGACTCCAGTCCGGGGACGTCCTCCTGAGCGTGGACGGCCGGGAGGTCCGCGATCCCGGTCACGCCGCCCGGATCCTCTCGTCCTACGAGCAGGACGAGGAAGTTTCGCTGCGGGTCCGGCGCCAGGACCGCGAGACCACGGTGAGCGGAACGCGGTCCCGCTAGGGGCCAGAGTCCCGCCAGGTCTTCGGAGCGGGGCTCCGTCGAGACGGAGTCCAGCCCGAGGTCCGGGTCCCCGGGTCGGCCGTTCGGTCGCCCCGGGGACCCTTTTTTGGCTCTCCCGGTGGATCTAACTTCGAGGCTCCCGACTTTGCATCCCCTCCTTTCCGGACCCGCTCGTGTTCTCGAAAATCCTCGTTGCCAACCGAGGCGAAATCGCCGTGCGGATCATCCGGGCCTGCAGAGAGCTGGGCGTCGAGTCGGTGGCCGTATACTCGGAGGCCGATCGTCGGGCTCCCCACGTCCTGGAGGCGGACGACGCCTACCTCATCGGACCCGCGCCCTCCGCCGAGAGTTACCTGAAGATCGACACCCTGGTGGAGACCGCGCTGAAGGCCGGCGCGGAGGCCATTCACCCTGGGTACGGCTTCCTGGCCGAGCGGGCGGGGTTCTCCCAGGCCGTGACCGACGCCGGCCTGACCTTCATCGGCCCCCGCCCGGAGACCATCCAGTCCATGGGCGACAAGACGGAGGCCCGTCAACGGATGAAGGCCGCCGGCGTGCCCATCGTGCCGGGGATCGTGGACCCCATCGAGAGTCCGGAGGCCGCCGTCGACATCGCGGCCGAGATCGGGTACCCGGTGCTCCTCAAGGCCTCCGCCGGGGGCGGCGGGAAGGGGATGCGCGTGGTGGAGGACCCGGACGAACTGGTCCGCGCCTTCGAGGCCGCCTCCCGGGAGGCCCTGGCGGCGTTCGGCGACGGAGCGGTCTACCTGGAGAAGTTCCTCCACGCCCCTCGACACATCGAGATCCAGGTCCTGGGCGACACCCGGGGCAACGTGGTGTCGCTGGCCGAGCGGGAGTGCTCCATCCAGCGCCGGCACCAGAAGCTGGTGGAGGAGTGTCCGTCGCCGGTCATCACTCCGGAGTTGCGGCAGGCCATGGGATCCGCGGCGGTGAAGGCCGCCCAGGCCGTGGACTACGTCGGCGCCGGCACGGTGGAGTTCCTCTTCAAGGACGGCGAGTTCTTCTTCCTGGAGATGAACACGCGGATCCAGGTGGAGCACCCGGTCACGGAGCTGGTGACCGGCGTCGACCTGGTCCAGTGGCAGCTCCGGGTCGCGTCCGGTGAGGCGCTGCCCTTCGCCCAGGACGACATCACGCTCACCGGCCATGCCATCGAGTGCAGGATCACCTCGGAGGATCCGTTCAACGGGTTTCTCCCCTCCACGGGCCTGATCCATCACCTGGAAGTGCCGGCCGGGCCGGGCATCCGTTGGGACGGCGGAATCTCCGCCGGGTTCGAGGTCGGACTCCACTACGACCCACTGCTCGGCAAGCTCATCGCCTACGGGGAGGACCGTGAGACCGCCATCCGGCGCATGTCCCGGGCCCTGGGCGAGCTCGCCATCTCCGGCCTGGAGACCAGCGTCCCGTTCCACATGCGGGTCATGACCGAGCCGGACTTCGTGAGCGGGGACATCCACATCCGCTACCTGGAAGACCATCCCGACCTCCTGGAGGACGGCCTGGCCGAGGAGCGCTTCCGAGCGGCTCTGGTATCCGCAGCCATCCTGGAGCACCGGGATCGCAAGGCGCACCGGGTCACCCGGATCGGCTCGGACCACGGCGGCGGGGTGTCGGCCTGGCAGATGGCGTTCCGTCGGACCGACATCCGGGACTGAGCCGGTGCCGTGACACGGGAGGCCGCCCCGTCCACCGACCAGGATGCCGAAC
Source organism: Gemmatimonadota bacterium (assembly GCA_039587435.1). Taxonomy (GTDB): domain Bacteria; phylum Gemmatimonadota; class Gemmatimonadetes; order Longimicrobiales; family Gaopeijiaceae; genus JBDHIJ01. Next base: position 4,388 of record JBDHIJ010000099.1, read on the forward strand.
TCGCACCCTCGGGGTCCGTGTGCGAGGTCGATGTCGAGTCCATAGCCAACGGTGGGGACGGCGTGGCGCACCTGCCGGACGGTCGGGCCTGTTTCGTACCTCGATCCGCTCCGGGCGACCGGGTACGCGTGCGGCTCCGCCAGAGCCGCGCGCGATGGGCCCGGGGAGAGATCGTGGAGCTGCTGCGCCCGGGGCCGGACCGGACCGATCCTCCGTGCCCGCTCTACGACCGGTGCGGCGGCTGCCAGCTCCAACACCTGACTCCCGAGGCCCAGCTCTCCGCAAAGACGCGGATGGTGACCGACGCCCTGACCCGGATCGGCGGGCTCTCCATCCCCGAGCCGCGGCCCGAGCCCTCGCCGAGGCAGATCGGGTACCGGAATCGGGTGACCTACACGCTTCGGCGCCTCGGTGGCCGGCGGGTGGTGGCCGGGTTCCACGGTATCCCCCGAAAGGACCGGATCACCGAGGTGGACGGGGAGTGCCTCCTGCCGGAAGAACCGCTGAACGCGGTCTGGAGAGCCCTCCGGCGGGCCTGGGGTCCGGGGGCCGACCGGCTCCCGTCGGGAGAGCGCGAACTGCGCCTCACGCTCCGGTCCACGGACCGGGGCGTGCTCCTCTCCGTCGTCGGCGGCAGGGACTGGTCCCGCGGCGCGGAGGCCCTCGTGGAGGCGGTGCCGGGGCTGACCGGAGTCTGGTGGCAGCCCTCCGAGGGGGCGCCTCGGCTGGCCGCCGGCGGATCCGCGCTGGAAACGGCGTGGCTCGCGGGAGCGCTGGAGGCGGGGCCGTTCGGCTTCAGCCAGGTGAACGCCGGTGTCGGAGACGCCATCGGCAGGATCGTGAATCACGCCCTCGAACCCCTCGATGCCGGGTGTACCGTCATCGACGCCTACTCGGGGGCGGGGCGGTACGCGCTTCCGCTGGCAGCCCGCGGCCTGCTGGTGGAGGGAATCGAGGCCGACGAGGACGCGGTTCGTTCAGCGCGCGGTCGCGGACTGGAGGGTTTCGTGGTCCACCACGGCCGCGTGGAGGAACTGCTCCCCGCGCTCCTCCCCGTCGACGCCCTGGTGCTGAACCCACCTCGAGCCGGCTTGGAGGAGTCGATCCCGCCCGTGCTCAGTGAGCTGGGGCCCGGCCTGATCGTCTACGTGAGCTGCGACCCCGCCACGCTGGCCCGCGATCTCTCGCGGATGAACGGCGCATACGAGGTGAAGGCGCTGCACGTTCTCGATATGTTCCCACACACTCAGCACGTGGAGACCGTGCTGCTTCTCCATCGATCCGGCGCCCACCCCGGGGACGCCGACGAACGCGACGCTCCGGCCCTGGAAACCGAATGAAGTACTTCGTCACGATCTCAGGCACGACCCACACCGTGGAACTGGGCGGAGACCAGGTGCTCCTGGACGGCGAGCCGGTGGACGCCGACCTGTCCACGGTTCCCGGAACCAACGTCCACTCACTCATCCTGGACGGCGCGTCCCATCGCATCCGGGCCACCCGGCAGGATCGGGAGGAGTGGCAGGTCGCGCTTGACGGCCGTCGCCTCCTGGTATCCGTGGTGGACGAGCGGACCCAGGCCATCCGGGACATGACCGGAACCGGGGCGGGTCCGGCGGGGCCGCGCCCCATCAAGGCGCCCATGCCGGGGCTGGTGGTGAAGGTGGAGGTCGCCCCCGGAGACTCGGTGGAGGCCGGTCAGGGCATGGTGATCGTGGAAGCCATGAAGATGGAGAACGAGCTGAAGGCCGAGGGGCCGGGTGTGGTGAAGACCATCCACGTCGAGCCCGGACAGGCCGTGGACAAGGACCAGGTCCTGGTGGATTTCGAAGTCCCGGAGGAAGGGTGAGCATGTCCGATCAACCCGAGACCTTCGCCACCGACTCCGGGATCCCGGTAGAGCGCCTGTACGGGCCGGACAATCGCCCGGAGGGAGGGGACGACCTGGGTGACCCCGGCGCGTACCCCTTCACCCGGGGGATCTACGACACCATGTACCGGGGTCGGCCCTGGACGATGCGCCAGTACGCCGGGTTCGGCACGGCCGAGGAGACGAATCGGCGCTATCAGTACCTCCTCTCCCAGGGACAGACCGGTCTTTCCGTGGCCTTCGACCTTCCCACGCAGATGGGCTACGACTCCACCGACGGGATGGCCTCCGGCGAAGTCGGCCGGGTCGGGGTGGCCATCGACTCCCTGGAGGACATGCGGACCCTCTTCCAGGGGATCGACCTGGGCGGGGTCTCCACGTCCATGACCATCAACTCGACGGCCA
>JBDHIJ010000100.1:0-6660 GCA_039587435.1 Gemmatimonadota bacterium
GGTCCTCGTCGTCCAGGAGGATCCGGGCGACATCCGTCACCACGTCTCCGTCGTCCAGGTTCATCAGGCGCACCCCCTGGGTGGCCCGCCCGATGGTCCGGATCTCCCTTACGGCCTGCCGGTTCACCACGCCCTTCTTGGTGATGAGGACCAGCTGGTCGTCGTCCTGGACCGACTTGATGGCCACCACGCGGCCGGTCCTGTCGGAGGTCTTGAGGTTGATGACCCCCTGGCCGCCGCGGCCCTGCAGGCGGCAGGCGTCGAACTCGGTCCGCTTGCCCATGCCACCCTCGGTCGCGACAAGGAGATTGGTCCCGTCCCGGGCCGGGACCACCATGCCGATGACCTCGTCACCCTCCCTCAGCCGGATGCCCCGCACACCCTCGGTGGCGCGGCCCTGAGGTCGAGCGTCCGACTCGGAGAACCGGATCGCCATTCCGTCGCGGGTGGCGAGGATGATCTCGTCGCCCTCTTCGGTGAACTGGACGTCGATGAGCTCGTCGCCCTCCCGGATGTTGATGGCGTTCAGCCCCACCGCCCGGATGTTCGAGTAGGCCGTGAGGACCGTCTTCTTCACCACGCCCTTCCGGGTCGCGAAGGTGAGGAACCTGTCCTCGGTGAACTCCCGGATGGGGAGCACCGCGGCGATGTCATCGCCCGGATCCAGCTCCCGAAGGTTGATGATCGGTTTCCCGCGTCCGTGCCGTCGGCCCTCGGGGATCTCCCAGACCTTGATCCAGTGACACTGGCCGTTCCGGGTGAAGATCATGAGGTACTGGTGGGTCGAGGCCACGAAGAGGCCCTCCACCCAGTCCTCGTCCTTGGTCCCCATTCCCTGGAGACCCCGGCCACCCCGCCGCTGCGCACGGTAGGTGTCGATGGGCACCCGCTTGATGTAGCCCATGTGGGAGATGGTGATGACCATCTCCTCGTCGGGGATCAGGTCCTCCATGCTGAACGTGGTGGAGTCCACGTCCAGTACGGCCGTCCGCCGCGGGTTGCCGTACTTCTCGGCGACCTCGTCCAGCTCGGACACGATGATGTCCATGCGGACCTCGCGGCTGCCCAGGATCCGCTCGAACTCGGCGATCTTCTCGCGGATCTCGGCCAGCTCGGCCTCGAGCTTCTCGATCTCGAGCCCCGTGAGGCGGGCCAGGCGCATGTCCAGGATGGCCTTCGCCTGCCGCTCGGAGAGTCCGAAGTTCTCCTGCAGCGAAGCGGACGCCGTGTCGGTGTCGGCCGACCCCCGGATGATCTTGATGACCTCGTCGATGTTGTCGACGGCGATCTTCAGACCCTCCAGGATGTGCTCGCGGGCCTGGGCCTCGGACAGATCGAATTCGGTCCGTCGGACCACGACCTGGTGCCGGTGGTCGATGAAGTGCAGGAGCATCTCCCGCAGCCCCATGACCTTGGGCACCCCGTCCACCAGGGCCAGGAGGATGGTCCCGAACGTCGACTGGGCCTGCGTGTGCTTGTACAGCTGGTTCAGGACGACGTGGGGGATGGCGTCGCGCTTCAGCTCCACCACGACCCGCATTCCGTCCCGGTCCGACTCGTCGCGCAGATCCCGGATGTCGGTGATCTTCTTGTCCCGGACGAGCTGCGCGATCTGCTCGATGAGGCGGGACTTGTTCACCATGAACGGGATCTCGGAGATGATGATCCGCTCGCCGCCGTTGGGCATCTCCTCCACGTCGGCCTTCGCCCGCATGACGATGCGGCCCCGCCCGGTCCGGTAGGCCTCCTCGATGCCCTGACGGCCGCAGATGAACCCGCCGGTGGGGAAGTCGGGGCCCCGGACGATTCCCTCAAGCTCGTCCTGGGAGAGATCGGGGTCCCGGATGAGAGCCACGACCGCGTCGCAGACCTCCTCCAGGTTGTGCGGCGGAATGTTGGTGGCCATTCCCACCGCGATTCCGCTACTCCCGTTGATCAGAAGGTTGGGGACCCGGGCGGGAAGGACCGTGGGCTCCTCGAGACGGCCGTCGAAGTTCGGGATGAAGTTGACGGTCTCCTTCTCGATGTCCTCCAGCATCTCCGTGGCCAGACGGGTCAGCCGGGCCTCGGTGTACCGGTAGGCCGCCGCCGAATCACCGTCGATGGACCCGAAGTTCCCCTGTCCGTCCACGAGCGGGAAGCGGAGGGAGAAGTCCTGGGCCATGCGGACCATCGAGTCGTAGACCGCGGAGTCGCCGTGGGGGTGGTACTTGCCCAGAACTTCACCCACCACCGTCGCGCTCTTCTTGTACGCCCGGCCCGGGGAGAGCCCCAGCTCGCTCATGGCGTACAGGATGCGCCGGTGGACCGGCTTGAGGCCGTCCCGGACGTCCGGGAGGGCTCGCTGGACGATCACGCTCATCGAGTAGTCGATGAACGACTCTCGCATCTCGTCTTCGAGAAGCCGGGCGAGAACCTTCTCGCCGGTCTGGTCTCCGTTCTCAGACAACTTGGGTCCTTCCGGTCATGGTGTATTCACCGGGTCGATCGGCGGGATGACCCGGTCCGCCCGGAGGCGGGTGGTCCCTCGCGCTCAGGCCTTGAGCGAGAGTCCCTTCCAGCTGCAGCGCTTGCAGGCCCTGCGATTCAGGCGGTGCCCGGAGACCATGCTGGCCACCCGGTGCGACCACTGCCGCCGGACGCGACGCGTCTCCGATCCGCAATCGGGACAGAGATCCGTGAAGCTCATCCCGCGGGTCATGAGCCGCGCCCAGGTCCACACGCCGATTCCGGTCAGCCCCACCAGAATCAGGACCGAGCCCCCCACGACCCCCAGGTAGTCGGGCTGGAGGTTGGGGTTCAGGAAGGTCTCGACGCCGTCCCGGAACTGCCGGACGATGTACTCGGCGAAGCCGGTCGCGAGTTCCAGACCGGCCAGAAGAACGACGGTTGAGAAGAGGAGCAGGCGCGAGTTCACTCAACCCCCCCGGAGGGGTGGCGGAGTGACACCAAAAACCACAAAAACTGCCTCGCCGGAAACTGCTGCCTCAAGGGTCCTGTCCCGCTGGGGTGCAGAGCGCTGGAAAGTCCTTGAAAAATAACGGCAAACGGGGGTTTTCGACAACCCGAAAACGGGGGTCCCGCGAACCTCACGAGCGGGGTCTGGAAATCGTCGAAATCCGTTCGGGAGAGTTCGAGCCAGGCGGCCGATCATGCCACCATGAGGAAGTGCTCGCCCTCCACCCAGCCGGCGGCCCGGAACGCATCCCGGATCTCGGCCCGGGCTCCGGCCTGACCCACGGCTCCCAGACCGAACGCCGCGCCCGGTGGCGGGAGGTCGGACGGCGCCAGGACCGGGGCGCCGTGGATCTCCTGACCGATCTTCCGGGGATCCAGGTCCACGAACGCTGCCAGATGGAGCCCCCGATCCCTCAGGGCCCTGGCCATGGCCTTCCCCACCGGCCCCGCGCCCCACACGAGGACCGGAGGTCGGGCCGCGAGGGGGCCACGGGTGAGGTAGTGGACCTTGCACGCCCGAAACGCATCCAGTGTGTAGGCCGGGTGGGTCCGGGAGAGGCGGTCCGGCCGCTCCCGCCAGCGCAGGAGCACCTCCGGCACCCGCCCCAGGCGACCGCCGGCCTGGACCAGCCTCAGGAGCAGGTCGTAGTCCTCGGGCCAGCCCTCGTCCCGGTAGCCGCCGACCCGTTCCACCCAGTTCGTTCGGAGCAGAAAGGTGGGATGGGGGATGGGGCACTCCACGAACCTCTCCAGTGCGATCTCCTCGTGGGACGTGGAGGCGTTGATCCAGTCCTGGTAGCGAAGAGCCCCGTCACGAACCTCCTCCTCCGGGAAGTATTGGACGCGGACGCCCGACAGGGCCATGGCCGGGTGGGCCTCCATCAGATCGACCTGGGCCTCGAAGCGATCAGGATGGGAGACGTCGTCGGCGTCCATTCGGGCCAGGTAGGGCGCCCGGGCCACCGATCGGGCCGCCTCGAGGGCCGGGACGATGCCCAGGGCCTCGGTGGAGATCACCCGGAGCCGTCCGTCCGTCCCGGCGTATCGGCGAAGGATCTCCGGGGACCCGTCGGTAGACCCGTCGTCCACCGCTACGATCTCCAGGTCCCGGAGCGACTGGGTCAGGAGGGAGTCCAGGGCCCCCTCCAGGTGAGGCGCGCCGTCCCGGACGGGCAGGAGGACCGACACGCGGGGACGCCCACCCCCGGTCATGGGGCTCCGCCGGGGCCATCCATTTCCAGTTCCATCCGGATGGGCTGACCCACGAGTTCCGCCGCCAGCGTGCGCCGGGGAGCGTCGTCACTGATGAAGAGGCGCTGCCGGACCCCCCGAGCCACGACCTCGACGGACCAGGCCGGATGCGGCTCTCTCCCGCCCCCGAGTCGGACCTCCGTGAGGCCCACCACCGAAATCCATGCGGGCACGACACTGCCGGAGGCCGGATCGAGGAACGGCACCGACCACGTGGCCCCCGGCTCCAGAGGGGCGTTCCAGAGCGCCACCTCCAGGGCATCCCCCGCCAGAAGGCCCTGCGGGGCGGGTTCCGAGACCTCCCGCAGATACCCCCGGGCTTCATCCTCGACCGTCCCCCGAACGCGCTCATCCACGATCTCCAGCGAGGACCGGACGGGAACCGGATCCCCCCGGGATTCGAGTTCGGCCGAACGGGTCTCGAGGGTGGCCCCGTCGGCGAGCACGCGGGCCTCCTGAACGAACGGGCCGACCTCCAGCGAGGACCGGACCACCAGGGACCCGGCGAGCGAGTCGGGGCCCGACGACACCTCCCGCACCGCTCGTCCGACCTCCTCGTCGGCAACCAGGAAGCGGTACGTCCACCGACCCCGGACGGGGCTCGAGACCAGCGGCAGGGGAGCCGTCTCGTCCAGGAGGTCGTCCAGGGCCGCCATGGAGTTGCCCCGGGGATCCACCAGGGTCACGGGGCCGAACTCGGACAGGGCCTCTTCCACCAGCGCCGCGTCTCCGACGGCCACCACGGTCGCTCCAGCGGACGAGACCCGGCCGGACAGAGCGTCTCGTGCCTGGAACCCGTCCACGGAGGCGACCCGCCGAGAGAAGTCCCCCCAGAAGTCCGGGCCCAGGCCAACCGAGGAATAGGCCGAGATCTGGGCGACCCGCGCCTCCAGCGGCAGGCTCGACGGCCCGGACGCGGCGACTCCCGCCGTGACCGCCGCCACCCGGTCCGGCGGCGGGACGTGCTCGCCCATCCGGTCCAGGGACTCGAGGAGGAGTTGGAGCGCCTGCCCGGCCCGGGACCAGTGGATCCGGGCCCGCGCCTGGAGGATCGCCCCGCTCGCAAGGCGGGTGGCCGATCCGTCCGAGGCGCTTCGGGGCGCGCCGTCCGCCGGCGGCGGCCAGGTGGTCATGGTCCGGAAGTTGGCGATCGCCTGCATCTCCACGCCCAGGGCGAGGGGCATCCAGAGCGTGTCGGGTACGGGCTCCAGCGGATGGCCCACCAGGAGGCTCACCGAGGTGAGTCCCGGCGCGTGAACGAGCTGGATCGGAATCCGTCCCGACAGATCCCGCTCGACCGCGCCCGGGAGCGCGGGGACCGGCGACGGCTCGCCCACCCTCCTCCCGGCGCCGGCGGATGCTTCCGCCCAGCGAAGGACGTGCCTTTCCAGCGCCTCGAGGGATTCGTCCCGCAGGCCTGCCGCGATGATGCGGCTTCCCCGGAGACCGACCCGGGCCCGATGGAAGCGGAGCAGATCCTCCCGGTCGACGGCCTCGTAGCCCGCCGGCGTCTCCAGTCGGGCGTACGGGTGATCCCCGAGGGCCGTGGACGTGAACACCCGGGCTCCCAGCGCCTCGGGGTCCAGGAGTTCTGCGCTCAGCATGGCCGACAGGCTCCGGGCCTCCCGCTGGACGGTCTCCGGGTCCAGCTTCGGGTCCAGGAGGCGCGAGACCACCTCACCGAATCCGGCCGCGACCGGGCCCGGCTCCCCCACGAGCCGGATCGCGGCGCGGTCCGGTTCGGCCCACACCATCACTCGGACGCCCGGCACCGCGCCCAGCTCCACCGTCAGGACGGCGGCCCAGATCGCCGAAATCCCCTCCTGGCCCTCCGGCTCCCACACGGAGCCGGCGGGCAGGCTCAACTCCAGTACGGCCTGATTCTCCGGGTCGGACGGGAGGGTGGACAGGCGAAGGAACTCCAGCCCCTGGAGGTCGACGGCGGATCCGGCCACGCCCTGGGCGGCGAGGGGTTGGACCCATACTCCCGCGGCCAGGACAAGGGCCGCGCCTCCGGCCCGGCAAAGCCGAGGGAAGCCGGCCCCGCGCCTCATGCGGAGGTCCTCGCCGCCAGCAGTGGGGCGAGAAACCGCCCGGTGACGCTCTCCGGAACCGCCGCGACCTCGTCGGGCCGCCCCATGGCCACGACCTGGCCACCCCGGGCACCGGCGCCCGGGCCCATGTCCACCACCCAGTCGGCCGACTTGATCACGTCCAGGTTGTGCTCGATCACCAGGACGGTGTTGCCCTGATCCAGGAGCCGACCGAGCACCCGGAGCAGCTTCCGAACGTCGTCCCCCGCCAGGCCGGTGGTGGGCTCGTCCAGGAGGTAAAGCTTCCTGCCCAGCTTCTTCCCGCCCTGGGCCAGCTCGCGGGCGATCTTCAGACGCTGGGCTTCACCGCCGGAAAGCGTGGGGGCGGGCTGGCCCAGCCTCAGGTAGCCCAGCCCGA
>JBDHIJ010000035.1:0-45489 GCA_039587435.1 Gemmatimonadota bacterium
GATACGAGGTCCCTATCGAGGTCCAGCCGGATGACATCGACGAGCTGGGCCACGTGAACAACGTGGTCTTCATTCGCTGGATCCAGGAGGCGGCCATCGCGCACTGGACCACGCGGGCGTCGGCCGACATCCAGAAGCTGCTGGCCTGGGTCGTCGCCCGCCACGAGATCGACTACCTGCGTCCCGTGTTCGCCGGGGACGAGATCGTGGCGACCACCTGGGTCGGGATCGCGACCCGGCGGGCGTTTCAGCGCCACACGGAGATTCGGCGCCTCAAGGACGGCAAGGTGGTCGCTCGCGGCCTGACCCACTGGTGCCCCATCGATTGGAACACCGGTCGCCCCATCGACCCACCCCCCGAGGTGTGGGAGCAGTTCTCCATTCCCGGACCGGAGTAGATCCACGCATGTCCAGACCGTTCCTCCTCCGATTGAACCCGGCGCGCTCCCGGCTTCCCTCGCTCGTCGCCGTGGCGCTGGTGGCGATTCTCGCCCTTCCCTCCGCCCTGTCGGCGACGTGGTCGATCGTTGCGGTCGACGCCCGGACCGGCCGAGTGGTCATCGCCTCCGCCACCTGTGTCGCCCAGGAGCGCCTGCTGGCCTTCCCGGCCGCGGGGCTCATGGACATCCAGGCCATCGTGGTGCCGGGAATCGGGGTGGCGGCCGCCCAGGCCGGGGTGGACCGGACCCGGGCCAACCAGCAGCTGATCTACGCGCAGCTCAAGGCCGGAACGGACCCGGCCGAGATCCTTCGCATGCTCAGCGAGGACCCCCGGTTCGAGAACCGCCAGTTCGGGATCGTGGATCTGCAGGGCCGGATGGCCGGCTTCTCGGGGGCCGAGAACCTGCCGGCGTCCCTCTCGGTGCAGGGTCGGCTCCCCGGGGAGGAGATCTACTTCTCCATCCAGGGCAACATCCTGGCTTCGGACGACGTGGTCTACGAAGCCGTGAATCGGTTCATGAACGCCGAAGGTGAACTCACCGATCGGGTCATGGCCGCCATGGAAGGCGCTGACGAGGCGGGCGGGGACGTCCGCTGCACCTGCGAGACCGAGCCCGTGCCCGACGCCCCCTGCCACGGGCGGAACGCGCACGTCGCCTACATCCTGGCCGCCGATCCCGGCGACGCCGAAGGCGTGAGCTTCAACGACGGGGAGTACACCCTGTACATCTCGGTCACCGACCAGGATATCCAGCCCCACGAAGACGCCAACCCGGTCATCACCCTCCGCCAGCGGTACTGGGCCTACAAGGCGAGTCTGGGAGGCGGCTGATCCTCCGCCCGCGCGGGTCCGGCCGGGAACCCGTGGGACCGGGTTCGTGTCTGACAGTCAGGTCCGGCGCACGCGGGTCGGGCACCTAGAGGCTCGAGTGGGGAAGGGGGAGATTATGAGGCGGCAACTGCACGGCCGAAGCCCGACGCGGACACGGGCCAGGACGAGGTCCGCCGCGCCGCCCTCGGTGCGGACGGGTATCGCGCTCGCGGCGATGACGCTGGCGCTCCTTGCGCTGACCCTCCCCCTGTTCGGGCAGGACGCCGGACCCCGTGAGGTTCGGGGCCGGGTCCTGGATGCGGTCACCGGCGATCCCCTTTCCTCGGTCTGGGTGGAGGAGGCGGAGGCGGGCCGCGGGACCCTGACGCGGAAGGACGGGACCTTCCTGCTTCCGAGATTCCCGGCCGGCGGTGGCTGGCTGACCTTCGATCAGTTGGGCTACCTGGACGGCCGGATCTGGGTGGGCACGGACGCGGAGGAGGGTGTCGCGGAGGGCGAGACCTACTTCGTGGAGTTCCTTCTCGAGCCCGATGCCATCCTTCTCGAGGGACTGTCGGTCACCGTCGACAGACTCACCCGAAGACGGCGTGCGGTCGCCACCTCCGTGCGGGCGTTCGACCGTGACGATCTGGCGTTCTCACCCTTCTTCACCGCTCTGGAGCACATCGAGGCCCGGGTCGGTTTCCGGACGATGCCCTGCCGCACCCGGTCCATCGGCTTCGCGGACTGCGCGTACATCCGGGGTCGCTCGGAGCCGGTCTCCGTCTGGGTGGACGAGGCTCCGGTGCTGGGTGGCCTGACCTACCTGGACGTGATTCAGCCCCACGAGATCCACACCCTCGAGGTGTATGGCCGAGGCCGGCACATCCGGGTGTACACGCATCAGTTCATGGAGCGGCTGGCAAAGAACCCCCGCACACTGATGCCGATCACGGTCGGTCTGATGCGATAGGCAGCCGGGCCCCTACGGAAGAGAGCCCCCGGCGCCGCACGGCGTCGGGGGCTCGCTGTTCCGCGGTGGCGGAGGCCTACAGGTCCCGCTTTCGGAACAGGATGTAGGAGACCAGCAGCAGCACCGCGATCCAGGTCCACGCCGCCGGCCAGAGGCCGGGCAATGCGGTTGGAATGGGATCTCCCGCCTCCATGGCCCGGACGGCGGCGGCCTGCAGGGCCGCCGGGTCGTGCTCCAGGTTGTCCAGCAGCCGCATCCCCAGCGCGCCGGGCTGATACGGGGCCATGGCCGGTCCCCAGCCGTCCCGGATCTTGTTCACCACCGAGGGGAGCATCTGCTCCACCAGCGCCAGCCACAGGAACCAGACACCCATGGCCGGGCCCGATGACCGGATCGCCGTGGCGGCGAACAGGGCCATGGAACCGTACAGGAGGACGGCGGTGGCAAAGGCACCCATCATCACCCAGTCCGTGGGCTGGATCAGCGGTCCCTCGAACGCGGCCATGTCCGTGGCGAAGTAGGCCGTCAGTCCGGTGCTCAGCACCGTGAAGCCCACGAAGACTCCCACCATCATGGGGAGGAGCAGCAGCTTGCCCACGAAGAACTGCGACTTGGACAGGCCGTCGATGACGTTCTGTCGGGCCGTGCGCCACGAGAACTCCGACGCGATGAGCAGGAGCAGGATCACGGCGCTGAAGAACAGCGCCGGCTGCCCCATCCCCCCGATTCCGTCCGCCCACGCGCCGGGCAGCGTCCAGTCGTAGCGGTCGGGCTGCGCCTGGGTCCGCGCCATGTTCTCCAGCTGATCCACCAGGACCACGAACCCGAAGAACAGGAAGGTGACCCAGAAGGCCAGTCTGTGGAGGGTCTTCCGGGACTCGTTTCTGAGAAGCACCAGGAGCCTCATGCTACCCCCTCTCCGACCAGCTCGGTCATGTGGTGCGCCGGTTCCGCTCCCTCGTCGTCCTCGCCCGTGACCTCCATGAAGGCGTCCTCGAGCGTCTTCCTTCTGAGGGCTAGGTGGGAGAGGTAGAGCCCCCTGCCGGCCAGGAATCGGTTCAACGAAGCCAGGTCGTCGTTCTCGAGCTCGGCGATGAGTTCACCGTCCTCGACCCGGCGGTTGAGGAGATGGGGGTAGTCGGCGATCCCGTCGGCCAGGGCGGCCAGGTTTGAGGCCCGAAGGCCCACCATCACCGAGCCCGACGTGACATCGGCCATGCTGGCCTGCTGCATGATGCGGCCCTTCTTGATGATGGCCACATGGGTACAGGTTCGCTCCACCTCCCAGAGCAGGTGGCTGGAGAGGAAGATCGTCTTCCCCATGTCCGCCAGCCGGAGGATGATCTCACGGATCTCCCGCATGCCCTCCGGATCCAGGCCGTTGGCGGGCTCGTCCAGCAGGATCAGCTCCGGGTCCCCGAGCATGGTGGCGGCCAGGGCCAGGCGCTGCTTCATGCCCAGCGAGTAGGTCTTGAACTGGCTCTTCCGCCGGTCCCACAGACCCACCGCCTCCAGCGAAGCCGTGATCTCGGCGTTGCCCTTCCGCTTCACGTTGGCCACGAGCTTCAGATTGTCCCAGCCCGAGAGGTAGGGGTAGAAGTTGGGATACTCGAGCGTCGCTCCCACCCGCATGCGGGCGTGGTGCAGGTCACGGGGGTTGCTGGCGCCCAGCAGCGAGAACGATCCGGCGGTGGGCGAGATGATGCCCAGGAGCATCCCGATGGTCGTGGTCTTCCCGCTGCCGTTGGGCCCCAGGAACCCGAAGATCTGCCCCCGACCCACCGAGAAGGTGAGGTCGTCCACGGCCAGCACTTTCCGGTACTTCTTGGTGAGGCCGGAGGTCTCGATGACGGCTTCCATGCGCGGTCCTTGTTGGGGAACGGTCGCTCAGCATGCGACCGATAGGACCGACGAGCGAACGAGCCGGCGGGTTTCAGGTCCCGGTTGGAGGTTGTCCCAGGAGTTCGGCGCGGCGGGTGACCTCGTCCCGGTACCGGGGGTCCCGGGTGCCGAACTCCGGGACATCCGGAATCGTCGCCTGATCTGGCCCCTACAGGGTCGCACCGGCCCAACGCGACCCTTGACCTCACATGGTGAGGGGTAATATTCTTTACCTCACATGGTGAGGGGAAGCGGGACCCGCCCCTCCGAGTTGGCTCGCGTACAGCGGAGTGCACCCATGGGTGAACAGAGCAGGGGACTTCTCCCCGGGACCGTGGATCTGGTGATCCTGCAGACCCTCACGGAAGGGCCCATGCACGGATTCCTGATCTCCCGGACCCTGAGGGCCCGGTCCGAGGGGATCCTGGAACTCCAGGACGCCGCCCTCTACCAGGCGCTCCACCGAATGGAGCGGAATGGATGGGTGGAGCCCGAGTGGGGCGTCAGTGAGAAGGGGCGGAGAGCCAAGTTCTACCGCCTCACACGGTCCGGGGCGAAGCAGCTGGAGTCTGAGACGGCGTTCTGGAAGCGGTACGCCGCGGCCGTGTTCAAGGTCCTGGAGCCCAGCGCGGCGGTGAGCGGCTGATCATGGCTCTCGGCGGTCGGATCCAGAGGGCGTTTCGCCTCAACACCGGAGGACGGGCCGGAGCCCGGTCCGCGGTGGACGAGGAGCTGCGCTTCCACCTGGAGGCCGCGGCCGAGGAGTTGATCGAGCAGGGATGGAGTGAGGCGGACGCCCGGCGAGAGGCCGAGCGTGAGTTTGGAGACCTGGAGGCGACCCGGGCCTACTGCGAGCAGATGCAGCGTCGGAGGGGTCGGGAGGAGGGGAGAGTGATGCGCGTGGACGAGTTGATTCAGGATCTGCGGTACGGACTGCGGACCCTGAGGAAGGCGCCCGGATACACCGGGCTCGTGGTTCTGACGCTGGCTCTGGGGGTGGCTGCGACCACCGTCATCTTCAGCATCATGAACCCCTACCTGTTCCGGCCCCTGCCGTACGCGAACGCGGATCGGGTGGTCCAGGTCAACCAGTACGACCAGGTGAGCGGGTGGGAGATGGCCCGTCATTCCCTGGCCATGGCCGCAGACTGGCAGGAGCGGAGCCGGGCCTTCGAGGACATGGGGGTCTACAACTACGGCTCCACGAACGTCACCGGTCCCGAGGGTCCGGAGCAGATTCCGATCGGTCGGATGACCGACAACATGCTGGACATCCTCGGCGTGCGGCCCGTGCTGGGCCGTGGGTTCATGGCCGGCGAGGACGGTCCGTCCGGCGAGCGGGTCGTGCTTCTGGACCACGGTCTCTGGGAGCGGCGGTACGCGGGGGACCCCAGTGTGGTGGGCCGGACCATCTCGCTGGACGGAGTGGCCCACACGGTCATTGGCGTCATGCCACGGGACTTCAACTTCCCCTTCAACGAGATCAAGCTCTGGATTCCCGTGCCGCAGGACGCGTCCATCATGGAGCGCCGGGAGGCCTACTACATTCTGGTCGGCCTGCTGAACGACGGGTGGACGGCCGACGAGGCGAGGGCTGAGCTGAGCGGCATCCAGCGGGAGCTGGCGGCGGCCTATCCCGATGCCGACGGCCGGTTTGACGGAGTGTCGGTGAAGCCCCTGCGGGAGGCGCTGAACTTCGTCTGGGACGTGATGCGGGCTGCGTTCGCCGTCCTCCTGGGTGCCGTCCTGTTCGTCCTCATGATCGCCTGTGTGAACGTGGCGAGTCTGACCCTGGCCCGGGGCTCCTCCCGGACCCGGGAAGTGGCGGTGCGGGCTGCTCTGGGCGCGCGGAAGAGCCGCATCGTGCGGCAGCTTCTCACCGAGTCCGCGTTCCTGGCCGTGGCCGGTGGCGGAGTCGGGGTCATGCTGGCCTTCTGGACCGTGGCGCTCATTGGCCCGGTCTTCCCCGATGGCCTCTACCGAGTCGGCGAGGTCACCGTGGACGGGACCGTGCTTCTGTTCTCCCTGGGGGTGACGGCCCTGACGCCACTCGTCTTCGGCCTCTGGCCGGCCCTTCGGGCGAGCCGCCAGAACCTGTCCGCCGCTCTCAAGGAGGGATCCAAGGGATCCGCCGGTCGAGGGCGCACCCGCGGACGTCGCCTGCTGGTGGTGGCTCAGGTCGCCATGGCCGTGGTCCTCATCGCCGGCGCCGGACTCATGCTCCGGAGCCTCCAGGCGGTCCAGCAGATCGACCTGGGGTACGAGGCGGACCGGATCCTGGCCGTCAACGTCACGGTTCCGGAGTCGGCCTACCCGGAGGCGGCCGACGTGAGGGCCTATCGGGATCGGACCATGGAGGCCCTTGGCGCCCTGCCGGGTGTGGAGTCGGTGTCTGCCGTGAGTTCGCTGCCCCTGAACCACGAAAGTGGAGCGTTGCGGTTCGTTACGCCCGAACTGGCGGCATCGGTGGGGGAGGACTGGCCCGTGGCCACTCCGAACCGCATCGCGCCGGCCTACCTCGAGACGATGGGCATCCCTCTCATCGAGGGCCGCGGGTTCGAGACCATGGATGGGCCCGGCGCGGAGCGGGTCGCCCTGGTGAACGAGGAACTCCGCGATCGCTACTTCAGCGGGCGGTCTCCGGTGGGTTCAACCATGACCATGGGCTCACCGCAGAATCCCGTGGAGTACACCATCGTCGGAGTGGTTGGGAACGTCCGACACGAGGACGGCAGCCTCCAGGCCACCGGATTCAATCCCCAGATCTACCGGCCCCTGGACCAGGCTGAGGCACGGCGGGTGTTCTTCGTGGTCTCCACGGCCGGGAGTCCCGGGGATCTCGTCGGACCCGTACGGACCGCCATGCTCGACATGGACAGCGACCTGCCCATGGTCCTACGGCCCTTGAACGACGTGGTGGCCGAGAGCCATCTGCAATGGGCGGTGGGTTCGGTCGCACTGACCATCTTCGGCCTGGTGGCCCTCTTCCTGGCTACCCTCGGGATCTACGGCCTGATCTCCTACTCCGTCGCGCAGCGTCGCCAGGAGCTGGGTGTGCGGATCGCGCTTGGAGCCGGCGGGTCGGAGGTCCGGCGGATCGTCCTGGGCGACGGCCTGCGCCTCACCGGGATGGGCCTGGTGGCCGGGGTGATCATGGCCCTGGGTCTGGGTCAGGTGGTGGCCTCGCAGCTGTTCGGGGTCCAGCCCTGGGATCCGCTCACCCTGGGCGTTGTCCTGGCTCTCTTCGTAGGGGTCTCCGTGGCCGCGAGCCTCGGCCCGGCCAGTCGGGCCTCCCGCACGAGTCCCATGGAGGTCCTGCGCATCGACTAGCGGGTCGCCGCCGGTGGAGTCGACTGGCGCGCCGGGCGCCGGGGGGACATGGTCCTCTCGGCGCCCGTTCTCGTCCCTTCCGGACAAGTGACCATGTACCGAGACCATCTCAAACGGCCCAGCTTTCTCACCACCGCCGCCCTCGGAGCGATCTGCGGCGGGGTCTTCTGCGTCGGGCCTTTCGTGCCTCTGTCCGCTCAGGAGCGGGGTCGGGATCCGGAGCAGGCGGCAGCCAACGCCACCATCCACGACGCGGCCTGGATGGCCGGGTGCTGGCTGGCCGAGGGGCCCGATGCCCGGGACGAGGAGGTCTGGCTGGCGCCGGCGGCGGGGATGATGCTGGGGATGGCGCGCAGCGTCCGTGGTGGCCGCCTCGTGAGCGTGGAGCTTGCGACCCTTTGGGACCTCAGCGTGGGTGAACGGCCGGAGGAGGGGCTCGTGTTCGTCGCGAGGCCGTCTGGCCAGGACGGAGCCGAATTTCGGGTCGTGACCCTGGTCCCCAACGGAATGAGGGTTGAGAACCCGGACCACGACTTCCCCCAGGCCATCGAATACCTCCGAACCTCGCGGGACTCGCTCGTGGCCCGCGTCTTCGGCGACGCCGACGATACCGATCCCGCGTTCCAGATTCTCTATGCCCGCAACAACTGCTGATCTCACTCTCGAGTCCCCCCGCCCTCGCCATCGCCGGCCCCGCCGCTGGGGGGGGCTCGTCGCGTTGGGGGGAGTCATGGGGGTTCCGATGGGCTGCGGCGGGCCCGAGGCCGACGCGCCCGGCGCCGAGGCCGACGCCTCCGCGATCGTGGCAGGAACACCGCAGGAGTTCAGTGGCGGATCCTGGGAGGTCCAGCACGCCGACTCCACGGCTCTCTGGATCGCCCTCGACATCGTGGATGAGGAGACCGTCTGGGCGGCGGGTACAGAGGGCCGGGTGGCCCGCACCGTCAACGGAGGTGCAGGGTGGGAGATCCATCGCGTGCCCGGGGCCGACAGCCTCCAGTTTCGGGACGTGCACGCGTTCTCTGCGTCGCGGGCGGTCGTCCTCTCCATTGGGAACGGCACCGATTCGCGGATCTACGAGACCACGGACGGCGGGGCCTCCTGGAGCCGGCAGTTCCTGAACGAAGACCCCAACGCGTTCTTCGACTGCCTCTCGTTCTGGGATGAGGAGCGCGGGTTTGCGTTTTCGGACAGCCACGAGGGGGAGTTCACCCTGATTCGAACCCTGGACGGTGGGGCGACCTGGAGTCGGATCGATCCGGCCAGGGTCCCCGACGCCCGGCCGGGGGAGGGGGCGTTCGCGTCGAGTGGCACCTGCGTCGTGACCCGACCCGGTGGGCTGGGCTGGTTCGTAACGGGGGCCTCGGGAGTCGATACCCGCGTGATCTCCACCCGAGACTATGGTGAGACGTGGACGGAGGTCGTGACCCCGATTGCAAGCAACTCGGGCACGTCCGGGATCACCTCTCTGGCCTTCCTGGACGACCGGACGGGGGCAGCCTTCGGGGGGGATTTCAGTCTGGCCGACTCGATCCTCGCCAACCTCGCCCTGACCTCCGACGGAGGTGAGACATGGTCCCCGGCCGGCCCGGTCCCGCTCGGGGGTGCTCCCTTCGCCGGCACCTTCGTACCCGCGGCCCCGGGCCCGACGCTGGTGGCGGTGGCGCCCACCGGGTCGGCGTTCTCCGTCGATGGTGGGGCGAATTGGACCGTCATCGACGAGCGGTCTTACTGGACCGTCGCGTTTCACGCACCGACCGTGGGGTGGGCCGCCGGACCGGGCCACATCAGCCGGTTCGTCGCGTCCCGCTAGGCAGGCTCTCTATCTTGAGGCAGTAACCCGTACCTTGGGGGGACCATGGAGTCCGGTGCCGGATCGACACCCGATCTCGAGGCCCGCGTTGCGCGGCTCGAGTCGTCCAACCGAAGGCTCGTCGTGGCCATCGGCCTGCTCGCCGGGTTCGTGGTGGGCCTGATCCTGCTTCGGGTCGTGGACGGGATCCGTGCCCCGGGCGATCAGTCGATGGCACCGTCCGCGGAGCACGACGCCGGACGGCTCGCCACGGCGGTGCACCTCAAGGGACTCCATTTCCCGATCCGATCCTGAGGCCGTACCCCCCCGGGTGCCGGACGGCGGCGACCCGAGAGGGCCGCCGCCGCCGGGACTGGGTGTCGAACCTGCGGGGATCAATGGTCTATGACCGGCTCCCGCGGGGGGAGCTTCAGGTCCACCGAGAGACCCCGGTGATCCGAGGGCCAGAGGCCCGACTGCGTCCGATCCTCGGGGCCCGCACCCAGCAGCTCAGGCCAGACTAGACCGGAAATCCGCGTGGGGTTCGGATCCGTGCGGTCCCGGAAGAGGACGAAGTCGATGCGCTCCGTCATCGTGTCCAGGCCTCCCATGAGGTCCTTGCGGTAGCAGCACGTAGTCCCGGGGAGCCTGGACTTCTTCTGATCCCAGGTGTCGTGGAACCCAGCCGCGATGGCCATCCCGTAGCTGGCGGTCTGACCACCTCCCGCGTCCGAGTTCAGATCGCCGACCAGGAAGACCGGACCGTCGTCACCGTGCACGCGAGCCAGGAGTTCGGCCATCTGAGCCTCCTGGATGGGGGCGAACCGCTGCAGCTCCAGGTGGGCGTTGACCACGCGGTACTCCCGGCCCTCGACGCGCACCGTCGCTTCGGTCCAGCCGCGGGTCAGCTCGATGGGGATCGCACCGGCAACGGGGAACTGGAGCCGCGCCTGGAAGTTGCCGGCGTCCGAACTCACCAGTTCCACGTCGGACCGGACCAGTACGACATCGCGGTCCGTGAAGCGGATGTCCGCCAGCGTGGTCGGGCTGGTCGCCATCGGAAGCTCGACGTCGGCGTTCTCGATGACGGCGGCCGGGTAGTAGTCCAGTCCGTGGGCGGAGAGCGCGGCCAGCAGGATCTGCAGGAAGTCCATGGCCACGGCGGTGGCGGGCACCGGGTTGCCCAGGTGGGCATCGCCCGGGACCTGGATCCGGTACAGGGGCGCTTCCTGGACCCCGATCACGTGGGGCGGGCGGGCGGCGAACTCCGCCGCCATTGCGGCGGCGCGCTCGGGGAAGTTGGAGGCCTGGATCTCGAGCCAGGTCTGGGTCGCGAGGAGCGGGATGTCCTGGGGAGACTGGGCCCCCAGGATCCGGTCGATATCGCCGCCCAGGTAGAGGTTCCGGGTGGCCACGGTCAGGACGTCGGCCTTACCGGGGAAGGGAGCCTCGGACTGGCCGAGGAGGGGATCGGCCTCGTCCAGGGCGGTCGGCTCGCGGTCGCTGCAGGCCGCCAGAGCGACCAGAGCCAGGATGGGGATGAATCGGCGCATGGTACTTCTCCTGAAGAGGGTTCACGGAGCGGCGACCGGTGTCCCGATCGCGCACCACAAACCTCCTCCGGGGCGGGCGAAGGGAGGATCAGCCGGATGACGTACGTCGGTGAGAGAAGTGACGTAACGGATCTGGCCCGAGACGTGCAGTTTGGGCAGGTTGTTGTTTCATCCCGCTTTCAATGACAGGACTTCAAGGATGATGACTCATTCTCGACGCCTCTTTCTGATCCCTGCCCTTGCCTTCTTCGTCGCGGCCTGCGGCGGTTCCGAGCCCGACGCGGCGGTCGCAGGAGGCGACGGCCTGCCGGCCGACCATCCCCCCATCGCCCCCGGGACCACGGTACCGTCGACCGCCGTCGATCCGGGTTCCATGCTCGCGGTGGTGCTGGAGATCGAGAACGCCGGCGGATACACCTACGCCCTCCTCGACATCAACGGTGATCAGGCATGGGCGGCCGGTCCCATGACCGAGCTGGAGGTGGGAGACGAGGTGGCCGTGACCGGCGGAATGCCCATGCGCGACTTCACCAGCAACGCCCTGGGCCGCACGTTCGATCTGCTCTACTTCGTCGACGCGTACCACAAGGCGGGAGAGAGCGTGGTTCCGGACCTCAGCTCTGCCGGTTCGGTGCTGGAGGTGATCCCCGCCGGCGACTACACGTACCTCCACGTGGAGACCGAGGCCGGAGAAGTCTGGCTCGCGGCTCCTGCCCTGGAGGTAGCGGTCGGCGACCAGGTGGCCTGGGAGCAGGGGATGCCCATGGCCAACTTCGAGAGCAAGACCCTGAACCGGACCTTCGATCAGATCCTGTTCCTGGAGGCGATCCAGGTCCGGTGAGTGGGGGCGCCACGGACGACCGGCGCAGATCCGACGAGGATCAGGCGGTCCTCAAGACCCTGGAACACAGCTACACCAATCCCCTCATCCGCGAGGCCCGGGAGGCGCAGGACCGCCTCCTGAGGCCCCGGTATGAGGGGAAGTCTCTCCGCTTCGCCGACATCGGGTGTGGAACCGGATATCACGGGTCGATCTTCGGGCCGAGTGCGGAGGCGTACCACGGATTCGAGATCTCGCCTGCGACGGCGGAGATCGCCCGGAACCGCTGGGCCGAGGAAGGGGTCGCGGCGGCCCGAGTCACGGTGGGCGACGTCGCCACCGCGGACCTGGATCCCGAGGGCTACGACGTGGCCTTCTGCCTCTATTTCACCCCGGGGAACTTCCGCGATCCGTCCGACGACCTGGGTCTTTACACGGACGGCTACCTCGACCGGAACCCGGTGTTCGTGGAGGTGTTCGGCCGGTTCGTCCGCGCCCTGCGACCCGGCGGGCGGCTGTTCATGTGCGTGTATCGGGACGTTCCGGCGGCGGAGGAGGCCCAATGGGACTTCTACCTGAACACCGGACAGCACCCCATCACCCCTCGCGGTACCCGGTTCGTCGCCACCCGGGAGCGATTCTGGTCCGTCCGTTTCACCCGGGAGAGCATGCTCTCGAACCTGGCCGCCTGCGGCGTGGAGGCCGAACAGGTCGAGTTCCACGAGCTCAATCCGATCGCGTGGCTGGTCGAGGTCCGCGTGCCGTGACCCTGCAGCGAGTCGCCGCGATCAGTGGGTCAACGAACCGGTGCGTTCGTGGGTCTTATTCTTGAAGCCCCAGTCCTTTTCCCGACGCACCTCGAAGGTCCGCGTGTCTCCTGACCACCCGAAGCGCCGCACCACGGTGCGGCGCTCCTCCATCACGGCCCTGCCCGGGGCCGTCGCTCTGTTGGCCTTCGGTGGCCTCGTCGCCCTCCTTCTAACGGCCACCCCCCTCAGCGGGCAGAACGCCGACCAGGCTGCGGCCACGCGGACCACCCGGCTGGACCAGCGCGCTCGATTCGAGGCCTTCCAACTGGGATCCGACCAGGGTGTGGACCTGGACGGAGAGCTTACCGAGGCGGCCTGGGCTCGGGCGCAGGCGATCACGGACTTCCGGCAGAAGGACCCCGTGGAGAACGCCGATCCCTCCGAGCCCACCGAGGTCCGGGTGATGTTCGACGAGGACAACCTCTACATCGGGGCGATCCTCTACGACAGCGACCCCAGCGGGATCCTGGGCTACCAGAAGCGTCGAGACGCGCCGCTGTCGACGGATGACCGGTTCATGTTCATCCTGGACACCTTCCTGGACTCCCGGACCGGCTACTTCTTCGAGACGAACCCGGTGGGACTGCTGGGGGACGGGCTCATCAGCAGCGGGGGTGGCGGTCGCGGCGGAGGCGGTGGATTCGGCGTGAACAAGTCCTGGGACGGGATCTGGGACGTTCGGACGGCTCGACGCCCGGACGGCTGGTCGGTCGAGGTCCGGATTCCCTTTCGCACACTCAACTTCGATCCCCGGCTGGATCAGTGGGGCATCAACTTCCAGCGCACGATTCGGCGGCGCCGGGAGGAGATCCAGTGGAGCGGGTACCGTCGGAACCAGCCCCTCACCCAGCCCGTCCATGCCGGGCTCGTGACGGGACTCCAGGGATTGAGCCAGGGCGTGGGTCTGGAGATCAAGCCGTACGCCCTCGGGAGCTGGGTCAACGAGCCCTTTCGTGAAGACCCGACCGATTACCCCGCCGAGATCGGCGGCGACATCCAGTACAACATCACCCCCAGCCTCCGGGCCGGGGTGAGCATCAACACGGACTTCGCCGAGGTCGAGGTGGACCAGCGGAGGGTGAATCTCTCCCGCTTCCCGATCTCCTACCCGGAGCAGCGAGACTTCTTCCTCGAAGGCTCATCGGTCTATTCCTTCGCCCCGCGGAGCGGGCCTCAGCCCTACTTCTCCCGGCGAATCGGCATCAACCAGGGCGAGCAGATCCCGATCCGATGGGGTGCGCGCCTGGGTGGCCAGGCCGGCCGGTACGAGATGGGCTTCCTGCACATGAACACGGCCGAGCACCCGGTGACTCCCCGGGAGGATTTCACGGTAGCCCGGCTGAAGCGGAACTTCCTCGCCCAGTCCTACCTGGGGGTCATCGCCACGCGGCGTGGCACCCACGCGGACTCCACCGGGTTCTCTCCGACGGACAAGTACACGCTCGGGGTCGACACGAACCTGGCCACGGCTACCCTCTTCGGGAACAAGAACCTGCAGTTCGAGGCGTTTTACGTCTGGAACACCGAGCCCGACCCGGACGAGGAGGATCCCGATCTGGTCTACTCCACCCAGGAGCTGTCCGCCTGGGGATTCCGATTCAACTTCCCCAACGACGTCTACGAGGCGCACCTGTCATACCGGGAGTTCGGAGACTTCTATACCCCTGCGGTTGGGTTCGTCCGGAGGAATGACTTCCGGCGGGTGGAGCCGCGGATCGGCTGGAATCCGCGCACGGACCGGATCTCCTGGCTCCGGCGCCTGGAGTTCGGCCTTCAGTACCGCTATCTGGAGGGGCTGAAGTCCGGCATCAAGGAAGAGGAGCAGTGGCAGTTCGAGTTCCTCGGGCTCGCGTTCGAGAGTGGAGATCGGATCGAGTACACCGCGACCAGCACGTATGAGTTCCTCACAAGGGACTTCGAGATCTGGCCCGGGATCATCGTCGAGGCCGGCGGCTACACCGTGTGGCTCAACCGGATCAGCGGGGGAACGGCCGGTCAGCGCCCGGTCTCGATCCGAGGCCGAGGCAGTTGGGGCGGGTTCTGGGACGGGAACATCCGGAACGTGGGCGCCGAGGTCACGGCTCGACCCATGTCGGGGCTGAACTTCTCGGCCGGGTATGAGATCAACGACGTGAAGCTTCCCGACGGCAGCTTCCAGACCAACCTCGTCCGGGCCAGCGCCAACTGGAACGCCACTCCGCTCATCGCGTTCACGGGCAACATCCAGTACGACGACATCAGTGAGATCGTGGGTCTGTTCGCCAAGCTCCACTGGATCGTTCAGCCGGGGAACGACCTGTTCTTCGTCTTCACCCACAACTGGATCGGGAACGAGGCTCTGGACCCCGAGGACCGCCCGAACGGTCTCACAAACGGCTTCAGCACCCTCTCCCGGGGTGCCACCATCAAGGCCAACTACACCTTCCGGTTCTAGGTCTCGCGCCGCCCGCCCCGACCCCTGGGCGGCTCAGTGCTCCGCGGACCTTGGGTGGCCCGCGGTTGCACCGGGCTCCGGGCGGCTCCAATCTGGCGCGGCGGGTGATGTCGCGGAGGGGGCCGCTCGGGGCCCGGTTTCTTTGCCGGCCGTGGGCTTTCCCTCCGTCCACACGAGACGGATGAACGAACCATGAAGAGTTCCCGGAGACCCTTCCTCCCCACCGGCTGGGCCAAGGCCCTGGTCGGATCCCTGGTCGTCAGCTTCGCCCTGGCCGCGCCGCCGTCCGGCGACCTTCAGGCGCAGAGCCCCGAGGCCATCTCCGCCGCCCTGGGCGACCTCGACTGGCGCCACATCGGGCCGGTGAACATGGGGGCGCGGCCGGCGGCCTGTGGAAGACCACCAACGCGGGTGTGACGTTCGAGGCCCAATGGCAGGACGAGGAGTCCTACTCGGTGGGAGCCATCGCTGTGGCCCCCTCCGACCCCAACGTGGTCTGGCTGGGAAGCGGTGAAGGAGATCCGCGGAACTCGGTGTCCTACGGTCTGGGTGTGTGGCGTTCCACGGACGGGGGTTCCAACTGGACCCACGTGGGCCTTCGCGAGACCGAGCGCATCCACCAGATCGTCGTGGATCCCCGGGACCCCGACGTGGCCCTGGTGTGCGCCATGGGCCGGGAGTGGGGTCCGAACCCGGAGCGGGGCGTGTTCAAGACCACCGACGGGGGCGAGAGCTGGACCCACGTCCTCGCCATCGACGAGGACACGGGGTGCTCCGACATCGACATCGATCTGTCCAACCCCCGGAACGTGTACGCCGGGATGTGGACCTTCCGCCGGCGGCCGTGGCGGTTCGACGACGGGGGCAGAGAGACCGCCCTCTACGTCTCTCGCGACAACGGCGACACATGGAAGAAGATCACCACCACCCCCGACGAGCCCATGGCCCGCATCGGCGTGGCGGTGGCTCAGAGCCGCCCCAACGTGGTCTACCTGATCACCGAGTATCCGACGGCCGGGACACTGTTCCGGAGCGAGGACTACGGTGAGACCTGGGCGATGATCAACGACGACAAGAACACCATCAACTTCCGGCCGTTCTACTACAGCACGGTCGTCGTCGACCCCACCGACCACAACACGCTCTACACCCTCTCGGGCCGGCTGGCCAAGTCCACCGACGGAGGCCGGACGTTCGAGCGGATCGCCGACGATGTCCACGGCGACCACCAGTCCTTCTGGATCGACGCCGAGGACGGCGAGCGCCTGCTCAGCGGCAGCGACGGGGGGATGCAGGTCAGCTACGACGGGGGCGAGAACTTCCACATCTTCCGCAACTTCAGCCTGGCCCAGTACTACCACGTCTTCGTCGACGACCAGGATCCGTACTACGTGTGCGGAGGCCTGCAGGACAACGGCACCTGGTGCGGACCCAGCCGGACCAACGAGCCCCGGGGGATCCTGCCCGGCGAGTGGTACACCGTGGGCGGAGGGGACGGCTTCTACGGCGTGCCCGTCCCCGGCCAGCCCAACCTGGTCTACTCGAACGCCCAGGGCGGCTATTTCCGCATCACCGACGTGAACACCGGTCAGGTCCGCTCCATCGAGCCGCACCCCTGGATGGTGGGGAGCCAGGGGCAGGGGATGTTCCAGGCGCGCTACCGGTTCAACTGGGACGCGCCCATCGTCATCTCGCCCCACGACCCGGGTACGGTCTACTGGGGCGGGAACGTGCTGTTCCGGAGCCGGGACTACGGCCATAGCTGGGACATCATCAGCCCCGATCTCACCACCAACGACCCGGCCAAGCAGCTGGACAGCGGCGGCGAGATCTACAACGACAACACCGCGGCCGAGTTCCACACCACCATCCTCACCATCGCCGAGTCCGAGGTGGAGCCCGGCGTGATCTGGGTGGGGACGGACGACGGGAACGTGCAGATCACCCGGGACGACGGGGCGACCTGGACCAACGTTCGGCACCGCGTACCCGGGCTGCCCGCCGAGACGTGGATCGGAAACATCGAGGCCTCGCCCACCGAGGCCGGCACCGCGTTCATGGCCGTGGACAACCACCGGCTGGACGACTTCACGCCCCACCTGTACGAGACCACCGACTACGGCCAGAGCTGGCGGGACATCGGACGGGGCCTTCCCCAGGACGATTACGTGAAGGTCGTGCGGCAGCATCCGGCCAACCCGAACCTCCTGTTCGTCGGGATGGAGCGGGGCATCTACGGCTCCTGGGATCGCGGGGATACCTGGGTGGACATCCGTGGAAACCTGCCGCGGGTCAGCGTCCGGGGGATCAAGATCCAGCGCCAATACAACGACCTGGTCATCGGTACCCACGGCCGGGGCGCGTTCATCCTGGACGACATCCAGCCCCTGGTGGAGCTGGCCGACGCCCTGGAGACCGACGTCCACATGTTCGACATCCGCACCGCGACGGATTGGGAGATGTGGGGTCGCACCAGCAACCTGGGTCAGAGCTCGTTCGTGGGAGAGAATCCCGAGGACGGGGCCTGGATCCAGTTCTTCCTTTCGGAGGGCGCCGTGGCCTCGCACGAGGGGAACATCCCGGTGCGCATCACCGACGCCTCGGGAGCGACGGTCCGGGAGTTCGAGCACCGCGATCCGGTCGCGGGCCTGAACCGTGCCATCTGGGACCTCCAGTGGACCGGCCCCGAGCCCATTCCCGGGCAGGCCTCCGGTGGAGGCGGCGGGTTCTTCTTCGGCCCATCGGGCCCTCCGGCGTCCCCCGGCGCCTACACCGCCACCATCACCGTGGCCGGAACCGCGTACTCGGCCGACTTCGACGTTCGGGGTGATCCGAACGTGGCCGCCTCCCAGGCCGTCTACGACGAGCGGTTCGCGGCGGCCATGCGCGCCCGTGACCTCCAGACCCGCCTCAACCGCATGGTCGGGACGATCCAGGACCTGGATGGTCAGATCGACGGCCTCCTGGGGTCCATCGACGGCAAGGGACTCTCCAACGAGGAGCAGATCCGGGCCACCGCCGGTGAGGCCCAGAGTCAGCTCGAGACCCTGGGCAACGAGGTCACCCGGCCTCCGGGCAGCATGAACTACCGGGACTGGCCCCGTATCGTGGAGCAGCTTCGCTTCGTTGCCCGGGGAATCCAGGGGCCGCAGGCCCGTCCCACCGAGGGCCAGATGCAGGTCCTGACCGAGGTGGAGGCGGCGGCGGCTCAGCGCGCCGACGAGCTCACCGAGATCGTGAACGGCATCATCGCGGAGCTGAACGCTCTTCTGGCCGATGCTCCCAAGATCATGACGGAGTGGACCCGGACCATCAGCTGATGACCGGTGGCGGGGTCGGGTTCGCCCGGCCCCGCCCGCTCCCCCGCTCGACACCTTGAATCGGAGGCCCCATGCGCCCGCCCGCCCGCATCTTCACCCTTCCCGCCGTCATCCTCGGAGCAATGCTCCTTCCGCTCTCGCTCGCGGGCCAGGATGCGCCCCACGGGTTCCGCAGCGAGTTCGAGAGCCAGTTCGGGTCGTCCGCCCGGAAGCTGGTGGCGCTGGCCGAGGCCATGCCAGCCGACAGCTACGACTGGACGCCCATGGAGGGCGTGGCAACCGTGGCCGAGGTGTTCATGCACATCGCCCGATACAACTACTACTACCCGGATGCGTCCATGGGGCTGGATTCCCCTGTCCCGGCCAGCGAGTACGACTCCTGGGAGGGTGGGGTGAACGACAAGGACGAGGTAGTGGCCATCCTGGCGGAGTCCATGGACCACGTCCGCCAGGTGGTGGACGGTATGTCCGATGCGGACCTGGACACGCCGACGCGCCTCTACGGCCGTGACGTGGCCAACTGGGCCGTCCTGCTCCAGCTGGTGACCCACATGAATGAGCACCTGGGACAGTCCATCGCCTATGCCCGCATGAACGGGGTCGTCCCGCCCTGGTCGCGGTGACCTCAACGGGCTCGGGTGACGTGACGACCCGATGATCCGGAGGTGTTAGCTTCCCGGCCATGAGTCCCGCCGGCACCCCCGACCCCACCGCAGTCCTCCGAGACACCTTCGGATTCGAAGCCTTCCGGCCGGGGCAGCGCGAGGTCATCGATGCCGTACTGCAGGGTCGGGACTGCATCGCGGTCATGCCCACCGGGGCCGGGAAGTCGCTGACCTACCAGCTCCCGGCCCGGTTGATGGACGGAACGGTGCTGGTGATCTCTCCCCTCATCAGCCTGATGAAGGACCAGGTCGACCAGCTCCAGGCTCTGGGGTTCAACGCGGTCGAGATCAACTCCACCCTCGGCCCGGATGAGCGACAGACCCGCCTGGCCGCTCTCCGACGGGGGGAGTACGAGCTGGTGTACCTCGCCCCGGAGGCGCTCGACGGCCGGCTGCGGGAGTTCGTCCAGGCCTGCCCCATCGGCCTGCTGGTGGTGGACGAGGCGCACTGCATCAGCCAGTGGGGGCACGACTTCCGACCGTCTTACCGCAGGCTCCAGCATCTCAAGGATGGCTTGGACGTGCCGGTCCTGGCCCTCACGGCCACGGCGACCAACCTGGTGGCCCGCGACATCCTCCGGCAGTTGGCCATGCGAGAGCCGGCCGGGTTCAAGGGCTCGTTCTTCCGGCCCAACCTGGTGGTCCGGGCCCGGAAGAAGGGCCAGGGCGGGAACACCCGGAAGGAGATCCTCGCCCTCATCCGGCGCCGCGAGGGTGAGTCCGGAATCGTCTACTGCCTCAGCCGGAAGTCGGTGGACCAGACCGCCGCGTTCCTCCAGCAGAACGGCGTGAAGGCCCTCCCGTATCACGCCGGCATGGAGGCCGACGAGCGCCAGCGGAACCAGGAGGCGTTCCAGCGGGACGAGGTGGACGTGATGGTGGCCACCGTCGCGTTCGGGATGGGGATCGATAAATCCAACGTCCGGTTCGTCATCCACCGGGACATGCCGAAGGACGTGGAGTCCTGGTACCAGGAGATGGGGCGCGCCGGACGGGACGGGGTGGAGAGCGACTGCATCGTCTTCTACTCCTGGGCCGACGTGAAGCTGCACGAGCGCTTCCTCGACGACATCGACGATCCGGACCTTTGGCACCAGAAGCGGCAGTCCACGGTGGACTTGTTCGAACTCCTCGAGTCGGGGCGGTGCCGGCACCAGGCCGTGCTCCGGTACTTCGACGAGGAGATGTCTCCCTGTGACTTCTCGTGCGACGTGTGCACCGGAGTGGGCACGGCAGAGCTCGCGGCGGCGGCCATGGCCGGGATGCCGGCGGTGAGGACGGGGGGCGGACGATCCGGGGGTGGGCGGCGGCCCGCTCCGGCCGCGGCGTCCCTGGACGAGGCTGGCCAGGACCTGTTCGAGCGGCTCAGGGTGCTCCGGAAGGACCTGGCCGACCGCATCAACAAGCCCGCCTACATCGTTTTCAGCGACAAGGTGCTGCTGGAGATGGCCGCCCGTCGGCCGCGGACCCCCGGCGAGCTGCTGGACGTGCCGGGAGTCGGGCCCGCCAAGCTGGAGCGCTACGGCGAGGCCTTCCTGGAGGAGATCGCGCGCGGCTAGCGACTGGGCGGCCCGGGGCGGGTCACCCGGCCGGAATCCCCTGTCGACCTCCGATTCCCGCCTGCGTTCTCCTACGGCGTCCTCCCCTCCAGCCAGGGGCCGTAGTCCAGGTCCAGCGGGGGCAGCGGGTCCGACCTGTGGTCACCGGGGCGGAGATAGTGGTCGAACCAGCGGAGTACCCGGAGCAGGTAGTCGTAGCGGTAGACGTTGGAGCTGTTTCCATGCCCCTCGCCGGGGTACTGGACGTAGCGAACGGGAGTGCCCGTGGTCGCCTCGATCGCCCGGTAGAGCATGAACGGCTGACTGGGGTGGACCCTGGGGTCAGCGGTGCCGCCGGCGAGCAGGAGCGGGGTCCGACTCTGGGGAGCGTATGTGAGCGGGCTGCGCTCTTCCATGTAATCCCATTGCTCGAAAGGCCACTCCTCCTCGTAGTGCACGTAGTAGTACTCCCACGGGATGTCGGTGGTGAGGTACTTGGTGGCGACGTGGGCGATGGGTACGAAGGCGACGGCTGCCGCGAAGTACTCGGTCTGGCGCGTGGCCGCCCACGCTCCCGCGTAGCCGCCGTAGGAACCGCCTCCGAGTCCCACGCGGTCCGGATCGACCCAGCCCAGGTCCGCGAAGTGCCGGATCGCGTCCACCTGGTCGTCGAACTCCGTCCCGGCCAGATCGCCGTGGTCGTCCTTGGCGTACTCGACGCCGCGTCCGGTGCTGGAGCGGTAGTTGGGATACCACACGAAGTACCCCTTCCGGCTCAGCAGCTGGCCCCAGGTGGAGTAGCCCGTCATCCACCCGTTGTTGTAGTGGCTCTCCGGCCCGCCGTGCACCACGATCACCAGCGGATACCGGACCCCCTCCTGGAAGTCGAGGGGGTACAGGAGGATCCCCTCGACGTCCACGCCGTCCCGGGCCGTGAAGGAGTGGATCTCCTGTCGAGATAGCGCCACCTCCTCCAATCCGGGATTGGACACCGTGCGGCGGGTCCACGTCCCGTCCGCCAGCGTGTACAGCTCCCCCGGATGGCGGGGGCCCGACACGACCGCGGCCACGGTCCCTCCGGCCGTGTGCACCGACCCGAACGCCGTCCCCGTGGCCGGGAGATCACGGAAGCCGCGCCCACCCACGTCGAAGTCGCTCACTACGCTCTGGGCCCCCCGGCTCAGGACCAGGCGCATGGTCTCCGGCTCGAGCCACTCGAATCCGTGGACCATCCCCTCGAGCCCGGGGGTGAGGGACGTCACCTCGCCCGTCCGGGCGTCGGCCATGAACAGCATGCCGGCGTGGGGATCCCGGGCGTCCACCGCGCTGATGTAGGCCAGGGCGGACCCGTCCGGTGACCACCCCATGGGCCCGAGCTTGCCCGGGTTGTCCACCAGCTGTCGCACGTCCCCGGATTCCACGTCGAGGAGATGGATCCGGCTGAACATGTAGAAGTCGTCCGTCAGGTTCCGGGGCGCGATGGCCAGCGCGAGGCGCGAGCCGTCCGGGGACCAGTCCAGGGCGAACACGCTCCCGGGAAGGTCCATCGCGCGGATCTCACCCGATTCCCTGAACCAGATGAAGAGGCCGATGGGATTCCAGTCCTCGTCATGGACGCGCTGTTGGAACCCGGCGGCACGTGCTCGCGCGCGGCCGTCCGGGGGCGGCAGCGTGGCCGTGAAGGCAACGGCCCCTCCGTCGGGACGCCATCGGTACTGGCCGATGCCGAGGGAGCTCTCGAAGACCCGGACCGGCTCTCCTCCAGCCAGGGGCAGCGCGTAGAGCTGGCGACCGGAGTCTCCATCCCGGCGCTCGAGGAATGTCAGCGACTCGCCCCCCGGGGCCCAGGTGACCCCACCGATGCTCCGGGTCCCGGAGATCAGGGCCCGCTCCCCGCCATCGCCTTCGGTGTCGACGATGAAGAGGTTCGTGAACCCGCCGCCGACGCCCTGGTCCGGGCCGCGGGGGATCGAGCGCGTGAAGGCAACTCGGTCGCCGTCGGGGCTGGGATACACCCCCGACACGGAGCGCAGCATCACGACGTCGAGGGGGGACAGCCCCTCCTGAGCCACGCTCGATCCGGGCGCCGCCACGGACGCGAGGAGGAACAGCAGGGCGAGTGCGCTAGGGGCCGGGACGCTGGAGGCACGGATCTTCATCGGATCCCCCTGGATGTGGATGTTGGGTCTCGGGGCGACCAGCCGGGCGGTGTCGCCGCGGCCCAATGGGGCAGCAAGGGGCATGCCCCGGGGAGGCTCCCGCTCAGGCCTCCGCCGGGAGGGAATCCCTGTGGAGTCCCTGCTCCTCCTACCGCCGCTTCGGCGGTGTCCCGTAGGGGAAGTACTCCGAGAGGTCGACGTTCTCATAGGGAAGCGCGTCCAGATACGTCGTTCCCACGAAGGGCTCCGGAGCCTCCACCACGATGATGGTGGGGGCGAACCCGGTTTCGTCGAACCCCCTCCGGAAGTGGACGCGGGACTTCACCACGAACACGTCGAAGTCGGCCGGATCCACAGCGCCTTCAAGGGCGAACCGGTCGGGATACAGGATCTGGCTGTAGGCGGGCGTCAGGAACACCACGTTCCCGTCGCCGAAAGAGACGACGGCGGCTGTGTCGTAGCCACCCCATTCGCCCAGGTACTCCAGCGTCCCCTGGATCCGGTACGGCTCACCCCCGGACGGGGTGTATCCACCGATCTCATGATCGAATGGATCCCCGGCGGCGGCTCCGGATGCCACCAGTTCCTCCAGGGTACCGGCGGAGGAGATGGCTCCGTACAGGGCCCGGCTGATCCCGGCGGCCTCGAAGGCCCGGAGAATGTGGGTGGCGTCGCCGGGCCGGTCGCTGTGATCCCCTACGGCCACGGGGGTCAGCCCCTCGGCCACCGCCCGCTGGACCAGGCGGGCGGCTTCATCGGGTTCCGGATACGAGCCCACCGCGAAGTCCTCCCGGACCCTCCAGATGAAGTCGTCCATGTCATCGGCGATCTCGTCGGCCAGGGCCTGGTCGCCGTTGGTCATGACGTGGACCGTGGCGCCCACGTCGGGGACGTCGGACCAGGGGTAGCCGTAGAACACGCTCACGAACGCGTCGGGCTCGCGGGACTCCCACCGCCGGGCCCGCTCCATGATGTCCATGGACGGCGACTGCCCGGTCCACTGGTGGACCGTGGCGGTGATGACCCCGGGTTTGCGGGTGGCCGTGGTGGGGGTGTAGGTGCCCCTGGCCACACGGTGGATGGCCCGGGCGGAACGGGCGCCCTGGATCCCCGCGTCGTAGTGGGGATAGCGCTTGGTCACGAAGGCAAAGTCCGCCCATCGCAGGAACTCGCCGTCCTCGTTCCCGTGGAGGTCGAAGCTGCCGGCGATGGGCACGTCCGGTCCCACCACCTCCCGGAAGCGCCGGGCGATCTCGGCCTCGGGCCGGGGCACGCCCCGGACGGCCATGGCGCCGTGGAGGGCCAGGTATACCCCGTCCACAGGCATGGCGGCCTCGAGGTCGGCGATCATCTGGTCGAGGAAATGGTTGAAGGTCTCCTCCGTGTTCCAGGGTCGGGAGGAGCCGCCGAACACCCCGTCGGGCGAGGTCAGTCCGATCAGGTCCATGTCTCCATAGTCCCGCGCCTGCCGCACGAAGCCCCGCACGTAGCCCCCGGCGTTCAGCACGTCGTCCCC
This sequence comes from Gemmatimonadota bacterium, assembly GCA_039587435.1. Taxonomy (GTDB): domain Bacteria; phylum Gemmatimonadota; class Gemmatimonadetes; order Longimicrobiales; family Gaopeijiaceae; genus JBDHIJ01. Next base: position 24,043 of record JBDHIJ010000035.1, read on the forward strand.
GGTCAGGATCCGCTGCCAGTCATCCACCTCCACGTCTGGGCCCGGGCAGAACGTGCAGGTCTCGTGCTGGAAGACGGCCACCGCGATTCGCAGCGAGTCGGCGTCGCCCGACTGGGCCGGGGCGCACGCCGCGGTGAGCAGTGCAAGGGAGAGAAGCCCGCCCGCCGCTCGGGCGAGGGACGGGGAGAGGTGCCGCGTGTTCATGAGGCCTCCGGGAAGCCGTTGTGTGGGGACAGGATCAAGAGGCGGATCCGGGGCGAAGAGGGCAAGGGTCCATGGCTCGCACCCGGGCGGAACGTCCCCGCCGCCTGGAGTGCCCGGGCGACCCCCACCCCAACTTGCCAACCCGACTCACGCGGCGGCATCCTGTCGGCCCGATGGGCTCGCTTCCGTTCGTCACGATCCACCTACTCGGTTTTCACCATGCGCCGACTTCCACACCTCCCGTGCCGTCTCCCTCCGCGGGGACGCATCGTGCGTCCGATCCTCCTGGCGGCCATGGCCTTTCTTGTCGGCGCGCCGGCCGCCGCGGCCCAGGCCCGGAGTCCCCTTCCGGATCTCGTACGGGAGCGGACCGAGCGGGAATGGGCGGTGAAGCTCGAAAAGATGGAGACGACGCTTCAGCGGCACATGCGGGCACACGGCATCGACATGTGGCTCATCCTCAGCCGGGAGAACGATCCCGACCCCGTGCTCCGCCTCTTCGGGGACTACTGGAGCACCTGGGCCGGGCACCGGAACGCCTGGATCATCTCCGATCCCGGGGGGGACGCTCCGCTCGAGCGGATCATTCTCGGGACGCACATCCGCGGGCACGTCCTCCCCTTTTTCCCCGAGACCGCCGGCGCGGGGCACCGCTACGGCGAGGAAGGGCTCGCGCCGCACCTGGCGGAGTACGTCCGGGAGCGTGATCCGCAGACGATCGCAATCAACCGGTCTCGGACGGTCACCATGGCCGACGGGCTCTCCCACGAGGGCTACCGGTACCTGGTGGAGGCGCTGGGAACGGAGTACGAGGACCGGTTCGTGTCCGCCGAACCCCTTCTCATCGACTACGTCTCCCACCGCACGCCGGCGGAGCGCGAGATCAGCGTCGAAGCGAGCTGGATCACCTGGAACATCCTCCGGCGGGCCTTCTCCAACGAGATCATCACTCCCGGAGTCACCACGAACGAGGACGTGTACTGGTGGCTCCTCCAGGAGGTCGAGGACCAGGGGCTCGAACTGAACTTCTCGCCCTCCGTGACCATTCACAGGCAGGGAGCTGCGAGCGGCTTCGGCGTCCATCAGGACGAGGTGATCCGACCCGGCGACGTGCTGCACGTGGACTTCGGAGTGCAGCTCATGGGGATCGGGACGGACCAGCAGAAGCAGATCTACGTCCTGCGCCCCGACGAGACCGAGCCGCCACCGGGAATCCGCGCCCTCTTCGAGCAGTCGGTCCGGATGGCTCAGATCATCGCCGAGGAACTGAAGCCGGGCGTCGAGGGGCGCGTGGTGAAAGCGCGCGCCGAAGAGCGCGGTGCGAATGCCGGGATCGAGAACCTCGTGTACTCGCACGCCCAGGGAAGCTGGGTGCATGACGCGGGGGCCTGGGCCATCTCCGATTGGCCCGAGCGGTACGGCAACCACCCTCGCGAGCCGGTTCGACCCACCGAGTTCTGGTCCGTGGAGTTCTCGGTCAGGGGAGCCATTCCGGAGTGGGGCGGGCAGGTGCTGGGCATGGGTCGGGAGGAGGACGGCTGGGTCGGGGCCGACGGTACCTTCCACTGGATGAGCGGGCCACAGACGGAGATGTGGCTCGTGCGGAGTGATCTCGGGCGCTGAGGCCGCTGGCCGGCCGCTCGCGCCACGCGTTCCGATCGCACAGTTTTCGTGTATGCCCAATCCACATCCCGATTCCCCGGCTAACGGCCGCCTCCGGCGCGCCGCGATCGCGGCGTTCGCCCTGGGACTCCTCGGAGTCTCGGCAACCCGGACCGAGCCCCTTCATGCCCAGGTGACCCCGGGCACCGCCCCCTTCACCCGGGCCGATACGCTCCGGGGCACGCTGGGGCCGGAGCGCCTGTGGTGGGATGTCCATTTCTACGACCTGGCCGTTCGCATCGACCCCAAGACCCGGCGGATCAGTGGAGCCAACGCCATCCATTTCCGCGCCGTCGACGACGGGCAGGTGATGCAGATTGACCTCCAGCGCCCCATGGAGCTCGTCCGGGCCTCCCTGGACGGGACCTCGCTGAAGACTCGACGGGACGGCAACGCCCATTTCGTCGAGCTTCCCCGGGCGATGGCGGCAGGGGAGGAAGCGGTACTTCTGCTGGAGTTCGAGGGGGAGCCCACGGTTGCTCCCAACGCGCCCTGGGACGGCGGCTTCGTGTGGACCCGGGACGGACTGGGGCGACCCTGGGTGGCTACGGCCAACCAGGGACATGGAGCCAGCATGTGGTGGCCCAACAAGGACCACCAGTCCGAGGAGCCGGACTCCATGCTGTTCTCCATGACGGTACCGGATCCCATGGTGGCCGTGGGCAATGGAAGACTCAGGGAGAAGACGCCGGCCGAGGAGGGCTGGACGACCTGGTCGTGGTTCGTGGGCAACCCCATCAACAACTACAACATCGCCGTCAACGCGGGGTCCTTCGTCCACTTCGGTGAGACCTACGAAGGGCTCGATGGCACCCTGGACCTGGACTACTGGGTGCTGGAGGAGGACCTGGGCCGGGCCAGGCGCCAGTTCGTCCAGGTTCGACCCATGCTGGAATGCTTCGAGGAGTGGTTCGGGCCGTACCCGTTCTACGGGGACTCGTTCAAGATGGTGCAGACGCCCTACCTGGGGATGGAGCACCAGAGCGCCATCGCCTACGGGAACGGCTACCAGAACGGGTACCTGGGGCGGGACCTCTCCGGTACCGGCTGGGGCCTCATGTGGGATTTCATCATCATCCACGAGGCCGGGCACGAGTGGTTCGGAAACAACATCACGACCGCCGACGTGGCCGACATGTGGGTTCACGAGGGGTTCACGAACTACACCGAGAACATCTTCACGGAATGCCTGGCCGGGCCCCAGGCCGGGGCCGAATACGTCATCGGAAGTCGCGCGCTGATCATGAACGACCGGCCCATCATCGGGCCGTACGGGGTGAATCGCGAGGGCTCCAGCGACATGTACTACAAGGGGGGGAACATCCTCCACACCCTCCGACAGGTCGCCGACGACGACGCGCTCTGGAAGGGGATCCTGAGAGGCATGAATCAGGAATTCTGGCATCAGATCGTAACGTCGGCGGAGATCGAAGACTACGTCTCGGAGCAGATGGGACGCGATCTTTCTCCGATCTTCGATCAATACCTCCGCAAATCAAGAATTCCCGTTCTGGAAATGCGTACGAGGGACGGCGCCCTTGAATATCGGTGGGATGCGGACGTGGATGGGTTCGACCTTCCGGTACGGATCGCCGCCGAGGGCGGGAGCCCCATCTGGATCGAGCCGATCACCGGCGAGTGGCGCTCGACCCGCCTGGAGGCCGGCGGGCCGGAGTCCGTCATGCTCGATCCCAACTTCCTGGCCAGGGTCCACTGGGTCGAGTAGAGCCCACCGAAGAGGTCTTGGGGAACGGCGGCTTGCCGCACGAGGAGGGTCGGGGCCAATTGGCGGAGCCCTCCGGGTTTGCGCCGATACCCGGACCCTTTCCACTTCCGCCCTGAGTCGTCCATGCCCTCCGTTCCACCCTTCGTGCGGCGTCGATCCCTGCCCGCCGCGTTGGCCCTGCCCCTCCTCCTGGCCGGTTGCGGCAGCGGTGACGCGCCGAGTCCCGACACCGACCTCCAGCAGGCCACCCCGGCCGCGGCCCCCGCCGACCCCGGCTCCGGCCTGGTTCAGCTCCTTGCCGACGGTCAGGCCGTGTTCGGCGTGTTCTCGGGAGATCAGACGCGGGCTCAGGGCGCGAGCATGGTGGGCAGCACCGACGCGGACTTCATCCTCTACAGCATGGAGCGCCCGCCCTTCGACGTGCCGCGCATGGCCGAGTACATCGCGGGCATCCTGGACGCCGGGGGCGCCGAGGCCCTCCGGGACCACCCGGTCGTGCTGCGCACCCCGGCCATCCATGCCGAGCCGGATGAGATCGGGGGGAAGGTCGCTTCGGCCTTGGAGACACCCATCGCGGGGATCGTCTTCCCACACGTGACGACTGCGGCCGAGGCGGCGCAGTCCTACGACCTGATGCCGGGGTCCTGGCCGGGGAGTGCGGACGGTTCCCTGCTCAACATCCTCATCGTCGAGGACCAGGAGGGGATCGCCAACGTCCGCGAGATCATGGCCACCCCGGGCCTGAGCGTGGTGTTCGCGGGCCCCGGCGACCTGCGCCGCGCCTACGACGGGGACATGGAGGCGGTGGAGAACGCCATCCAGGCGGTGCTGTCGGCCTGCCTGGAATTCGACGTGGCCTGCGGCGTGACGGCCGGTGTGGCCGACATCGCCGAACGGCTCGATCAGGGCTTCCGGATGATCATCGTCTCCGACCCCGAGGCCGTGGCGGTCGGAAAGGAGGCCGCGGGGCGCACCGACTGATCGGCGTCACCTCCGGAATGGGAAGGGCCCCGTCGGACGATGCGTCCGACGGGGCCCGGCTCGTTCCTGCCCGAGTGGACGGAATCGCCTACTCCTCGCGGACCGCGAAGCAGTAGAAGAGACCGTCGCCCCCCGTCCCCTGCAGGTTCTCCTGGCTGCAGCCCCGCGATCCGTGCGCGGAGTTCCAGGAGGTGGGATTCTGGCCACCGCCGGTCCGGTCGTGGTGCCCGACCTGTGCGCTGCCCTCGCCGTTGCTGGTCCAGTCGGCGCAGGTGGTGTCGCCGTCCGCGTCCAGGCTGGCCGAGCCGTCGAGCGTGCTGCCGGTGAGGATGTCGTGGCGGTTGGGTGAGTCGCCCCGGCCGTTGACCTCCTCACCGTGTTCGTCCACCACCGTCTCCTTTGTGAGGTTGTTGCTCTCGGAGTGGAGGTTGATGACGGTCCGGGCCACCATGACCCCGTTGGCGTTGTGCCAGGGTCCGCTCCCGATGCGGCTGCGTGCGTTGATCGGGGCATCACCCCCCGTGGTGCTCAGGTAGGCGTGCCAGACCAGATCCCCGGCACCCACCGCGGCGGCCAGGCTCTGGCAGTGGGCATCGGCGCCCTCCAGGCCCCCCAGGTTCGCCCCGTCTCCGGGTCCGTGGCTGGTGAGGAAAAAGGTCATGGGTTGCTGCTGGGCACCGGCCGGGCCAGCCAGCGCGGCCATCGCGACCAGGGCGAGGATCCAGCGAACGGTCCGCGAGACGGCGGTCGGGGGTCGGTCGATCATGTCAGCAGCTCACGCAGTTGTGGTTGTTCTCCGATCCCAGTTCCTCCAGCAGCGCCACGGCCTCCGGCCAGGGCTGCACCCGCTGGAACGGACCGTTGGCCATGTCGGCGGTGGTCTGTCCCCGGCGGCTGAGAGCCGTCACGTCCGCGCCCATGGAAACCAGGTATTCGATCAGCTCGGTGTCGCCCCGCGACGCGGCATGGTGCACGGGGTTGTAGCCCTCGTGGTCCCGGGCGTTCACGTCGGCGCCCAGCTCCTCCACAAGGAACCTTACGGCCGGGACCCATCCGTCCGGCACGCCCCGGTGGGAGTTGGCCGCGTAGCCCTTTCCGAACCCGACTCCGCTGGCTGCGTGGATGGGATAGACGGCCGGCCCGCCGACCGGAATCGGCTCCAGGCCGCTCGGGTCCTCCACGTCCCTGTCACTCCGCCGACGGCGCTGAGGCGCCTTCTTGGTCGGGATCGAGGGATCGGCACCGTAGTCCAGAAGCAGCTGCATGGCCGGGATGTCCAGCCCGTAGGCCGCTCGCCAGAACGGCGTCGCGCCACCCGTATCCACGCCCAGGAGGTCGAAGTTGTAGGACATGTACCAGAGGTGCTTGGCCAGACGGGCGTTGGGGTCGGCGCCGGCGTCCAGCAGGGCCTTCATATACTCCAGGTACGTGGCGTCCTGTCGGAGGTGGGACTTGGGCTGGGGGTACAGGGACTTGGGCGCCCACTGCAGGTTGATGGCCGCGTAGAGCGGAGCCGTCCCAGCGTCACTGGCCAGGTTCGGGTCGGCCCCTCGGGCGAGCAGCTCCAGGGCCAGGTCGAAGTGGCCGTTGAGGCTGGCGATGAGCAGGGGGCTGGTGTGATCGCCCTCGCTCACGTGGTTCACGTCCGCTCCGGCCTCCAGGAGGGCGAGAGCGGCCTCCGTCTGACCGGCCCGTGCCGCGTGGAGGAGAGCGGTCAGCCCGCCGTGCCCGCCGATGAGCTCGCCGTGGGACCAGGGATCGGAACGCTCCTCGTCCTCGTCCTCGCCGCCGTCGCCCTCCGAGTCGTCCTCGTCCTCATCTTCGACGCCGGCGTTGAACCCGGGCTCGGCCGGCGCGTCATCGGGTCGCACGGTGGGTGCCCCCTGGGCCTCGGCGGGACCGAGGGGCTCGTCCGAGGCCTCGGCCTCGCCGGACTCCTCGTCCTCTTCCTCCTCTGGCTCATCGGGCGGGAGGAGACCCTGGTCGATGAGCTCCTGGCGCCGGGCGTCCTTGATCTCCTGGACGCGGGCATCCCGCTCCTTCTGGAGGACCCGGTCGTTCTTCTCCCGCTCCGGGATGTCCACCACGAGAGTCGGCTGGTCCACCGTCGCCCCGGCGCCGACCAGGATTCGGATCGCCTCGGCCCGGCCGCTGGCCGCGGCGAACATCAGCGGGGTCTGCCCCTGAGCGGCATCCGCGGCGTTCACGTCCGCGCCGGCGTCCACCAGGGCCTGGACGGCGGGACCCCAGCCGGTGGCGGAGGCGAAGTGGAGCGCGGTCACCCCGGTGGTGGTCGCGGCCCGGGGATCGGCTCCGGCGTCGATCAGCCCGGGGATAAGCCGGGCCCTGCCGCTCTTCGCCGCCACCAGGAGGGGCGTGTACTCACCCACGCGAGTCCGGGCCTCCAGTGTGGCGCCCGCCTCCACGAGCAGCTCGGTCATCTCGGCGTCGCCGTTGGCTGCGGCCCAGTGCAGGGCCGTCATTCCGTCGCCCAGCGCGGCGTTCACGTCCTCACCCTGGGCCAGGAGGGACCGAACGGTCTCGGCATCGCCCGTTCGGGCGGCGTCGGCGACCGGGGCGTCCGGGGCCAGCAGCCAGGCGGCCAGAAGGATCGCCAGCGCACTCCAGGCGCTGGAGTGAAGGGTGGTGGTCCCCCGGGCCGAGCCCGCGCCCTGGCGCCGCCTCACTGCTCCGCCCTCCCCGTGGAGAAGGCGAAGGAGCCGGTGGCGTCCCCGAACTCGGTCATGTCCTCCATCCCCAGGTTCTGCATCATGGCCAGCATGACGTTGGCCATGGGCGTCCCGTCGTCGGCGCGAAGGTGGATCCCTCCGTCGAACGTCCCGTTCCCGCCGCCCAGGAAGATGAGCGGGCACCGCTTGTGGTTGTGGACGTTGGGGTCGCCCATGGGCGAGCCGTAGACGATGAGCGTCTTGTCGAGGAGCGTCGAGTCGCCCTCCTGGAGGCTCTCCAGCCGGTCCATGAAGTAGGGCAGCAGGCCGACGTGGTACCGGTTGATCTCGGCGAAGTCGAGGATGTTCTTCTCGTTGTTGCCGTGGTGCGAAGCGGGATGGAACGGCTTGTCGATTCCGCTCTCGGGGTAGATCCGGGCCGAGCCGTCCCGGCCCATCTTGAACGAGAAGACGCGGGTCACATCCGACGCGAAGGCCAGCGCCTGCAGGTCGAACATCAGCTTCACGTGCTCCTCGAACGAGTCCGGCACGCCCGCGGGGGCCTCGGGCAGCTCACGCAGTTCGCCGCTGGTGTTGTGCTGCTCGATCATGGCGATGCGCCGCTCGATCTCCCGGATGTTCTCCAGGTACCGGTCCATCCGGCGACGGTCCTCGGTCCCCAGCTCCCGCTTGAGCGAGGCCACCTCGTCGGACACCCAGTCCAGGATGCTGAGGTTCGTCTTTCGGCGGGCCGCCCGACCCTCGGCGGTCCCACCGGCGCCGAACAGCTGGTCGAACACGACCCGGGGATCGCGGATCATGGGAAGGGGCTCGGTGGGGGACGCCCACGAGATGGTGTCGGTGTAGACGCAGGCGTATCCGTAGGCGCAGCCGCCGGCCTGGTCCACGTTCTCGATACAGAGCTGCAGCGACGGGATGGGCGTGTCCTGCCCGAACCGTCGGGCGAACATCTGATCCAGTGACTCACCCACGAAAACGTCGGAGCCCTCGGTCTGCTTGGGGTGGGCCTGGGTCAGGAACGTGGCACTGGAGCGGAAGTGGTCCCCGCCGATCTCTTCGGCCTCGAAGGCCTCGGCCATCCGGACGTCGGTGTTGCTGACGATGGTCAGCCACTTCCGATACTCCTCCAGCGGACTGAGGCTGGTGGTGCTCAGGTCGAAGTCCCGGCCCGTCTGGGCGGGCGACCACAGGTTCTGATCCAGGCCGAACGGCGCCGACCCGGCGGCGCCGTGGACCATCTCGATGCAGACCAGGCGGGTCTTGTCCATCTCCGCCCGGACCTCGGCCGTCAGTCGGCCGGCGGGAAGCATGGCCTCCAGGAACGGGAGGGAGATGGTGGCACCGACGCCGCGCAGGAAGGTGCGGCGGGGAATCTGGTGTCCGGGTAGATACATCCTGAGGCTCCTCAGCCTGGGGTGTTCGCAGTCAGGTCAGTTCCGGGGCGACGGGGCCGCCGACATCTCGATCTCTTCGGCCAGGGTCTCCACGGCCTTCATCTGGAAGGCCGGCGAGTTCACCACGCCCATGATGAACGACGACATGCGGTAGTCGTTCTCGGCGGCGTCCCGGGTGATGGCACGGATGGTGGGCTGGTCGTAGTACTCGACACGCCGCCCCACCGCGTAGGCCATGAGGTTCTCGGTGAAGGTCCGCAGCAGCGGCTCGGGCCGGGTCAGCAGCGCGTCCCGCAGATCCTGGGGGCTCTGCAGCGACGTGCCGTCGTAGAGCTCACCCATCACGTCCACGGGCATCATGGCATCGCGAGTCCGCCAGCGGCCCGTGACGTCGAAGTTCTCCAGCGCCAGGCCGATGGGGTCGATGACCCGGTGGCAGGAGTTGCAGGACGGGTCCGCGCGGTGCCGTTCCAGCATCTCGCGTACGGTCAGGAAGCGGCCGTCGGCGACCTCCCCCTCGGCGTCCAGGTCCGGCACGTCCGGCGGGGGCGGAGGCGGTGGCGTGCCCAGCAGCACCTCCATGACCCATTTCCCGCGCAGCACCGGAGAGGTCCGGTTGGCGTGGGACGTCAGGGTCAGCACGCTGCCGTGGCCCAGGACCCCGTTCCGGGCGTCGTCGGGATAGTCGACCCGGCGGAAGTGGGTCCCGGCCACGCCCTCGATGTCGTAGTGCCGGGCCAGCGCCTCGTTGGCGAAGGTGTAGTCCGCCGTCAGCAGCTCCAGCGCGCTCCGGTCCTCCTCCACCAGGTTGTGGAAGAACAGGACCGTCTCCCGGGTCATGTCCTCGGCCAGGTTCTGGTCGAAGTAGGGGAACTGGAGGGCGTCCGGGTGGACCTTCTCCAGGTCCTGGAGGCGGAGCCACTGTGCCGCGAACCGGGTGCCCAGGGCCTCGGACCGGGGGTCGGCCAGCATGCGGCGGACCTGCGCCTCCAGCGTGGCCGGGTCGGACAGCCGGCCCTCGCGCGCAACATCGATCAGTTCCCCGTCCGGCGGCGTGGCCCAGAGGAAGAACGACAGCCGCGAGGCGAGATCGAGGTCCGAGAGCCGGCGCACCTGGCCGGTGCCCTCCACTTCCTCGAACCGGAAGATGAAGTGCGGACTGGCCAGGATCGCCTGGATTGCGGTCCGCACTCCGATCTCGAAACCGTCCTCGGCCGCGCTCTCCGCGTAGAAGCCCATGAGATCGACCATCTCATCGTCCGAGAGAGGTCTCCGGTAGGCCCGGGTCCCGATGCGCGAGACGATGTCCTCGGCGCACGCCTCGCCCTCGGCGGGTGAGGTCGGGCGACACTGGAAGATCTCGTCCCGGCTGGGGGTGTCGGACACGCCGGTGACGTTCTCCGGACCCAGAATCGCCATCTCCCGCAGGTGGGGCAGGGTCGTGATTCCGTAGGAGTACCCGATCTGGGTGTCGGCCAGGCTGTGACCCACCGGATCGATGACCTCGTCCACCGGGCCCTCGAACTTCGGGATGAAGGCGGCCGCCACCACGTGGGGACCGGCGGTGATCCGGACGGGGTCCGAGTAGACGTTCATCCCCTCCGGGTCGGCTTGGCTCATCCACCGATCGATGTTCAGGAGCGCCACCCGCTCGCCGTCCACCGAGATCTCGATCTGCTCGTTGTCCCGGGTCCGCCCGAACAGCTGCCCCGTGGGGGTGCTGTGGAGGATGATCCGGAAGGTGTACTCCCCGTCCGCCGGGAAGATGTGGGTGACGGCCGCTCCTCCGCGGGTGCCGAAGGGCGTGCCGTCCACGTGTTCGGTCTGCGACGCCAGGCGGGGCACCCTGTAGGCGGTCTCGCCCGCCGCCGCATCCGGGTCACCCACCGCCAGCCGGGCGATCTCCCCCGCGGCGTTCAGGTAGGCGTCCATCAGAGTGGCGGACAGCATCTGCACATCGGCGATGTTGTCGAAGTTGGCGCTCTTGGTGTCGGGCGGGAGGTAGCCGGACGGATCGATCTCGAGTCCGAAGAGCTCGTAGATGGAGCGCGCGTACTCGGCCTGGTTCAGCCGCTGGAACGTGCGGGACCCCGGATTGGGGTCGTCGGCGAACGCGGCGTCCATCTGCTCCTCGAGGGAGACGATGAAGGCCTCCATGGTGACGTCGTCAGGCCGATCCCTGCCGGCCGGCGGCATCATCCCCGCCCGGAGCTTCCGGATCATTCGCTCCGCGGTCTCCGGCGAGGCGGGGGCGTTGGTGGGATCGAAGCTCGCCAGCGACAGGTTCCCACTCCGCCGCCGATCGCTGTGGCAGCGCACGCAGTACTCCTCGACCACCGTCTCCAGGGATTCGGGACCCGGGTACCGGGGGAAGGTCACCCGGTGCGGCTCGGTGAAGGAGGCCGCGGTGGGCGCGGCGCCTTCGAGGGGCGCGTGAATGAGGCCGGCCCGTTCGAGCCGGGACTGGGCGTCCGCCGGTGGCTGGGATTGCTGAGCGGCGACGGGGATCAACCCGCCGAACATCACCACCAGCGCGGTGGCTGAGACCACGACACCGTGTCGTTTCATCCTGCTTCCTGTCATGACGCGTCGAATGATGCGCGAACACCGGCCGGAGGTGGGGTGAAGCCCTCCCCATGGGGCTTCGCTCCGGCTACGGGCCTGTCCCCCGGGTCCGCACGTTTCCAGCATAGGGGCCGACCCGGCCCTTCGCCAGCATTTTCTGGTCCCAAGATTCTTGAAGAAGTTGGCGTCCTGCTTGCGAAATCCCGGGATCTCCGGGCATTGTCCTCCCCCGTTCCAATCCACCCTGTATGCCCCCTGGAGGCGTGCATTTGAGTCGTGTGAATCGCCGGGCCGCGCCCCTCCTCGTCGCCCTGGCCACCCTCGCGTCCACCGGTCTGTGGGCCTCTCCGGCCGCAGCCCAGCGCACCCCCGAAGTCCAGGCCATGTACGACGAGCCACGGCCCATCGCCGCCGGCGAGTCGGTCTGGATGGAGGACCTCACCTGGATGGAGGTGAGGGATCTCCTGGCCGACGGCTGGACCACGGCCATCGTCTCCACGGGTGGGATCGAACAGAACGGGCCCTACCTGGTGACCGGGAAGCACAACGTGGTCATGCAGGGGGCCTGCGAACGCATCGCGAAGGCCCTCACCCGGACCCTCTGTGCGCCGGTCATCAAGCTCGTGCCGGGCGGACCGCTCGACGGATCGAGCGGCCACATGCGCTATTCCGGGACGCTGAGTCTCCGCCCCGAGACCTACGAAATGGTCCTGGAGGACGTGACCCGGAGTCTCGCCACGCACGGATTCACCGACATCGTGCTCATCGGCGACAGCGGCGGGAACCAGGACGGCATGGAGGCGGTGGCGGAGCGGCTCAGCGCCGAATGGGCGTCCGAGGGGTCTGCAGTGCGCGCCCACTACATCCCCGAGTTCTACACGTACCCGGACGTCGTGGCGTACATGGAGGATGAGTTGGGAGCGGTGCAGACCGACCCCGAGGGCATCCACGACGACTTCGCCATCACCTCGATGATGATGGTCGTGGACCCGGAGCTGGTGCGGTTCGACCAGCGGGTGGAGGCCGGCCGGGCGTCCATCAACGGCGTGAGCCTGCTGCCGACGGAGCGGGCGCTCGAGGTGGGGGAGGCCCTGTTCCAGTTCCGAACGGACCGGACCGTGAAGGCGATCCGTCGGGCCCTCGGCGAGTCCGCCGCCGGGGACTCCAACGACTGAAACGCGGCCTCGACCCGGTCCCGGAGGGTCCATGACTTCCTCCCCTCCCACGCCCATTTTGGGTGATGCCGCTCCTCGCGGCGTATGCCGGCCATCCTCTTTACTGCTCCCGATCCAGGACACTCCTGATGCGTTCCATGATCCGCACTGCCGCCCTTCTCGGGCTCGCCACCGCCTCCGTCATGGCCTGTGGGCCGGCCGGCGACACCCCGTCGGGTGACGTGGCGAGCATGGCCCCACTCCCTGTAGCCGGCCGCTCGGCGGTGTACGCTCCTCACGGGGTGGTGGCGACCAGCCAGTCCCTGGCGTCCACCGTGGCCTTGCGAGTCCTGGAGCAGGGTGGGAACGCCTTCGACGCCGCCGTGGCCGCTTCCGCGGTGCTCGGCCTGACCGAGCCGCACATGACCGGGATCGGCGGCGACATGTTCGCGCTGGCCTGGTCCGCGGAGGACGCCGGCCTGGTGGGGCTGGACGCCAGCGGGCGGGCCGGGAGCCGGATGTCGGCGGAGCAGATCCGGGCCGACGGGTTCGACCGTGTGCCCTACCAGGGCCCGGGGTCGGTCACGGTACCCGGCGCGGTCGCAGGGTGGGCGGCCCTGATCGAGCGGTACGGCACCATGTCGCTGGGCGACCTGCTGCAGCCGGCCATCGACCTGGCCGAGAACGGCTTCCCCGTGTCCCCCATCATCGCGGGCCAGTGGCAGGCCGAGCTGGACCTCCTCCAGGAGGATGAGGGGGCTTCTGCCACGTACCTCATGGCCGACGGTCAGGCTCCCGACGCCGGGGAGTGGTTCACCAACCCGGACCTGGCCAACTCGTACCGCATGATCGCTCGGGATGGCGCCTCGGCCATGTACGGCGGGGACCTGGGCCGGGCCATCGTGGACGGGCTGGAGCCCATGGGTGGCTACCTGACCCTGGAGGACATGGCCGGCATGCAGGTTGAGTGGGTCGATCCCATCTCGGCGGACTACAAGGACTGGACTCTCTGGGAGCTCCCGCCGGCGGGGCAGGGGATCGCTGCCCTGCAGATGCTCGAGCTGGTGGAGGGCTTCGACCTCCAGGGGATGGGCCACAACAGCCCCGAGTACTTCCACCACCTCATCGAGGCGACCAAGATCGCGTTCGCCGATCTCAACGAGCACGTGTCGGATCGCGACCACATGCGGGTCACCACCGATCAGCTCCTGGACCCGGGGTATATCGACCAGCGGCGCGCCCTCATCGATCCAAACCAGGCCGCGGCCGAGCGGCCTGAGCCCGGCGACTTCGCCACCCAGACCGAGACCATCTACCTGGCCGTAGCCGACCAGTACGGCAACATGGTCTCGTTCATCCTGTCGATCTACGAGTACTTCGGGTCCGGGGTGGTCGTCCCGGGCACCGGGTTCGTCATGCAGAACCGGGGCGCGGGCTTCACTCTGGAAGACGGCCATCCCAACCAGGTGGCCCCCGGCAAGCGCCCCTTCCACACTCTGATCCCCGGCTTCGTGACCCGCGACGGCGAGCCCGTCATGGCCTTCGGGGTCATGGGCGGGAGCATGCAGCCCCAGGGCCACGTCCAGGTCATGCTGAACATGGTCGAGTTCGGGATGGACCCCCAGGAGGCCATCGACGCCGCCCGCTACCGGGTCCGCGGCGGCCCCCGAGTGGCCATCGAGAACGTCACTCCGGGACTCAAGGCCGCGCTGGAGGCGATGGGCCACGAGGTCGTGGATTGGGAGAACGTCGCCTTCGGTGGGGGCCAGACCGTGATGAAGCTGGAGCGCGGCTGGGCCGCCGGCTCGGATGCCCGGAAGGACGGGCTGGCCATCGGGCATTGATCCCGGGGGGGGCGCCGATCGCGCCGCCTCCTAATCCCAGCTCGCCGCCAGTCCTCGATCGAAGGTCTTGAGCTGATTGCAGTCCCGGCGTGTGCAGCAGGCCAGGTGGACCAGGTCCCGCGCGCCCAGGCCGGGATGGGCGGTCACCAGTGACCGGGCCAGCATCACGTCCTCCGCCTCCACCTCCCACACCGTCCCCACCAGTCCTCGGGCCAGCGTGAGGGCGGCATCCAGCGTGTCCAGGCGGTTCACCGGCAGGTACACGTGAAGGAGTTCCTGCAGGACCTCGGCCGAGGTGGCCAGGGGAGTGCCCTCCGCCAGTGCTTCGGAAAAGAAGGCTCGCGCGGGGTCGCGGAGCGGGTGGGGCCCTCCGACCGCGTAAACGAAGACGTTGGTGTCGACGAAGATCACCCGGCCAGCCCACCTCCCCTGGACTGATCCATGACCTGGAGGTGCTCCTCCCAATCGGGTTCCGGGGCCTGCTCCAGCCTATCGCGATCGGCGAAGAAGCAGTGCAGGTCCTCCACCCGGGCGAAAGACCGGGCGTCTGCCGCGGTCGCGAACTTCTCCTCGGCGGCCTCTCGAAGCCAGGCGCCCAGAGACTTGCCTTCCCGGGCCGCCTGCTGGGCGAACCGGGCCTTGTCGGCTTCCGGGAGGAGGATGTGGATTCGGGTCATGGGGTTCTCAGGCTATGTGGGTACACACTAATAATGTGCATACACATAAAAGATGTGCAAGTAGATGGGCTCCCGCACCGCTGAACCATGTGGGTGGAGCCGGGGCGTGAAAATGCGACGTTGGGTCCCCTCGCTTGCCCCCGGCGATGCGCTCCGTCTACCGTGGGCGGGTACCTTGTTCGCACTGGAGACCCGATGTCGACTTCGCCCTCCTCCCGCTCCTCAGGCCCAAGCCGCCGCTCCTTCCTTCGTGATCTGGGAGCCGCCGCGGCCGGTGCAGCCCTCGGCCCATCGGCACTGGATGCATTGGAGTACCGGGGGCTGGGGCTCCCGCCGGCCTTGGCCCTCCGCGACGAACGCTACTGGGAGCAGGTCCGGGCGCAGTGGGCGTTCACCGAGGACCGGGTCCCCATGAACGCCGCGAATCTCTGTCCGTCCCCGCGGGCGGTGGCCGAGGCGGTGTCGTCGTGGACGCACGACATCGACGTGGACTGCTCCTTCCAGAACCGCGCGAAGTACGACGACCTGCTCGAGACCGCCCGTGGCGGCGTGGCCGGGATGCTGGGCGTCAGCCCCGATGAGGTAGCGCTGGTCCGGAACACCTCCGAAGCCAACAACACGATCAACGCCAGGATTCCGCTTGCCGCCGGGGACGAGGTGGTCCTCTGGGACCAGAACCACCCCACCAACAACGTGGCGTGGGACGTGAGGGCGTCCCGGTACGGCGCGAAGGTGATTCGGGTCTCGGTGCCCCGCACCCCCACCAATGCCCAGGAGCTGATCGACCCCTTCGTGGCGGCCCTCACCGACCGCACCCGGGTCCTGTCCATCACCCACGTCTCCAATCTGACCGGGGTCCGGCTGCCGGTACGGGAGCTGGCGGACGCGGCCCACGCGCGGGGTGTGCACCTCCACCTGGACGGGGCCCAGACCCTGGGAGCCCTGGACCTCGATCTGAAGGCCCTGGGATGCGATTCCTACTCCTCCTCCAGCCACAAGTGGTTCATGGGGCCCAAGGAGGCCGGGGTCCTCTACGTCCGCGCCGACCGGATCTCCGAAATCTGGCCGGCGGGGGTGGCTCCTGGATGGGGATCCGACGCGGATCCCGACGTGGTGGGGGCCCGGAAGTTCGAGTCGCTGGGACAGCGGGACGACGCCTGCCTCGCCGCCATGGGGACCACTGCCGACTTCCACCGGGAGATCGGAGTTGCGGAGATCGAGGGTAGGGTCGCGGAACTCGCGACGGCTCTCAAGGAGGGCGTGGCCGAACTCGGGATCCCCCTGGTGACCCCCATGGAGCCGAAGCTCTCGGGGGGTGTGTGCATCCTGGAGGTGACGGGGAACGGGCGGGCGGTCTATGAGCGGGTCTACCGCGATCACGGGATCGCCTGCGCGCCCACCGGTGGTCTCCGCTTCTCGCCCCACGTCTACAACACCATGGCCCACATCGAGCGGGCCGTGGCTGCGGTGGCTGAGATGCGGGGGGAGATCGCGGCGGGGTAGGGGTTCAGCGGGTGTTCAGGGGAACGATGGCATCGAGGTCCGCGGGGTCCATCGAGTGGACGGCGTCCCAGAGGTCCACCGTGCGCTGAAGGTTGAGCCAGAACTCCGCACTCGATCCCGTGAACCGGGCCAGGCGAAGGGCCGTCTCCGGGGTCACTGACCGCTTGCCGTTCACGATCTCGTTCATCCGCGGATAGGAGATCCGAAGGCGCTGGGCGGCCTCACGCTGGGTGATCCCAAGGGGCCTGAGGAACTCCTCCAGCAGGACCTCGCCGGGGCCCACAGGTCGACGGTTCCGGGGCAGTCGCGTCGTCACAGGGCGGCTCTCTCCTGGGTGATCAGTGGTAGTCGACGATCTCGACCTTCTCGGGGCCGGCCTTCCCCCATCGGAAACAGACTCGGTACTGGTCGTTGATCCGGACCGAGTACTGACCCGCTCGGTCCCCGCGCAGCCGCTCAAGCCTGAGCCCGGGAAGCGAGAGGGATGCCAGGGAGTCCGCAGCGTTGAGCTGGTCCAGGACTCTTCCCGCTCGGGCCCACAGGTGGGAGGGGAGCGCCCTCCGGGCCGCCTTGGAGTCCACGCCATCGAAGATGTCCTCGGCACCTCGCCCCCTGAACGAGAAGATCACGGGACGGCCCGCCACTCGATAAGACTTAATGCTTCACATAAAGCATAAAGAACGGATGCTCGGATTTCAAATTCCACGGCCATTCAGGACTCGGGCCCGGGGCTGTCCATCGCCAGGTCCAGGGGACTCCGGATGCTGGCCACCCGCTCCCGGTCGTAGGGCATTCGAAGATGGATCAGGCCGCCCAGGGCCAGGGCTCGAGTCTCGGGCCGGGCCGGTGTGCCTCGGGTGCTGGGGGACGGGGAATCCATCGCTGAGGGTGCCCCAGATGACGGGGCGGACCCATGGGCGAGTGGGCCGACGCGGTGCCTAATGCACAGTTAAATGGCGGAGGCTGGGGCCCACTCTCATATTGCTCCACACTGGGCCCCGGTGGTCCGGTGCAGTGCTCGACGGGCCGGCCTACCCCTCCACGCGATCCCCCCCTCGCACGCCGGCCTCGGGGCCCAGGTACGTGGTCCGAGCGCACGTTTGACACACAGGTGACGGCCGTGGGCTCGGTTTTTTTAAGACGAACAAGAAGCCGTTTTGCAGAACTCACTCGCAGATCCCCCACTCGTCGTCGATTTCGCGACAGACGCAGATTCACCGGTGGTGGTGGGCTACGAGCAGGGGGGCGGAGACGGAGACGTTAACTGCCATCGCCTGACATCTTCCCAACCGAGAAGTCTGGGGGGTGGCGCTACGAGAGGTACTTGAACGACACCTCGAAGTTGAAGCGACGCACGTGTGGAGGCGTCGCGATGGAGGCGGGACATGAAGAAGATCGTCGGTGCTCTATCTGTTCTCTTTACTGCGGCCTGCGGATCCCCCGCACCGGATGCTGCCCCCATTGTCGTCGATAGCGCCGGAATCACCGTGGTCACGAATACCGCCGAGCAGTTCCAGGCGCTGGACACGTGGTCTTTGGACAGCGTTCCGCTGTTCGAAGTTGCAGGTGCGGAAGGCGCGGAGGTCGTGCTCTACCAGGTTCGAGAGGTGGTGCCTCTCAGGGGAGGGCGGTTAGCCGTAGCGAATGATGGCTCTGACGAAGTGCTCATCGTTGATCGAGAGGGCCACCTGCTCCGGAAGCTGGGTCGGCCGGGAGATGGACCCGGGGAGTTCCAGAGCACCGGTTCGATCATTGAATTGCCAGGCGACTCCATTGGCGTGTACGACTACCTGGGGCGGAGGCTAACCGTCTTCGATCCGTCAGCTGAAGTCGCGCGGGAGGCGAATCTCGCTCCCTTGGCCTCTCAAACGGGCTGGTCTCGAGTCTTGCCGCTCGCCGGCGGTGACTATGTGTACTTCACTGACGCTGGGTTCCCGACGCCTGCCAAACCGGGGACTTCACGCGGGTATCACGAGTCCTATCGGATCTCTGCAGTAGGGGAGTCCTTGGCGAGCTACGGCTCGTTTCCCGGTGCGGAGGTCTTCACGGTTGAGGACAGGAGAGCATTCGTTCTTTACGGGGCAATCACCTCCGCGACGGTGTCAGGTAATGCCTTGGTGGTGGGAACTGGAGAGCGAACTGAACTCACCTTCTATTCACGAGATGGGCGGCAAGCCCGAGTCGTGAGGTGGCCGGACGAGGACCGAACGGTCACACCTGAGCGGGTTCAGGAGTTTATCGAGGCTGCCGTGTCGAGAATGCCTGAGCAGCGGCGTCCGAGGGCGCGGACCCGCTACGAGGAAATGCCACGTGCGGAGCGATATCCTCCCTATGAGGGTCTGATCGCATCACCAGAAGGGGACGTGTGGATCGGGGCGTACTTAGGCCCTGAGGTTGTCTTCCTTCGTGCACCGACCCCCAGGCGGAGCTGGCTGATTCTCGATCCAGCTGGAGTACTGAAAGCGCGACTGTGGACGCCGCGCGGTTTCCAACCTCATGCGGCGCAGGGAGACACGTTGATTGGTGTCTTCACAGATGAACTCGGTGTGGAATCCCTGCGGGGTTACGTGATTGTCCGCGGGTAGCCGCAAGGTGAACCGGTGACCCGAGAGAGCAGAAATGCCGGGGTGGACTGGCTGGATGCGACGGCAGTTAACATACAGTGGCCGGCTGCGGCCGCCCTGCGGGCGGCCTCCGTCCCAACTGGCCTGTGAACTCGCGGGCGTTGATATGCGAACCAGGTAGGACGAGGGAAGGTGCAGTAATGAAGCTGTATTGGTGGGCCAGTTCGGCCACTTAAGAACGTTAGACGTCATTGTCGAAGGCGAGGTCGGTGCTGGGAATCGGCAACGACTTTTCTTGCGTGACGGGGCGCGCGACGTGCAGGTTCGCCACAGCTGCATGGGTATGAACGATATGCGTCACGAGGTCGGATAATAGCAGCCCTGAGCAGGGTTCCCGACGTATGCCGTGCAGCAGAATGATCCGTTAGGAAGCAGCCGAAAGGGAACGCCGTTGAGCTATCGGACCGTTGGACGTGTTGCGGGTGAGTTTGCGCTCATCGTGGTCGGCGTAATGGTCGCACTGGCTGGCGACTCATGGCTCGAGGCCCGGTCGCAGCAGAGCCTTGAGCGGGAGTACCTGGAGCGCATTGCAGCCGACCTCGAGAGGATTGGGTCGGGCGGCCGTCGTGCTTGACGCCATCGATGCCCATGCTCGAGCGGTCCTACCATTCCTTCGTGGACACGCAACGAACAGCGAGCCGTTTCCCGTTGTTGCGTCCGTCTACCAGACCACTCGAGGCGCCTTCCCGAGGGTCACCGACGACGCCTTTGTCGAGCTTTCACTCGGTCCCGGCCTCAACATCATCGGGGACGACCGGCTGCGCCTGGAC
Source organism: Gemmatimonadota bacterium (assembly GCA_039587435.1). Lineage (GTDB taxonomy): Bacteria > Gemmatimonadota > Gemmatimonadetes > Longimicrobiales > Gaopeijiaceae > JBDHIJ01. The sequence continues at coordinate 43,837 of JBDHIJ010000035.1, forward strand.
CTGATCGCGTTCTTCGCAGACTTCGATAGAGGGGCCCTGCCGGGGATCGTCGTTAGCGACTACCTCCCGGCCCGCAATGCAGTCCGTCGCGTGACTCCTGCTGAACTGCAGATCGCCATCCGGGAAGGTTGTTCCGTAATGGATGAGCCACTCACGTGCGACGTTGCGGTGGATGCATCGCTCGCCACCGCCGCCTACGAGCAATTTTGCTTCAGTCGGTGTGGCAGGAACAAACGCGGCTGAATGCGCTGGAAGAACAAGGGACCGAGCTCTTGGCCGCGCTTCGAGTCAGTATCGCGCTTCCGACCGCTGCTTCCTAACAAGGAATTGCTGCTGTCGCGGAAGGACGAGTTGATACGCTGCGCTGGTCAGCAGGCGGGCCGCGCAGCAGAATTCCAAATCCGTTAAGTCGGCCCTAGGGGAGGCGACCCGTGGTATCCGTATGCCGGACCCGGGTCTGGGTCGGCATACGGGCGTGCGGCGGACAACGACGTCTAACAAACGAGTATCGCCTGCGCTCACTGCGTTCGCTCCGGGGAACACGGCGCGCGCAGCGCGCCGCGTCGGTACTCTAGGGACGTTAACGGACAGGTGCTTCAGGTTCGGTCGGGCGGAGGATGAGGTGGATCTCGGGCGGGTTGTGGTTGTACACATCAAGTGTGTACATTGAATCATGAACGAGATCCGATTCGAGTGGGACCCGCGCAAGGCTTCATCGAATGAGAAGAAGCACGGGGTCTCGTTCGAAGAGGCGCAGTCGGTCTTCTTCGACGAGCAGGCGCTGCTTCTTGAGGATCCGCAGCCACGACACGAAGAAGAGCGGTTCGTGCTGCTCGGCCTGAGTGCCTCGCTTCGTATCCTCGTTGTGATTCACGCGCTACGCGAAGAGGACGTGATCCGGATCATCTCTGCGCGGAAGGCGACTCGTCTTGAGACGCGCGAATACGAGCTCCGCTTGAGCTGAGGGCACTATGAAGACTGAATACGATTTCTCGAAGGCGAAGAAGAACCCGTACGCGAAGCGGTTGAAGCGGAGAGTGACAATCCGCCTGGACAGTCTGACGGTGGAGTATTTCAAGGGACTCGCAGAGGAAACCGGGATTCCGTACCAAACCCTCATCAATCTCTATCTGCGAGACTGCGCCGAATCGAAGCGAGAGCTGAATCTGGACTGGCGCCCGGAGAAGGCTGCAGCTCGGTAGTGACGAGGGTCTTCCCGTAGTGGCTCGGAGAACTTGGGTGGCCTTCGGAACACCGGCACCCGTCCGTTAACAAACAGTTGCAGGCTCCGTTCGCTGCGCTCACTCCGTCCTACGTGGCTCGCATTCGCGAGCCACGTCTGCAACTTTGGACGTTAGACGTCATTGTCGAAGACATCGCTGGTATGAACAATCGGTGACTTCTTGTTGCGTGGCAGGGCGAGGCAGGTGCAGGTTCGCCAATCCTGCATCGGTGTGAACGATACGGGGCACAGGTCGGGATACAGAAGTCATGGGCAGGCTTCCCGACTCACGTCCGTGCAGCAACCGCGTTCGAACAGTGAGGCATTCTGTTGTCCCGTCAGGCTCCCTGGATCCGATTCTTTGCAGAAGGTACCGCGATCGTGGTGTCCATCCTTCTGGCCTTCGCCATTCAGGCATGGTGGGAGGAAGT
>JBDHIJ010000036.1:0-46119 GCA_039587435.1 Gemmatimonadota bacterium
CGAGGCCGTGATTCGTGCGGTGGGGTGCTTCCTGGTGGTGGAGTTCATGCGCCAGGGCGCCTCCCCCCAGGAGGCCTGTGAGCAGGCCGTGGCCCGCGTGATCGAGAAGAACCCCGACTGGCGGGACATCCAGGTCGGGTTTCTGGCCCTGGGCAAATCCGGGGACGTGGGGGCCTACTGCATCCAGCCCGGGTTCAACTACGCCCTCCAGAGCCCGGAGGTCGACAACCGCATGTTCGACTCCGGAAGCCACGTCGGAGCCGGGGTGTGATCGGTCGGACTCCGAGACACGTGGCCCGCCCGGCACCGGGGGTCGTCGCGGCCGCCTCGGTCGTCGCAGTCGTCGCCAGCGCGGCCCTGGGCTGCGGGCCGTCGGTCCCCGGGACCGAGGGTTCCGCCGTGTCAGACTCGGGAGCCGGTCCAGCCGCAGCGTCCGCCGATGCGTGGGGCCCTGACCTCACCGCTGCCGGCCTGGTGCCGGCCTCGGCGCGAATCGAGCGGGCCGACGAATTCCCCCGGGATCCCAGGGTGGAGGACTTGGGAGTGCCCCCTCAACTGGCGGAGGAGATTCGGCGGGGATTCGATGTCTTCATGCGGACCCCGGAACTGGCACCGGAGTTCTCCGGCAACGGGCTCACGTGCGGCAACTGCCACCTGAACGGCGGGCAGCGGGAGCTGGCCCTCCCCCTGGTCGGGGTGGCCGGGACCTTCCCCCAGTACCGGCGGCGGGACGACAGGCTGGTGACCCTGGAGGACCGCATCGGAGGCTGCTTCAAGCGCAGCATGAACGGCACGGCTCCGCCCCAGAATCACCCCGTGTCGCTTGCCCTGGCCGCATACATCGCCTGGCTGTCCGAGGGCCATCCCGCGGGTGTGAAGCCGGCCTGGACCGGGCTCAACGCCATCCCGGCCGAGGCCCAGATCCCGGTCGAGCAGTTGAGGCCGGAGCGGGGCGAGGAGCTCTACGTGCTTCACTGCCTGGCCTGCCACGGCCCGGACGGGCAGGGCTTCGCCATGGTTCAGGCCACGCCGGGGCCCCTCTGGGGTGAGGCTTCATGGAATGACGGGGCGGGGGCCGCCCGGGTGTGGAAGCTGGCCGGGTTCATCCGGTACGCCATGCCGCTCACGGCTCCGGGGTCGCTGACCGACGAGGAGTCTCAGCTCATCGCGGCCTACATCAACGCGCAGGCTCGTCCGGCGTTCCCCTCCAAGGCCACCGACTTCCCCGCAGGCGGTCGTCCGGCCGACGCGGTCTACGACACGCTCATCTTCGCGAGGCACCCCTACCGGTCGGGTCGGTAGCGACCGTCGCTCAGCGCCGGTGCACCACCCGGCCGTCCACGAGGGTCAGATCCACGGCGGTCGTGTGGATCTCGTACGGGTCGATCTCGAAGAGGTCGCGGGCCAGCACGATGAGGTCGGCCCGTTTGCCCACCTCGAGGGAGCCCAGCCACTCGTCGGCGCCCACCTGCCGGGCGGTCTGGATCGTGAGGCTGCGAACCGCCTCCATCACGTCGAGCCGCTCGCCGGGGCTGCGGACGGGATTCTCGGACCGGCCCGGGAGCTGGCGGGTCACGGCCACCTCCAGCTGGATCAGGGGCTCGTAGGTGGACAGGTAGGCGGCGGCGGGCCAGTCGGTCCCGAACGTCTGGATGGCCCCGGCCTCGATGAGGCTGCGGACCGGGTAGGCGTCCTCCACCACGTCCATGCCGACGAAGGACCCGATGTTGTCGTAGGACGGGTCCCGGGTCGCCCACTGGATGCTCGTCTGTGCTACCACGTCCAGCTGGGCGAACCGGGGGATGTCCTCCCGGGTGACGAAATCCATGTGGGCGATGCCATGGCGAGGACCGTCGCCGGGCACGGCTTCGCGGGCCTCTTCGATGGCGTCCAGCGCCATCCGCACCGCCGCGGACCCGATGGCGTGGATGTGAACCGACTCTCCCGCCTCCTCGGCCGCGGTCACCTGGGCGGCCAGCTCGTCCGGGGTCATCATGGGCTCCCCCCGGAACCCGGGCCGGTCGATGTACTCCGAGAGCATGAAGGCCGTGTGACCCTCGGGCACTCCGTCGGCCATGAGCTTGATGGCCACCGGGACGAGGAAGTCGCTGCCGTACTGGTCGCGAACCGCCTTCAGCCGCGCCGAGGGGTCCTCGTACGACACGGGCACGGAGGTGAAGACCCGGAGTGTCAGATCGCCTGAGGACGCCAGGTCCGAGAGGAGGACGTATGCGTCCTCGCCGCTGGGTGCGCCCATCCCGGCGTCGAAGGCTCCGGTGAGGCCGGAGGCCGCGGCCCGAGGGAGCCAGTTCAGGAACGCCCGTCGGTAGTCCTCCGGCTCCCGGCTCAGGAGGGCCCGGCTCACCACGCCCCCCGCTCCCTCCCGGGCGGTGCCGAGCAGGCGTCCGGTCTCCGGATCCCGCTCCCAGAAGCTCACCCCCGGATCCGGGTCGTCGATGGACGAATCCACCCCCGCCGCCGCCAGGGCGCCCGACGAGAACCAGGTGGAGTGGCCATCCACCGAACCCAGGATGACCGGGCGATCGCCGAACACCGAGTCCAGCAGTTCCCGGCGCGGCCCCTCCGAGGGGAAGAGGTGGTTCTGCCACCCTCTCGCGTAGATGACCCCGTCACCGGGGTTCAGGGCGAGGATCTCGGCGAGGGCCTCCCGCAGGAGTTCCGGAGTGTCCGCGAGGGAGAGGTTGACCCCCACCTCGGAGATGGAGCCCCCGAGGACATGGGCGTGACTGTCGATGAAGCCCGGGAGGACCAGTCGACCCTCCAGCTCCACGACCTCGGTATCGGGTCCGACGCAGCCCTCGGCACCGGCGCTGGACCCGACGTAGACCAGGTCCCGGCCCAGTACGCACAGCGCCTCGGCCTCGGTACGGCCCGCGTCCACGGTCACGATCCGACCATCTCGGAGGACCAGGTCCGCGGGAGGGCCCGAATACGTGGGGCCGGCGTCGCCGCAGCCGGCCAGGAGCCCGGCGGCCGTCAGCGCGGCCATCCGAGCGGTGGTCGGAGCGGTCGTCCGAGCGGCGCGGCCGAGCCGCCGCCCGGGTGCCGAGGGCGTCGTCACCCTACTGGGCCTCCTCCGCCTGGATCTGGGCGGCCACCGCCTGCACCTCGTCCAGCACCCGGAACAGGTTGCCGCTCCAGAGCTTCTCGATCTCCTCCTCGGTGTAGCCCCGCCGCACCAGCTCCAGCGTCACATTGAAGGTCTCCGACGCGTCGTTCCAGCCGGTGACGCCACCGCCGCCGTCGAAGTCCGAGCTGATCCCGACGTGATCGATGCCGATGAGGTTCACCAGGTAGTCGATGTGGTCCACGAAGTCGCCCACGCCCACGGGCGGGGTCACGGGATCGACCTCGGCCTCGATGCGCTCCTGGGCGGCGGCCTGGACGGCCGTGTACTCGGCGATCTGGGCGTCGCGCTCGGCCTCGGGAAGGGCCATGACCGCCCGGAAGAACCGACGTCCGAATCCGCCGCCGGCGGGCTCGAAGCCCCGCTCCGCCGCGACCTCTTCGAGGATCGCCTGCGAGGCCTCGTTGTGGGCGGCGTTCTTCTCGGCATTCACGTAGCTGCGGAAGGCCACGGTCTGGATCACGCCCCCGTTCTCCTTCAGAGCCAGGAGCTGCTCATCGTCCATGTTCCGGGAGTGGTCGTTCATGGCCCGGGCGGACGAATGCGAGGCCATCACGGGAGCCCGCGAGAGCTCCATCATCTCCATGGTGGCCGACTTGGACGGGTGGGAGAGGTCGATCATGATCCCCCACCGGTTCATCTCGGCAACGACCTCCCGGCCCAGATCGCTCAGCCCGCCGTGGAGCCAGATGTCGTCCCGCTCACCGGTGTTGGAGTCGGAGAGCTGGCTGTGGCCGTTGTGGGACAGGGACATGTACCGGGCGCCGCGATCGGCGAACTCCTTCACCCGCGAAACGTCCGTGCCCACGGGGTAGCCGTTCTCGACTCCGATCATGGCCACCTTCCTGCCCTCGGCCTGGAGACGGCGGGCGTCTTCGGAGGTGAGGGCCAGCCCGATCCGGTCCGGAGCGATCTCCTCGGTGAGGCGATGAATCGCGTCGAACTTGGCGATGGCCTGAGCGTAGGCATCGTCGTACGCCGTCTCATTCAGGTCGCCCTGGCCGACGTAGACCACGAACCATGCCACGTCCAGGCCGCCCGCCTCCATCTTGGGCAGGGTGACCTGGGTCTCCAGGTCCATGGTGTAGTTCTGCTCGGCCGTGAAGTTGGCCGGGTTGATGTCGTCGTGGGTGTCGGCCGTGATGACGCGATCGTGAACGCCGCGTGCATACTCCACCAGTTCGTCCTCCGACATGGAGGCCGCGTCCGGCGCCCCGTCGGAAGCGGGCTCACCCCCACCGCAGGCCGCCAGGGCGACCAGGGCCGGGAGGGTCAGGAATCGGAATGCTCGGAACCGGGTGCTCAATGCCATGATAGGGTCCTTCTGGGGGTTCGAATTGACCTCGGCAACGTGAGGTCCCGGCAAAGGACGGGCCAGCCCGCGGCTCCCAAGAAAGGGAGTGCCGCCGCCGTCAGGAGACGACTTCGTAGAGCAACCGGTAGAACCGGGCCCGCCCGTGGTCCATTTGCGCTCCGTAGGCCTCCAGGAACCGCTCCTGCCACCCCGGCCCGATGTTGGAGTCGAGGCTCCACAGCGCGGTGGCCAGGTCCCACCACCGATCGGCCACGCCCACCTCCCCCAGGTCGACGAACCCCGTGACCCTCCACGGGTCACCGGGGTGTGGCCCCTCCTCCATGAGAACGTTCGGCATGCAGTAGTCGCCGTGGCAGACGACGAGGTCCTCGGAGTCCGGGACGCTGGACTCGAGTTCGGCCAGCGCACCCTCGGCGGTGAGGTGCCTGAACTGCTCACCGAAGTCCTCTTCGGGAAGGACGAACCCGCCCTCCACCCGCTTTCGCGCCAGGTCCAGGGATGGCCCCAGCGTGAAGTCGAACGGGCACTCTGCGGTGGGGGTCTCATGGAAACGCCGCAGGGCCTCGGCCAGAGCGACGACCAGCCGCCGCGGGTCGGAGCGGAACTCGGCGGACGCGGCGTTGAGGCCCGGGATCTCCGTGACCAGGAGATAGGGAGGCGCCCACCGGGTCCCGTCCTCCACCACCTCCGGGACCGGAAGGTGACGGTGGGCCCACTTCATCCGCGCCACCTCCTGGGTGAGGGGAGGGAAGAACTGGGTGGAGGCGACCTTGAGGTAGAGGGTGCCGGACGTCCGGGCACCCGGCGGCGGGTCGAGGCGCCACGTGGTCACCGCCGGGTGGAACGCCCAGGCCACACTCCAGGCCCACTCCGAGTACCGATCCCGTACTGCGGGCGGTGGCTGGCGCGGCGGATGGGGGACCATGGTGACTCCTGCGCTGGGGGCTCCTCCCTCCGTCGTGAATGTATGCCGTGACAACCAAACCGCACGATGCGGCATCCAATCCGTCGAAACCCGCAGAGGCCGAGCCTCGTCTTGATCAGCATGATACGGAGTCGTACTATCGGACCGTACGATCCTTCAGCCGACGAGTCGAACCGTGAAGACGACACGCTACCACATCCTTCTCGCACTGGCCCGGGAGCCCATCCACGGGGCGGAGATCCGCCGCCGCGTGGAGGAGGACAGCGGCGGGGCCGTGAAGCTCTATCCGGCCATGCTGTATGGATCGCTGGACGACCTCACGGGCGCGGGCTGGATCTCCGAAGTGCCGGGCGAGGAGCAGCCGGGCGAGACCAACCGCTGGCGGTTCTATGAACTGACGGCCGAGGGGCGGCGTGCCCTGGAGTCCGAGACGGCTCGCCTGGCAGAGGTGGTGCACCGAGCGCAGGCCTCCCTGGGTGGAACCGGCTAGGACGCAGACCGACCTCACCCATGAACCCGCCCACCAGTCGCTTCTACCGCAGCCTTCTCAGGCTCCTGCCTCCGGCTTTCCGTCACCGGCACGGTGCGGAGATGGAGGCGGTGTTCCTGGAGATGCGGGACGAGGCCCGAGGGCCGATCGGGCGGGCGGGCGTCTACGGCCGGGCCGTCTGGGACGTGGCCCGGCAGGGGTCGCAGGAACGCAGCAGAGAACGGGCCGCGCGGGCCCACGAAACGAGGACGACGAGGGGGTGGACCGTGGACGAGATCATTCAGGACCTGCGCTACTCGATCCGACAGCTCCGGCGGAGGCCGGGATTCACCCTGGTGCTGGTCATGACCCTGGCCCTGGGCATCGGTGCGAACACGGCCGTGTTCAGTGTGGTCCAGGGGGTTCTGCTCCGCCCGCTCCCCTATGACAACCCGGAGGAACTGGCGGTCATCTGGACCCAGTTCCCCACCATGGACCTGATGGAGTTCCAGGCCTCACCGCCCGAGTTCTGGGACTACCAGGAACAGAACCGGAGCTTCGCCGCCGTGGGGGGCATGGCCCGCCGGGAGCAGACCATCACGGGTGAGGACAACCCGGAGCGAGTTCCGGTGGCCTTCTTCACCTGGGAGATGTTCGAGGTCCTCGGGGTGGAGGCGGCCCAGGGCCGGGTGTTCAACGAGGTCGAAGATCAGGGGGACGCAGCGCCCACCGTGGTGCTGAGCGACGGCGTCTGGCGCCGACGCTACGGCTCGGATCCCGGCATCGTTGGGCAGAGCATCCAGATCAACGGGGACGCGACGCTGGTGCTGGGCGTCATGCCTGCCGATTTCGCCTTTCCGGACCCGGCGGTGGAACTGTGGCTCCCCATGCAGATCGACCGGGCCAACCCGCCCCACCGAGCCAACCACTTCCTGAATCTCGTGGGAAGGCTGGCTCCGGGAGTGACCATGGACGCGGCCCAGGACGAGATTGCCTCCATCGTGGCCCGCTGGGGTGAGGACGAGGCCATCGGTCACACCTGGCGGCCCGAGGGCCATCCGGCCTTCATCCGCCCGCTGCATACCCAGCTGGTCGGTGACGTTCGGACGCCCCTGCTGGTTCTGCTGGGCGCGGTGGGTTTCGTGCTCCTCATCGCCTGCTCCAACGTGGCAAACCTGCTCCTGGTCCGGGGTGAGGGCCGGCAGCGGGAGATCTCCATCCGGGCGGCGATGGGCGCCGGGCGGGGCCGGATCGTGAAGCTGCTGGTGACGGAGAGCACGGTCATGGCGGTGCTGGGTGGGGCAGCCGGCGTCGGCCTGGCGGTCCTGGGCCTGGAGGCTCTGGTGGCCCTCGCACCCGACACGCTGCCGCGGGTGGCGGAGATCGGCGTGGACCGGGGCGTGCTCCTGTTTTCAGGCGGAGTGACGGTCCTCTCCGGGCTGCTGTTCGGCCTGGCGCCGGCCCTGCAGGCCACGAGCCTCAACATCCAGGGCACCCTGCGGGACGAGGGGCGCAGCGGAACCGTGAGCAAGAGCCGATTCCGGCTCCGCCAACTCCTGGTGGTATCCGAGATGGCGATGGCCGTCGTCCTCCTCATCAGCGCCGGCCTCCTCATGCAGAGCTTCTGGCGGCTGAACGCGGTGGACCCGGGCTTCCGGACCGAGGGCGTTCTCCGGATGGCGATCGACGTGCCCCAGACCACCTATCCCGAGGCCGAGGACGTCCTGGGCTTCTACAACGAGCTCCAGGATCGGCTCCGAGGTCTGCCCGGGGTGCAGGCGGTGAGTGCCGTGCGGACGGCTCCGCTGTCGGGATCGCTTCCGCCGAACGACATCGAGATCGAGAACTACGAGCCGCCGGGGGACGACGGTGCGCCGCTGAACGCCGATATCCAGATCGTCGAGCAGGACTACTTCCAGGCCATGGGCATCGACCTCGTGGAGGGTCGTACCTTCGACCACGGTGACCACACCGAGGCGGAGGTGGTGGCGGTCATCGACGAGGTGCTCGCGGGTCGCTTCTTCCCCGAAGGCGTGAGCCCGGTGGGCTGGCGGATCCGCCAGCCGGGCAGCGAGTGGGCCCGCATCATCGGCGTCACGGGCTCGGTCCTCCAGGAGGGTCTGGATCGGGACGCCCGGGCCAGCCTGTACCTGGTCCACGACCAGGCGCCCCTGACCTGGCGCTTCGAGCGGAACCTGACCCTGGTGATGCGGGCCGGGGTCGATCCGATGGCGCTGGTGGGTCCGGCTCGGGCGGAGATCCGCGCGATGCACTCGGATGTACCGGTCTACCGGATCAGCACCATGGAGCAGACGGTGGCCGAATCCACCGCGACGGAGCGGTTCTCCATGTTCCTGCACCTGGTGTTCGGCGGCGTGGCCCTGACCCTGGCCGTGGTGGGGATCTATGGCGTGCTCAGCTATTCCGTCGCCCAGCGGACCCAGGAGATCGGAATCCGCATGGCGCTCGGCGCCGGCCGGGGGGAGATCCTCAAGCTGGTGGTGGGCCAGGGGATGACGCTGGTGGTGGTATCGGTGGGGATCGGCCTGGTGGGGGCGCTGCTGGCCGGTCAGGTCATCTCCAGTCTCCTGTTCGGGATTTCGGCTCGCGATCCGCTGACCTTCGCTGCCGTGAGCGGGCTCCTCGGAGCGACCGCGCTCCTGGCCTGCTGGATCCCGGCTCGGCGGGCCAGTTCGGTGTCCCCGCAGACGGCGCTGCGGCAGGACTAGACGAAGCGGCAGGTCGGGCCTGCTCGGCGCGCACGGTCGACAGGTCAGGCTTGCTGCGAGGAAGGGCGGGGGTGCACCGTGGGGTGCGCTTCCGCCCTTTCTGTGTTCTGGCCCAGGATTCCGCCATGCTCCGGCTCGCCCGCTTCCCCTTCCCAGTCCGCTCCGCCCAACCCCTGACCGGGGCCGTCTTCGTCCTGCTGGCTCTGCTGGCAGGAGCCGCCTCCGCCCCCTGCGCGGCCGCGGCACAGGAGTACGGCCCCACGGAGGGAGAGTACCTCTACAACGTCACGACCCTCCGGGCCGCTCCGGGGCAGTACGCCGAATTCGTGGCAGCGCTCGAGCAGAGCTTCGACCTGCTGGTCGATGCCGGCGAGCCCCGGCCCCTCTGGTTCCGGCACTCCCAGGGTGACCAGTGGGACTTCATGGTCCTGTACCCCATGGGAAGCTTCGAGCAGTACTGGTCTCCGGATCGGGCCCGGCGCAGGGCCGAGACTCTCCAGTCCCCACACGGCACCATGGTGATGGGCCGGCTGAGCGCCCTGACCGCGTTCCAGGAGGAGTGGTTTGCCCACTCGGTGGATCGGGCCGAGATGGCCCGGCGGTTCGAGGGCACCGGCCTCTTCCACGTGGAGATGTTCGTGGCCCTTTCCGGGAAGCGGGACGAACTGATCGGTCAGCGACGGATGGAGAACGACTACTACCGGGCTCTGAACCGACAGCTCAATCTCATCTTCACCCGGGCCGGGGGCGCCAACTGGGACGCCATGACCATCGGGTTCTACGAGAGCCTGGGCGCCTACGCGGCAGCCGGGGTGGCCTACTCGGAGGAGGAGCAGGATCGGGCGGCCCGTACCGCCGGCTTCGACGGAGTGGGCGACATCTCGCCCTACCTCCGCTCGCTCCTCGCCGGGCACCGGGACACGCTGGGGGTGCCGTACCGGTGAGTTGGCAGCGCAGCGGGGGCTAGGCGGAGGAGGGCCCGCGCCGTCCTCCGCCCTATTCCGTCCGCATGGCCTCGCTGGGGTCGATGCGGCTGGCCCGGCGGGCCGGCAGCCACGTGGCCAGGAGGGCGGCCGTGGCCATGATCGCGATGGCGCCGGCGGCGGCGACGGGATCCGACGGACCCACACCGTAGAGGAGGCTTCGTGCGAATCGCGCGGCGCCCAGGCCCAGAATCAGGCCCGCCAACACTCCGAGGCCCACCAGGGGCGCCGTACCCATAAGGATGTCGGACCGCAGCCGGCCTGGGCTGGCGCCCAGCGCGAGGCGGAGTCCCATTTCCGTCGTCCGGCTCTGGACGGCGAATCCCACGACGCCGAAGACCCCCAGCGCGGCCAGCAGGATGGAGAAGAGCGCCAGACCCGAGACCAGGGTGCGGACGGCCCGGGGCACGGCCACCCACTGGCCGACCAAGTCGGAGACCGCGGCCGGATAGGCCGCCGGCTGCGTGGGGTCGAGGGTCCAGATCTCGTCCTGCACGGCGGGCGCCAGGGCCATCGGATCTCCTCCCCGGACCCGCACCATCAGGCCGACCGTACCCCGGGGATCCCCCTGCTGGGGCACGTACAGGATCGGTTGGGCCGGGGTCTGGGGGCCGTGAGACCGGACGTCGGCGATGATGCCCACGATCTCCAGGTCGCGGTACGCCCCGTTGTGGGTGCTTACGCGCGAGCCGAGGGCGTCGCCCGCGGGGTAGTGCTTGCGGGCGAAACTCTCGTTCACGACCGCCACCGACGGGGTGCCCACGAGGTCCCCGTCACCGATGGGGCGGCCCTGGAGCATTCGGAACCCGAGGGTGGACATCACCCCCCCGTCCACCCGACGCCACTCCTCGCGGAGATCCCGGACCGGATCCCCGGTGCTGTCGAGGAAATACACCCGCGCATAGTCGTCCTCACCGAGGAAGGGCGGGTAGTCGATGATCCCCGCCGACTCCACGCCGGGCATGGCCTCCACCCGATCCACCAGCTGCTGGAAGTAGAGCACCTGATCAGGGATGGGCCACTCCCAGACATTCCCCACCCACAGGGTCAGCAGCCCCTGGTCGTCCACGCCCACGTCCGTGGCCAGCATCCGGTCCGCGCTCCGGACCAGGAGGCCGGCACCCAGCACCAGGACGGTGGCCAGAGCCAGCTCGACGGCCACCAGCCAGTTCGTTCCGCGACTGCCATGGATCCGGCTCGAGCGGCCGGGAGCGGCTCGACGGCGGGCGGCGGACAGGAGGGCGGGCGCGGTGAGGACGAGGCTTCCCAGGGCGGCCAGGACGACGGTCGTCCCCGCGACCCGGGGATCGAGTCTCGCCCGGAGCGCCTGCACCTGAGCCGCAGACTCCGGGATCGTGATCCAGAGAGGGATCAGATCCACGATGCGGCTGAGGAGGCTCGGCGCCACCAGCAGGCCGATGGCCGCACCCACCAGGCTGAGCGTCACCGCCTCCATCCCGAGGATCCGCACGATCCGCCGTCGGCCGGAGCCGAGCGCGGCCCGCACCGTGATCTCCTCATCCCGCTGGAGGGTCCGGATGCGGAACAGGGTGGCCAGGTTCACCAGCGCAACCAGGAGGACGAGGATCACGGCGGCCGCACTGGTCCAGACGATCGGCCGGACCGACATGACCGAGGCGGCGTGGAGCCGCTCCACCAGCACCGTCCATCCTTCGAAGCCCGGGTACTCCACCGCGATGTCTTCGGTGATGGCCGTGAGTTCCCGCGTGGCGGCCTCCGGCGTCGCGTCGGGTCGCAGCAGGCCGATCAGGTGGAAGTGAATGTTGTAGCGCTCGCGGCTGGTGAGCGCCTCTTCCGTCAGCGGGGCCCACACCGGCGCCGGTGCGAGGAACTGGAAGTCCGGGGGCAGAACGCCGATGACGGTGTGTGGAATCCCGTTGAGGGCCAGGGTCGAGCCCACGACGCCCGGGTCCCCGGCCAGTTCGGTCTGCCAGAACCCATGGGAGACCAGGATGTTGGTCCCGTTCTGGGGGGAGCGCTCCCGACCGTCGAACAGGCGTCCCAGGAAGGGCTGGATCCGGACGGCCGAGAAGAACTCCGACGACACCTCGTTCACGCCGATGGCCCGCTGGCGGCCGTCCTCGATCAGGACCCGATCGTCGCCGTGCAGGGCGGCCAGGGCCTCCAGTGTGGTGGTTCGGTCTCGCAGGTCGACGAAGTTGGGCCCGGACACCACGTCCCGGAGCTGTCCGTTGGTGGGGTTGCTGCCCCAGGCGACCACCACCCGGTCGGAGTTGGGGTAGGGCGGTTCGGCCAGCAGCGTGCCCTGGACGAAGCTGAAGACGGACGCGGTCACGGCCACGGCGGCGGCCAGGACGACCACCACGGTGACGGCGTAGCCCGGGCTTCGACGGAGGGATCGGGAGAGGAAGCGCAGGTCGAGGCCCAGGCCAGCCGTCCACCGGTCCGCGCCCGTGCTCAGGCCGGCGGCGATCACGGTCGTCCACGCGGCCACGGCGCTCCCCGCGAGGCCCGCCAGGATCCGGCCGTGGGCCCACCACCCGGCGGGACCTTTGGGGACCCGATCCAGCTGGAATCGGGTGACCTCCTCCATCTCGCGACCGTAAGGCTCCCGGATGGACGGTGGGTGAAGACGGATGAGGAGCGAGGCGCTCCTGGGGAGACCGGTCATCACCGGGTCTCCTGCAGGTCCAACTCGCGGGCCAAATCGAGGAGGGCGGACTGCCGCTCGACCTCGGCCCGCAGCACCTCCCGGCCCAGGTCGGTGACCGAGTAGGTCTTCCGGGGAGCCCCCACGCCTCCCGAAGGCGCCGAGTCCTCGGAGGGCGTCAGGAGTCCGGCATCCACCAGCGCGGCGATGGTCCGATACAGGGATCCGGCGTTCAGCTGAATCGTACCCCCGGAACGCGCCTCCAGCTTATCGAGCAGGACGACCCCGTACGTGGGTTCCTGCGCGAGGATCAGCAGAGTCAGGTAGGTGACGGGCTTGAGGGGCAGGTGAGCCTGGATGGCCATGGGAGCCGTCTCTTGGGAGGGTCCGGGAATTTTATGCACAACGCATGATATACTTTATGCATAATGCATAAAACGGTCGGGAGCAAGGGCGGCGCGGTCGGTTGCGACGGCTCACCGGGGACCCCGATGTCCGGCCCCGGGGGCGGGGCGCCGATCGACGTCGGATTCCCTGTTGCCGGTGGGAGGGGGTCGGGCGAAGTTCCGCCGACCCCTTCCCGTCCGCACCGACGCCATGACCTCGACCTCGCCCCCCGCCTCGACGCACCACGCCCGGATCCCCGGGTTCGTGCTGGCGGTACTCGGCGTGTCGTTCGTGCTCCGAGCCCTGGCCGGCGGCCTGCTGGAGCTCGGCAACGACGAGGTCTACTACACCATCTACGCCCGCTATCCGGGGTGGTCGCACTTCGACCATCCGCCCATGGTCGGGTGGATGGCCCAGGTCACCACGCTGAACGTGTGGCTCACCCACGAGTTCTTCTTCCGGCTCGGCCCGGTGATCCTGGGGACGGTGAACGCCCTCCTCATGTACAGGATCGCCGAGCGCATCGGCGGGCGGGGGGCCGGGATCAACGCGGCGCTGCTGTTCACGGCCTCGGTCTACGGCTCGGTGCTGGCGGGCGCGCTTCTGCTGCCTGACCCGCCGCTGGTGACCTTCTGGCTGCTGGCGACCTGGAGCATGCTCAGGGCCTTCGAGGGCGAACCGGGGGAAGGTTCGTCCGGGCGCTGGCTGGTGGCGGCCGGAGCCTTCGCCGGTCTGGCCATGATGTCCAAGTACCAGGCCCTGCTCCTGGTCGTCGGCGGATTCGGCTACGTGCTCCTCTTCGATCGACGGTGGCTCCGGGTCCCCCAGCTCTGGCTCGGCGGCGTCCTGGCCGGGGTCATCGCGAGTCCGATCCTGCTGTGGAACGCGGCCCGCGGCTTCCCGACCATGACGTACCACGGCGCCCGGGTCACGCCCGAGTACCGGATCCGCTTCGATCTCTTCTTCACGGAGATTGGGGGCGAGATCGGCTACCAGAACCCGTTCGTGTGGGTGGTCATGGTGATGGCCATGGTCTGGATCGCACGGGGCAGGGTCTCGGTTCCCAAGATGCCCCTCAGCCTCCTCCTTTCCATCAGCCTGCCGCTGCTGTTCGCCGCCTGGGGGATCAGCCTGTTCCGGGGCACGCTTCCCCACTGGAACGGGCCCGCCTACCTGGGCCTCATCATCCTGACGTCCGTCGCCCTGGCCGACCGGTTCGGGGAGCCCGGCAGTCTGCGCCAGGTCCTCTGGCGGGTGAAGGGGCCGGCCTACCTGGTGGGGGCGGTCCTGATCCTGGCGGTGGGGGTGATCAACCACCTGCCCGCGAACCTGGGACGGACCGAGCCCCCCGCCCAGCTGGGATCCCGGGACGGGACGCTCGACATGTTCGGCATGCGCCAGATCCGCGACGGGGTCGCCGACCGTCTGCGGCGGGAGGGGGTGCCGCTGGGAGAGGCCGCCGGAGACCGGCCCCCGGCCCTGCTGAGCTTCCGCTGGTTTCCGGGTGCCCACCTGGATCACTACTTGGCGGACCCGATCGGGATGCGCATGCTCGTGGAGGGGCCGTCGAACCGGACCCATGAGTACATCTGGGTGAACGAGGATCGGGGTCGCCTGGAGATCGGGGAGGACGCTTTCCACGTGGCCGTGTCCAACTGGTACGGCGATCCGCTCGAGTACTACGGCGACGTATTCGACGACGTCTACCTGATCGATCGCATCCCGGTGTACCGCTCGGGGGTGCACGTGAAGAACGCGTTCCTCTACCGGCTGGTGGGCTACAACGGGGGTGAGTTCCGATGACCGGGGCGGGTAGGGCGGACCCGGGGCGCTCTTTCGTTCAGGCGCCGATGTGGCTGGCGGTGGGAATCCCCGCGGCGCTCGTGATCGCCTTCGTGGTCGTGAAGGTCACCGACTCGGACCCGATGCTGTTCTTCCTGTTCAACCGCATCAGCATTTTCACGCCTGACGCGATGTGGGTGAACCTGACCGTGCTGGGAGACGGGCTGTTCTGCGCCGTGATTCTCCTTCCCTGGCTCCGGGTCCGGCCGGACCGGATCTGGGGCGGGCTGCTGGGGGCCCTGCTCGTGGTGGCCGCCACGCGGATTCCCAAGGCCATGATCGAGTCTCCGCGGCCGCTCGGCGTCCTTCCCGAGGACATGGTCCTGGTACTGGGGCCGGGTTACGTGGCCAGCTCGTTCCCCTCGGGACATACGGCCACGTTCTGGCTCGTGGTGGGGATCCTGGTCCTCACCAGTCGAAACTGGGGGATGATCCTGGCCGCGCTGCTGATGGGAAAGCTGGTGGCCTGGTCGAGGATCGCGGTGGGCGTGCACTGGCCCACCGACGTCCTGGCCGGGGCGGCGATCGGATGGGTGTGTGCCTGGATCGGGCTCCTCTGGATCGCCCGGACACGCTTCTGGGAGACCCTGCGGGCCTGGCGGATCATCGGCGTGCTGCTCCTCATCGCCGCCGCGGTCATGGCCGTCATCGACCACACCGGATACCCGGGGGTCCTCTGGTTCCAGCGGGTGCTGGCGCTGGGGTGTCTGACGATCGGCGCGGTGGAACTGCGACGGGGGTGGACGACGGGGCCGGTACCCGTCTGGGTCAGGCCCGAAACTCGGGTGGAGTGAGTTCGGCGAGGTCCTCCCGGTCCACGTCCCGGTCGAGGGCCCACTTGTAGTCCATGAGCTGATCCAGGGGCATGACGGGGATCGTGATTCCGGCGACCTGGAGCTCCCGCCCCCGCCCGTAGTCGATGCCGGCTCCTCGCCAGCGATCGGCTCGGGAGTCGAAGAAGCGGGCCGAGTCGCCTCCCCCTACCTCGACGGTCCAACCGTCACGTTCGAGCTGGAGGAACGAGAGGTCCCAGTGTTCGTCCCGGTGGTGACGCGGCGGCCGGGTGAGGATTGCCTCCCATCGGTTTGACAGGGTCTCGAGTGCGTAGTCCGGCACGTAGAGGTCGATGTCGACCAGGGGCCTGGAGGCCCCGTGGGCCCGGGCCGCCAGACCTCCGACGAACTGGTGGGGCGCACCCACCTCGGCCAGTTCAGCCTCGATCCACCGGAGGAGATCGGCGAGCGGGGCCCGGGAGGGAGGGGTGGTGGCCATGAGGGCAACGGTAGGGGCCGCGCCGTATCGAAGGCAATTACGCGGTTCTGCCCGGGCTCCGCGTTGCCCGGCACAGGTCTGGCAGGGTAGGCTGGGAACCACTGCCGGCCGACCCGGGTCCCCCACACCTCAGCCGAACACATCATGTCCCCCAATCGACGCGATTTCCTGACGACCTCTGCCCTCGCCGGGGCCGCCCTGACCCTGGGCTCGTCTCCCGGGTCGGCCTCGACGCATCCGGCCATGGCGGCGCCCGCCGGGAGGCGTAGCCAGGAGGCCGCACCCCGATCGCTCCGGCTCCTCATCCTCGGCGGGACCGGAGTCACCGGTCCTCACACCGTGGCCCGCGCGCTGGACCGGGGGCACGAGGTCACCACCTTCACCCGCGGCCAGACCCGGCCCAGCACCCACGCGGATCGGTTCAGGGACGTGGAGCAGCTGGTCGGAGACCGGGCCGGCAATCTGGATGCACTTCGGGGCCGCACGTGGGACGCGGTCATCGACAACTCCGGCCGGGACGTGGCCTGGACCGAGGCCTCGGCGGAGCTCCTGAAGGACGCCGCCGACCTCTATCTCTACACCTCGTCCACCGGGGCGTATTTCCCCTACGTGAACGGCGAGAACTTCGAGGACCAGGAGGTGCTGCGGGAGGTCCCGGAGGACGCTACCGAGGACGAGCGCTTCGTCTATGACTACGGGGTCATGAAGGCCAACTCGGAGGCGGCCGCGCGGCGGATCTTCGGAGAGGACCGGACCATCGTCAGCCGACCCACGTACATGATGGGGCCGGGAGACTCGACGGACCGATTCACATACTGGCCCGTGCGACTGGCCCGGGGCGGCGAGGTGCTGGTGCCCGGGCGCGGAAGGGACCCGGTCCAGTTCATCGATGTTCGGGACGTGGCCCGGTTCGTCGTCCACCTTCTCGAGACCCGGCAGACCGGCACCTTCAACGTGGCCGGGCCCGCGTCACGGATGGGGATGCACCCCTTCGTGTTCGGCGCGCACGCCACGTTCAACTCCCCCGTCGAGTGGGTGATGGTTCCCGACTACGACTTCCTGGAAGAGCACAACGTGCCCTTCGCCGTTCCGTGGATCATGCCCAGGGGGAACAACGAATTCAGCGCGGTGGCGAACGTCGACCGGGCCGTGGCGGCCGGCCTCACCTACACGCCGCTGGCCGACAGCGTGCGCGACCTTCACGAGTGGTGGTGGTCGGACGCGGTGCCCCAGGAGCGGCGCGACCAGATGCTGACCGGCGAGCGGTCCCTGATCGCGCGGGAGCCCGAGATCATTGCCGCATGGAGGGCCCGAGAGGGCTGACCCTGCCGTAGTTCCCGATCGACTTAGCGGGCCCGGCTTCGGCCGGGCCCGCGGGCGTTCAGCGACCGGCGGCGTCCACCATGATCTGCCCCAGCTCGTGCTGGTACTGGCGGTTCTGGAGGTTCCGCAGGTCCTCCTCGTTGGTCATGAAGGCCAGCTCCACCATGCCGGTGGCCACCGACGTGGAGGCGAGGAAGGGCCAGGGTTTGGCCTCCAGGAGCACCGTGTACAACCGGTCCTCGATCGAGTCGCGGATGTTCTCCGCGAAGGTGACGCTGTGGGCCTGATCAGCCGAGAAATACACCTCCGCGCCCTGCTTGGAGGTGTCTTCGTCCCCGTTGGCGTGGAGCATGATCAGGAACTGGGCTCCCGCCTCTTCGGCGATCCGCTGCCGGTCGGCCCACGCCACCGCCTCGTCCCGGGTCCGGGTATAGATCACGTCCCACCCCTTGCGGGCGAACTCGGCCCCCATGACGAAGGCGATCTCCAGAACCAGGTCCTTCTCGAGGACCCCGCCGGCCTCCACCCCGATCTCTTCGCCGCCATGCCCGGCGTCGATGACGACCAGGGGCCGGTCCTGAGCCGATGCGGTGGAGGGGAGCAGGATCAGCGCCGACAGGGCGAGCGCCACGAAGGACGGAAGTGCGAAGCGACGGGTGGTCATGGGTTCAATCCTGGGAGTTGAAGTCGGAGTCCGGCATGGCCGAGGCGTCGGCATCCGGGTCGAGATCGGAATCGGGGCCTGGTTGGGCCGGAGGGAGCGCCTCGCCCTGGGCGTCCCCCGCGCGGACGATGGCCAGGGCCCGAGCGGCGATGTAGTCCATCTGGCCTTCCCGCTCCTTGGCCCACCCGGGGAGGCCGATCAGCGTCCCTCCCATGGCGGCCGTGCCCATGAGGGCGAACATCAGGGGGCCGAGGAACTTGTCGGCCATCGTGCCCTCGATGCCGAGCGCGACGAAGAGGACGAGCGCCATGGCGAAGGCTCCGATGCCGGCTCGCGCCATGGGCAGTGCGTTGCCCTTCATGGTTCCCAGCCGCAGCTGGTAGCCGCTCTCCGTGGGCTCCACGTAGGCGTGCAGGTTGCTGTTGGTCCAGCCTCGGAGCGACCCGGTCTGGGTGACGGTGCCCTTGGCGTGGAACGTCCGGCGGAGCTCGGCCACCAGCATCTCCCACTCCCGGTCGGTCATGGCCCGGGGGAGGGGCACGGTCCGGTGCACCGAAAGGGGCATCCCCAGGAGCTTCTTCTGGGGGAAGACGGCGGGCTGCTGGTCCAGGGCCAGGGCCGCGTCCTGGATCCGGTCCGGCGACAGTCCGACCTCCGCACCGATCCCCTTCAACTCCTCAAGGGTCATCCCTTCGGAGCGGGAAAGGGCGGTCCCTCCTCCGGCCGGCTCCTGGGCGGCGGCCTCGAAGATCTCCCGGACTTCGTCTTCTGTATAGCGGCGGTCGGTCATGGTCAGCGCTGGATCACGACGTTGGAGTATCGTTCAACCACGTGCATCTCCCCGTCGGGGAACTGCACAACCTGCCTACGGATGACGGGGAGTCCCTCGTCATCCATGAGCAGCGAAGCGGTCCCGGAGGGCACGCCCGCCACCGTGAGGTCGAACTCCACGGCGCCGACGTGATCGGTGCTCGCTCTGTACCCATCTACGGTTACCCACGACTGAACGTTCCCGTCCATGTGGTCCGGAGGCACCACCCCCGACAGCCGCGCCAGGTTGTGCAGGAGACCCATCCGGGTGAGTCCGATGACCAGCGCGGCCTGGAGATCGCTCGGCACGACTCCCACCAGCCGGATGTCCCCGTTTCCATAGATCATTCCCTCCGGGTGGGGCCGAAGGAAGAGGTCCACGGGCTGACCGCCGAACTGCCCCGTGGCGACGAACGTCGTACCGGAGTCCGGCGAGATCCTGAGGCTGCCGCTGAGGTCGGCCGGGTATGCTCCCGTGGCCCCGATCTCGAAGTCCATCTCGACGACCTCGGCACCGACCAGTCGAGCTTCCAGCCCGGTGAATTCGAAGGCCAGGTCCTCGCCGCTCGCAGCCTCCATCGGGGCGCCGGCGACTTCTCCGGCGTTACCCTCCCCCTCCGATCCGGCAGTCCGTGGGGCCTCGTCTCCGCCGCACCCGGCCAGGGTGAGGCCCGCGAGGAGCACGAGCCCCCGGCCGTGAACCATCTCCCTCATCCTGAGAACTCCTCCTGGACCGCGTCCCAGTTCAACTCATCCACTCCCTGCACCAGCCGGACGATCGTGGCCTGGACGGCCTCCCGGTCGAGAAGAGCGACGAGATCGGGATCCATGTCAGTCCATCCCCGCGACCTGGCGGGCGTGGTAGGTGTCGGCGTACTGCTGGAACCGGGTGACCTTTCCGTCTTCGACCCACCAGACGTGGCAGAACTGGCAGTCGAGGGCCTTGCCGGTGGCCTTGTTGGTGGAGCTGTAGCGCCCGGTGGCCACCACGTTGTCTCCGGCGTCCAGGATCTGGTCGATGTTCAGGACCCAGCCGTCCCACTCTTCCACCAGGCGGGTGAACACGCCCTGGACCACGGCATCGGGGCCCACGTAGGGGTTCCCATCGGCCAGAGGGAAGTGGTCGGCCTCGTTCCAGACGATCTCGGGGTGCATGATGGCGAGGACGGCGGGCACATCGCCGACGGCGAACGCGTCGTAGGCACCGCGAATGAGGTCTGCGTTGTTCTGGGACATCGGGGGGGGCTCCTCGGAACGTCGTGAACCTGCACCGGGTCGGCGGCGGGTCCGCCGGCTCCAGTCCTGCCGGGCGACCAGTATGCGTCGAGGCCCCGGGTCCGCGCGAGGGGGTCGCCTCGGTCTGCCGGCCCGATGCCGGGTCAGTCCAGACCCAGAGTCGCCTTGAGCCGCTTCGGCTCTTCCACTCCGATGCCGACCGCCGCTGCGGATTTCCGGATCCCGAAGGGACCCCGGATCTCGACCGGTTCGTCGAGAAGAAGCCAGAAATCGGGGTCCCCGAACAGGGTCAGGGCGAGTTTCTCCACGTCGCCCAGTCCCGCGTTCGGAGTGGCCATCGACGTGACGGAGTCCCGGGGGACGTCGGCTTTCCAGCGTGCGCCGGTCTGCAGGTGGAGGACCTGGTCGTCCAGGCGTATCGGGTTCTGGCGGGCGATCTGGTAGTCGCCCAGCAGCCAGATCATGGAATAGACGCTGAGCGTGGTGAATACCCAGGCCACGGGCTCCAGCCACAGGCTC
This sequence comes from Gemmatimonadota bacterium, assembly GCA_039587435.1. GTDB lineage: Bacteria > Gemmatimonadota > Gemmatimonadetes > Longimicrobiales > Gaopeijiaceae > JBDHIJ01. Next base: position 20,255 of record JBDHIJ010000036.1, read on the forward strand.
AGCAGGAAGTGGACGGCCACCGTCTCCACCACCACGGCCATGAGGATGGCGCCCAAGATGGCCGGATACCCGTTTCGCCGATGGTAGAAGTAGAGGTCCTCGGCCGGTTCCGGGGCGGGTCGCCGCCAACCGGTCAGCCCCTGGCGCAGGATCTCGAACTCGCTCATGCCACGGTCCGCGCTCAGGGCGTCAGGCGTCGGTCCACCTGTCGCAGGTGGGTGTCGAGGTGGACGGAGAGCATGCGCACACCCTCCGCTACGGTGATGGGGCCGGTCACGGGGTGGCGGAAGAGGGGCAGGTCCTCGCCGCCCGGCGGGAGGGCGTTCAGGAAGGCGCGGAGTTCGTCGTGCTGGCCGCGCCAGGTCCGCTTCAGGTCGTCGAGAGACCGTTCGCCGGACGGATTCATCTTCCGCGACGGCGTCTTGACCGGGATCCCGAAGCGGAGGATGAAGAGGACCAGACCATACTTGATGCGGTTGCTCATGCCGCGGGTGCCCGCGGACCCGGAGGCCGCGCCCTCGGGGTCGGACAGGTCGCCCATCACGGCCGGCTCCACCAGGACCAGGTGCTCCGCGATCTCCAGGAGGGACCACTTGTCGTCGGCTGGCCGTGCACGGAGCGTCTCGTCGTCGAGAGCCGACAGCCGGGCGAGGAGGTCGTCCCGGCGACGCTCGACGTCATCGAGCTTGGAGAGGAGGGCGTCGGACATGGGGTCGGGTTTCGCGGGCTGGGGTCGGCGAGGTTGGACGGGGCGGTGCCGGGTCAGTCGAGGCGGAGCTTCATGCCTTCGTGGCTGGCGACGAATCCGAGCGACTCGTAGAACGCGAGAGCCCGGGGTCGGCGCTTGTCGGTGGTGAGTTGCACCAGGAGGCAGCCTCGGGCCCTCGCCCGGTCCACGCAGTGCTCGATCATGCGTCGTCCGACCCCGGAGGAGCGCACGCGTTCCGCCACCCGCACGCCCTCGATCTGGGCGCGCCAGCTGCCCTGGTAGGTCAGCGACGGAATGAAGGTGAGCTGGGCCACGGCCGCCACGTCGCCATCGGACGAGACTCCGACGACCAATTCCTGGTTCGGGTCGGAGTCGACGGACTCGAAGGCCTCTCCGTAGGTCGCGGCCAGCGGCCGGGAGGGGTCCTCCCGCTGGGAGCCCAGCGGATCGGCCGCCAGGAGATCGACGATGGCCCCGAGGTCGTCCGCCGTCGCCGGCCTGAAACGGACCTCGTCACTCACTGCAGGCGGCGCAGGTGGGGGACTCGGGAAAGACGTAGAGGCGCTCGAATGCGATGGGGGATCCGCAGTCCTCGCAGACTCCGTACTCCCCCGCATTCATGCGCTCGACGGCCTCCCGCAGCTGGGCGAATCGGGCCACCTCCCGCTCCTGCAGCCCCCTGGCCATGCCCTGGCTCATGAGGGAGTCCATGCGGGAGAGCCGGCCCACGGCGGTCTGGTCCAGCTCCACCGGCTTCACGGCCTCGTCCGACACGGCCATGCTCTTCTCGAGCTTGGCCAGCTGCCGCTCGAGCTCCTCGCGGAGCTCGGCGATCTGGGTGGGGGTGAGGTGGTTCATGCGCGGTCGGCCGTCAGGATCAAGCGCTGATCTCGTGGGCCTCGCCGGCGCCCTTCGGGACCCGGATCCTCTCCACCATCCACTGGACCTCGGCGGGCGGCGGGGCGGTGAACCGGCTGACCGTCACCGCCACGAGGAAGTTCACGACCATCCCGAGGGTCCCGATCCCTTCGGGCGAAATGCCGAACCACCAGTTCTCCGGCGAGTTCAGTTCGGGGTGCACGAACTTGAACCAGACGATGTAGCCGGCGGTGAGGGTGATCCCTGTGAGCATCCCGGCGATGGCGCCCTCGCGCGTGGTGCGCTTGGAGAAGATCCCCAGGATGATGACCGGGAAGAACGACGAGGCCGCCAGCCCGAAGGCGAAGGCCACCACCTCCGCCACGAACCCGGGTGGATTGATGCCCAGGTAACCGGCCGCCAGGACGGCTCCGCCCGCCGCGATCCGGGCGGCCACCAGTTCACCGTGCTCGCTGATGTCGGGCCGGAGGCTCCGTTTGAGCAGGTCATGGCTGACCGCCGACGACACCACCAGCAGGAGGCCCGCAGCGGTTGAGAGGGCCGCCGCCAGCCCGCCGGCAGCCACCAGACCGATCACCCACGCCGGGAGGTTGGCGATCTCCGGGTTGGCCAGGACCATGATGTCCCGGTCCACCGTGAGCTCGTTCGGCGTGGCCGAATCGGGACCGGTGTACTGGATCCTGCCGTCGCCATTGAGGTCGTCGAAGGCCAGCAGGCCCGTGTCCTCCCAGTTGGTGAACCAGGCCGGCGCCTCCGAGTAGGGGAGGTCCGTGACACTGTCCAGGAGGTTGGTTCGTGCGAAGACCGCCACGGCCGGGGCCGTCGTGTAGAGGATCGCGATGAAGAGGAGCGCCCAGCCCACCGAGATCCGGGCGTCCCGCACACGGGGGACCGTGTAGAAGCGGATGATCACGTGGGGCAGCCCCGCCGTGCCCACCATGAGCGCGGCGGTGATGAAGAACACGTCCAGCGTGGACTTGGTCCCCGATGTGTAGGGCGCGAACCCGAGTTCGGCGTGGAGGCCGTTCAGCCGTTCCAGCAGCGACACGCCGGTGGCCACGTCGGTTCCGCCGAAGCCCAGCTGGGGCAGGGGAGTGCCGGCGATCATGATCGACAGGAAGATGGCCGGGACCATGTAGGCGAAGATCAGGACGCAGTACTGCGCCACCTGGGTGTACGTGATCCCCTTCATTCCGCCCAGCACGGCATAGAAGAAGACCAGGCCCATTCCGATGTAGACCCCGATCTCCACGTCCACTTCGAGGAAGCGGCTGAAGACCACGCCCACGCCCCGCATCTGCCCGGCGATGTAGGTGAACGACACGAAGATCGCGCAGAGAACCGCCACGATCCGCGCGGTCTGGGAGTAGTACCGGTCCCCCACGAAATCCGGGACGGTGAAGGCCCCGAACTTCCGGAGGTAGGGGGCGAGCAGCAGGGCCAGGAGGACGTACCCTCCGGTCCACCCCAGCAGGTACACCGATCCGTCGTAGCCGATGAACGAGATGATCCCGGCCATGGAGATGAACGAGGCGGCGCTCATCCAGTCGGCCGCCGTGGCCATGCCGTTGGCCAGGGGCGGCACCCCGCCCCCGGCGACGTAGAACTCGTCGGTGCTGCCGGCCCGGGACCAGACGGCGATCCCGATGTAGAGGGCGAACGAGAGCCCCACCATGACGAAGGTCCATGCCTGTACCGTCATGAGGCGGACTCCTCGGCGGCGGACCCGTGCGGTGCCGGCCCCTCGTCATCCGTCTCCGCCAGTCCGTACCGCTGGTCCAGCCGGTTCATCAGGACCACGTAGACGAAGATCAGGACGACGAAGACGTAGATGGCGCCCTGCTGGGCGAACCAGAACCCCGCGGGGAAGCTCGTACCGGGGATGGTGAACCGGTTGAGCGCGTCGGCGAACACGATGCCGAAGCCGTAGGAGACGAGTGCCCATACGGCCAGCAGGCCGCCCAGGTAGGTCAGATTCGTACGCCAGTAGGCCGCGGCGCGGGCGTGGACTTCCGCGTTCTGGGCGGACTGGGGCCGGGGATTGTTGCTCAAGCGGGACTCCGATCTGAGGGATCGGATAGTCTACGGTCCCCCCTCCGGCATGGGAAAGCTGAGGAGCACGCGGTTCCGGCTGCCGGAGTTGGCCACACCCAGATCCGGGAAGCCGTCGCCGTTCAGATCGCCCGCGGCGATCCCGTAGGTGACGCTGTCCTCCGATCCGAACCGGACCTCGATCCAGCCGCCCGGTTCGTTCAGGTAGAGCGTGTTTTCCGCGCCCACGTTCCCGAAGACCACGTCCATGTCTCCATCCAGATCAAGGTCGGAGGTGAGCACGGCGTAGGAGCGGTCGTCGCCGCCCAGCGTCGGGCCGGGCTCGAACCGCCCATCCCCCTGACCCCAGAAGATCCCGTTGGGCTCGCCGATGTTGGCGGTCACGATGTCGAGGTGCCCGTCCGCGTTCAGGTCCGCTACCGCAGCGGCCCGCGTCTCGTCGCTCCCGGTACCGAACTCCACGGGGTCGGCGAAGGTGAGGTCCCCCCGGTTGAAGAGGATCTGGTTGGCCTGTCCGTCGCGGTTGGCCAGGACGAGGTCCACGTCTCCGTCCCGGTCCAGGTCGGCAGGCGCCACGGCGATGGTCGAGCCGTCCGGATCGCCGAACTCCCGCTTGGGACCGAACCGCGCCGATCCGTCGTTCAGGTAGAAGCCGTTGGCGGCGCCCCGGTTGGTGAAGAGGGCGTCGAGGTCCCCGTCGCCGTCGAGGTCGTGGAGGGTGGCGCTCCGGGCCGGCTCGATCTCGGGCCCCACGGGGACGGACCGGGTGAAGGTGCCTCCGCCGTCGTTGAGGTAGACCCAGTTCCGCGCCATGTCGTTAGCCGCCACGATGTCCAGGTCCCCGTCGCCGTCCAGATCCCCGGCCGGGACCGCGTACGTCGTCTCCATCCACTGCCCGAGCTGTCGGCCGGTGGTGAAGAGGCCCCTTCCGTTGTTGATGAAGACCTCGTTGTACTGGGCCCAGTGCCGGCCATTAGCCAGGAGCGCGTCCAGGTCGCCGTCCCCGTCCACGTCGGCGAAGGTGATCCCGGCGGTCAGGCCGTCCGGTCCACCCAGGATGTGGCGGTTGGAGGTGCCGTAGCGCCGGGTCTGGGCGTCGGCGTCCTGGGGAGCGGCCCCGAGGAGCAGCGCCGCTGCCGCCGCGGCGACCCCAAGGGCCCGAGCGACCACCGAACCCTCACGCTGGCGCCGAGCGTAGGGGAGCGAGCAAGATGGACCCTCACCCTTCCGGGAGACGATCAGTGGATTGGGATGGAATCGGGACATTCGCGCTCTTCCTCGCCTCCGGTGGCGTGGGTCTGGGGTTCATTTCCCTCATGGCCTACCGAGCCAAGCTGAAGGCGCAGATCGAGATCGAACGCCTCAAGGCGCTCGGCGGTCCATCGGACGAGGTGTCGGAGCAGCTGCAGGCTCTTCAGAACCAGCTCCGGCGGCTCGAAGATCGGGTCGAATTCAACGAGCGACTGCTGGAGGACGGCTCCGACTCCCCGCCCGAGGATGGCTGAGGCGCTCATCCGTCCGGCGGCCGGCGATTGGACGCGTTGCCGGCCATGACCCAGCCCGAGGGGGTCCTCTCGTAGAGCTCCACCCAGGCCCAGACGTCGTGGAATGAGGTGGTGCCGCCGTCTACGGCCTCCGTTTCGCCCCGGACCTCGACCTCGGCGATGACCCACCCCAGGGTTCCGTCTTCGGAGACCCGGACGATGGGGTCGCGCAGGTCCCGATAGACCTCGAAGGTGGTGGAATCCAGGTAGGCGCTTCGCCCCGATCTGCGATCGGCAACGGTCGGGAACGAGACTCGACCCCCGTTCACCGAGACGTAGGCGGTCGCCTCGATGGCCATCCAGGAATCGATGTCTCCTTCGAGGTGGGCTTCAATCAGGGCCGCGTGGAGAGCGAGCAGCTCGGCCTCCGCCTCCCGAGCGGAAGCAGGGTCGGTGGCCGCGACCGGCTCGGCAGCTGCCTGGGCGTTCGCCACGGCCGGGCTGGCGGCCGCCAGGGTGAGGGCGGCCAGGGCGAGAAGCCCCGCGACCCGGGCTCGTGGGATTCGGGTCACGGGGCTTCCTCCCATACCGTCACACCATCTCGATCTTCTGGAATCCCGGCACGGCATTCCGGAGTGTCATCTCCATGCCCTCGGCCGTCTTGTCCTGGAGCGCGCACAGGACACACTCGCCGATGAGATGGACTCGCACGATCCCGTCGTCGGTGACCTCGGTCACTTCGAAGTCGCCCCCGTGTGGGCGTGGAAGAGCGGCTTGAAGTGATTGAGGACCTCGGTGACCTGCTGTTCCATCGGTCGCCTCCTGGTGTGGGTCGTTCATTCAGCGCCGCGCGGTTGGCGCTGGAGACTCAGGTGGTACTGCGGCTGCGCTCGCTATTCGGCGTTCCGGGGTCCGGACTCGAGTTGGCGGGGAGCTCCCGCGGCGCCCCGGGCGGCGACCAGGAACACCATCGACTCCATCCGGTCGGCCGCCGCCTTCACCCATCCCATCCAGCGTCCCCGGCGCAGCACGAACTTGGATACGCTGACCCGGACCTCCGTGACCCCGGCGCTCGAGAGGACGTTGAAGCGGATCCCCTTCCGGTCCCTCCAGGAGATTCGGCCCTCCTCCAGGCTGATCCGCGCCGGACCCTCCCGGTAGGGCTGAAAGAGCCGCACGGCCTCCAGAAGCTGCTCGGATGGGAGCTGGAAGGGGATGGTGCGGACCGTGTTGAGCCGGGTGAAGATCAGTCCTCGGCGCGCCACCCGGGTGCGGGGAGCCTCGGCCGGCTTGGCCTGGAGCGCCTCGGCGAGCGCCCGCTCCACCGCCGATGGACCGAACCCGGCCTCCGTCGCGACGGCGCGCAGCTCGGCCACCGTCAGTGGCTGCGAGTCCTCGGCGCCCTCGATCTCGGCGGCCCGGGCGAGGATCCGGTCGGCGTCGAGCTTGGTGAAGCGGGGAGATTCGGTCATGGGAGTGAGGTTAGTGGTCCGGGCTGGGGTGGGCCAGCGAGGCCCCCGTTTCCCTTCCAATGCCGCGACGTCCTGTAGAAATTACGGGCTCCGCCTCCGCGCGGTTCCACCCTACTCAGAACCCCATCCGGGAAACACGATGACCACCGAACAGATTCTCCGTGAACTCGGCCTCGAGGCCACGAACCCCGGCGGATTCGACGGCGAGTGGATCGGCTCCGGGTCGATGCTCGAAGTCAGCTCCCCCGTGGACGGCCAGGTGATCGGCTCCGTCCAGGCCGTGACCGAGGAGGAGTACGACCGCATCGTGGACCGGGCGCACGAGGCGTTCCTGAAGTGGCGGACCATTCCGGCGCCGAAGCGGGGCGAGGTGGTTCGTCAGCTGGGGAACAAGCTCCGGGAGAAGAAGGACGCCCTGGGCGCCCTGGTCACCCTGGAGATGGGGAAGATCCTGGCCGAGGGTAAGGGCGAGGTCCAGGAGATGATCGACATCTGCGACTTCGCGGTGGGCCTGTCCCGGCAGCTCTACGGCCTCACCCTGGCCTCGGAGCGGGAGGACCACCACATGCGGGAGCAGTGGCACCCCCTGGGGGTGGTCGGGATCATCAGCGCGTTCAACTTCCCTGTCGCCGTGTGGAGCTGGAACTCGGCCCTCGCTGCCGTATGCGGCGACACGACCGTGTGGAAGCCGTCCGAGCGGACGCCTCTCACCGCGGTGGCCGTGACGAAGATCGCCGCCGAAGTCTGCCGCGAGAACGACGTCGATCCGGCCATCTTCTCCCTGGCCGTGGGCGACGGTCCGTCCATCGGGGAGCGGATGAGCCACGACCGTCGCGTGCCGCTGGTCTCGGCCACGGGCTCGACCCGCATGGGCAAGCGCGTGGGCGAGGTGGTGGGCAGCCGCCTCGGCAAGTGCATCCTGGAGCTGGGTGGGAACAACGCCATCATCGTGACCCCCAACGCCAACCTGGACCTGACCCTGCCGGCCATCCTGTTCGGATCGGTGGGGACGGCCGGGCAGCGGTGCACCAGCACCCGGCGCATCATCGTCCACGCCTCGGTGAAGGACGAGCTGGTGAGCCGACTGGTCCGCGCCTACCGGGACGTGCCCATCGGTAACCCGCTGGAGGACTCGACCCTGATGGGACCGGTCCTCAACGACGACGCGGTGGACGCCCTCATGGCCGCGAAGGAGAAGGTGGTGGCCGAGGGCGGTGAGATCCTCTACGGCGGAGAGCGGCTGGACGGAGATGCCTACCCAGGCGGTCGGTACGTCACACCGTGCATCGCCGTGGCGAAGAACGAGTTCGAGATCGTGCAGCACGAGACCTTCGCGCCCATCCTCTACATCATCGAGTACGGCTCGAAGGACGCCACGCCGACCCAGGCCATCGACGAGATGCAGGAGGCCATGCGCATCCACAACGACGTCCCGCAGGGACTCTCGTCTGCGATCTTCACGGACCACATGCGGGAGGCCGAGTACTTTCTCTCCCACCGTGGCTCGGACTGCGGGATCGCCAACGTGAACCTGGGCACCTCCGGTGCCGAGATCGGGGGGGCCTTCGGTGGCGAGAAGGACACTGGCGGCGGGCGGGAGTCCGGGTCCCGGCTGAGCCGACACCCGTCGTCCTGGCCGCGAGCCCGCAGGGGGCCGCCGCCCCTCGGCGTGGCCGCGTCCAGGCAGGTCACAACGAACGGCGGGGCGCCCCATCCGGAGCGCCCCGCCTTTTTCCTGCTCGGCCTCTTGGGTCGGCTGCTGGGGTCCGGACTACTCTCTGCTGTCCAGCGAGAAGTCCGTGCCGTAGATGGCGTTGATGCGGTCGAAGATGGCCTGGTCGACCTCCCGCACGTCCGGGAGCTTGCGCGCGTTGATCTCGTCCGACACGAACACCATGATCGACGGATCGAGGTCGGGGCTCGGGTAGCCCTTCGGCGGCGGCCAGACGTTCGGGTTCACCTCGACCTCGCGGACCCGGATATCATCCCTGGTCACGTTCCAGACCATGTAGTCGGTGGCCAGGCTCAGCGGCCCATCGTAGGTGCTGCGGATCCCGAGCCCGATCTTCTCCTGCGTGTCGAAGTCGTTGAAGAAGTGGTACGCGACGGCCATCCGCGGCTGGACGATGCTCATGACCTTTCCGAAGGCCTCGGGGGAGGTGTGAATCTTCACGCCGATCTCGAGGGCCAATCCGGGCGGGAACTTGAACTTCGCGATGTAGTCCTCCACGGCCATCATGGCTTCGTGGACCACCAGGTCGGCCCCCTGGGCGCGCTCGGCGAACCACTGGTTCGGGTAGGTGTCTCCGCCGAACACGAAGCTGAGGCCGTTCCACTCCAGCCGGTAGCTCACGGAGCCGTCGATTCCGTGAATGGCCGGGAACGAGCGGATCACCACATCGTTCTCGTCATAGACGACCGCGTTGTCCGCCCTGAAGTCGAACTCGTTGATTTCCATGACACCGCCGGTGGCCGGGAGGCGGCCCTTCCGGTTCTCGACGTCCCAGGCCAGGGCCTCCTGCAGGTGCTCGAGGGCGTGGCGCGTGCCCAGCCGGGGCTCCGCACCACTAGGTCCCCACACCCGCAGCGGACGGCTGCGTCCCGCCACCCAGCCGCCGATGTAGTAGGCGGCCATGTCACCGAAGTGGTCGGTGTGGAGGTGGGAGAGGAAGATCTTGTCCAGGAAATCGTAGGGGATCTCCAGGCTTGCGATCCGGACGTGCGATCCGGTGCCGGAATCGAAGATGAACTTGTCTCCGTTTCCGAGCTCGACGAGGAAGCATGCCGCCGCCTGGGACTCCCGTCCCGTGGGCATCCCGGTCCCGCACGAGATGACCCGCATCTCGTCGGGCCCCAGCGCCTCGGTGTTGGGGTAGTACGCGTCCCGTTCCGGTCGGATGGCCAAGGGGCTCACCAGAGGGGCTTCCTGTCTGGCCAGGAGCCGTCCCATCCACGGGGAGTCGGCGCCGGAGCGCTCATCGACGCGGCCCCACTCGTACGACGCCCCCACGAGGGCGAATACCCCCAGGATCAGGAGGAAGCGGGTCCAGTTCTTCATGATGCCTCACTTGATGAAGTCAGGTTCTGCCGGTACTGCGCAGTCGATAAAGCCGTCTGAAGCGTATTCCCTGCCAGAATACCCGGCTATCCCGTTCTGGCCAGCCCGCAGTCGCGTGTCTTGAACCCGGGGACTAGGTTCCGCACAGGGTCGTCAGGGCTCGAATCGCCAGGAGGTGAGCCATGTCCAGCACGCGAGCGGATCGTAGTCTGCAGACGATCTTCTCCTTCTTCCTCGGGTTGATGCTGACGGCGTTCTTCGGCGTCGGCGTCTACACCTTCTACCCGTCTCCCGAAGAGGATCTGCGGCCGCAGATCGAGGCCATCTCCCACGAGGCCGCGCAGCTCCGGGGGGAGCGGGACAACTCGCAGCTGACCCCGGACGAGATCGACACGATCGAGGCTCTGGAGGATGAGCGGGCGGTCCTTCAGGTCGAACTCCGGGAGGCCGGCGGAACCTGGGCCCGGAGAACCAGCGTGGCCCTGGTGGTGCTGGCCACCTTCACCATGGCGGTGTCTCTGCTCCGGGCCCCTCCGGTGGTGGGGAACGGCCTCCTCCTGGGGGGGCTGTTCACCATGCTCTACGGGGTGGGCTGGATCATCGGATCCGAGTCGAGCCTGCAGCGCTTCGGGGTCATGACGGTGGCCCTGGTCGTGACCCTGGGACTGGGGTACGTGCGCTTCGTGCGGGGCGCGGGCGGACCCGGCCCCGACGCGGACGGGGGAGGTGATGGGGCAGCGGGTGCCGGAGCCGGCGACGAGGGACTGGATCGTCGTCTCCGGGATGTGGAGGAGCGGCTGGATCGGGTGGCGGACGCTCTCGGCCGATAGTTCGGTCCTCCGGCCGTCAGGTCGGGCCCATTTTTTTCCTTCCGCCTCCGGCGGCTCCCGTGAATATTCGGCGGACCCCTCGGTTCCAGCGCCGTGAGTGCTGCGGGCCGATCTCGCAGCTTATTCGCATTGGAGGTCGTTATGAAGCAGTACCTTCGCCCTGCGCTGGCCGTCACCCTGGCTCTGGCCGCCGCATTCGGATCCGGATCTTCGATTCAGGGCCAGGCCATCGACTACGACCTCCCGGAGCGGACTCCGCAGCAGCGCTGGGCAACGGCCGCCAACCACGCGCTCAGCTACCAGGCGGCCCTCATGGCCATGGGCAAGGAGATGGGGATGAGTCCGGAGGAGGTGGGGGATTGGGTCGGCAAGTTCATCGCCGAGGAGAGCTGGCGGGGGGGGATGGAGGCTCACCTGTACGCGGGCACCTGGTACAACAACTTCATGCACGCGCCCGGGGCGGAGGCCGAATTGCTCGAGGCGGAGTCCGGCAGGGTGGTCCTGCGCATGAACGATCCCCTGGCCTCGGCCATCGGCCTCGACATGCAGCACATGGGCATCCCGGGGAAGGACTTCTACCGGATGCGCGCTGCTCTGGATGCGGCCATCGCCGACTACGCCGGAGTGACCGTGACGGAAGAGTGGGAGGGCGAGGACGCTGTGGTCACGGTCCAGGCCGACTACGGCCCGATGTATGTGAATGACCGGCTGAAGTACGCCCGGGCCGGGTTCCTCGGAAGCGGGATGTTCCACCGGGTTCTCGACGCCCAGATCAAGGAGGGCGTGTCGGCGTATGAGGCCGGCGTGGCATCGGGCCGGATGTACGCACCCGGGTGGTCCTCGCTGACCCCCTGGCAGCTCTATCGGGGGATGGTCTGGAACGAAGTCGCCATGAACAACTGGACCGACTGCGAGGTGCTTGCCGCGACTCCGGTCATGGTCGAGGCACGGTGCTCGACGGCACCCGTCCGGCGCCGGGTGAACCAGGCCTCCGCCTACACGGACCTGACGGTTCAGGATGCCCTGGACAGCGGCCGCGGGTTCGCCGAGACGGTGGCAGAGGCCCGGGGGATGCGGTGGGAGGAGTCGAATGACGACACCCACCGGCACATCCGCATCACGATGCGCTGACCCGAAGTCGGTCTGCTCGAAGCGGGGCCCCTCCGTGGCTGGAGGGGCCCCGTTCTGGCCAGGGTGCGGTCGGAAGCCCCCGGTCCCGGGGCGCTAGTTCACCGGGTAGTGATCCGCGTCGGTGTAGATCACCTTCCAGACGCCGTTCCGCTTCTGCCACACGAAGGTGTTGGGGCCGGCGTTGCGGGTGACCGTTCCGTCCTTTGCCACGATGGAGTCGTTGAAGGTGAAGGAGGAGACCGCGGCGTCGGGGCCCAGCGCGGTGACGCGAAGGTCGGTCCACTCGGTGTGGAACAGGTCCAGACTCGCCATGAACGCCGGTGCCCCGCTCACCACGTCCTCGTAGGTCGACCGCACCCCGTCTCCGAACATGTGGAACTCGGGCCAGAGCAGGTCGATGACTCCCTGGGCATCCAGGGCCGTGTCGGCGGCGTGGAAGGCCCAGGTGGCGGCCTCGACCTCCGCCACGACCTTGGCCGGGTCCCACGGCGGGGCGGCGGAGCCGGGTTCCGGCGGCCTGTCCGAACCGGTGCATGCGGCCAGAACGACCAGGGCGGCCGTGGCGACGCGGGTCATGACCAGTCCTCGATCTCCGCGTCGAGAAGCGGGATGAGTTCGTCCAGGACCTGGACCGCTTCATCGAAGGCGTCCATCAGCTGGACGGACCGGATCATGCGCCAGTTGAAGACGGTCCGGATCGCGGGATCGGACAGCAGCCGAGTGAACTCCCGCTCGTTGCCCGGCCCCGGTTCCAGCAGCATCCCTACGTCGTACCCGTTGCGGGTGAGCTGATCGACCAGCGTCTCCTCCCGGTTCCGTTCCAGGTGAGCGGCGTCCAGCTCAAGGTTGCGCTGGAGTCCCTGCCAGCGACTGAGGAGCCCCAGGAGGCGGGGGTGGTCCAGGTCCATGAGTTCCCCGGAGGCGGTCATGGCGGAGAGGGCAGTGGTTCCCGGGATGAAGGTCCCGACGTTCACGCTCAGGATGAATGCCGAAGCTACGTCCTGTGGATCCACGTCCTCGGGATCCCCGGCCATGATGGCGAGGATGGCCATGGTGCCCTCGTGGGAGTCCTGGACTCCGCCGTACTCAAACTCGATGGCCTCCCGGTTCTCCCGCATCTCGTTCACCAGCGATTCGAGATGAAGGCGCGTCAGGTCGGCCTCTCCCCGGTTGCCCCACCAAGCCTCCAGGGAGAAGGCGATCAGGATGGAGACGACGATGAGGACGAGGTCTCGGAACCAGTGCCGGATGGCGGCGAGAGGACCCTGCCTGGGTTCAGTCATGTCGTGGGCTCCGGCATCGGTGCTTGAGACGCTGGCGAACCGCGACGGCAGCCCGCACTGTTCTCGTCCTTCCCACCAACTGGAGACGGAGCATGACCGAGCGCAAGAAGGCCAGTGATTTCCCCAAGCAGGTTCTCGCCCTGTTCGACGGCTACGTCCACGGTCATATCGAGCGCCGGGACTTTCTCGAAGGGGCTGCCAAGGTGCTCGGAGGAGGCGCCGCCGCCCTTGCCGTGCTGGACCAGCTCAAGCCGAACTACGCCTGGGCGGCCCAGGTGGGCGAGCAGGACGCGCGCATCGGCGCGGAATACGTCGAGTATCCATCGCCCGATGGGTCCGGAACCATGCGCGGGTACATGGCGGCTCCGGCCGACGCCGACGGCCCCCAGCCGGCTGTTCTGGTGATCCACGAGAACCGAGGCCTGAACCCCTACATCGAAGACGTGGTGCGTCGATTCGCCGCCGCGGGCTTCGTCGCCCTGGGCCCCGACGCGCTGACGCCCTTGGGAGGGTATCCGGGGAACGACGACGAGGGCCGGGCCATGCAGAGGGAACTGGACCGGGAAGTCATGATGCAGGACTGGATCGCCGCGTTTGAGTTCCTGAAGGCGCACGAGAGCACGACGGGGCGGGTGGGTGCCGTCGGGTTCTGCTACGGCGGCGGCGTGGTGAACGAGCTGGCCGTTCGCCGGCCGGACCTGGGCGCCGGCGTTCCGTTCTACGGCCGGGCGGCGGCGGTTGAGGACGTCCCGCAGATCCGGGCCCCCCTCATGATCCAGCTGGCGGGTCTCGATGAGCGGGTGAATGCCGGGTATCCCGACTACGAGGCGGCTCTGGAGGCCGCCGGGAAGGACTTCACGGTCCATGTCTACGAGGGAGCCAACCATGGCTTCCACAACGACACCACACCCCGGTACGACGAGGAGATGGCCAGGCTCGCGCAGGACCGGACCATTGCCTTCTTCAACGAGCACCTGAGGGACTAGGGCCCGGGGCTCTGCGTCGGCCTGGACGGCGCCCGGGTTGACCCTCACGCTGCGTCAGGGCTGACCGTACTCGTGCGATGAGCGCATACGCGAGACGAGGGAACTGACGATGTCGTCGACATGGACGGTGAAGGAAGTAGCGGAGATGTCGGGCGTGACGGTCCGGACGCTTCACTACTACGACGAGATCGGACTCCTCAGGCCCGCGGATCGGAGCGCGTCAGGGTACCGGCGGTATTCGGAGGTCGAACTCGAGCGGCTTCACGAGATCCTGCTCTACCGGGAACTGGGGCTGGCGCTGGAAGACATCGGCGCCGTGCTGGATGCTCCAATGGAGAATCGGGAGCGCATGCTCCGGGAACATCGCTCCACGCTCGTCGCCAGGCGAAGGCGCACCGAGGCGGTCATTCGGGCCGTGGATCGGGCGCTCACGGCAATGGAACGCGACGAGTCGCTGAGCACGGAGGATCTGATGGACGGATTCAAGGACCTGAAGAACGCGCCGGAGCACATCCGGACGCACCAAGCCGAGCACGCCGAAGAGACCGCCGAAAGGTGGGGTGACACCGACGCCTACAGGACTTCGGCTCGCCGGGTGAAGAACTACACGAAGGAGGATTGGGAGAACATCAACCTGGAGAACGAGCGGACCCTGACCGCTATGTCCCGGCTCCTCCGGGAGGGGGCCGATCCCGAGGGAGAGGCGGCCATGGATGGTGCCGAGGCCATGCGGATGCACATCGACCGCTGGTACTACCCCTGCTCCAGGTTCCAGCACGCCGCCCTGGCGGACATGTACGAGGCCGATCCCCGCTTCAAGGCCACGTACGAAGAGAAGGCCGAGGGTCTCGCGGGGTTCGTCGCCGCGGCGATTCGCGCCAACGCCTTACGGGTGGCGGGCGAGCAGGGCCGGTAAGGCGTGGTCAGTGAGCCGGGCCGCTCCGCCGACGGGGGCCGATTCGGAGGGATCCCGATCGGCCCTCATTCGTTGGAGGTGGATGTTCCCTCGGCCTGGCCGGTCCACTCCGTAGCCAGGATCCCGTACCGCCCCAGGTCCTCCGCCACCCCCCATTTCACGGTGTGCTCGCGCTGTACGCCCTCGAAACTCATCCCGAGTTTTTCCATGACCCGGGCCGACGCCGGGTTGCGCGTCAGGTACGTCGCCTCGATCCGGTGGAGACCCATCTTGGCGAACCCGTAGCCGAGCATCGCCCGGGCGGCTTCGGTGGCGTAGCCGTGACCCCAGTGCGGGACGGCGATCCAGTAGCCCAGCTCGGCTCGGCGGTGTTCGAGGGCGAGCTTGAGGCTGATCGCGCCGACCAGCTCGTCGCCGTCGATGGTGATGGCGAGGACGAGCATCTCCCCGTCCTCCCACCCCTTCTCCCGCCCGGCAATCCACTCCTCGGCCATCCCGTCCTCGTAAGGATGGGGGATGTTGAGGGTCGTGGAGGCCACTTCCCGATGCCCGGCCAGCTCCTGGACGGCGGAGGCATCGCTCAGGCGGTAGGGCCGGAGGACCAGCCGCTCGGTCTGAAGGGTGGGCATGGACATGGGAACGTGCCCCCGTTCGGTCAGCGGACCCCGGGCCGGTATCGGCGGATCATGGTCCGCTCGATGTCGGCGTCGGTCCAGGAGATGGACTTCACGCCGCTCTCCGCGAAGAGCGCGGCCTGGTCGTCGAAATGCGGCGAGTCGGGCCGAGCCGACTGGCCGTAGGAGAGGATGGTGTACGCCCGGGGCACCTCTCCGAATTCGACGAAGAACACCCAGGCGTCCCCCCGATTGGCGTAGAACTTCCCGTCCTCGGCCTCGCCGTAGGAGAGCGTCCGGAAGCAGCCCAGCCCCGGCTCGCACCCCGAGATGGGATCGTCTACGCCGCCCAGGCGCATGCGGTGTACCTCGCCCCAGGGCACGTCCAGGGCGAAGCCGGCCTGGGACATGGTCGTCTGGGCCGCCGAGAGGGCTTCGAGGGCCGCGTCGGGCTCCGCAATGCCGGCCGGGGTCTCCGTGGGGCGTTCGAAATCCCACTCCACCGCCCACCGAGCCTCGTCGTCCGGGGCGTCGAAGTACTCGTCCGCCCACAGCTTGAACAGCACTCCACCCCGGCTCTCCGCCGCGGCGGTCCGGTCCCAGGCGTTGAGGACCCGAACCGCGTCGTCGAATCCGCCGGTCTCCTCGGCCAGGCTCACCAGGTCGTCCAGCACCCGCTCCGCCATGAGCATACGGGGAGAGTGCTTTCTCTCCACGACTGCCTCCAGGCTGAGAAGGTCGCCGGCGGGGTCCTCGGTGTGGACCAGGTCGAGGGAAAGCTGGCTGCGGAGCCGAAGGCGGGGCTCCGGCAGGTTGGCCGCCACCGTGTCTCGATCCAGCGTCACGTTCAGGTTCGTGAAGTCCGGCGTGTCGTTGGCCTGCTGGACGTAGCCACCGGGCGGGTTGATATAGAGCGGAAGGCTCTCCCACGGAACCAGCTCGGACCACATGTCGGACGCGGACGACGCGAACGCAGCCGTATCGCCGGTCATCTCGTGGGGCAGGAGCGGGAGCCGGGCGTTGTAGTAGTGGACCGCGTTCCCGGCCGCGTCGGCGTAGGTGAAGTTCGAGCTGGAGTGGGCTCTCATCCGCATGATGTCCAGCCACTCCTCCAGGCTGGACGCCATCATCATCCGGAGGAACTGCTCTCCCCGTCGCCACTCGCCGTCGCGGGGATCCTTCAGGATGTAGATGTGGTCATCGTCCTGGTGAATGACCGGCCCGTGGGGCGTCCAGAGCTGGGTCCGGCTCTCGGCTCCGAGGCTTCCATCGTCCCGCAGCACGTCGATGGTGGTAGTTCTGGCCTCGAGAGCCACCGGGGCGTTGTCCAGCACGGCGTGGTCGGGCAGGTCCGGGTGCCGGGCCAACGCGTACACCTGCGAGTACGTCGGGTAGTTGTTGGTGGTCGCCCACCCCAGGTGGCGGTTGAAGCCACCGATGATCCCGAACGCTCCCCCGATCCGGAAGTCACCGTAGAACTCGATCACGCCGGGTACGCGGACGTGCGCCTCGTAGTAGCGCGTGCCCAGGAGGCGGGTGTTCAGGGGCGCGTCGATGCCCCAGTTGAGGTGCGGGTTCCGGAGCAGGATGGCGTTGCCGGACTCGGTGCGCTCCGCGCTGAAGGCCCAGGCGTTGGAGCCGTCCAGCGCGAAGGCCTCGGCCTCCGCGGCGTCCAGAGCGGCGGCCTCGGCCGCTGCATCGGCGTCCTCTCCTGACTCCGCGGCCTCGGTGAGGTTTCGGACGAACCGCGCCGCGTCGCCCCGGCTCCAGAGCTGGATGTCCCGGGCGTGAGCGTCGATCCCCGTGAAGTCCGGCTTCATCCAGTCCGGGAATTCCTCTGGATGGAGCAGGATGTACTGGTTCACACCCTGGGCGAAGCCCTCGTAGACGTCCCGGGTGTTCTGGTCCAGCCGGTGCCAGGTCTCGGCGGCCCGGGCGTGTCCCTCCCTCGAAACGAAGTCCGCGTCGATGTCGGGAGTGTGCGTTTCGGACTCGGGATGGCGGGCCGACGTACCCCGGCCGTTCACGAGGCCTCCAGCGACCCGTAGACCGAAGTCCTCGGACTGAACGTACCCCAGTCCGTACCCCATGGCCCTGAGGTCCTGGGCCAGAATGTGGGGCACGCCGTATTCGGTCCGGACGATTTCGACGCGGGCGCTCAGCGCCGCGCTGGAGTCGGGAACCTGGATGGCGAGAAGTGCGATGGCGACGGCTGAGATCATGACTCTAGGCAGGGGTAAGGGTTCGGGGCACCGGGGCTCGAAAACCGTTGCTCCCCGGAGGCGCCGGACGGATGTTGACGAAGGCCGGGGTAACGTGCGGCCGCCCCGGTCCGTTCGGCAATCCGAGGTTGGACGCGACATGGAGGTGGACGTGGACGTTCAGATCAAACAGATGGGCGAGAAGCAGCTCGCCACGGTGCGGCACATGGGGCCGTACAACAGGATCTCCGAGGCATTCGAAAGGCTCCACGAGACGGCCGGCGCCGCCGGGCTCCTGGCGGGACCTCACGAGGTCCTGGGCATCTACTGGGACGATCCCACCGAGACGCCGGAGGAGGAGCTCCGCTCGGACGCGGCGGTGGTGGTCCCCGAGGGGACCGAACTGCCCGAGGGTCTGGCGCCGATGACGATCCCGGCGGGCCGGTTCGCATCCTGCCTGCACGTGGGCCCGTACGAACTGCTGGCCAAGACCTGGGGTGACTTCTACGGCGGATGGTTCCCCGGCAGCGGCGAGGAGATTTCCGGCGAGCACTTCATGGAGATGTACCACAACGCCATGGACGCGGCGCCCGAGGACCTGAAGACCGAGCTGCTGATTCCGCTCAAGGGCTAGGTTCGGGCCCCGTCAGTCTCAGGAGTTCGCGTCCAGGTGCCCGTCGATCGCCTGGACGGCCTGCTCCACGTCCTCGCGAAACTGGCTCAGCGTGTCGATATACCAGACGGTCCAGGTCGACCGGAGCCATTCCAGCTGGGACGCGAAGTGGGCGATCTCCCGCGCCGACCCCTGGATGGGATCCGTGTAGAGCGTGGTCCAGGAAATGACCGGTTCGTCCTGGAACAGCCTGCCCAGACCCTCGTCGTAGAACCGGGAGTTGTAGTCGATCCGGGGGTACTGCGTCTCATAGAGCTGTCCGAGCAGCTGGACCAGCTCCGGGTCCTCCAGCTGGGCCAACTGCCCCCCCGCCACCATGGTGGTCCAGGTGGCCCGGCGCGGGAACAGGGTCGAGTTCTCGCTGCTGACCTCGAAGATGGTGGCCCCCACGCTGTCGGTCGGCAGCGGGCCGGGGCCGGTCAGCCATCGGATCAGGTCCAGGTATCCCTCGTTGAGGTGCTGCTGCCAGGCGATGATCCGGTCGAAGTCCTCCAGGTCCTCGGCCAGTTCGCCTCGGAGTTGAACCAGGGCGACCCGGGCGTCGGCCCGTTCCGAGGATCGTTCCGAGGCCCCCTCCAGGTATACGGCCAGGTAGACCGACCCGAGGATCACGAGGAACTCGGCGAGCCAGCGACCCCAGGGTCGTCGCGTCGGGCCGGCGGGTTGGCCCTCAGCCACGGGTCTCTCCGATGACGCGCTCCAGGGTCCGGTCCTCCCGGATCCACTCCCCGGTTTCCATGGCGGCCAGGATGCCCTCCATGGCATCGAACATCTCCGCGTGCCGGTCGAGGGATCGGCCCAGCGCCTGCTCGTACCCCCGGAACTCCCTCAGCAGGCCGTCCAGGATCTCGGCCTCCTCCACCCGCTCCCCGCGCTCCTCCCACCCCGCGTCGATCCCGAACGCCATGAGGATCGACGCGACGATGACGAGGAACTCGATGGCCCAGCGGCCGATGCGGGGGGATTGGGACATGTGGGCGGGGGTCGGTGGAAGGTCGCGAGTGGGGCAAGGTGGGACCCGAGCTGCGCTTCCGCGAATTCGAGGGTCAGGGTTGGCCCGAGGCCGGAGGAAATCGCCCGTCCACCGCGGCCGCCTCGAAGGTGGTCTCCATCTGATCCCGGCGTGGCGGATCCAGGCTGGCCAGCTGCTCGATCATGGGGTAGTCGGTGGCCATCAGAACCGCCCGGGCCGCCTCCCGGTCGTACTCGGTCTGCCGCAGCTCCGGTCCGTCGGGACCCAGGAGGAGCCAGCACGCCCGGGTCTCGCCGAACGCCATGCCGACGCTGCCGGCGTTGATCACGCGGGTGGCGCCCGCGGCTCGATCGAACTGCATGTGCGTGTGACCGCACACGACCAGTTCCGCGTCCACCGCATCGAAGATCGGCGTGAGCCGGAAGTCCGGGGTCAGGCGGGTGAAGATCTCGTTGTCGTCCCGGGGCGTGGCGTGACAGAAGAGGATCGGGCCCGTGTGAAGCTCGAGACTGGTGGTCGCGGGCCATGACTCGATGAACTGCATCTGCTCCGCGCTCATCTGACTCGCGCACCAGCGGACGACGTTCCGAAACGGCTCCGGCACCCGGTCGAGAGGATTGCCCAGGTACGCGTTCAGGAGGTCGTTCTCGCCGTTGCCGCGGAGGAAGTGGGTCGGTGCCTCGATGCCGCGCAGCATGTCCAGGCACTCGGCCGGCATCGGGCCGGGTACGACATCCCCACCCACCACTACGGCGTCGACCGCCTCGGACCGGACGGCGCCAAGCACCGCCTCCAGCGCGGGGAGGTTGCCGTGGATGTCATAGAGGGCGGCGATGTGCATGGGGCCTCAGGGTGAGGAGCACTCGGTGGGTGGCTCGCGAACCTTGCGCCCGGGGCCGCGGTCGGGCAAGCGAGGAGGCGCGCTCACCCCATCCAGGCCCGGATCGCCAGCGCCAGGATCACCAGGTTCGGGAAGGTCCCGAACCTTGCGTCCTCCCATGCCGAGAGGATCACCGCCTGGGAGAGCGCCACCGCCGCGAATGCCGCACCCCACCAGCCCGGGACGTTCCACAGGTAGAGGGCGGCGATGCCCAGCATTCCGAGGCAGGCCGCGAGCCAGGCGACCCCGGCCCGGCGGGACACGGGATGGGTGAGGTCCTCGAACTCGCCGAGTTCGAAGCCCTTTGCGAACCCGACCAGGTGGATCAGGCCATGCACGGCGATCAGGGCCGCTCCCGCCCAGCGCCAGACGTCGTCGTTCACGACCCGTACCTCGGGATCCGGTCCAGATCCGGCTCGACCCAGCGGGCCCTCGCCTCGTCGGAGAACAGCAGGCCGGCCGAGTAGTGCGTCATCATGATCCCGGAGTCCAGGAGTTCGGGGTTCAACTCGATGAACGCGTCGGCCGACTCGGCCTCAGCTGTGCGCTCCATGAAATGCCGGACGGCCATGACCCACGCCCGGGTCATGGTCTCGTGGTATTTGGACGGGTCGATCTGGTGCCGCGCCAGGAAGGCCAGGATCCCCTCCCGGACCCTTGTGATGGCGGACTCCATGTCGGCGCCTTCGGCCGCGGAATCCGCCAGATACGCGTAGGCCAGCCGGACGTGGGCCCGGTGGTTGAACTCGGCGGGCGTCACCCGTCCCTCCTCGAAGTCCCGGCGGAAGGCCAGGTCGGAGTCAGCGACTCTAAGGCTGGTCATCTGACCCTCCGTCCACCTCCTCACCTGCCCGAGGCCCAAAGAGCTCGTCCGAGCGAACCGACGGTCCGATGGTCGTGTCTCCCAGCCACCGATCCACCTCGGCCTGGAAGCCAGGTACGAACGAGTGCCGGCGGATTTCCCAGTAGTCCCGCATCCCTGGTGTCTCGTAGTAGGCACGGAAGTGGTTCTGCGTGGCCCTCCATACCTCGGGGTCCAGCTGCCCTTTGACGTACTGATGGTAGGCCAGTTCACCGGCCTTCAGGCAGTTGAAGAACCACCCCGCCGCCGCGACGCGTTCCACCGGTGTCAGGGAGGGATCGGCCTCCAGGGCTCGGAGGATGATCGCACCGGCCTCCCGGTCATTGGTGAACGTGCCGGCCATGGCCTGGAAGTTGGCCTGTGTGGTGGCTGCGTTGGCCGTCCGGAGCGCGTCCGTGTTCTGCCCCACCTGCCGAGCCAGGTAGATGAGCGAGATGACGACGGCGATGGCTCCGATGAGCTCGCCGATCCCTCCGAGGTCGCTAATGTCCAGAGGGCTGCTCCTGGCGCTCGAGGAATCCGCGGATGGCGGAGTTCGCGAGAACCGCCTCACAGCCCGCCGCCTGGTGGCCGCAGTCGTTCGTGAGAGGGAGGGTCGCAGCTCCCATCATCTCGGCGAACTCCAGGGCGGGATGGGGTGTGACGACGTGGTCGTACGTACCCACCACTACGAACATCTCGGCCTCGACGGTCGCTGCTGCCTGTTCGATCGACCCGTCCGTCAGTTCGCCGACGTCGTGCGCGATCATGGCGTGAAGCTGGGAGGTCAGGTCCCAGGCGCGTTCGGGGGTCATGGTCGTCTCTTTCCACGACTCCCTCGTCTTCTCCAGGTCCTCCCGCGGGGTGACTCGGGCGTGATAGTCCGGGCCGGTCGCCAGCATGAAGACCCGGGCCCGCTCCGCCAGCGGCTCCGTGCACTCGCACTCGATGAAGTCGGCCAGGAATGCGGCGTCGAGCTCCCAGAGGGCGATGTCGTAGACCGCAAGTCTGGGTGAGCCCACGATAGGGACCACTCGCTCCACGAAGTCCGGATAGGCCACGGCCCATTCGAAGGCCTGCATGCCTCCCATGGAGATTCCGACGACTCCTTTCAGGGAAGCGATCCCGAGCTCCTCCGTGAGCATCCGGTGCTGCTGCCGGACCATGTCGCGGATGGTGATGCGGGGGAACTCCCCTCCGGGCTGCGACGGACTGTTGGACGGCGAAGAGGAGTTCCCGTTCCCGAAGGCGTCCACGACGATGACGTAGTTGGCCTCGATGTCGATCATGTCGTCGTCATCGAGGAAGTCCACGATGTGCTCGCTGCGGCCACCGTACCACGTGGGGAACAGGATGACGTTGGAGTGGTCGGTGTGAGGCGTTCCCAGCGTCCGATAGGTGATCCGACAGTCGAGGATGACCTCGCCGCTCTCCAGAGCGCATTCGCCCAGATCCACCTCGTGCAGTTCCTGGGAGATTCCAGTGGCCGGTGCGCCGAAAAGCGGCAGAGAAACCGCCAGCAGGGCGACGTCTTTGAGCTTCGGCGTCCTGGGCCGAGGTCGGAGCATCGGCCTACGCCACGTCGTGCTCGAGCGCCACCGAGACCATCCCGATCTCGTTGACCCAGGCGTCGTGTCCGGCGGCCCTCAGGACGTCCACGGCCTGGTCCCCCATCTCCTCTCCGATCCGCTCGGCGATGCTCATGGCCCCGGTCCAGAGCGTCCCCGGGTCCATGTTCTCGTCGACGTTGCCGTAGAAGCCGTCGGCATCCCGGGCGCAGATGCCGAACTCGGTCCGGAGGCCATCCGTGACCTCGTAGTACCGGGCGAGGAAATCCGGATCCTCCCGCAGAGTGCGGACCATGCGGGCAAGCAGCGTCATGCCCCGGTCCCTCGGATGGAGCGAGAAGAAGGGGACCACGCCGAAGGGAACCACGTTGTCGAGGCTGAACGTGAATTCCCGGGGCAGCATGTGGTCCCCCTCCTTCTGGTAGAGGAAGTAGCGGCACTCGGTCGTGAAGGCCCAGTCGCCCCCGATGACGAGGATGCCGCCGTCGGCCAGAACCGTGGCGAACCAGTCCAGGGCCTTCTGGCGGAAGTCGTCGTCGAAGTAGTAGAGGACATTGAAGCAGCGGATCACGTCCATCTCGGAGGCGTCGATCTGGCCGATGCCACCGATTCCGAACGTCAGCCCGTCGCGCTCGTAGGCGGACTTGGGATCGACGAACAGTCGGGAGCCGTCGGCGGATTCGTGCTCCCCCGGCCCGGCCGCGCCGAACGAATCCCGGATGGACCGGAACCGGGCGGCCGTGGCCTCGGAGTCTGACAGGAGGGTGTTCCAGTTCTCCACCGTGGGTGCGAAGGGCTGGCAGTAGATCATCTGCCCGGCCTCGTCGAACGTGGCGTAGTTGCCCTCCGCATCGTGGACCATGGCGGTGGGGATGGAGGGATCCGACCCGTGGATCGTCCACCCGGCCAGGGCGTCGGCGCTGTCGACCGTGGTCTCCGGCGGGAAGCCGCACCCCAGATCCAGCATCCGCCCCGCCGACCGCTCGCCCGTATACCGGTTGTTCCGGACGAGTTGATCGATCTTCATGTGCCGCCCCTTCACGGTGATGGGGGGCACGCGCCCGTTCCACGCCCCGGGGAGGATCCGGGCCATCAGGGTACCCAGGACGTCGCCCTGGAGGGCCGAGAAGTCCGAGGCCCGCAGGCCGGCCTGATCGGCGAAGCCACACATCCGCTCAATGAAGGCCTGGACGTCCTGGCGCTCGGTCGGGAACTGACGAATGCCGTCCAGGAACGCCGGCGAGAGCCCTCCGTCGAAGTATTCGTTGTTGATGCGGTCGACGAAGCCGTTGTCGGACATGGCGGGGCACTCCGATGAGGGGGGAGATCAGGCTGTGGCGGATTGATTGCGAATCAGGATGGGGCCGCCCCAAGGGGAGGGGCAAGGGAACCGGTGCAGCCGGGGGCGTGTCGGTGTCTCTCCTGGGCCCGGTCCTGTGACGGGGTCACTCCTCCAGCAAGTCGGGAGTCTCGCCCGCTTCGAGGGCGGCGCGCTTCGCCATGGCCACTGCAGCGGGCGCGAACGTCCCACCCAGTCCGGCGGTCATGATCATGGCTCCGATCACGTCCCCCAGGCTCGTTCCCAGCTCGAAGAAACCCAGACCGCCGAACAGGAGCGGGACTGCGCCGGCCCCCAAGACGCCCCAGAGCGCCACCCGGCTCAGCCGCAGGTCGGCCAGGGAGTGGCGGCGTTCCCGGATGGCCAGCACGGTCCCGAATCCGACGCCCGATACGAAGCCGTACATGGCCATGCCCGCGGCCCAGTCGATGATGGGGTTGGTCACCAGCCACCAGTCCGGGGTCACGATCCCGGCGACCATGCCGATGCCGACGCCGATGATCCCCCAGAGCAGGCCCCAGCTCACGCCGAGGCCCAGGAGACCGCGGATCTTTCGGATCGCGCCGCGAATGAAGTCCACGGGTGGCCTATTCCTCGGGGTGGGGTTCCGTGATGAGGTGGATCCGGTCCTCCCGCTCGTAGCCCATGCGTGCGTAGAGCGGCCGGCCCATGTCGGTGGCGTGGAGCGAGGTCCGGGTGATCCCCCATTCGTCCTGGCCCACCTCTACCGACCGGCGCATGACCGCTTCGCCGTAGCCCTTCCGCATGTGGTCCGGGTGGGTCGCCACAAGCGCGACATAGACGGTGCCCGCGACGGGGAAGGTGGCCGACGCGGACACCGGCTCACCGTCCACGTATCCGACGAAGCCGGCGGACGGGCCCTCCCAGAGGTGCATGTTGCAGATGCACTCGATCATCTCCTGGGGCATCCCGTACGCGATGCCGTTGATCTCCGCGATGTCCCGGGCGGTCCGCTCGTCCTCCACCCGACGAATGACCAGGTCCGGGAGCGGCCGGACGGGCTCGGCCAGCGAGTCCGTGACCATGCCGTAAATGACCATGGCCGAAGCCAGACCTGCGTCTTCCACCGAGGTCTCCCAGCCCTCCGGCGCCCACTCCTCCGCCAGTCCGAAGAACCAGGGATAGGGGCAGGAGTCGGCGAGTGCCTTGGCGGTCTCCAGCCGCTCCGCCATCTGGTCGGTGTCGGAGATAGGGCCGTCGGCGACCGCCAGGTTGTAGAAGGGAAGCGGGACGTTGCCCAGCGCTGCCAGGACTCCGTCGCGTTCCTCGATGGTCCCGGTCGGAAGACGGGGGATGAAGACTCTCCAGGCCTCCATCAGGAGGTTGGCGGTTTCGTGGTTCGGATTCATGGGCGGGGTCCGGGTCGGGGGGGTGAGTGCGCGACACCCACTGTGCGCACGGGACCCGGGACCGGCAAGGAGATTACTTGTCGGCGGGCGCTGCCGGGAATCCGGAGAGCGAACTCCGGCCCGCAGGCTCAGCCCGCGTCGGGCGCCGTGATCATGGCGAGGATCGGGTCCATAGCTCCATCGGCCAGGGCCTCCAGTTCTTCGGCCGATCGGTTCTGGATGGGGTGGTCCACCCACACCACGCCCGGCTCGAATCCCAGGGTCCGCGCCTGTGCCGCGGCGGCGCCCCGGAACTCGGTGGTGGCCACCAGGATCCCGGGGATTCCCCGGTCGTCCCACGATTTGATGTCGTGCAGACCGCACGATGTGCACGATCCTCAGTCGGCGACCGCCTCGACCACGACGTGCGCCCGCTGCGCCACGTCCTGGACGATGTCGGGATCGGCCGGCTTGCCGTTGGTGGGCTTGGAGGCGCGGATCACGTCGATCCCCCGGTCCACGAAGCGGGCCTCGAGGTAGTCCAGGAACTCATCGCTCCGGATCTTCCCAAGGTCGAACAGGGCCACCGTCTTCCCCTCCAGCGACTCGGGTGGGCTCACCCGCGGT
>JBDHIJ010000101.1:0-11334 GCA_039587435.1 Gemmatimonadota bacterium
CGGGAGTTCATGGGCCGGGACCCCGACCCGGAGGCACTCCTGGAACGCAACCTGGGCGCCCTGGAGGCCGAGGCGGTATGAGCCGGGCGGGCGACGACTCCAGCGGGAGCCGGCGGGATCTCTCGTTCCTGCACCCGTACTTTCTCGGGCCCGGCGCCGAGAACGAGCAGATGCTCGAGGAGCTGGTCACCGAGTTCCTCCGGGACCACGCCTTCTGGCGCAGGAACTTCCACCCCGAGGACGGATTCCGGATCGACGCCGGAGCCCGCAACCGGCCGGACTTCCTCGCGGTGCAGGCCCGCACCCGGCAGGAGCTCTATCGCCTGAGCGCCCAGCTCAAGCGGGCGGTTCCCTTCTTCCATCCCCGGTACGTCGGCCACATGAGCGCCGACCTGCTCCTGCCCGGGCTCGTGGCCAAGCTGGTCACGACCCTCTACAACCCCAACAACGTCGCCGAGGAGGCCGCGCCGGTCACCCTCGAGATGGAGCTGGAGGTGGGCGAGGACCTGGCCCGCATGTTCGGGTACTCGGTGGACGAGGAGGCGGAGCCGTGTGCGTGGGGTCACCTCACGGGAGGCGGAACCGTGGCCAACTACGAGGCGCTCTGGAACTTCCGCTCGCTGAAGTTCTACGGGATCGCGCTCCAGGAAGGCGCCCGGACCGTCCGCTTCGACGCCGGAGCCGTGGGCCCCCTGGCCAAGCCCCTGTCCGAGTACTCCAGGTGGGAGCTCCTGAACCTCACCATCGATCAGACGGTGGCGCTCCGAAGGGAGATCGCCACCGCCATCCGGGAGAGGGAGGACCGGCGGGCCCTGCACGACCTGGCCGCCGCGGTGCGGGAAGAGCGGATCGAGTACCTGGGAACCGCCGGGTTCTTCCTCAAGCACTCCGACCTGAAGCCGCCCACCGTCCTGGTGCCGGTGTCGGCCCACTACTCCTGGGAGAAGGGGATGAAGGTCCTGGGATTCGGGAAGTCGAATCTGACCCCCGTGGCCGTGGACGAACGGATGCGCATGGATCCGTCGGACCTGCGGACCCGGCTCGAGGAGTGCTTCGAGGCCCGGATCCCGGTGATGGCCGTGGTGGGGGTTCTCGGGAGCACCGAATTCGGGACTGTGGACCCCATCCACGAGATCGTGGGCCTCCGGGAGGAGTTCCGACAGCGGAAACGGGACTTCGGGATCCACGTCGACGCGGCATGGGGCGGCTACCTGGCCTCGGTCTTCCGGGCTCCGGACGGGTCCCTCATCCCCCGGGAGGAGCTGGCTGCCGACTACCGGTATTTCCCGAGCCCGGCGCTGTACGACGCCTTCGGTGCGCTTCCGGAGACCGACTCCATCACCGTCGACCCCCACAAGCTGGGCTACGTGCCCTACGCCGCCGGCGCCTTCGTGGCCAGGAACCGGGAGGTGGTGGACTTCATCACCCAGGAGGCGGCCTACGTATTCGACCTCGGCGATGAGGAGGAGGAGCTGCCCCGGCGGGAGAAGCTGCTGAACCTCGGGCAGTACATCCTGGAGGGCTCCAAGCCGGGGGCCGCGGCCGCGGCGGTCCACGTCACGCACCGGGTTCTGCCTCCGGACAGCGAGGGATTCGGCCGGCTGCTGGGAGAGACCGTCCGGGCCACCGAGTACTTCTGGGACACGGCCCGGGAGGCCCGCGAGAGGCTGGCGCCGCGGGTGCGCATGTGTGTGCCGTTCGAGCCGGACTCGAACCTCATCTGCATCGCCATGAACCCGGGAGACAACCGGGACGCGGCCCGGATGAACCGGTTCAGCCGGGCCGTGTTCTCAAGGATGAAGGTCGACGCCGACCAGCCCCTTCAGCTCAAGACCTTCATCGGGTCCTACACGTCGCTGACCAAGGGGAACCTGCCGGGGGGCCAGGCCGATCGGATCCTGTCCGAGCTCGACCTGGACCCCACCACCTTCGTCTCCTTCCCTGAGGACCCCGCCAGAGAGGCGGACCACCTGTACATCCTTCGCCACACCCTCATGAACCCGTGGCTCATGGACGGCCCGGACCGGTCCACCTACGTGGACCTGTACTGGGCGTACCTCGAGAGCCTGGTTCAGGAGGTGTGCGATTCTCCGGAGGAGTGGCGCTAGCCCTCGGGGGCCTCCACCTCGGGCAGGTAGCGACCGAACGCCTCGGCGTACAGGTCCCACACCGTGAGGAAGAGCGCGGCGATGATGGGGCCGACGATGAACCCCAGCACACCGAACATCCCGATTCCGCCGAGCGTGCTCAGCAGGACCAGCACGTCGGGCATCTGGGTATCCCGGCCCACGAGTATTGGCCGGAGGATGTTGTCCGAGGACGACACCACGACCCCGCACCAGAGAAGCACGGCGGTGGCCGAGACCGGCTCGCCGATGGCGTACAGGTAGATCACCGCCGGAATCCAGACGAGAGACGCGCCCACCGCCGGGATGATGGACAGGACCACCATGATCGTGCCCCAGAAGACCGGGCCGTGGATCCCGGCGAGCCAGAACGACACTCCGGCCAGCCCCCCCTGCACGAGTCCGATGACCAGCGTGCCCTTGATGGTGGCGCGCGTCACCGAGACGAACCGCCGCACGAGACGCTCCTCCTGAGACGAGGTCAGCGGAATCAGGTAGAGGATCTTCCTCAGCGTCGCCGGGCCGCCGGTCAGGAAGAAGTACATCGAGTACAGCATGATGAAGAGCTTCAGGAGGAACGAGAGCGTTCCCTGGGCGGCCGAGGCCAGTCCACTGACCAGGAACCCGCCGACCCGGCCGGCGGCCTCCCCGAGCTTGCCCAGGATCACCTCGCGAGCCGGGATGAAGTCCCCGACCACCGGGATCGCCCGGATCCGGGCTCCGATCTGGCGGTCCAGGGATCCGGGGTTGTCGATCTGCTCCTGGATCCAGGGACCGACGGACTGGCTCACGCTCAGGGCCTGGTTCGCCAGGACACCCACGAACAGCAGGGTGGGTACGACCACGAGGAAGAACACCAGGATCAGCACCAGCGCGGCTGAAAGACGACGGCGACCCCGCAGCTGATCGCAGAGCTTGAGGTAGAACGGGTAGCTCATACCCGCGAAGATGGCCGCCATCAGCAGGGCCATGAGGTACGGTGAGACCACCCTGTAGAACATGACGCTGATGGCCAGGGCCAGGGCCAGCAGGAACCACTGGGCGATTCGCTCCCGGTAGACGCCATCCTCGGTCCGGTCGTTCTCCGTCATGTCGTCTCTGCCTCTCGTGTGATCGGTTCCACCGGGCGGTCTCATGGGCGGCTCCCCGGATTCCGCGGGCACCTCGACGGCTGGGAATCTGGGACGGGGACTGCCCCACGACCAGACTGTGACGGCTCAAGGGGGCCCGCGGTTGACGCGGACCCGTCCCCGGGGGGACTTTCCGCACGTACCCGGTCCCCCCCTTCAAGCCGCGAGCGATCCCGCCCCATGGATTCCGCCCCCTTCAGCCGCCGTCGATCCCCGTCCGGGGGTCGCTGCCCCCACACGGGTCTCACGGCAGGCTTCATGGCGGCAGCGCTCCTCGTCGCCACCCCCGTGGCCGGCCAGGAGACGGAGCAGGCGCCGGACAGCTGGCGGGGCTACGTCACGATCGGCCTGGACGCCTCTGGGGGGAACACGCAGCTCACCATCTTCCGGGGCGGGTTCGGTCTGACCTTCCTGCGGACGGACCAGGCAGAGTTCGACATCAGCGCGTCCGCGCGCTACGGCGAAAACCAGAATGCCGTCATCGAGCGGGAGTTCCGAGCGTCCGTGAAGTTCGACTTCCAGCCGCAGGCCGACTGGACACCCTTCATCTACTCGAACTTCTTCCGAGATCCCATCCGACGCCGACTGGATGTCCGACTGGCCACCGGTGGGGGCGGGAAATACACCTACGGGCGGTGGACCGGGGGAAAGGCCTCGCTGAGTCTGGCCGGCGTGTGGACCCTGGACCAGTTCACGACCGTGGACGATCAACCCTCGGAGAAGGACCGGAACGAGGCCCGGTTCAGCTGGAGATCGAAGGTGGACCACGCGTTCCCGGGCGGACGGGCTTCATTCCAGCAGATCTCCTTCTATCAGCCGGTATGGAACGAGTGGGGAGACTACATCTTCATCGCGCAGACCTCCCTGAGAGCGCAGATCGTCGGGAGCCTGTCCATGCAGGTAGCGCACGAGTTCATCCACGACGAAACGCCCGTGTCGGGGGTCGGCCAGGACGACTGGAAGCTGAACGTCTCCTTCCGCTACGACTGGTAGCGACGCGGCCGGCCGTCAGGCCTGGGCCAGCTCGTCATCCTTCTCCACCCGGGCGGTGAACAGACCGAGATCGATGTAGCGCTGGCAGATCGCGTCGGCGTAGCGGCGGGAGAAGTAGTGGCCCACCGAGAACACCCGGCCACCCCGACGGGTCTCCAGTTCCAGGCCGGGAAGGAGATCGCCCACCGCTTCGATCTGGACCTCGCTCTGCGGCACGATGAGGACCTCGAACGACGAGCCGGCACCCTCTCCCAGGTACTCCTGGAGCAGGCCCCGGGTCTCCTCGATGGCGATCTCCTCCTCGTCCGTGACCTCGTCGTCGGCGCCGGCCAGTAGCTTGAGCAGGTCCAGCAGGTGCCCGGCCTGGTCGTGGGGCGGATGGAGCGCCAGGTACTTCTGGACCGCGGCCCTGAGCGCGGGAAGGTCGGGACCACCCTCGAGGTCGCCCGCCTGGATGTCGGGAAGGTGGACCTTCCACGCATCCGCGAACTCCCGGAGCAGCTGGAGCTCCCGCTCGTCGATCTCCCGGTCCACGGCGGCGAGGCGGTGGAGGATCTCGACGATCTCGCTCGCGCCCTTGGGCTGAACCAGTGCCCGGAGCAGGTCCCCCGACTCGGCCCGCTCCTGCTGGAGCGACCGGCCCAGCAGCGACCAGAATCCCCGGCCCTGGTATTCCTCCACCCAGATCCCGGCCCCCACCGACACGAACACGAGACCGGTTACGATTCCGATCAGCTGCTTCGTGGCCGCCGCCGGACTCTGGTCGATGAGAACGAACTGGAACAGGAACGGGAGGGAGGTCGCCAGGCCCAGGAGCGCCGCGGACACCGAGATGCTTTCGGACACCTCCCGGATGCGTCGCCGGCTCCAGAGCTTGTTGATGATCAGGTAGTTGCTCACCAGGGCGACGAGCAGCGAGATCGCCACCAGGAACTCGACGAGCGTGATGAAGGCGGTCATGAACAGGCCTGGAGAGTCGGACGTGCCTCGCGGATCCGGGATCCCCGTCCCGGAAACCGCAGCTTAACGGCTGGGCTACGAGGATAGAGGCCGGGGCTCCGAGGAGAAACCCCGCGCGGGGATTGGAGCCCCCGGCGCCCGGGCCTCCCGGGCGCTCAGGCGGTCCAGAGCAACCGGATCGCGAACAGGATGACCGTGACAGTCACCACCCGCCGGATCCAGGTGTGGCCGCGCAGGACCGCCAGGTGCACGCCCACCTGCGCGCCGGAGAAGTTGCCGACGGCCAGCGCCAGCCCGAGGCCCCAGTCCACCTTCCCGGCCAGGGCGTAGCCGGCCAGTGCCACCGGCGTGTAGGCCAGCACGAGGAACACCTTGAGAGCGTTGCCCCGGACCAGGTCCAGTCCGAACGCGGTGGTGATGGCCAGCAGGACGAATCCCAGACCGGCCTGGATGAACCCGCCGTAGATTCCGGCGAGGAAGAACCCTCCGAGCAGAAGGACCTTCCGGGCCACCGGCAGGTCCGCCGGGGAAGACTCCGCCGCGTCACCGCCCCCCAGGGGCTTCCAGACCGTGATCAGGGCCACCCCCACCATTACGATGGCGAGCAGACGCTGATAGGACGTGTCCGAGATCCAGATCCCCATGGCCGTGCCCACCGCGGCCCCGAGAATCATGGGCAGCGCCGCCACCTTCATCCACGATCCGACGCTGATCCCGTAGCGGGAGAATCCCCAGACGGCACTCACGTTCTGCATCAGGATGGCCACCCGGTTCGTCCCGTTGGCGACCGTGGCCGGCAGGCCCAGGAAGATCAGGATCGGGATCGTCAGAAGAGATCCGCCGCCGGCGATGACGTTCAGGGCTCCGGCGAGGAATCCGGCACCCAGAAGGAGCAGGTAGGGGAGAAGGGTCTGGATCATGCAGCGCGGTGAGAGTTGATTCCCTGGTGGCTCAACCTCTCACGTCGATCGACCCTGAACAACACGAGATCCCGATCATGACGATCCTGGCACCGCACCTCCCCCGCTCCCGGCCCGCTCCGGCGTCGGTACTCTCCGCCGCCCTGCTGGCCCTCATGGCCGCTCCCACGCCCTCGGCGGCGCAGGAAGCCGCGCCCGAGGTCCGACTACTTCTCGGAGACCTACGACTTCGACGCGTCAGCGGAGTGGTTCGACCAGGTGCGAATGTCAGTCCTCCGGATCCCCGGATGCTCCGCCTCCTTCGTTTCGCCCGACGGCCTGGTGGTCACCAACCACCACTGCGCACGGGGCGCCATCGTCCGCGTGCAGGGCGAGGGTGAGAACCTGCTGGACGACGGCTTCTACGCGAGCTCGCTCGAGGACGAGCGCCGGATTCCCGACTACTACGCCGACCAGCTGATCCACGTGGAGGACGTGAGCGCCGAGATGTTCGCCCGCCTGGACGCGGCCACTCCCGTAGAACGGGACCTGGTGCGCGAGGAGGTCACGGCGGAGATCTCGCAGCGCCTCCGGGAGCAGTTCGACGACGGATCCGGCTCGGTGCGGGTGCAGGTGATCGGCCTGTACCAGGGAGGGCGCTATTCGGCGTACGTGTTCCGGCGATACACGGACGTCCGGCTGGTGGCGGCCGCGGAGCTTCAACTGGGATTCTTCGGTGGGGATCCGGACAACTTCACGTACCCTCGCTACGCGCTGGACTTCACCTTCTACCGGATCTACGGACCCGACGGCGAACCCCTCCAGCCCGATCACTTCCTGGAGTGGAGTGAAGCGGGGGTGGAGGAGGGCGACGCGGTGTTCGTGGTGGGGAACCCGGGGCCGACGAGCCGCGGGACCACCATGGCGCAGCTGGAGTTCCTTCGCGACGTGGGGGTTCCCGTACAGGTCGCCGCGCTTTCGGCCCGGCTCGGTGCGATGCAGGCCTTCTACGAGGCGGATCCGGCCACGGGTGAGGCGCTGGGACTCCGGAACCGCATGTTCTCGCTGTCCAACTCGCTGAAGGCCGGACAGGGGCGACTGGCGGCCCTCCGCAACGACGAGATCATGGCCCGGCGGGCGGCCGGCGAAGCCCTGTTCCTGGAGGCGATCGCCGCGGACCCGGAGCTGACGGCCCGGTTCGGAGACCTGCACGTCCGGATGGCGGAGGTCCAGGCCGCGAAGCGGGAGGTCGCGGCGGCCTACGGGGCCTTCGCCTACTGGGGGAGCGCCACGGCGGCGTCGACCGTCGTCGCGCGGGCGGTCCTGGCGAACCGGTGGCTCGATGCCCGGGAGGCCGGGGTCCCGGCGGATACGGTGGCGATGATCGCCGAGGCCCTGACCCGAATCCCCGACCAGCCCATGGCGTTGGACCGAGCCCTGGTCGAGGCCCGGCTCTCTGAGCTGGTGCGCTACCTGGGGGCCGATCACCCGATCGTCCAGGGCGTCCTGGGGGGCCGTGCCGTGGCCGAGGAAGCCCGGGACCTGATGGCGGGCTCCTTTCTCACCAGCCGGGATCGGGTGGTGGCCGCGGTCGAGTCGGAGACGCTGACCCGGGACGATCCGGCGATGCGACTGGCCGGTGCCCTCATCCCGCTGTACGCGGAGTACCGCGTCGCGTGGACGGCCGCTCAGGCCGCCGAGCGCGAGATCTCGGCGGAACTGGGCCGGGCCCGGTTCGCCGTGTTCGGCACCGACGTGCCGCCCGATGCCACGTTCTCCCCCCGGATCACGGACGGCGTGGTCTCCAGCTACGCATACAACGGGACCAAGGCGCCGCCGTACACCACCTTCTTCGGTCTCTACGACCGGCACTACTCCAACCCCGGCATCCCGGACTGGAGCCTTCCGGACCGATGGCTCCCGGCGCCCACGGGGCTCTACCTGGGTACGCCCCTGAACTTCGTCTCCACCGCCGATACGTACGGAGGCAACTCGGGCTCACCCGCCGTGACTCCCGGCCGGAAGATCGTGGGACTGAACTTCGACCGGAACATCCAGGGTCTGAGCAGGGACTACATCTACCTTCCCCAGCAGGGGCGGAACGTCATGGTCGACGTGAGGGCCATCCTGGCGTCGCTGGACCATGTCTATGACGCCGACCGGCTCGTGCGGGAACTCCTGGAGCACCGCGTCTTCGCCACGGAGGCCGAGGCGGACGCCTCGGCGCCCAGCCGCCAGTAGACACCCCGCCGGAAGCGGACCACGGCCCGGCGCCCCCAGGGTGCCGGGCCGTGGCGATTCCGGGGCCCGCCCCCGAGCGTGCAGGGGCTCAGACCGACACCGTCACTCGGAGACCGGCGCCGGGCGACCCTCGCCCTTCACCCACTTTCCGTACCAGTCCAGGTACCGCTCCAGCCGATCCTTCTGGTAGGACGGAGGCCGCAGTCCGTGGCCCTGCCCCGGATAGACCACCAGCTGGGTGGGAATTCCCCGGCGCCGCAGTGCCTGGTACATCTGCTCCGAGTTGAGAATCGGGACGTTCCAGTCGTGCTCTCCGCCCATCAGCAGGGTCGGCGTGCTGATGTCCTGGACCCGGTTGAACGGGCTGATCCGCTCCCAGGTCTCCCGGTTGTCCCCCTCCCACGGGAGCCCCAGTTCGGCTTCCCACTGCCGCTGATAGTGGTCGTGGCCGTAGTTGGCGATGTAGAGAACCTCGCTGGCTCCCGAGATGGCTCCCTTGAATCGGTCGGTCTGGGTGATGACGTAGTTGGTGAGGATGCCGCCGTAGGACCACCCTCCAACGCCCATCCGGTCGCCGTCGACCCACCCCTCCCGGATCAGGTGGTCCACTCCGGCCATGACGTCCCGGAAGTCGGGGGTGCCCCAGTTGGCCCAGAGGGCAGCGGAGAAGTCCTGTCCATAGCCGGACGAGCCCCGGGGATTGGGAGTCAGTACGACGTAGCCGTTGGCAGCGAACAGGTGCGCGTCGAAGTTGAACGAGTGGGCGTACTGGCTCACCGGCCCGCCGTGAGGCCGGAGGATCAGGGGCGCCCGCTCCCCCTCCCGGAAATCCGGCGGGAAGTGTACGAAGCCCTCGACCTCGTTCCCATCCGGGCTCATCCATCGCTCCTCCCGCACCTCGCCCCAGCGGATCGACTGGAGGAAGTTCTCGTTCACCGAGGTCAGCGGGATCGGCCCGCCACCCCGATCGACGCGGAAGATGTCTCCGGGCAGGTCCGTGCGAGCCATCCGGATCACAAGGGTGCCGTCACCGCCCAGATCGAAGCCCGAAACGGATACCGGACCATCCACGGCCCGCTCCAGCCCCCGCCCGTCCGCGTTCACGACGGCCAGGTGGTTCATGGCCGAGTCCTCCAGCCCGAAGTAGATCCTGCCGTCCGGGCCGAACCGGGGTCCGCGGACGTTCCGATCCAGGTCCGACGTGAGGACCGTGGCCTGCCCCGCCCCATCGGCCGGGATCACCGCGAGGTGGTTGGTGGCGTACCAGATCAGTTCGGGCTGGGTGACCGTGACGTGGGCGATGGTCCGACCGTCCGGGCTCCAGAACGGCGACCCGTCGGACCCGGGGTTGGTCGTGACGCGACGCGGCGAGTCGGTGGGAGTCTCGAGGTCCGCCGAGACCACCCAGATATCCGTATTGGCGTTCCCGTCCGGCTCCTCGGTGCGGTTGGAGACGAACGCGATCTCACGTCCATCGGGGCTCCACACGGGAGAGGATTCGTCCCACCGACCCGTGGTGATCTGACGGGGATCCCCCACCGGTCCCGAGGCCCCCACGTCCTGCACGTAGAGGTGGGTCCGGCGATTCCCGGTGAGATACCCCTGGTTGTCTCGCTTGAACTGGAGACGGTCGATGACCCAGGGCTCCTGCGGAGCGTTGGTCTTCCGGGTTGAGTCCCGGACCTCCGGGTCCCGAATCAGCAGGGCCAGCCGGCCTCCGTCCGGACTCCAGCGATAGCCCGAAACGCCCTGCTCCACGTCCGTTGCGGGCCAGGCCTCCCCTCCGCGTCGGTCCAGCACCCAGACCTGGGCTCGGGCGCCCTCTCCACGGCTGGCCGTGAACGACAGGAATCGGCCGTCGGGACTCCAGGCGGGCGAGCCCACCGATTCGCCCTGTCGGGTCATGGGGACCGGCTCTCCGCCCCCGGCCGCCACCATCCAGAGTCGGGTGGTCGAAGACTCGTCTTCCAGCGAGGTCTCGGTGACCGTGTAGGCCACCCACTCCCCGTCCGGGCTGAGGGCCGGCGCGCTGACCCTGCGGATGGAGAAGAGATCGTCCACGCTCAGGAGCCGCGGTGCCTCCATCGCCGGACCGCCGCCGGTGACGCCGCCACTCGACGAAGCCTGGGCGGCCAAGTCCGGGGGGAGGGCGAGAGCCAGAGACGCGATGGCCAGGAACGCCAAGGCCCGGGACGCGACGATCCGGGACACGGCGACCCGGGACGCGACGGCCCGGGAGGCGACGGCCCCGCGACGGGGGGCGGAGGTCAGCGCTCGGAGGCTGAAACGAGAGTTCATGGAGGCAATCCGGAACAGGTTGATGGCCAGAGATCGAGGGAGATTGCGCATCCGGGCCCGCCGCGGCAATCTGCCGACCGACCCCGTCCGCTGGACACCTGCCGACTCGCTCGCACGAGATGGGAACCCGCCCCGGAGCAGCAGATGGCCAAGTACATCACCGAGTTCATCGGAACGTTCTTCCTCGTCGTGTTCATCGGGCTGGCCATCGAGTCGGCCGGCGCCCTCGCACCCCTCGCCATCGGGTGCGGTCTGACGGCCCTGGTCTACATGGGCGGCCCCATCTCCTACGCCCACTACAACCCGGCGGTCACGCTGGCCTTCCTCATGAAGGGCGAGATGCCCACCGCAGATGCAGCACCGTATCTGATCGCCCAGCTCGCCGGAGCGGCCCTCGGCACGTTCGCGGTGGCCCATGTGACCGGAGCCACGTTCGCCCTGGCGCCTTCCCCGGACGCCACCCTCCGGGCGGTGATGCTGGCGGAGATCCTGTTCACCTACGCACTCGTCCTGGTGATCCTGAACGTCGCCATCGCTCCGGCGGCCAGGGGGAATCAGTACTACGGCATTGCGATCGGGTTCGTCGTGGCCGGAGGTGCGTTCGCCGTCGGCGGGATCTCGGGCGGCGCGTTCAATCCGGCCGTGGGTACCGGGCCCATCGTGGTTCACGCACTGCTGGGGGGCGGC
>JBDHIJ010000037.1:0-38453 GCA_039587435.1 Gemmatimonadota bacterium
GCCGGCCGGCGGGGCGAACAGGTCGAACAGGACCTTGGCCTCGGGCAGAAGATCCGACCGAAGCTCCTCCTTCATGGAATCGTAGATGGGATCCCAGGCGTAGAGACCCTCGTCCCCCGCGTGGGCGGCGAGGCTCAGGAGGGCTTCCGCCGCCTCGTCGGCTCCGTCCAACCCGGGGACCAGCGGCAGGAGGTTGCCGGCCGCGATCCAGCGGCCATAGGGATCGGGAGGCAGGTGGTTGTCCTGACCCTCCCAGTGGAACCGTCCGGTCATCTGGAAGGTGAACGTGTCGTACAGGTCCCGATAGCCGCCGAACCCGAACACCCCGGAGAGGTGCTGGGCAACGTCCGCATCGGATGCCGCCACCAGAGCCTGGGAGGCTCCGAACGAGAACCCGACGAGGCCGATGTGTCCATGATGGACCTCGGGGCGCTCGTCGAGGGCCAGGATGGCCGCCTTCATGGTCGGGATCGCCCGCTCCGCTCCTCCGGTCGAGGCCAGCGCCTCCGCGAACCGGACCATGCTGCGGTGCCTGCGGCCGGGCCGGGTGAGTCCATGGAGGACGACCCAGCCGGGGAGATTCCGGTTCTGGTGCGCCGGCCGTAGAAACGTGCCGGGCACCGGTCCGTCGTCCCGCTGGATGACGACCTCCTCCGAAACCATGGCGGGGCTCTTCCCATACCAGGATCGGATGAAGCGGATGGCTCCGAGGGTGGCTCCGTTCATGAGGTACAAACTCCCGCCCGTCGAAGGGATTCGCCAGCGCCTTCGCGCTCACGGGGCCCCCCGGGCCCCGTGAGGCCTGCAACTGCAGGGGTTCGGTCCGTTATCTTGACCGGATGATGGACCAATACCTGCCTCCGTACCGGGCCGCCGCGGTCGGTTTTTTCGCCGTGCTGGGCCTCTATGTGCTCACCCTGGCGCCTTCCACGGCGCTCTGGGACGCGAGCGAATACATCACCACGGCCCACATCCTGGGAATTCCGCACCCCCCCGGGAATCCTTTGTTCGTGGTCGTGGCCAAGGTCTGGACCCTCCTGCTGGCGCCGACCGGGCTGTCGGTGGCCGTACGGGTCAACCTCCTGGCCGCGGTGACCTCGGCGGGGGCCGGAGCGCTCCTGTTCCTGGTGGCGCACAGGGTGCTCGCCGGGTTCGTCGCCGATCCCATGGTGCGGATCGCCGGCGCGGCGTCCTCCTTCCTTCTGGCCGCCACGGCTTTCACCGTCTGGAACCAGTCCACGGTGAACGAGAAGGTGTACACCGTGAGCGTCATGATCATGGCCGCGGCGACCTGGCTGGTGCTCCGGTGGTACGATCGCCGGGAGGACCCGCGGAGCGTCAAACTGCTCCTCCTCGCGGGGTACCTGGTGGTGCTGGGGACGGCCAACCACCTGATGTCCGCTCTGGCGGTCCCGGCCATGGGCGTGCTGCTCCTGGTCACGGACCCCCGGGTGCTGACCCGGGCGACCTTCTGGGCCCGGGCCATTCCCATCGTGTTCCTGGGGCTCTCGTTCAACCTGTTCCTTCCCATCCGGGCCGACCTCAGGCCCGTGATCAACGAGGGGGATCCGGTGTGCGAGAGCATGGTGGACGCCACGCTTACGGTGCTGAGCAACGGCTCCAGCTCGGCGTGCCAGCCTCTTTCCGACGTCCTCAGGCGGGTGCAGTACCAGAAGCCGCCCCTCTCCGAGCGAATGGCCCCCATCGGCCACCAGCTTCTCAACTACTTCCAGTACTTCGACTGGCAGTGGAGTCGGGGGATGGATCCATCGGAGTTGCCCGGCAACGCCCGGATTCCCTTCACGCTGCTCTTCACGGCCCTGGGATTCGCGGGACTCTGGGTGGCATTCCGGTCAGACCGAAGGCTCTTCGGGTACCTGGCCGTCCTGGCCGGGACCCTGACGATCGGCCTGGTGGTGTACCTGAACTTCAAGTACGGGTACTCCCTCGCGCCGGAGGTCACCGAGCGGACGCTCCACGAGGTGCGTGAGCGGGACTACTTCTTCATCGCGTCCTTCATGGTCTGGGGGTTCCTGGCGGGGCTGGGGCTCACGGGGGTCTGGGCCGTCGTCGCCCGCCTGGGCGTGGGGCCCGACGAGCCCACACCGCGGAGCCGCTACCTGGCTACGGCGCCCATCCTGCTGGTGGCGCTCATTCCGCTCGTGCTCAACTGGGGCTGGGCCTCGCGGAGCGGGGACTACGCGGCCCGGGACTGGGCCTACAACCTCCTGATGAGCGTGGAACCCTATGGGATCCTCTTCACCAACGGGGACAACGACACCTTCCCGCTCTGGTACGTGCAGGAGGTCGAGGGCATCCGGAAGGACGTCACCGTCATCGTGGTCCAGTACCTCTACACGGACTGGTATCCGAAGCAGCTGCAGGAGCTGACCACCCCCGGGCGGCAGCGGTCCTTCGATCCCGAGGGCCCGGCCGGCTCGCTGTATGCCGGCGCCGGGCTCCCCACCCGATCCATCAGCCGGGCCCTCCCGGACGAGCTGGACCAGGTCCGGGGAGGTGTCGTGGGTGCCGACTTCACGGTCCCAATCGGGCCCATCGCGGTGGCCTATCCGGAGGGTACCTCTTTAGATCGGGCCCACCTGCTGGCTCTGGCGATGATCCGCGACTCGTTCGACGAACGGCCGATCTACTTCTCGTCGAAGGCGGGCCTCATGAGCAGGCTCGGGCTGGCCCCCTGGGGGATCCGGCAGGGCGTGCTGCACAAGCTGAACCCCGGTGATCCCGCGGAACTCGCCGAGGCGGAGGGATGGGTCCAGAGCTCGCAGAGCATGGGCGCCGAATGGTGGGACCTGGACCGCTCGCTCACGCTGGCCAGGGAGGTGTACCAGTACCGCGGCCTCCGGGACCGCGCGGTGTGGGCCGACCGTGCCACCCTGAACATCCCGTGGCACTTCTACGCCATGCACCTGATGCTGGCCGACGCGTACCAACGGGCCGGCGGATCCCCCAACGAGGTGGAGGCCCTGGTGAATGCCGGTGAGGCCTTCGGTGTCGTGGCCCAGGGCGGCTACCGCGGGGCCCCCCTGCCGGACTCGGACTGAGAATCGGCACATGAGCGGACCCGGATCCTCCCGACCCGATCCCGACCCGAGCACGCCGACCGCCGGGGCGGCCCCCTTCTCCCGCGAGGAGTACCTTCGGTACGCACGTCACATGGTGCTGCCGGAGGTGGGGCCCGCGGGTCAGAAGCGGCTGAAGGACGCCAGGGTTCTGGTCGTCGGTGCCGGAGGCCTCGGTTCGCCGGTGGCCATGTACCTGGCCGCGGCCGGTGTGGGCACCCTGGGGCTCGTGGACTTCGACGTGGTGGACGCCACCAACCTCCAGCGCCAGCTCCTCCACGGACAGTCCGACGTGGGGCGGCCCAAGCTGGACTCGGCGGTAGACCGCCTCCGGGAGATCAATCCCCACGTCCAGGTACGAACCCACGCGGCCCGCCTCAGCAGCCAGAACGCACTGGGGATTCTCGAGCCCTACGACCTGGTGGTCGACGGGTCGGACAACTTCCCAACCCGCTACCTGGTCAACGACGCCTGCGTACTCCTGGGCAAGCCCCTGGTCTACGGCGCGGTGCTCCGCTGGGAGGGCCAGGTCGCCGTCTTCGGGACCCCCGGCGGACCGTGCTATCGGTGCCTCTTCCGTGAGCCGCCGCCGCCCGGAGCGGTCCCCAACTGTGCCGAGGGCGGAGTGCTTGGCGTGCTCCCAGGGATCATCGGGTCCCTGCAGGCCCTGGAGACGGTGAAGCTCATCCTGGGCAGCGGGGAATCGCTGGCGGGTCGCTTCGTCATTTTCGACGCGATGGCGGCCCAGTTCCGTGAGCTCAGACTGAAGCGGAACCCGGAGTGCCCGGTCTGCGGCGACCATCCCACCATTTCGGCTCTCATCGACTACGAGGTCTTCTGCGGGGTGGAGCCGGCCGCCGAGGGAGTGACGGTCTCCATGACGGCGGGAGAGGCGGCTCGACCGGTGCCCGAGGTGGATCCCCTGGAGCTCGCCGACCGGCTGTCCGGCCCCGCCGCCCCGGTGCTGGTGGACGTTCGGGAGCACTACGAATGGGCCATCGGGAACCTCGGACCCGAGGGAGCGGTTCACCTTCCCATGGGTGATCTGGGCCGGCGAATGGACGAATTGCCCAGGGATCGGGAGGTGGTGGTGATGTGCCGCTCCGGAGCGCGAAGCGCCGCCGTCGTCCGGACACTGCAGGACGCCGGATACGAGGCGGTCGTGA
The DNA here is from genome assembly GCA_039587435.1 of Gemmatimonadota bacterium. Lineage (GTDB taxonomy): Bacteria > Gemmatimonadota > Gemmatimonadetes > Longimicrobiales > Gaopeijiaceae > JBDHIJ01. The sequence continues at coordinate 4,247 of JBDHIJ010000037.1, forward strand.
ATCTCCGGGGCGGGATCCTCGCGTGGGCCCGGGACATCGATCCCTCCATCCCGTCCTACTGACGGGTTTCCCTCGGCCTCGGGGCCGCCGGCGGTCCTCGGCCCGAAACGCGAAACGGCGCGCCCAGGTGGGCGCGCCGTTCCTGCTTCGATCCGGTGGCCCGGGACCGGTCTAGAACCGGGCCAGCTCCAAAACGGCCTCCAGGACGTCGTGGGTCTGGGGGAGGATGACCTCCTCCAGCTGGGGCGCGTAGGCCACCCAGGTGTCCAGCGATGCGACCCGCTTGACCGGACCGTCCAGCCAGGGGAAGAGGTCGTCCGCGATCCGGGCGGAGATCTCCGCACCGATTCCGAAGGACATGGCGTCTTCGTGGACCACCACGACCTTGCCGGTCTTCTTCACCGACTCGGCGATGGTGTCCATGTCCAGGGGGGAGAGCGTCCGGAGATCGATGACCTCGGCCTCCACCCCGTGTTCGGTGGCGGCGAGTCGGGCCGCGTCCAGGCTCCGCTTCACGAGCGCACCGCAGGTGACCACGGTCACGTCCGAACCCTCCCGGACCACGTTGGCTTTCCCGAAGGGGATCATGTAGTCCGGCCCGGGGTTCCGGCCCTTGTTGTAGACCTGGCGGTACAGGTGCTTGTGCTCCAGGAAGAGGACCGGATCGTCGCTCCGGATCGCCGTACGGAGCAGTCCGTTGGCGTCCTCGGCGTTGGACGGGATCACCACCCGGAGGCCCGGAGTGTGGGTGAAGAGCGTTGCCCCGGTCTGGGAGTGGTAGATCGCGCCGCCCTTCAGGTACCCTCCGTAGGTCACGCGGATGACCACCGGGGCCGACCACCGCCCGTCCGACCGGTAGCGCATCGTGGCCACCTCGTTCCGGATCTGGTGAAAGGCCGGCCAGATGTAGTCGAAGAACTGGATCTCCACCACCGGCTTGAGCCCGCGGATGGCCATCCCCACGGCGCGGCCCACGATGTTGGCCTCGGCCAGGGGGGAGTTGAAGACCCGGTCGCTCCCGAACATCTGCTGAAGTCCGTGGGTCACCTTGAACACTCCGCCCTTGCCCTTCACCTCCTCCAGGGCATCCTCGCGCGAGGCGTCCGCCACGTCCTCTCCGAAGACGACGATCCGGGGATCCCGGGCCATCTCCTCCTTCATGCACGCGTTCAGCAGATCCACCATCGTGAGCTGCTTTTCCTCCTCCGGGTACTGCGGAGCGTCCTCGGTATCGAACGCGTCGGAGGTCGGATCGACCTCCTCGGAGAAGAGGTTCCGCATGGCCGTGGACGGATCGGGCTGGGGGTACTCCAGGGCACGGTCCGCGGCCTCGGCCACGGTCCGCTCCACGTCGGCCTCCAGGTCGTCCAGCTCGGCCTCGGTGGCGATGCCCACCTCCAGCAGGAGACCCCGGGTCACGACCAGTGGATCCCGCGCGGCCTGGGCCTCCCGCTCCGCCTCGGGGCGGTACATGCGCTCGTCGTCCGACATGGAGTGGGAATAGGGCCGAACGGTGTGGGCGTGGAGGACGGCCGGACCCTTCCGGGACCGCACGTAGTCGATGACCTCGGCTCCGACGGCATAGCTGTCCAGGACGTCGCAGCCGTCACACTCCCGGACGTACAGCCCCGGGTAGCCGGCGAGGACCTTGGAGATGCTGCCCTGGGGGGTGTTGACCTCCACCGGAACGGAGATGGCGTACCCGTTGTCCTCCACGACGAAGAGGATCGGGAGCTGGAGGTTCGCGGCCGTGCTGAGGGCCTCCCAGAACTCGCCCTCCGAGGTGGTGCCGTCACCGGTGGTGACCACCACGATCTCGTCCTCGGCGAAGCCCTTCACGTGCTCCTGGATCTCGGTGAGCCGCGTGGCCCGCCACCCGGCCTCGGAGGTTCCGACGGCCTGGAGGAACTGCGTGCCGGTCGGAGAGGAGGTGGAGACGATGTTGTACCGCACGTCCCCGTAGTGAGCCGGCATCTGGCGCCCGCCCGATGCGGGGTCTTCCTCGGCGCCCACGGCCTGGAGGAGCTGGTCCAGGGGGGTCTGGCCCAGGGCCAGGGAGAAGGCGCGGTCCCGGTAGTAGAAGTAGAACCAGTCCTTCCCCGACTGGCAGTGGGCGGCCAGGGCCACCTGCACCGCCTCGTGACCGGCGCCGGAGATCTGGAAAAAGATCTTGTTCTGACGCTTCAGGGCGATCTCCCGGTCGTCGATCCTCCGGGAGGTGAGCATGGTGCGATAGAAGTCGATCAGCTGGTCGGGTGAGAGCCCGTGCAGATCCACGGTGGACCCGCCAGCCTGCGCATCGGTTTCGGTCTTGGTTTCCATCGGTATGCGTCCGTCCGAGGCGGTGCGGTCCCCCGGCCGGGGACCGGCTGGAGGGGGGTGCCTCGGGACTCTTTTTTGAACGGGAGTCGAGGTCGTAAGACTCAAAAGATAGCCGAGCCGGGGGGGCGCGGCCAACCCGCAATCGGCGTCCCGGGGGGCCTCAACGCACCCCGGCCGGGGCAGCTCGACGACGGCTGCCCCGGCCGGGAGATAGGGGTCCTGTGGGGTCGGCAGGGGCTGGCGTTCGAGCTCCCCGACCCACCCCCATGCGGGATTACTCGGCGTTCAGCGTTCGCAGCGGATCGGTCCGGGCGGCCCGCCGGGCCGGGATCCAGCTGGCCAGGGCCGCGGTCAGCATCAGGACCGATGCCGCGCCGCCCAGGGCCAGGGCGTCGGTTGGGGTCACGCCGTAGAGCATGCTCTCCAGCGTCCGGCCCACGCCCCAGGCCCCGAAGAGGCCTACGCCGGTGCCAATGAGCGAGACCCACAGGCCGCCGAACAGCACCCGCCGCTGGATGTGCAGGGGGTTCGCGCCCAGGGCCATGCGGATCCCCAGCTCCTTCTCCCGCTGACCTACCGCATAGAGGAGCGTCCCGTACAGGCCGCCCGCCGCCAGGAGGAGGGCGATCCCGCCGAACACCACGAAGAGGAGGGAGCTGAAGCGCTGCACCCCCATGGAGTCCGAGATCGTCGATCGGATCGGTACCACCGACGGGACGGGGAGATTCGGGTCCGCGGCCCAGACCCCCCGGCGGACTGAGGCCGCGAGCCCAGGAACCTCGCCGTCCGTCCGGATGAGGAGGGTGAGCATGGGGATGTTGAAGGGCAGAACCGGGAAGGGCAGATAGATGTCCGCTCCCACCGGCCGGTCCAGGCCGTAGTGGCGGGTGTCGCTGGCGACGCCGGTCACCAGCCGTGTGACCTCACCAAACTGCACCTCCCTGCCAACCGCGGCCTGGGCCGATCCGAACAGCCGGATAGCCATGGTCTCGTTGATGACGCCGGACACCGGATCCTCATAGGACGTCTGCTCGTCCCAGAGCCGCCCCGCCAGCAGCTCGATCCCGTTGGCCGGGAAGTACGACCGGTCCACCGGGTGGAGGGAGACGCTTATGCGCGCGTCCGGATCCTCCGGGTCGTTGATCCCGTTTCCCCAGCAGCACCGGTTTCCACCGGTGTACTGGAACGGGGCGGTCAGAGCCCGGCTCACCATCGCGACCCCGGGCACTTCGTCCACCGACTCCATGATCTCCCGGCTGAGGACCTTGTACTCGTCCACGTCCTGCGGGGTGGTGGGATTCAGAACCACCACCCAGAGGTTCTCGGTCGTCACGCCGGTCTCCTGCGTGGTGGTGACGAGGAAGCTCCTGAGGAGCAGGCTGGCTTCAGCGACCAGGATCAGGGAAAGGGCCACCTCGGCCACGACCAGACCGGAGCGAAGCCTCCGCATGCCCCGGCTCGCCGTCTGGGACCGGCCTCCCCCGTGCAATCCCGCGCTCACGTCCCGCCCCAGGGTCTTCATGCCGGGGAGCAGGCCGAACAGGAGGGCTGTGCACAGGGAGATCACCAGGGCCACGGTCAGGACCCGCAGGTCCAGCGAGATCTCGCCGGCGGCCGGCAACTGGGCGGGGAACGTGGCCTCGAAGGCCCGCAGCCCCAGCCAGGCCAGCGTCACGCCCAGGACCCCGCCGGCCAGCCCAACCAGGGTGGCCTCGGTGAGCAGGTATCCGATGAGGGAGCCGCTGTCCGCCCCCAGCGCCCTCCGGACTGCCACCTCCCGCTCCCTGGAGAGTCCACGGGCCAGGAACAGGTGCGCCACGTTCGCACACGCCACCAGCAGGAGCAGCCCCACGGCCGCCAGCAGGAGGTACAGCCCCTCGTCCCAGTCCCGCACTGTGTAGTCCTGGAGAGGCACCACGGGCCACCGGTAGTTGCGCCCGTCTCGGAGCACGTACGAATCCGGATACCGTTCGGCCATCCGGTCCGCCAGCGCCGCCACCTCCTGGTCCGCAGCCTCGACGTCGATCTCCGGTCGCAGGCGCGCCACCACGCTCATGGAGCGATGGTCGGGTTTCTCCAGGTCCGGATTGGACCAGTCCAGGGCTCGCCATATGTGAACGTCGGGCTCCACCAGGGCCTGGGGGACCGGGAAGGACTCCGACACCACCCCGGCCACCGTCACCGGCTCATCGTCCAGCACGATGGACTTCCCGACGATCTCCGGGTCGCCACCCCAGTAGGTCTGCCAGGCCCCGTGGGAGAGGACCACCACGTCCAGGTCCTGGTTGTCCGATGGAATCAGGAGGCGCCCCAGGGCCGGGCGGGCCCCGAAAAAGGGGAAGAACCCTTCCGTCACGTGGGCTTCGTTGAGGCGCTGAGGCTCCCCCGCTCCGGTGAGGATCACGTTCGCCTCGGTGGTGCCGACCCAATCTTCCCAGGTCTGGAGTCCCGGGAGCTCCCGGAGGACCACCCCGGAATGGGACCCGTTGGTCATGTACACCATGCGGTCCGCCCCGGGGTAGGGTAGGGGGCGGAGGATCACGTGATCCACCGCGGTGAAGATCGTGGTGACCGCACCCACGCCCAGCCCTACCAGCAGTACGCTGCTCAGGGCGAAGGCCCTGTGGTTCTTCAGGGACCGCACGGCGATCCGGAGGTTCCTCGTCATCCCGTCCATCCACCCACCTCTTCGGTTCAGTGCGCCGCGGACGCCCCTGCCCGCGGACAGTTCATCTCTCCAGGTCCGGGCCGCCGCGCCGGGGACGGCGAGAAAGGCCCGGGCCACCACCCCCGCGCGGGTCCGCCCTGGAGGGGGCTCGGCCGCCACGTCCTCCAGCGTTTGGACCACTTCCTCCCACTCCTCCCGCACGAAGTCGTGTGGGAAGAGCACTCGGCAGGCCGAGTAGAGCCGGATCGCCGGGGTCCGCTTCACCCCAGGCCCCCGCCCTCGGCCACCGCCGGTCGGGCACTCGACAGCAACGCCTCCAGGCGCTCCACCTCCGACCGCAGGATCCGCCGGCCCGGATCCGTGATGGCGTAGGTACGACGCCGGTCTTCGGATGCGCCGGCCTGCTCCTCGATCCACCCCTCCGATCGCATCCTCCTCAGGACGCGGTACAGGTTGGCCGGATCCAGGAGGACCCCTGCGTGAGAACGGTCCTCCACGTCCTTGATGATCCCGTAGCCGTGGTTGGGGCCCTCGGCCAGGACCACGAGGACGAGCAGGTCGCGAGGTGCGAGTGGGAGATGTCGAATGTCGGTCATGTGACTATCGGTAGAGTGACAGTGTATGTCATTCTACAGAATAGGACGCCCACGGACCAGCGAGGGTTGCACCGGGTGCTCGCCGGCGGCCGGGGTCGGCCCGCATTGTGGCGCGGCACCATTTGTTTCCTTAGCTTCGAAGGGAAGTGTGCGGACCTGCGTATATCGGTTGAATCCGGACACTCGGAACGAGGGAACCATTGATCGGAAGATACCTCCTGCTGGCGCTCAAGCGCCCGGATCTGATCCCGGCACTGGCCGGGGCCGCCTGGGCGTTCCGAGCAAGGGACTGGTATCGCCGACCCCCGTTTCTGCCGCTTCCGCCGCGGTCCTACATGGACTGGCGAAACGAGACGGCCTACGGGGACCCCGGTCACCGGCCGCCCGAGCGGGAGTTGATTCGCTACCTGCGGTGGGCCCGGGACATGCGAAAGCGGATGTGAGGGAGACCGTCGGTGTTTAAGCTCTTTCTGGTTCTGATCATCGGCCTCGGGGCGGCGTGGTACTTCCCCGACTCGAAGGCCATGATCAAGGACAAGGCTTCTCCGGTCCTCGACCCCATCTACATCAAGTTGGCCACGACCGAGATGAACCGGATCGTCGAGGATCTCCAGGCCTGGGACACCCAGGGACGCCTGTTCCCGAGCAGCCGGGACTTCGAGACCTGGATGACCCGTCGCTACCAGACCCGGTCCACCCTCTACGACCCGTGGGAGAGCGCCTACTACATGACGACCAAACCAGCGTCGACGCTGACCCCGTCCTCCCTTGGACGCCTCCCTCGACGGTCTCGCGGACGCGCTCCTGGCCGCCGGCCCCGCGTACGCGTTCATCCTCGCCTTCCTGGAAACCGTCTGGCTGACGGGCGTGCTGGTGCCCTGCGGCCCGGTGGTCATCTTTGCCGCGGCCCTGGCCGCCGGATCCAACGCCCCGGTCTGGCCCATCTGGGCGGCGCTTGCCCTCGGGGGCGCCCTGGGGGACTCCACCCACTACTGGATCGGTCGGAAGACCGGTCCGAGGATCCTCTCGGCCCCGGGATTCCTGGGGCGGGCGGTGGCGAAACACGAGCCCAGAGCGCGGGCGCTGTTCGAGCGGCGGCCGTCGGTGGCCGTGGCGCTCGCCCGCCTGGTGTCGTTCGTTCGCACGCTCACACCCGGGATCGCCGGGGTCACGGGGTTGCCGTATCGGACGTTTCTCCCCTTCGACCTCCTCGGCGTACTCGGCTGGAGCGTTCTGTACGTGGGAATCGGAGTGGTCGCGGGTGAGAACTGGCAGCGGGTGAGTTCGGTTGTCGGACTGAGCCTCATGGCACTGTTCGCGGTGGTGGTGGTGTGGGCGTGGCGGCGAGCACAGGTTCGCCACCGGGCAGGACGGGCCGCGGAACCGGCCGGGTCCGGGCCGGCGGCCGCGAGGTCTCCCGCGCCCGGGGAGGTCCCGGCCGGCCCGGGCGAGGCGCCATGACGCTCAACGTCGCGCTCACCGGCAACATCGCCTCCGGAAAGTCCACCGTGGCCCGGCTGTGGCGGGACGCCGGCGTACCGGTGGTGAGCGCCGACGATCTCGCACGGGACGCCGTGGCCCCGGGTTCGGAGGGTCTGGCTAGGGTGGCCCAGCGATTCGGCGGCGGTGTCCTCGCTCCCGACGGCTCGCTCGACCGGGCGGCCATGCGGGACCTCGTCTTCCGCGACGCCGAGGCGCGCTCCGATCTCGAGGCCATCATCCATCCCGAGGTGTGGCGGCTCCGGGGAGAATGGCTGGCGGAGCGCACGGCCGAGGGACACGGAGTGGTGATCTCGGAGATCCCCCTGCTGTTCGAGACCCGACGCGAGACGGCCTTCGACCGGGTGGTGTTCGTCGACGCCCCCGAGGACCTTCGCCTTCAGCGGGTCGTGGAAAACCGTGGACTGTCCATGGAGGAGGCTCGCCGGATGGCCGCCGCCCAGATGGACCCCGCCAGGAAACGGGACGGTGCCGACTACGTGATCCGGAACGCCGGGTCCGTTTCCGACCTGGAGCGGGGAGCCGAGGAGGTCCTTTCGCGGCTGCGCCGGGAGGCGGAGGCCACCCCCGGAGACGAGGCGAACGAGGCTTCGGAGAATTCGGCCGGCGAAGGGCTCATGCGTCTCGACCTCCACATGCATACCTGGGGCAGCTGGGACTGTCTCTCGGACCCCGAGGCCGTTCTGGCCGCGGCCCGTGCCCGTGGCGTGGACCGCATCGCGCTCACCGATCACAACCGTCTCGGCGTCGCGCTGGAGATGGCGGCGCGGTACCCGGATCACGTCATCCCGGGCGAAGAGGTGAAGACGGCCGAAGGCATCGACGTCATCGGTCTCTACCTCAGTGAGGAGATCCCGGAGGGCACCCCCGCCCGGGAGGTCATCGACCGGACCCGGGCTCAGGGCGGAATCTCCTATCTGCCCCACCCCTACGCGGGCGGGAAGGGCGGTGGGGGGAAGTTCGCTGAGGAACTCGCTCCCCTCGTGGACGTGGTGGAGGGGTTCAACGGACGCATTCACTCCGCGGGGCCCAACCGGGCCGCGATGGAACTGGCCCGCCGGCACGGGAAGCCGGTCGGGGTGGGGTCCGACGCCCACACCGTGGGTGAGGTGGCCCGGTCCTGGGTCGAGGTCCCCACCCACCCCAATCGACCCGAGGCGCTTCTGGCTGCTCTGCGCGAGGGTCGCGTGGAGGGTCGAAGCTCGTCCTATCTGGTCCATCTGGCGTCGACGTGGGCCAAGGTGCGGAGACATCTCCCCGGTGCTCCGGGTCCGGCTTGACACCCGTCCTGAAAGCGCCGTACGTCAGGGGTCTCAGAGGGCCCCGCACCGCCGTGCGCGCCCCGGTCCCCCAGCCCCTCCGCCCCTGACATCCCGTGGCCTACCAGACCCCCGAACACCGCCTCGCCGGGATCCGTGAGATCATGGATGCGCTGGAGGGCGTCCGGTCGGTCATCCTGATCACCCACCTCAATGCCGATGGGGACGGGGCCGGGTGCGAATCGGCCCTCGCTTCGTGGCTCCGGGCCCGGGGCGTGGAGGCGTGGATCATCAACCCGACGCCCTTCCCGACGACCTTCGAGTTCATCCTGGAGGATCCAACGTGGGTCGTGGACGTCAAATCCGATCGGGCGAAGGAACTGTGCAGGGCCGCGGACCTGGCCCTGATCGTGGACACGGGCGAGGTGCAGCGCATCGGACGGGTGAAGCCGCTCATCGATCACCTGCCGACGGCGGTCATCGACCACCACCCGCCCGGTGAAGACCCGATCGGCGGGGCGTCCTTCCGGGACCCCACGGCCGCGGCTGCCGGTGAGCTCGTCCATGACCTCATCCATTCCCAGGGCGGGCCGTGGAGCGAGTCCAGCGTGAACGGGCTGTACGTGGCCATTCTCACCGACACCGGCTCCTTCGCGTTCTCCAACACCCTGGCCCCGACCTACCGGGTGATGGCGTCGCTGGTCGACCTGGGCGCCAGGCCCGAACCGCTGCACCGGGCCTGCTACGGCTCGGTGGCCGAATCGCGTCTCCGCCTGCTGTCCTACTGCCTCGACACGCTCGGGGTGGACGAGGAGGGAACCACCGCCTGGATGGTGGTGCCCCGGGACGCCTTCGACGCGGTTGGCGCCACCCTGGAGGACCTGGAGGGGCTGGCCGACTACCCGCGCTCTATCGACGGGGTGCAGGTCGGAATCCTCCTCCGGACCACCGACGACGGGTCCACGAAGATCTCGCTTCGCTCCAACGGACCCACCGATGTCAACGCGGTCGCCCGCTCCCTTGGGGGTGGAGGCCACGTACGGGCGGCCGGCGCCCTCATCCGCAGGCCCGTGGACGAGGTGCTGCCCGAGGTCGTCGCGGCGGTGCGGGCTGCCGTACGAGCGGCCGTGGCTGGGGCGGCGACGGACGACTCGGTGGTGGAGGGCGTGGCATGACGGCGGACGGGGCTCCCGCGACCGGCTCGAACCGGGATGACCCCGGCGTCCCGGAGGCGCTTCCACGGGTCATCCGGATGGTGGGTCGCCGTCTGGGCCCGGAGGGCATCGACCGCATCTGGGTCTTTCCTCCCCTCAGGCAGGGGCGGCGGGAAAGCGGGCTGGTGGCGGTCAGCTGCTTCGAGACGTCCGACGAGGCCCGGCGGCTCGTCACCGCCAGCTACCTGGCCGAGCGGTCGGGGCAGGGGCTGACCGTGGCACCCACGCTCATGGAAGAGGGCGCTGCTCCCCCGGACACGCTGCCCCGGATCATCGCGGGCGTGGTGAAACGGGCCGACCTGTCCGTGGGGGACCCGCGGGAGGTGGTCATCGAGGGGAACGAGGAGGCGTTCGACGAGCTGATGTCCGAATTCGATCCCGCACTCCTCGAGGAAGAGGTGGTCCAGTGAAGTCCAGCGTGGATACCGTCCCCTTCGTCCGGCTGTTCGGACGATACCTGAAGGACCAGGGACTCCCGGTCACCCACCAGCGGGAGGCCGTGGCCGAGGTCGTATTCGGCTCCGACGGGCACCTCTCCGTGGATGATATCGAGGGGGAGCTCCGGGAAGGGGGAGAGAAGATCGGGAAGGCCACCATCTACCGGACCCTGGATCTCCTGGTTCGGAGCAAGCTGGTGGAGGAGCACGACTTCGGAGAGGGGTTCAAGCGCTACGAGCACCGCCTGTCCAACCAGCCCGTCCACGAACACCTCGTGTGCGCCAACTGCGGCAAGGTCATCGAGTTCCGCAGCCCGGAGGTGGAGGAACTGGAACGTCGTGTGACGGCCGAGCACGGGTTCCGCCCGATCCGTCACCGGCTGGAGTTGTACGGGATTTGCGGGGACTGCCAGGCGAAGGGCGTGGGCCCCGAAGATCCGGGGATCACCTGTCCGGTCTTCTGACCGGAGAGGCGAGGGCACCGCGGGACCACTGGAGACGCGCACCGATGCCCAATCGCAGAGACGCACATGTCGCCGGCCGAGGCGGCGAGCCCACCGGGCCCGGGTCTCAGGACCCCCGCCTGGGCGGATTGCCGTGGGAACTCCCCCACCGGTTCCTGGGTCTGGACGACTCCGAGTCGGCGCTCGACCGGAGCCAGGTCGTGATCCTGCCGGTTCCGTGGGAATCGACCGTGAGCTATGGAGGCGGAACGCGCAACGGGCCCACCGCCATCCTCGAGGCGTCCCGGTACATCGAACTCTACGACCAGGAACTCGACGCGGAGCCGCACCGAGTCGGGGTCCATACGCTTCCAGCCCTCGAGCTCACGCGGGAGGGATCCGCCGAGTCCATGGCCGAGCTGGAATCCGCCTATCGGGCCGTGGCCGAGGCGGCGGGGGATCGCTTCCTGATCATGCTGGGCGGCGAGCACTCGGTGTCCGCACCGGCCATTCGGGCCCAGGCGGCCCTGCGTGACGAGCGCATCACGGTCCTGCAGCTGGACGCCCACGCCGATCTGCGGGCCGAGTTCGAGGGCTCGCCCCACTCCCACGCCTGCGCCATGGCCCGTGTCCTGCACGTGGCCGACGTGGTGGGGGTGGGCATCCGGGGCGTCTCCACCGAGGAGGTGGAGGTCGCCCGAAACTCTTCGGGGGTGACCCTGATCTATGCGGACGAGATGTGGGAGAACGACGACTGGATGGACCGGGCCCTCGAGGCGCTGGGTCCGACGGTGTATCTGACGTTCGACGTGGACTACTTCGATCCGTCGCTGGTCCCGTCCACGGGTACGCCCGAGCCGGGGGGAGGGGACTGGTACCGCACCCTCCGATTCCTGCGCCGGGTGTTCGAGACCCGGAACGTCGTGGCCGCCGACGTCGTCGAGCTGGCTCCCACCCCCGGGCTCCACGCCCCTGACTTCCTGGTCGCCAAGCTGGTGTACAAGCTGCTGGGCTACCGATTCGCCGGAACGCTGACATGACGGACTCCGTAGGTGTCTTCATCGCCTTTACCGCAGGGATTCTCTCGTTCCTTTCGCCCTGCGTCCTGCCCCTGGTCCCGAGCTACCTCTCGTTCATCACGGGGATGAGCCTGGAAGACCTGCAGGAAGGAGTGGATCGCCGGGCGACGATGATCCACTCGCTCCTCTTCGTCCTGGGCTTCACCATCATCTTCGTGGCGCTGGGGGCTTCGGCCAGCTTCCTCGGCCAGTTCCTGCGCTACTACGAAGTGTGGATCGCCCGCGTGGGTGGCGTGATCATCATCCTGCTGGGGATCCACCTCACGGGGCTCATCCAGTTCACCAAGCTCATGGGCGAGGCGCGGGTCCACCTGAAGGACAAGCCCGCCGGATACATGGGCACGCTGGCCGTGGGTATCGCCTTCGGTGCGGGTTGGACCCCCTGCATCGGACCCGTCCTCGGGGCGATCCTGACGTATGCCGCCTCCCAGGACCAGTTCTGGTCGGGCGTCAGCCTGCTCACCGTGTATTCCGCCGGCCTGGCGGTGCCCTTCCTGGCCTCCGCGGCCGCGGTGAACTGGTTCCTGGAGACCTTCAAGTCGCTGCGGAAGTACCTGATGCCCATCCAGATCGCATCGGGCGTCCTCCTCATCTTCCTGGGGGTCCTGCTGGTCACGGGCAGCTTCACCATCCTGAGCAGCTACCTGATCCAATTCACTCCGGACTGGCTGCTGGAGCGGATGTAGGCGCCCCTTCGGGGCCTTCATCCACGCGGGTGTTCGGGCCCGTCACCCAAAGGAGCCCGCGACCCGCCGGAGCCGGGGCGAGCGGCCGGGGTCAAAGGCCGATCACGCCGCAGGCGTGAGCGAAGCGTCGGCCGACTGGCCCCGGCCGCTCGCCCCCCCACCCGGTCAACGGGCTTCGACCTCCTGTTCCAGCAGTTGACGCCGGAGGAGTCGGGCATAGGTGCCGTCCGCCTCCAGCAGGTCGGGGTGAGTCCCACGCTCGACGATCCGCCCGTCCTCAAGGACCAGGATCTGGTCGGCGTTCATCACCGCGGACACCCGGTGGCTGATGATGAACGATGTCCGGCCGGCCATGACCTGGCGCAGGTCCGCCAGGATGCGGGACTCGGTGTGAGTGTCCACGGCGCTCAGCGCATCGTCCAGAATCAGCACCGAGGGCTGCCGGGCCAGGGCCCGGGCCAGTGTCGCCCGCTGCTTCTGTCCCCCGGAGAGGTTGATTCCCCGCTCGCCCAGGAGGGTGCGGTACCGGGCCGGGAACTCCTGAACGGACTCGTGGAGCTGGGCAATCTGGCTCGCCCTCAGCACCTCGTCCGTTACCGCGTCCTCCGATCCCTCCTCGGCTTCCAGTGCCGCGGCGCTGTCCGGGGCTCCCCCGGGTAGCAGGTCGGGCTCCCGCTCCTCGTCGCTCGGACCGTCCGCCGCGGAGAGCCGTGGCGGAGTCGAGTCCTGATCCAGGCCGAGCCCGATGTTCGCCTCGATGGTGTCGGAGAACAGGAAGGGATCCTGGGGCACCATTCCGATGGCGGATCGAACCGCCTGCGGCTCGCTCCGTCTCAGGTCGACTCTGTCCAGCAGGATCTCCCCATCTGTGGGGTCGTAGATCCGGGGGAGGAGAGACACCAGGGTGGTCTTCCCCGAACCGGTGGGCCCCACGATGGCCACGGTCTGACCCGGTTCGGCCACGAATGAGATATCCTCGAGCACCACCCGTTCGGTGCCGGGGTAGCGGAAGCGCACGTTCCGGAATTCGATGCGTCCACGGGCTCCCGGGATCGCCCGCCGCGCCGGAGAGGTCCGGTCGCCGAGAGCGAGGTCCGGATCGGTTTGCGCCAGTCCTGATTCCGCCTCCAGGATCGCGTTCAGTCGCCCCATGGACGCGGCGCCACGCTGGAAGAGGTTCACGACCCAGCCCAGGGCAATCATGGGCCAGATCAGCAGGTTGAGGTACAGGCCGAAGGCCACGAACTCACCGGCGGTGATCGACCCCCGGATCACCTCCAGCCCTCCGAGCCAGAGCACGATGATCATCGCGCCGCCGGCAAACAGGCCCAGGATCGGGTGGAACATCCCCTGGACGCGGGCGAGGGCCATGTTCCGCTCGAGGTACTCCTGGTTCTGGGACTCGAAGCGAGCGGTCTGGCTCTCCTCCTGACCATAGGCTCGCACGATCCGCATGCCGGTCAGGTTCTCCTGGATCATCGTCGAAACGGTGGAGAACTGCTCCTGGATCACCTCGAACCGCTGGTGAATGGCCTTTCCGAACGCCAGGACCACGGGAGGGAGGAGAAGGAGCGGGATCAGGGCGATGGCGGTCAGGCGTGGGCTGATCCAGAGCATGAGCGCCAGCGCGAGGGAGAACGTCACCACCGTGTTGACGGAGTACATGATGGCCGGGCCCGCGGCCATCCGGACCGCCAGGATGTCGTTGCTGGCCCGGGCCATGAGGTCCCCGGTCCGGTTCTCTCCATAGAACTGGGCGTCCAGGCCGAGCAGATGCCGGAAGAAGTCGTTCCGCATATCCGTCTCGATGCGGCGACTGATGCCGTTCAGGAGCTCCCGCATCCCGTACCGCGCGATGCCTCCGAGGACGGCCGCTCCGACGATCATCCCGGCATACCCGAGGATCCGGGATCCCGTCACGTCCGGGTCACCCAGGCCGTCGATCGCCAGCTTGATCAGGTACGGTGCGGCCACGGTGAACCCGTTGGCGATCACCACCAGCGTGACACCCGCGGCGAGTTGCCACAGGTAGGGCTGGAAGTAGGGTCGGAGGGCCTCGTAGAGGGAGCGCATGGTCCGGATTATGGGCCGCCACTCCGCAGAACCAAAGTGGAGACCGAACCGAGCGGGCCGCCGAGACCCTCGAAAACCTTGATGCGTGGGCACTTGGGGCGAACATTGAGCCGGATTGACCCCACCCGATCGGCGTCTGCTCGCGAATGAGTGTCCTGCTCGAAACCCTTGGGACCCTGCGGGTCCAGTGGGATGGGGAGGTGAAGGACTCGCTTCCCCGTCAGACGGTCCGGTGCGCCCTCCTTCTTTATCTGGCGGTGGAGCGCGAGGTCACCCGCGATGCCACAATGGGGATGTTCTGGGGTGACAAGAGCCCGGAACGCGCCCGCGGGGCGCTGAACCAGACGCTGTACGAGCTTCGGAAGGACCTGGGAGACGAGTGGGTCGAGACCCGAGGGGACTTCCTCGTCGTCGCCGAGGACCTCCAGGTCGATGCGGTGGAGTTCCGCCGTCTGATCGAAGAGGGAAAGCACGACGAGGCCGTTCAGCTCTACGGCGGCCCGTTCCTCGGAGGCTCCACTCCATCCGCGGGGATCCAGTTCGAGCAGTGGGCCGACAAACAGCGGTCGCGCCTGGCGGCCGACTTCAGGAAGGCTCGTCGGAGTCGAACCGAGGAGTTCTACGGAGCCGGCGATCGGGAAGCGGCGCTGGCCGAGGCCCGCGGATGGCTCGAGACCGATCCCCTGGAGGATGAGGCGGCTCACTGGGTGATCCGGCTCCTGGCCGAGCTCGGCCGGAAGTCACAGGCGCTCCAGGAGTACGATCGCTACGCGGCGCTGCTGAAGGAGGAGCTCGAGGTCGAGCCCCTCGACGAGACCCAGGAGCTCATCGATCGGGTCCGGCGGGGGGAGGACGTCTCGCTGCCGGAGCAGGTGCCGGCACCTCCGACCGGGGCCGGCGGACCGGTGGACTCGGTGTCCCGCGCCGGGACGCACCCCGCGGTCCGGGTGGTCCGGGCCCTGGGGATCCTGGTGCTGGTGTGGCTGGGGGTCCGCGCCATGCTGCCCGATCGGGCGCGGCCGCTGGATGCCTCCACGGTCGTCGGATTCCCGCTGGTCTCCCGCGGCGCGGACGACGATCTGGGAGAGGACCTGGCGGCCTTCCTGGGCATGGCCCTCGACGAGGCCGGTCCCCTGGTCTGGGTCGATGGATGGCGGTGGCTGGACGAAGACCTGAGGTCCGACCCCTCGAGGGTCACCCCGCGCATCGCGGAGGAAATCAGCGGCGATCGGGGCGGGGAGTACTACATCCTTGGGACGGTCTTCCAGGAGTTGAATCGGCTGACGGTCACCCTCGAGCTGCATTCCGTGTCGGGGGACTCCCTGGTCGACCGGGCCTCCGCTACCGGACTCCTCTCGGAGGAGACCCCCACCATGGTGGCTCTGGGGGCGCTCGTGGAACTGCTGCCCGTGCTGCTCGGGCCGGACGTGCCGGTCGACTACTCCCTGCTCTCACAGCGGTCCGCCAGCGCGGTGGCTCTCTGGCTCGGAGCGGAGCGGGCCTACCGGCTCTCGGATTTCGCGGCCGCCCGGGACCTATACGCTCAGGCCGTGGAGGAGGACTCCACCTTCGTCATGGCCGCCCTGGGCGGCGTAGTCGCCTCCGCCTGGCTCGAGGAGTACGAAACGGCGGGCGAGCTCGCGGAACTTGCGATCCGGCACACCGCCATGCTCCCCCCTCGATTCGAGCGGTTCGCGCTGGGCCTGAGGCACTACCTCCGCGGCGAGGCGGACCAGGCGGTGGGGGAGTTCGAGGCGGCCCTGGAGATGCAGCCGCGATGGCCCGAGGCCTGGATGGCCCTCGGGGAGGTCTACCGGCACCTGGTCCCGGAGGGCGTCCGCCACGACTCGGCCGCCGCTGAGTCCTTCCGGACCGCCGCGGCCCTGGACCAGGGGTTCACGCCGCCCCTCTACCACCTGATCGAGTTCGGCGTCCGGAACGATCTGCCCGCGGTCGAGGTCGCTCCGTGGGTGGAGCAGTTCCTGACCTCCAGCCCGCTCCGGGAGGGTGCGGTCGCCGTGTCTCTCATGGATCACTGCGCCTTCGGTGCGGCCGAGCTCCTGGTGCCGGCCGAACTGCCCTCCGACGCCGGCGCCGTCCTGAGGGCCGCATCCGGGCTCCGCGGAAACTCCGCCCAGCTGGCGTGCGCCGATTCGCTGATCGTGGACCTGCTCAACCGTGAGGGAGTGATCCCGGCCCACCGCTGGGGTGGACTCCTCCAGTTGCATGGCATCCGGCGCCTGCGCGGGGATGATCAGGGCGCGCTGGAGGCCGTCGAGTGGGGTGAGGCCGAGGTTAGCGGATCGAGCGCGCTGATCTACCTGTCCGACGAGACCGCCGGATGGGATACCGGTGGTCGCGCCGGAGCCTTCGTATCGGGCCTCGAGACCAGCCGCTCGGGCAACATGTCCGGTGCTCCGAGCTACATCCTGTTCCTGATCGGAGACTGGGCTGGGGCCAAGGGAGACCGGGACCGGCTCTCCACCTACCTGGGCCTGCTGGACCAGCGTGTGGCCGACTCCGGTTTGGCGGCGGACAGCGTATTTCGGGGAGCCCTCGCGGTCCGGTCCTTTGCCGTCGCCGGAGACTCCGCAGCAGCCCTGGAGGCCTATCGGGCTCTGAGGATGGAGGCCTCCCAGAGCCAGCTGGCCTGGGACCTGGCCGCGCCGCTCGCTGCGACTCGCCTTCTGGGAGCCGCGCTGGAGGAGCTCGCGGGTGGACACCAGGCGGCGTACAACCAGGCCTCGGTGCTGGATCACCCCCAGCCCGTGGCGTTCCTCTCCTACCGTGTCCCCAGCCTGCGCCTACGGGGCGTTGTCGCCGGGGAGCTCGCCGTTCCCGGCCTTGCAGAAGAACTGGAGGCCGAGGTCGAGCGGCTCACGGCAGGTACTGATTTCGACCCCCCCGAAACCCGGTAACCCCAAGCAACGGAGACAGCCATGCGAATCAGAACACCTCTCGCGATCGCCATCCTGGTGATCGGCTCGGCCACCCTGGTTGGGTGCCCCGGACCGGGCACCGAGGACCAGGTGGCCAGGGCTCGGCTCGACTTCCTGCGCAACCAGGTCCGTGCCCACTTCGACCAGATCCAGGACTGGCAGCAGAAGACGTACGACGCCCTGTGCCAGCTCGAAGAGGTCGTGTACGTCACAGGAGACGCGGACGACGCTGACACCCATACGGTGATCGATGCGGGCGACCGCATGTGCACCGGTCTCAGTGGGGGTTCGGGAACCGGCGGGAACACTCCTCCGCCTCCTCCCAGCCTGGACTGGCCGTAGCGGACCGGGTTCCGGTCGCCCTGAAACGGACCGCAGGTCAGTTCAGGGTGACCGGGGCCCCTACGGTCGTGGAGTTGGCCACGACCGCGAACAGTTGAGAGCTCGGCGTCGGGACGAGCCCCACGCTTGGGGGGGCCAACACGGTCTGCCAGATCCCCTCGGGCAACGGTGCGGTCCAGGTTCCGGTGGCGTCGGTCACTGTCGCCACGCCTCCGGCGCCGGCCACGATGCACTCCCCCGGCGCTGAGTCGCCGGTGAAGGCCGGCGCCAGCTCGCAGGGGATCAGGGTGATGGTGACGCCGCTGACGCCCGCCACCCCGTCGATCACCGAACCCTGAGCCACCCCGGTCAGGGACTGCGCCGCCAGCCCCTGCTGCAGGGCCCGCACCGTGGCCGGGGCATAGCCCCGCGTCCCCCGGTTCCTGAACGCGTCGCGGAGCGCGTCGTACTCCCCCAGGTCTGCCAGCGAGATCGCCGACCGGCTCTGGACCCGGGTCCTCCAGCTCTCGTAACCGGTGTCCACGTACTGGTTCTCGGACATCGTGGACAGCGGACTGGCTCTGTACATCCCCCTGAGGCGGGCTCGCTCGGTGTTCTCCCGGTCCAGGGGGATCCCCTCCAGGAACCCCGCGAGCACCGGCGTGGCGGGCGCACCCAGCGCCTCGACCGCCGCCTGCTCGCCGCCCAGACAGTCACTGCAGCTCAGCCAGCCCTCTACCACCGAATACTCGGCCTGGGAAAGCCCCGAGTTACAGCCATGGAGTCCCAGGGCAGCGCCGCAGAACAGGAGTGCCGGCACACCCCGGATGCCTCTTCCAGCGGGTCGTCGCTTGCTCATGGGTGCTCCATTACGTCCTGGGCCAGCCTGGGGCAGGGGGTCGCCGTATCGGTGGCTGTCTGACAGTCCCGGGTTGCGGTGGATGACTGGTTCTGGACCAGCCACGAACCCTTGTGCGTGTTCATGCGGTACACCTGACCGATCGACAGATGATTCCGGGGCACATGGGACTCGTGAAGGTCCTTCTCCCACATGAGATTCGACTCGTCGAACCCGGCGATCACGTAGTTCGGGTCCAGCGAGGTGTGCCCCCACAGGTCCAGCGGCGGCTTGCTGAGCCCCAGGACGTGGGCGAGTTCGTGAGCGAGAATCTCGTATCGGTCCGACACGTCGAGGTCGAGGAACAGAGCGGCCAGATTTCCCGAGGCATTCTGGCAGGCCCATCCATCCCGCCCGTCGATACCGAACATCACCGCGACCGGAAGCTTCCCGGCGAAGCTGGACATGGGCGCGCCCAGCGTCGCCTCCATCCAGGGCACCGGGTCGGGCTGATTCACGCACGGGTCGAAATAGCCCGAGAGCACCTTGGCGGGCATCGACTGGGTCGTCCCGATCTGAGTCACCCGGAGTCCGGTCCGGTTAGCGGTGAGGATCTCGTTGGTCCGGGCGATCGACTCGGTGATGTAGGCGTCGGCGGTGGCCATCGAGCCGCTGCCGACGAACGCGAGGAGCGTCAGACCGATGGTTCGAACCGCGTCCGGGCTACTTGCCACCGCGTTCAGCCCCAAGTTGAAGTCCGATAGGGTGCCCTCCAGATCCGCGCGTTGCCGAAGCATCGCTCCACGGTCCGCGGAGAAGAGCCCCACCTCCTTGGCGCCGGTTGGCTGGTCGAGTGCGCAGTTGGTAGCCTTCGGAGGGTCCCAGAGGATCCGCCCCGCGGCGGCGACGACCTCGTCGGTGACCTGGGCCAGACCCTCGCCGTCGGCGCAGAGCAGCAACCCGACCGGCGGCGTCGCGGCTGTCTGGCCGATCCACAGTCCGCTCGGTCCGGCAGCGGCGCTCGACGGGGTGACGAAGACCTCGGCCGGGAGGGAGGCGGTTGTGCCGGTCACGTTCGGTTTCACGGTCTCGGTGGATGAGGCCGCAGTCGAGGTGGCCGCGTTGGAGGTATTCGTGCTGGAGGTGGCGGGTGGCACCGAAACCACGGTCGGGTTTCCGCTCGGACTGGCGGTGATCCCGCTGGAGGTCGTCCAGGTCACCAGGGCGGGGTCCAGGGGGCAGAGCTTGCCGGTACTCGATCGACCGATGGCTCGCAGCTCGAACACCGCCGCCGGTTCGGCCAGTACGACCGCGGGTACGGCCTCCACGCTCACCGATACGCAGTCCTGGGCGGGCGTCTGGGACTGACTGATCCCGCTTCCGCAGCCGCAGCCCTCGACGACCAGCCCGCCCACCACGATCGCGATGGTCGCTCGGGCCCGTCCTGATCCGGTCTTCACCCTCTGCACTGGGCCTCCTTCCCCGGCACCCGCAACCTACCGGCAATTCGCTCCCGGCCGGGCGGGTTGTCAATGCCGCCGTAGGCATGTCGAACCCTTTGCAGCGCGCATTACACAGGGCCTTCTCCCGGACCGCCCGCCCCCCCAACGGGACCCGCTGCACTCTCGCGCTCCGGATTGACAGGGAGGAGGGTAATCTCGTAAAGCAATGTGCGACAATGGTTTACGAATCTATGTGGCGTCCCTCTGATCCCCGTCTGATTGCCCCCTCCCGGATCTGATCCCGTTCTGACTCCCGTCTGAGCGCCCCCTCCTAAAGTCCGCTCACAGGCCGCGACACACCGCGCCACTCAGTCGGCGGCGGACAATCCCAGTCGCTCGCATCGGCGGCCTCCCGGACGTCTCGGGATCGAGCGCAACGAGGAAAGGAGGTGACCGTGCATGCGCAGACCAGGCATTCGCCTCGAGCAACTGGCACTCGGACTTGAGGCACTGGCCGCCGGAGCGGTCTTCGGGGGGATCGTGATCTCCCTGCTGATCCCGGTGGCAACCGCAGGAGGCTACCTGCCGTGACGCGGCAGGCCAACCGACAACGACGAACAGGGAGACGATCCGATGATCAGGCAGAGCAACCGCGGCGAGAGCCGCGACGAAGTCCGCAGGAAGCTGAACGGTGTCGCTCTCGCGGTCCTGGCCGGGACGGTCGTGACCTTCACGGCCGCGTGCTCGGACCCCGTGGGGTCGCTGGAGCGCTTCGATGACGAAGACGTGCTCGTCGAGTGCCATGCGAGCATGGCACCGGAGACCTGCGAGCACTAATCCGGGCGGGCGTGGGCCCTCGGCGAACCCGTCGAGGGCTCACCCGCCCCAACTGGGGAGCGGATCATGAAAAGCATTCTCGAGCGGCTGCAGGATCGGCGCCTTCACGCGGACTGGCGGTACCAGGCCGCCTGCTGCGTCGTCCTGCAGAGCATCATCATCTTCGCCCTCGTCTTCGCGACGATGGCTATCGGTTGTCTCGGCCCGGCCGTGTGAGCGCCGGCAACTGACTCGAATCAGGAGATTGAACCATGTCCGGTGTCACTCATCTGCTCAGGAAGCTCATCCGTCTCGCGATCGCCCAGGGTCTTCAGGAGACGCTGCTCGCCGGCGTGATCCTGGTCCTCGGGGGATGACCGAAATGGCAGGCGGAGCGAGCTCAGTACGCCACGGCGGTCCCGCCCCTTCGCGGGTCGGACCAGGTGGTGAGCGCACCCTCCGCGCCGACGACGATTGCCTGTACGTCTCCGCTCACCGCGGGGCGCTCGACCAGGGTGTGGCCCAGGGCCTCCAGGGCCGCGACGGTTGCGGGGGTGAGAGCGCCCGGCTCGAAGTAGATCTGGTCAGGGAGATGCTGGTGATGCACCCGCGGCGCGTGCACGGCCTGCAGGACGTTCATCCCGTGATCGATGACGTTCGAGATGACCTGGAACACGGTGGTGATGATCGTGGAGCCCCCCGGGGTTCCCACGACCATGAGCAGTTCGCCGTCCGGATCCAGGACGATGGTGGGCGTCATCGCCGACAGCATGCGCTTGCCGGGCCCCACGGCGTTGGCCTCGCCCTGAACCAGCCCGAACTGGTTCGGTGTGCCCGGTTTGGCGGCGAAGTCGTCCATCTCGTTGTTCAGGAAGAAGCCGGCGTTCTTCACCAGGACCTTGCTCCCGTACCACGAGTTGATGGTGGTCGTGACGGCTACGGCGTTCCCGTCGTCGTCCACGACCGAGAAGTGAGTCGTATTGCTGCCCCGGTCCACCGGCTCCAGGCCGGGCCCGACCTCCAGGGACGGGGTCGCCCGGGCCGGGTCGATGTCCGCCGCCCTCAGGGCCGCGTACTCGTCCGAGATCAGCTCGGCCAGGGGCACCTCCACGAAATCCGTGTCGGCCAGGTAGTGGTTGCGGTCGGCGTACGAGCGGCGCCAGGCCTCGGCCAGGAGGTGGACCGTCTCGGCGGTGTTCCAGCCGGACGACGCCAGGTCGTAGCGCTCCAGGATGTTGGCCATCTCCGCCATGGTGGCGCCCCCCGAAGAGGACGGCGGCATGGAGATGATGGTGTGGTCCCTGTAGTCGAAGACGATGGGATCCCTCCACACGGCCCGGTAGTCGGCCAGATCCGTGTGGGTGATCAGGCCGCCGCCCAGCGCCATCTCCGCCACGATGAAGATGGCGGTCTCGCCCCGATAGAATCCCTCCGGACCGCCCCGGTCCCGGATCCGGGCCAGGGTCGCGGCCAGGTCGCGCTGCACGAATGTGTCCCCCTCGGCGGCCGGCTGGCCCGCGTTGGGCAGGAAGACCTCGGCGGCCGGGGCGAATAGCGAGAACGCCCCCGCCCCCCAGGCGAAGGAACGGGCCTGCCGCTCCCGGACCTCGAACCCCATGGCCAGCTGGACCGCCGGGTCCACAAGGTCAGCCCAGGGCAGGGTCCCGAACCGCTGATGGGCCTCCCACATCCCCATGACCGTGCCCGGCACGCCCGACGCCAGGTGCCCCACCACAGACTTGTCGGTGAGGTTGCCTTCCTCGTCCAGGAACATTTCTCGATGGGCCAGGGCGGGAGCCGTCTCCCGGTAGTCGAGTGCGGCGGTGGTCCCGTCGGCCATCCGAACCACCATGAACCCGCCGCCGCCGATGTTGCCCGCTTCCGGGTTGACCACCGCCAGCGCAAACGACGTCGCGATGGCCGCGTCGACGGCGTTGCCGCCCCTGCGCAGGATCTCGAGCCCGACCTCGGACGCGTAGGCGTCGGTGGACGAGACGGCCGCCTGGCTCCCTCCTACAGGATCCCCGACGAAGGGATAGGTCCACGAGGCGGGGAACGGCCCCAGCTGCTCGGCCGACAGCGGGCCTCCGGTGCTTGCCTCGGCCCCTTCGTACCCGGGGAGGCCAGGGCCGTCGGTGGTTGCCGGCTCGCAGGCCGAGAGGGTGGTCAGCGTGAGGACGGCCAGGGCGAGAGGCCAGCGGGGGCGGCGATACTGCACGGGGTGTACTCCTGCTCGGTGCGCGGCCGGGGATCGCATGCTGTGCGGTGAGCCGCGGAGTGGCTTCGGGCGCCTTCCGGCGCGTTGCAATGGCAAAATCGGACGGGTTAGGTTCCGGGCCCGCGAGGTCCCGCACCCGGGCCCACGTTCGGGGGCAGGAGTATAGGCGTCCCCGAGCCCGAATTCCAACCGCCGAGACCATGCTCGACGATCGCCTGACCGAGCAGCGAAACCCCGCTTCCAGCCACATCGACCGCATGTCGGCCCTGGAGCTGGTGGACCTCATCAACGAGGAGGACCAGTCGGTTCCCCGGGCGATCGCCGGCGCCCGCGAGCCCATCGCTCAGGCCGTCGACATCGTGGTGGATGTCTTCGCCGATGGAGGACGCCTGATCTACGTGGGAGCCGGGACCTCCGGTCGCCTCGGCGTGCTGGACGCGGCCGAGATGCCGCCCACCTACGGCACGGATCCCATCATGGTCCAGGGAGTGATCGCCGGCGGCTACGACGCTCTGGTCACAGCCCAGGAGGGGGCGGAGGACTCGCCCGAGGCCGGCGCCCGGGAAATGGACCTCCGGATGGTGTGCGCCCAGGACTTCGTACTGGGGATCGCGACGTCGGGTACCACGCCCTACGTCCACGGAGCCCTCGCCCGGGCCCGGGAGCTCGGGGCCCGCACCGGATTCCTGCTGTGCACCCACCCCTCGGACGAGGTGCTGGCCACCCATGACGTCGTGATCCCGCTCCTGGTCGGTCCCGAGATCGTGACCGGGTCCACCCGGATGAAGGCCGGAACCGCGACGAAGCTGGCTCTGAACAGCATCACCACCTCGGCGATGATCCTCTCGGGGAAGGTCTACTCCAACCTCATGGTCGACCTGCAGGTCACCTGTCAGAAGCTGGAGGATCGGGGTCAGCGGATTCTGCGGACGCTCCTGGGGGTCGAGGAGGAGAAGGCCAGGGACCTGCTGCACCACTCCGGCGGGAACGTGAAGACGGCCATCGTGATGCACCGGCTGGACGTGGATCGGCTCACCGCCCAGGCACTCCTGGAGGACGCGGAGGGCCGGGTCGTGGACGTGGTGGGAGACCTCGAGTGAGGCAGGCTGCGTGAGGGTTCTGGGTCTGATGTCCGGCACGTCCCTGGACGGAGTGGACGGGGTGGTCCTGGAGGTTCGGGGGAACAGCCTCGCCCGCCTGGAGTGGGAGGTGGTCGCGGCGGGGACCCGGGCCTACTCCACGGACCAGCGTGAGGCCATCCGCGATGCACTGACCGCTGGATACGCCGCGTCGCTCAACCGACTCCATGCCAACCTGGGGGAGTGGCTGGCCACAGCGGCGCAGGATCTCGTCTCGGAGGCCGGGATCGACATGGCGTCGGTCGACCTCGTCGCGTCCCATGGCCAGACGATCTGGCACGAGCCTCCGGACTCGGGGGCCCGAGGGCCCGGGGGCGGCCGGGGGGCCACCCTCCAGCTGGGGGATCCGGCGACCCTCGCTGAACGACTGGGTCGGGACGTGGTGGCCGACTTCCGGAGCCGGGACGTGGCTGCCGGCGGCCACGGCGCCCCCCTGGTGCCCTGGGCCGACGCGGTGCTGTTCTCCAGCAGCCAGGAGCCCCTGGCCCTCCAGAATCTGGGAGGCATGGCCAACGTCACCGTTCTTCCGGTCCGTACCCCGTTCGGCCCCGACATCGACGGTGTTATCGCCTTCGACACCGGACCGGGAATGGCGCTGGTGGACGGCGCGATGCTGCGGGCCACCAACGGCGCGGAGCCCTGCGACCGGGACGGCGTGCGTGTCAGCCGAGGCCATCCCGACGAGGGGCTGGCCGAAGGGATCCTCTCCCACCCTTTCTTCCGGAAGGCTCCCCCCAGGACCACGGGCCGCGAGGAGTTCGGGGACGTATTGCTGGATGAGATCGTCGGCCGGGTGAATCCCACCTCCGAGTCGCAGTGGGACGACCTCCTGGCCACGCTCGCTCTGGTCACGGCCCGGAGCATCGGTCGGGCCTACGACGCCTGGGTGTGGCAGACCCGTGTGGATCGGATGGTCCTCATGGGGGGCGGAGCCCGGAACAGAGGCCTGGTGGAACTGATCCGGCAGGAGGCCGGGCACCACCGGGTGGAGGTGGCGGACGGATCGTCGATGGGCGTCGATCCGGAGTATCGGGAGGCGCTCTGCTTCGCGCTGCTGGGGTGGGCTCACGTCCAGCGGATTCCGGCGAATGTGCCGGGAGTGACCGGCGCGGAAGGCCCTCGGATCCTCGGCTCCCTGACCCCGGGTGGTGCGGGATGACCGAGCCGATCCGGACCGACGACCAGCCCCGCATGCCTGGCCGCAGCTACCCGTGGGCCGCGCTCATCGTCCTGCTGATGGTCGAGGCGGTGCTGCTGTTCCTGGCGTTCGTCCCCACGCCCCACAACGGGGGAGACAACGCGGGGTACGTGGCCCTGGCCCATTCGCTCCTCGAGCGGGGCGAATACGTGGAGTTGTGGGACCCGGCCGAGCCTCCCCACACGAAGTACCCCCCGGGCTTTCCGCTCCTCCTGGCAGGACTCATCGCACTGGGCGCCCGGACGTGGACCGCGCTGAAGGTCATCCCTTTCGTCTCCGCCCTCCTGGCGGTGGCCGTGACCTTCAACCTCGCACGGGACCGAAGGGGATGGGTGTTCGGTCTGGTGGTGGCCGGAGTGTTCGGGATCTCGGACGCCCTGGTCTACCACGCCAGCTGGGTGCTTTCCGACCTGCCGTTCTTCGTGTTCACCCTGGGCGGGCTCTGGGCCCTGGACCGGGCGGACAAGGAGGGAGGAGGGGCCGGCTGGGTCGCGTTGGGGGCTGCCGCGGCGATCCTGGCCTTCTTCACGCGCTCCGCCGGGCTCCCGATGATCGTGGCGGCGGCCGGCTGGATGGCCCTCCGGGGCCGGTGGAAGGCCCTGGCCGTATTCGGCGGCACGTTCGCCGTTCTGGCCTTCGGCTGGTGGGCTCGGGCCCGGGGGCTCACCGGCACGGACTACGTGGGCGAGTTCTGGCTCGTGAACCCCTATGAGCCGGCGCTCGGGACCGTGGGTTTCGCCGGCCTCCTGGGGCGGGTCACGCAGAACTTCCTCTACTACGTCCTCGGGGTGTTCCCCCAGGGCCTGGGGGGAATCCGTGGGCCCCTGGCTCCGCCCCTGGGGCTGGTGCTGACGGGCCTGGCCGTCGCCGGATGGGCGCTTCGGATTCAGGCCTCCGGATTCCGCCGGCTGGGCGTGGTCGAGTTGTTCGTGCCCTTCTATCTGGGCCTGATCCTCCTCTGGCCGGAGGTCTGGTCCGGAGATCGGTTCGCCCTGCCCCTCCTGCCGCTCCTCCTGGTGTACGGCTTCGAAGCGATGCAGGACGGGTCGGCGGCTCTGGCCCGGGCCGGGCGGGAGAGGCGAGACGCCTCGACCGGCGAGGACTCGGATCTGGACCCGGGCCCGGGCTCGGGCCGGGACCCGGTCCGGGAGTCCCCCGCGGCCCCGCCCCGCCTGGCCTGGTTGGGGGTGGGCCTGGTGTCGGCAGCGCTGCTGATCCCCAACACCATCCTCTGGTGGGATACCGTCGACTGGGTGAGAAGCTGTCGACAGGCCGCCGCGGTGGGTGGAGCCTTCGCGTGCAACGGGTCCCAGTGGACCGAGTTCGCGGCCGCGGCCCACTGGTCCGGTGCGGTCCTCCCGGAGGGGTCGGCCGTGCTCTCCCGGAAACCGAGGATCTTCTACGTGCTTTCCGGCATGCCCGGAACGACGTATCCCTTCTTCGTCGGTGCCGAGCTCCTTCAGGAGTCACGAAGGGATGGCCGGATCCGCTACGTGGTCCTCGACCGGGTGGACCGGACCGCCGACGCGTACCTGGTCCCGAGCCTCGCCGAGATGACCGCGGGGCTGTGCGGCATGGAGCAGTGGGTCGCCGACGCGATGATGTCCGGAACGCAGCTCCTGGGGTTCAAGGACGGGGGCCTGGCGGGCGGCGATGCCGCGGCTGCGCCGGACACCGCCGACGGGACGGCCATGCTGGACGCTTGCCCGGACGACTTCCTGGCCCCCGCTCCGCGGGAGTGGCCGGCCTACGGCTCGTCGTCGACGATTCCCCTGCTGTCGGCGGTCCCATAGAACACGGCCAGGGCGATCCCCAGGAGGAGGGCCTCCACGAAGGGCCGGGTGGTGGAGCGATCGTCCTCCACCAGGGCGCCCAGAACGGGCATCCGTCGATGCGGGCTCAGAGGGCGGAGAATCCGGGCCAGGCCGCCCAGGGGGGCCAGCAGGTAGGAGGCGGTCCCGAGGGCCGCACCGCGCATGGACGGGGGCCCCGGCAGGCGAGGCTCGATGGCCGCCGCGTAGACCAGCCCCTCGCCGATGCCCGCCATGACCGCCCGGACCAGTTCCTCGTCCCCGGCGTCCTCCTCCGCGAGTTCCCCCACCACCACGGGGCGAAGCACTTCGGCCAGAAGGGCCGCGGCGGCGCCGGACGCGCCCCCTCTCAGCAGGTCCACCACCCCCGGCCGGTGGCGGGGCCGCCACGCTTTGAGCAGACTGACTCCCAGGGAGGTGTACGCCGCCAGCATGATGGCGTCCGTGGAGGGGAGTGCGAGATCCTTCCCCCGGCGCTCTTCGGCTTCGTCCGAGACCAGAGCCGGCGGTTCCTTCCCGGTGGCTCCAGCCGCCATGAGTCCGAGCCGGTCCCGGAGGCGCTCCAGCGCCGACGCGGAGCGGGCGTCGTCGGCCCCGGTACGGGCCCGTTCGACGGCGAAGCCGATGCGGTACCAGAGGTCTGCGTCTGACATGGATCGTCCCAATCGTCCTGTCCCCGACAGTGAACGCCTAGCCTGTCTCAGGGTCGCCCCCCCGGCCATGGAGTGCAAGGCCGGAGCCCGGATCGTCCGCTCCCTCTCCGGAGCGGGATTGCTGGCTCTGGGACTGCTGATCCCGTTGGTGGCTCCGGCGGTCGCGCAGGTGGCCCCCGATGAGGACTGGAAGACGCTGGAGACCCCCAACTTCCGGGTCACGTTCCCGGCGGAGCTGGAGTCCCTCGCCCGCCGGGTCGGTGCACGGGCCGAGGCCGCCCGGGTGGATCTCACCCTTGCCCTCGTGCCCCTGAATCCGGGGCGGGTGGACATCGTCCTGACGGACCACCTGGACATCTCGAACGGGTTCGCCGGGCTGACGCCGTGGCGGCGGATCGTCCTCTACGCCCGGCCCCCGGCCGACGTGGACGGGCTCCAGTACTTCGACGAGTGGATCGAGCTCCTGGTGGTGCACGAACTGGCGCACATCGTCCACCTGGACGAGGAGGGAACACTCGCCCGGATTTCCCGCGCGCTGTTCGGCCGGCCGTCGGGGGGCTGGCCGTTCTTCCCCCAGCGCACCATACCGAACTGGACCGTGGAGGGGCTGGCCACGTGGTACGAATCGGCGCTGACCGACGCGGGTCGACTGCGCGGAACCAACCACGAGATGGTGATTCGGTCGGCGGCCCTGGCCGATGGGTTCGAGGACCTGGGGCAGGCCGGAGGGGATTCCCCCGTCTGGCCCGGCGGCAACCGGTACTACATCTACGGATCCCGGTTCTTCGGCGACCTGCTGGAGCGGCAGGGGGCCGACGGGATGAAGGCCTGGGTCGACGCGATCTCGGGCCAGTGGATTCCCCTTCGCATCAACTCCGCGGGCCGGGACGCCTTTGACGAGGCCCTCACCGACGCCTGGAATGACTGGGCCCGAAGGGTGGCGTCGGAGTCCCGAGACCAGGTCGCCGCGCTGGAAGCGGTCCGGGCCCTGACCGAGTTCGAGCCCGTGTCTTCGGGGGGATGGGAGCAGTTCTACCCCCGGATTCTCGGGGACGGCGTGGTCTACGCCCGCTCGGATCGGAAGAGTGACCCGCAGCTGGCCCACTGGAGGCCCGGGGCAGGGGAGACCAAGCTGCAGCGTACCAATTGCCTGGCCACGCTCGACGTGGGTCCGGGCGGGGGAATCATCTATTCCGAGCTCCAGTTCGATGATCCCTAGCGGCTCCGGAGCGATCTGTATCGGTGGACCCCCGAGGGCGGGGAGGCGCGTCTCACCTGGAACCAGCGGCTCAAGCACCCGGCCCTTTCGCCGGACGGGCGGACCGTGGTCGCCGTACAGGACGACGACGGCACGTCGCGACTGATCCGGATGGATCTGGAGACCGGCGAGTCCGAGCCTCTGACCGGCCTGGACCCCGACGTGCACTGGACCATGCCGGCCTGGTCGCCGGACGGACGGTGGGTGGCCGTCTCTCGGTGGCGGCCCGGTGGCCTGTGGGACGTGGGCCTCGTCGATCCCGAAGAGGGCGGGTGGATCGGGGTCACGGAAGATCGGGCGCTGGACATGGCTCCGTCCTGGGCACCGGACGGCACGCTGCTCTGGGCCTCGGACAGGACCGGCATCAACAACGTCATGGCGGTCGAGATCGGACGCCGGGGTCCGACCGGTCCGGTCCGGCAGTTGACCCACGTGGTGACGGGGGTCTCGTATCCGGCCACCGACGGCGAGTGGCTGTATGTCTCCCGGTACCATGCCGACGGCTGGCGGATCGAGCGCACGCCCTACGCCCCCGGCTCGTGGTTCTCGCCCCTGGACACGGACCCGAGATTCGCCCTCTCGGAGCGGGCGCCGGGAGATCCGGCCACGCCCATGGGCGGGATCGACATGGCCTCCCACCTCGCGGCCCTGGGCGGCGAGGCGCGGCCGGCCGCCGACCCGGAACCGGACGGTGACGCCGAGGGTTCGGGGGAGGTCCAGGCCTACCGCGCTCTTCCCTCCCTCCTCCCCCGCTACTGGGCCCCCCTCTACCGACCGGCCGACACCGGCGGGGGCACGACCCTCATGAGCGCAGGAATCGGCGCGTTCACGGGCGGGATCGACCTGGTGGCCCGGCACAGCTGGAACGCCTCCTTCCTGTACCGATGGGACCACGGACAGACGGACTGGGCCGTCGACTACACGTGGTCTGGCCTCGGCTCGCCGCTCCTGTCCGGGGTGCTGAGGCAGCAATGGGACGCGGGCGGTCCGTTCGGGCTCCCGGTGGAGTCCGACACCCTGGCCGTGTCCGTCGAAGAACGGGAGCGGGCCGCGGATCTCTACGTCACCTTCCCCTTCCGGGGCATGCGGCGCTCCGCGCGGGTATCCGCGGTGGGGTCCTATGTCCGCAACGAACGTCGGGTGCGGGACCTGGCATCCGGCGGCCTGGTGCAGGAGGACGTGCTCCGGCGACCGGACCAGGACCTGGCCCAGCTGTCGGTCTCGGCCTCGGTATCGACGACCCGGACTCACGGCTTCTCCGTCAGTCCCGAGGACGGAATCCGCGCCACCGCCCGAATCCGGTCCCGGGTCGATGTCACGGTCCCGGATTCGCTCGGAGGGGTCGACGGGGCCGACGGCGGGCTCAACGACCTCATCGCCAGGGTGTCGGGATACTGGGCCTTCGACGGCCCCGGCTACGCCTCCCACGTCCTGGCCGCCCGGGTGTCGGGCGGGATCGCCGGGGGACCGGGGGCCAACGCCTTCCATTTCGACCTCGGGGGCGCGGCCGGCCAGGCCATCGAGGGGGTCGGGACCCTCGGGGCGGGGGCGCTCTTCTTCCCTCTCCGTGGCTACGACGCGGGAATCCGCTCCGGGACGCGGGTCGTCTCGGCCACCGCGGAGTACCGTTTCCCCCTGGGGATCGCCCACCGGGGCTTCGGGTCGTTCCCGCTGCACATCGACCGATTCATGGGAGATCTGTTCCT
Source organism: Gemmatimonadota bacterium (assembly GCA_039587435.1). Taxonomy (GTDB): domain Bacteria; phylum Gemmatimonadota; class Gemmatimonadetes; order Longimicrobiales; family Gaopeijiaceae; genus JBDHIJ01. Next base: position 34,863 of record JBDHIJ010000037.1, read on the forward strand.
GGACGTGGGCAACGCGTGGGGCCCGGAGCGGGACGCCCCCGGATACCAGAACCCCCGCGGGGCCTGGCTGGCCTCCGCGGGAGCTGAGCTTCGCGTGCGGTTCACGCCGTTCTGGCTTTCGGGCCTGGATCTCCGGGCCGGGGTGGCCGTCCCGCTGGTCGAAAGCGACGGCGTGGGGTTCTACATCCGCGTCGGGCCCTCGTTCTAGCGCCTGTCCGACCGGAGGCCGTTCGCTTCGTGCGGGCCCGTCCCCCGGGGGCCCGGCGCCTCCGCCGTCCTGATCCCCTGCCGTCTACGCGTCGGCATCGCCTTCCGGAGTCCCACCCCCCGGCTCATCGGGGAGTCCCGGGGGCCGACTCTGGGCGGCGCGGGAGATGACCGTGTCGAGGGAGGTCTCGATCTGCCCCTCCTCCCGGCCCGCGAGAGTGACCATGTGGTCGACCGACTCGTGCATCGCCTTCCGCGCCGAGTCCACACGAGCCCAGTCCGAGGGTGAGTCGGACCTGCGGGCGACCAGGGCCTCGGCATTGAGGTTCCGCACCAGTCCGATGAACCGGTCCACCTCGTCCCGCAGCGCGTTGTAGCGCCGCTCCGAAGGGAGGAGGGGGTTCGTCAGCTTCCACACCCCGGCCTCGATCATGAGGACGCCGACCAGGACCACGAGGATCTGCGTCTGCAGGTCGTGGACTACGAGAACGCCGCCGAAGACGATCACCATCCCGAAGAGCGGGATACCGGTGCTGATGAGGTTGCGGATGGTGCGCATGGGCTTCCTTGCCTTGTTGTTCACCCTCGCGGGCGCATTCGATCGCTCCGCGGCCGTCAGCTGCTGGGGGGGGAGAACCCCTCACAGCCGCGCTGGCCGCTCCTCTGGAACGAGTTCACCCGGCCGTCCAGGATCGGATAGGCCGTCCAGACTACGGTCTCGGAGGCCGGGTGTGCGGCCACCATGATGAAGTAGTCTCCCCGATACCGGGTCGCCGGCACCGGGATGAAGAGGCACACCTCGGTTTCGGCGGACGCCGTCCATCCGGCCGACTCCACCTCCTCGATCGACGATGGCCAGCGGTCCTCGGTGGCTACGAACGTCTCCACCGAGGTGATGACGTTTCGCACGTCGGACATCACCGCCGCCGCCCAGGCCTTCTCCCGGGCCGCCGCGAAGTAGGGCGCCGAGATGCTGGCCAGGAGTCCCAGGATCACGGTTACGAGCAGAAGCTCGATGAGTGTGAAGCCGGCGGTACCTCGGTTCCTGACCATGGCCTCCAGACCGGGGGGGGTGTCGGGATCGCTGTCCGGGCGCTTCGCACCCGGGCGTCTCAAGCCGGTGAATTATACGAAAGGGCTCCCCACGACCGCCAATTAACCCCAGCTACAGAAGGAATGTGGCGCCGTTACTGGCCCGTTCGATCCGGGGTTGCGGAACTGCTTGACCACAACATATCGTGCCCTCATATTGGGACCACAACAAGATGTTGTGTCCACGAGGCAGGTTTCCACAGCAGAATCAAGCGGCGAAGCGGTGCTTCGCCGTTTTTCAACGGTTCTCCACAGACTTTTCCACACGGTTTTCAACAGCCCCCACACGGAGCCCCACGATGGCGTCATCCTCGTCCGACATCCCCAAGTACAACGGCGAAGACCGTTTCATCTTCGACGACCGTCTTCCCGACGACCTGCCCGATGCCGTGCTCACCGAGAACGCCCGCATCGTCATGGGGAAGCGCTACCTGAAGAAGGACGAGAACGGTGAGCCCGTGGAGTCGCCGGAGACCATGTTCTGGCGGGTTGCCCGGACCATCGCCGGCGCCGACGAGCGGTTCGGCGCTTCGGAGGCCGCCGTCGAGGAACTGGCCTACCAGTTCTACGACCTCATGACGACGGGCAAGTTCGAGCCCAATTCCCCGACGCTCATGAACGCCGGCCGTCCCCTGGGGCAGCTCTCCGCCTGCTTCGTGCTCCCCGTCGAGGACTGCCTCTCGAACGGCGAGAACGGGATCTACGACACCCTCAAGTCCATGGCCCTGGTCCACCAGTCGGGCGGCGGCACGGGCTTCGGGTTCTCCCGGCTCCGTCCCACGAACTCCGTGGTCCGGTCGACCATGGGAGTGGCTTCGGGCCCCGTGTCGTTCATGAGGCTCTACGACTCGTCCACCGAGGTCGTGAAGCAGGGCGGCACCCGCCGGGGCGCCAACATGGGGATCCTGCGGGTGGATCACCCCGACATCCGGGAGTTCATCACCTGCAAGGACGACACGTCGCAGGTGACGAACTTCAACATCTCCGTGGCCATCACCGACGCCTTCATGGAGGCCGTGAAGGCGGGCACCGACTACGACCTGATCAACCCGAAGAACGGCGAGGTCGTGGGTCAGGAGAACGCGGCCCAGATCTTCGACATGATCGTCCACGGCGCCTGGAAGACGGGGGAGCCGGGCGTGTTCTTCATCGACCGGGCCAACGAGTACAACCCGGTCCCGAAGCTGGGGAGCTACGAGGCGACGAACCCCTGCGGCGAGCAGCCCCTGCTGGCCTACGACGTGTGCAACCTGGGCAGCATCAACCTGGGCAAGTTCGTGAAGACGGACGCCCCGCGGGATCTGCCCGTCGAGGAGCGCATCGACTGGGATGCCCTGCGGACCGTGGTCCACCTGGCCACGCACTTCCTCGACAACGTCATCGACGCCAACCGGTACCCGCTGGCGCAGATCCACAACCTGGCGCACACCATCCGCCGGATCGGGCTGGGCGTCATGGGGTGGGCCGACATGCTCATCCGCCTCGGCGTCCCGTACAACTCCGACGAGGGCGTGGACCTGGGCCGGTTCGTCATGAAGTTCGTCAACGAGGAGTCCCGGAACGCCTCGGCCAAGCTCGCCGAGACCCGCGGCGCCTTCCCGGCCTGGGAGGAGTCGATCTGGGGTCCGAACGAGACGGCGGCCCGCCGGGAGGACGGCTCCCGGGTGCGGCCCAAGATCAAGATGCGGAACTGCAACCTCACCACGGTTGCCCCCACCGGGACCATCTCGATCTTCGCCGGCTGCTCGAGCGGCATCGAGCCTCTCTTCGCCGTGGCCTTCATGCGGAACCAGGCGGGCGTGCTCATGCCCGACGTGAACCCGGACTTCGTGGCCATCGCGCAGGAGCAGGGCTGGTACTCCGAGGAGCTGATGGAGCGGATCGCCAACGAGGGTCACATCCACTTCGACGAGGTGCCGGAGGAGGTCCAGGCGGCGTTCGTGACCGCTCATGACATCACGCCGGAGTGGCACGTCCGCATGCAGGCGGCCGCGAGGCGACGGAGGACGAGGTCCGGCAGATCTACGAGCTGGCCTTCGAGCTGGGCGCCAAGGGCGTGACCGTGTACCGCGACGGGTCCCGTGAGGGCCAGGTGCTCTCCACCGGGAAAACCGCTCAGGACGGCGCGGCTTCCGGCGACTCCGCCGAGACGGTGGCGCAGGTGGCCGACCTGGAGGCCGAACTGGCCGACGCCCGGGAGAAGATCCACCTGCTCCGCGGCGAGGTGGAGCAGTACGAGAAGGAGGCCCTGGAGCAGGATCTGACCGCCGCCGCCCAGCGCCACAAGCGCCA
>JBDHIJ010000038.1:0-27942 GCA_039587435.1 Gemmatimonadota bacterium
CCCGGATCCCCTCAACTCCGTCGCCCACCCCTGAGTCCCCACCCCGGGCTGCCTCCCGTGCAGGCCGCACGGTCCACCCGCCCCGGGCCCCGTCGAAACTTCCCGGAGAGGCCCCCCGTAGATATATTCGGATGTAGAACATCCATCCAGAACACAGCGAGACCGGACATGTCCCCGCGATTCCTGGCCGAATTCGAACTCTACATCATGCTCGCCATCGCCCGGCTGGGGGACGAAGCCTACGGTGCCGCCATCCGTCGGGAGATCGAGGAGCGCACGGGCAGGCCCGTATCCGTCGGGGCCCTGTATGCGACCATGGGCCGGCTGGGAGACAAGGGTCTGCTCGACTTCGAGGTCTCGGCCCCGGATCCGGTGCCCGGTGGGCGGTCCCGGAAGTACGCCAGGCTCACCCCGGACGGACAGGAGGCGCTGAGCCACTCGGCGGAGATGCTGCGGCGGATGATGGACGGCCTGGAGCCGGCGCTGGGAGGCGCCGAGGGATGAGCGGTCCCGGCCGGACCCCGCCCCCACAGCCCCGTTTCTATCGGTGGCTGGTGGCCCGCTTCACGGACGAAGTGGACCGGGAGTATGTGCTGGCGGATCTGGATGACCTGTGGGCTGAGAGGATCGCCCGGGACGGCCAGCGGCTGGCCCGCCGGTGGTATCGGGTCGAGGCGCTGCGCTCCGCCTGGGCGGGCGCCGCGAGAGGGCGGCAATTGAAGCGAAATCGGAGAGTCGACGAAGCACGGCGGAGGCGGGGTCAGGCCCGCGTCGAACGGTGGGAGGGGATGATGAAGGACTGGATTTCGGAGCTGGTGTACGCGACTCGAACGCTGGGGAAGCCCCCCGTCACGGTGACCGTGACACTGCTGTCCCTGGGTCTTGCCATCGGGGGCGTGACGGCGGTGTTCAGCTTCGCCAACGCGTTCCTGCTGCGCGGGGACCCTGCAATCCGGGACGCGGATCGGCTGGGGGTGGTGTGGGTGAGCAACGGGGGTGGGGAGGCGTTCAGCTTCGCCTCGTACCCGGACTTCGAGAGCGTCTCCAGGTCCGTGGAGGCGTTCGAGTCCCTGGCGGCCACGGGCGTGGACGTCCGCTATCTGGGCCGGCGTCACGAGGGGCCCCAGGTCACCGTGGAGGTGGTGACGGGGAGCTTCTTCCCCACCCTGGGCGTCCAGCTGCTCTCCGGTCGGAGCTTCCTGCCGGAGGATTCTGGGAGCGCCAGCTCGCCCGTGACCCGGCGGTTCTCGGATCTACCCTCGAGCTCAACGGCACGGACTACACGGTGATCGGGATCGCGCCCCAGTCGCTGCGCGGCCGCCTCCTCAACCTGAAGGTGGACGGCTGGGTGCCCATGGGGATCCCGAACACGGGCGGACGGCGCACCGTGGACGCGCTCTTCAACCGGTCGGATCGGGACTTCATGGTCTTCGGCCGCCTGGCCGAAGGCGCGACGCCCGCCGAAGCCGAGGCCCAGCTGGCCAACCTGAGCCGGCAGCTCTACGCGACCTATCCGGACGACTGGTCCGACGAGGCCGGGGACTCACGGTTCTTCACCCTGACGACCGGAGAGCACGCTCAGATGGCGCGGCCCATGAAGATGGCCCTGCTCGGAGCCGTCGGGCTGCTGTTCGCCGCCACCGCCCTCGTCCTGGGGATCGCATGTGCCAACGTGGCCGGGGTGCTCCTGGCGCGAGCCCGGCGCCGGCGCCGGGAGATGGCGGTGCGCGCGGCCCTGGGAGCGGGGCGGGGTAGGCTGGCCCGACTCCTCCTCACCGAGAGCCTGCTCCTCGGCGTCGGTGCGGGGGCCATCGGTGTTCTGCTCGCCCATCAGCTGGTGAGCGCCCTGAACACACTGGAGCTTCCCATCGCGGTGCCCCTCCGCTTCGACTTCGGCATCGACTACACGGTCCTGGCCTTCGCGGTCGCCCTGTCGGTGGGGACGGCCATGGTGTTCGGACTGGCCCCTGCCCTGGAGGGGTCGCGGCCCGACGTGGTGGGCTCGCTGAAGGGCGAGGACTCCGACGGCCGGCGGAGGCGGTGGTGGGGGCGGATCCGGCTGCGGGAGGTCCTGGTCGTGGTCCAGGTCGCCGTGTCGATGGTGCTCCTGGTGGGGGCCAGCCTCCTTCTCCGGGGCCTGGGCGTGGCCGCCTCGGCGGACCGCGGGTTCGACGGCGAGGGGGTGGCCGTGGTCGCCAAGACGCTGGTGGAGGAGGCCCGGGAGCACGCGAACTACCGGGCCGCTCTCGAGGAGATCGGCGCCGAGCTTCGGGCGGGGCCGGGTGTGGAGACGGTGGCGTTCTCTCGAGGCCTCGAGGCGGGGTTCACCGGGGACCAGCACCGGGCGGACCTGACCATCCCGGGCTACGAGCCCGCTCCGGGCGAGGGGATGACGGTGGAGTACAACTCCGTCACCCATGAGTACATGGACCTGATGCGGATCGACGTGCTGCGGGGCCGGGGGATTCTCGAGTCGGACGGCCCGGGAGGGCTTCCGATCGCGGTGGTGAACGAGGCGTTCGCGCGGCGATTCTGGCCCGAGGACGACCCCATCGGCAGGACGATCCGGGTCGATGGTCGGCGCATCTTCGGCGATCGGACCGAGGGTGAGGCCGCCGAGTTCCAGGTGGTGGGGGTGGCCGAGGATCTCCTCCCCCGTGAGGTGGGGCGGTCGGCCTCTCCCTTCTTCTGGACCTCGCTGGTTCAGGATCCGGGGCCGTGGCTGACCGTCGTGGTCCGGGGCGCCGGAGGTCCCGGCGCGGAGGCCGCGGATATGGTGGCCCGGCTCCGCGAGACCATCGAGTACCGGGACGGTGAACAGCCGGTGGTGGCCCCGCAGACGTTCGAAAACCTGCTGGCGTTCGACCTCCTGGCGCAGCGGGCCGCCAGTCGCGGCCTCCTGATCGGTGGCGGATTCGGGCTGCTCCTGGCCGTGATCGGCGTCTACGGGATCGTGAGCTTCGTGGTCAGCCAGCGCCTCCGGGAACTGGCCATCCGGGTGGCGCTGGGGGCCGAGCGCAGGGAAATCGCGTGGGCGGTTCTCCGAAGCGGGCTCGGTCTCGTGGGATCGGGTGTGCTGGTGGGCCTCGTGCTGTCGGCCCCGGTGGGGCGCCTGATGGAAACCAACATCTTCGGCGTGAGCGCGATGGATCCGCTGGCGGCCTCCGCCGCCGGTGTCTCCCTGCTGCTCGCCGGGTTCCTGGCCACACTGGTCCCGCTGAGACGAGCCTTGCGTATCGACCCGATGGAGGTCCTACGTAGCGAATAAGCTGGGGAGATCCGGGCCCTGAGGTGCCGCCACGCGAGCGGTCGGAGGCCCGGGCGGAGGGAAGGAGGACCCTTGGCCTGGTTCGAGACGTTTCCCGACGGGACCGACCAGCCGACCCTGGCCCTGATCTGGGCCGGCCGGATTCTGGGGACGGCGATTCTGCTGGTCCTTGGGGGGTTCGCCCTGGCTCACCTGTTCTCCCCCGAGCCCGAGCCGGGCCCCGTGGGGTCGGAGTGGGTCGCCCTGGCCCTGTTCCCGACGGGGCTGCTCGCGGGCTACGTCCTCGCCTGGTTCAACGCCCGAGTCGGGGGCTGGACCAGCCTGATCTGCATGGTGCTGTTCTCGGGTTGGATGCTGATCGAACGGGATCTGGCGGACGTGACGGTGTTCTGGATCTTCGCGATCCCGGCGGTACTGCTGGTTATTGGCGGGACGCGGCTTCAAAGAGCGACGCCACTCTTGGATCCGGATTCGATGGTGTGATCAGCGCGACCGCGACGTAGGTCGCCAGTGACAGGAAGAAGGCGGGAAACACCCGGTGCACGACCTCGGACCCCGGGATGTACTGCCACGTCAGGAGCACACCCACCCCCACCGCGAACGAGGCCAGCACGGAGGCTCCGCTTCCCCGGTCCCAGTGCAGCCCGAGCACGATCGCCGGGAAGAAGCAGGCTCCGAACAGGCTCCCGGAGAAGGCCGTCAGCGATACGATTCCCCCGGGGGGCTCCAGCGCGATCACCGCCGTGATGGCGGCGAACACCAGGACCCACAGCCGGGTCCAGTTGATCTCTGAGCGGTCGGCGGTGGCCTCCTCCCGGGAGTCCGATCCCCATCCGAGACGCGCCCTCGCCAGGCTCGCCAGGTCCCGCTCCGCGGTGGAGGCCGTCACCAGGAGGACCGAGTCCAGGGATGACATGGCCGCAGCCACCATGGCCACCATCAGGAAGGCGGCCACGCCGGCGCCGAACGCGCCGGTCTCGGTGAGGAGGAGGGGCACCACGCGGTCCGTGTCCTCCACGCCGCCCGGGATCACTCCCCGCGCGTAGATCCCTACCGGGATGAGCAGCAGGTAGCACGCGGCGAAGGTGAGGCTGGCCACCCACATCCCCTTTCGAGCGGCGGCGCGTCCCTCCAGCGCGTAGAACCGCGAAAGCTGCCGCGGCTCCACGGCCAGCTTGACGAGCCCGGCGAACAGGGTCCCCAGGAGTACCGGCACCGCCACACCCCCGCCCCACTCGAAGAGCGGCGCTCCTTCCGGCGTGGCCCGGATCTCCGAAACCGCTCCGAGTCCCCCGGCCGCGCCCACGGTCCCGGTGAACAGGAGGATCGCCGCGATCACCATGATGCCGCCCTGGACCACGTCGGTCTTCACCACGGAGATGAAGCCCCCGATGGCCGTGTACAGGACCACGACCACGAACACGATTCCGATGGCGGGCTTGTAGGGGATGTTCAGGAATACCTCGACGAGCGTCCCGATCCCCTTGAATACGGCGGTCATGTAGAGGAACGAGGCCCCGATCACGATGACCGCGGCAGCCACGCGGGCCGGCGTGCTGCCGAACCGGAACCCGATGAAGTCCGGGACGGTCAGGGAGTCCAGGCCGGCGGCGAAGTCCCGCAGCCGGGGGGCCACCACCGTCCAGGCGAAGACGCAGAACACGACCGCGGTCGGAACGAACAGGAGCCACGGGGTGCCCCAGTCGTAGGCCTGTCCGCTGAAGCCCACGAACGAGTTGGTGCTGGAGTACGTGGCGAAGTAGCTGAGGCCGACGGCCACCCCGCCCATCCCCCGGCCTCCGACGTAGTAGTCGGCCAGGCCCTTCGTGCCCTTCTTGCCGCTCCAGGCGTGGTGCGCCAGGAGGACGGTGTATCCCGCGAGCAGCGAGTGGACGAGCCAGTACTCCCTGATGTTCGCCGCAATGGCTTCCAGCACGTCCTAGTCCCCTTCGAAGAGCTGCTTCACCTGGGCCTTCTGGACCTTCCCCAGGGCGTTTCTGGGGAGGTCGTCCACGATGCGGAGATCCCGCGGAACCTTGTAGGGCGCCATCCTCTGCTTGGCCCATTCCTGCAGGCCCGCCAGGCTCACCCCGTCGCTGCGCATCACCCCCAGCCGGTGGGCATGGTCGCGGTCCAGACTCACGGCGGCCGCCACCGTCTCGCCCCACCGCTCGTCCGGGAGTCCAACGACGGCGATGTCCTGGATGAGCGGGTGGGTGCGGAGGATCTCCTCGATTTCCAGCGCGGAGATCTTGTAGCCACCCGTCTTCAGGATGTCGGAGTTGGAGCGGCCGAGGATACGGAACGCGTCACGGTCGCCGCGTTCCGCCAGATCGCCGGTGGCGAACCAGGGCGGCCCACCGTCATCGGCCGCCACCAGTGCCTCGGCCGTGGCGTCGGGTCTGCGCCAGTATCGGTGGAATGCGGTAGGTCCGCGGACCTGGATCTCCCCCTCCGCCCAGTTTGCGCTGCCCTCGTCGTCCAACAGTCGAATCTCGACCCCGGGCAGCGGGAAGCCCACGTGTCCGGGGATGCGGTCTCCGTGAAGGGGGTTGGAGAGGGCCATCCCGATCTCGGTCATCCCGTAGCGCTCCAGGAGCCGGAGGTGGGTGATCTCCTCCCACCGGCCCAGGACCGAGACGGGCAACGCGGCCGAACCGGAGACCATGAGGCGACAGGAGCGGGACCCGTCGGTCCACCGGTCCCGGGTGAGCACCTGCGCCTGGTCCCAGGCCCTCAGCAGCAGCGAGTACTGCGTGGGCACTCCCATGAACAGGGAATAGTCGCCGGACGCCAGTTCCTCCCAGACCTCGAGGACGTCGAAGCTCGGGAGGATGGTGACCCGGGCCCCGTTCCACAGGGCGGTGCCCAGTACGTTCACGAGCCCGTGGACGTGATGGAGCGGAAGGGCCAGCAGGATGTGGTCGTCCGGAGTCCAGCCCCAGGCTCCGGACAGGGACTCCATCTGAGCCCGCAGCGACTCGTGCGTATGGACCACCCCCTTGGGACGACCGGTGGTGCCGGACGTGTAGAGCATGAGGGCCTCTCCGGAGGATCCCGGATCGGGGGCCGCGGCGGACTCGCTGTCCTCGTCCTCCCCCGGCGCGCGGGAGAGGAGCGCCTCGGTGGTCCACAGGGGGAGCCTCCGGGTGTCGGCGAGCTCCCGGACCCGGTCCAGCATGGTCGGATGGACCACGACGGCCGAGGGCAGGGCATCGTCCAGGACGTATTCCAGCTCGGGGGTGGGGTGGGACGTGGCCAGGGGTACCACCATTCCGCCGGCGGCCCAGATCGCCCACTGCGCCGTGACGAAATCCCATCCCGGGGGCGCCAGCAGCGCAACGCGAGGGGGGGCGTCGGGCTCCACCGCCGGGTCCGGCCCGTGCGGCGGGGGGAGGGTCATGCTGGTGCCCAGTCGGGCGGCGGCCAGGGCGGTGGCGGCGACCAGATCTCCGTAGGTGAACTCTCCTTCGGGGGCCACGATGGCCACCCGGTCGGGCCACTGGCCCGCGCGGGAGAGGGGGGTCTGCGCGGAGTCGGTCATGAATCCACGCTAGACCATCGGCGGGGATCCGGCAACGCCGTCCCGGGGCGCCGGCCGGCGAGTGCATCCGAGGTCCGGAGCCGGGGTTGGACGCACACGAGGCGCGGACTGGCGGCGACCCCTCCGGCTGATCCATCTTCCCGATCCCGACTCGGCCCCACACCGTTCGACTACCGCAACGGGAGCTCCACATGGCAGCCATCCAGACCGTCGACACGCCCCACGCTCCGCAGCCCGCCGGCCACTACGCCCAGGCCACCATCCACGGAGGGGTGGTCTACACCGCCGGACAGCTGCCGATCAATCCGCACTCGGGGAAGGTGGAGCACGAGGGAGACGCCGAGGCCCAGACCGAACTCACCCTCCGGAACGTGGACGCGATCCTGCAGGCGGCGGGCACTTCGCTGAGCCAATCGCTCAGCATCACGCTGTTCGTCACGGGGCGGGCGCTTTGGCCGGACGTGAACACGGCGTTCAACCGTGTACTGGGGTCGCACAAACCGGCCCGGGCCATCATTCCGGTGCCGGAGCTCAAGGAGGGGTGCACGGTGGAGATCCAGTGCATCGCCGCCCTCCCTGACGCGGACGCCTGAGCCGGACGTCCGGCTCAGGCCGGGGCCCCGTTCATGCGCATCGTCGGAGGGAAGCACGCGGGCCGGCACCTCACCTCTCCGGGGGGGAAGGTGCGACCCACGTCCGAGGAGGTTCGGGACGCGTGGGTCGCCATGCTGGCCAACGAGCTCCGCGATGCCCGGGTGCTCGAGCTGTTCGCCGGCACCGGGGCCGTGGGGCTGGAAGCGCTCAGCCGGGGGGCCCGCTCCGTGGACTTCGTCGAGAACGGGGCCAGCTCTCTGCATGCGCTCAAGGCCAACCTGGCGGCTCTTCGGGTCCAGAAGCAGACGCGCCTGTTCAAGCGGGACGCGATCCCGTTCGTCGAGCGTCTCACGGAGCGAGGGCGCCCGCGGCAGCGGCGGGCGCCGGAACAGGGGCCTCCGGAAGCTCGGTTCCCCTATGACGTTTGCCTCGCCGACCCGCCCTACGGCTCGCGGGCGGCGGACCGGGTGGTGAAGGCCTGGCTCGCCGCCCCGTTCAGTGCCGTGCTCAGCGTCGAGACCGCTGCGGACCACGAGCTCCCGCCGGGGGGTAGAACCCGGCGATTCGGAGACACCCGGATCACGACATACCGTGCCGAGCGCACGGGCGCTCGAGCGTCCTGATCACGTCCCCACCGGAGGGAGCCACGCATGCTGTCCGTCCTGGCAACGCCGCACGACAACGTCCTCGCCGTCCGCATCGACGGGAAGATCGACGAAGACGACATGGAGCGCATGACTGACCGGATGGAGGCGCTGTTCGAGGGCCTGAAGGCGGCGGGGAAGCCCGAGAAGCTCCGGGTCTATGTCGAGGTCGTCGAGTGGAGGGGGATCACCTTCGGCGCGCTCATGGACGAACTCGCAGAGGTGCTTCCCCACATCAACGACTTCGAGAGAAAGGCCGTGGTCTCCGACATCGACTGGATGGAGACCGTGACCAACCTTTTCGCCCCGCTCACCAACTGGTGGATCGAGGGCCGGCACTATCGTCCCGAGAACAGGGACGAGGCCATGGCCTGGGTGGCGGAGTAGCTCGGATCGCCGGCGCCGGAACCGGCGACCCCGCCCCCTCCGGATGGAGAGGGCGGGGTCATTTCGTGCAGGGATGGACGCGGCGCGGCGCTTACCCGCGGTAGAACCGCTCCTGCACGATCCTGCCGTCGACCCAGTGACGGACCGCCACCTGGTCGTACTTCTGGTCACCCCACTCCGCGTGGCTGTAGTCCCAGTGCCAGATCGAGAAGGAGACGTCGCCGTTCACGGCCGTGTCCTTCACCTCGCCGGCCCGGAAGTCGGTGATCTTGCTGAAGAAGTCCCTCTCCCGCTCGCGGTTCAGGTCCTTCCCCTCCCAGGGCTCGAACCCCTGGTCGATCATGACGCAGTTGTCGGCGTAGAAGCGCTCGAAGGCCTCGAGAGCCTGGCCATTCAGGATCATGTCGTTGAGTTCGCGGTCGAGTTCGGCGATGGAGGTGGCAGTCGTGGTCATGGTTTCTGCTCCCGGGTCAGTCAGGGGAATCGGGTCTTTGGCCGTCCGTCGCGGCCTCTCTGATTGCCCTAAGCTATAATATTCGTGACAACAGTCAATGGTTCAACGAATAAAGCTCATAGAACCTGTTCGGGCAGGAGGATCCGGGGCTGGGACGGGGCAGGTCGGGTTAGAGGAGGGCCGGTTCCGTCACCACCTCGACGAGGCTCGGGCCGGCGTGGGCGAAGGCACGCTCCAGGGCCGCTTCGAGCTCGGACGCGTGGGTGACCGTGCTACCCATCCCAGGCGGCAGTCCGCACATTGAACGCACGTCCGCGGCGCATCGTAGCAGAGGTACAGTGCCCCATCGCCCACCGCGTTCCTCCACAGAGCCCATGTCAGACCCATCCGACCACCGCCGGTACTCGGACGACGAGGTGAAGGAGATCCTGCAGAAGGCCGTGGAGCGGTCCTCGTCCAGGTCGCTGGCTCGTCGGGAAGGGACGTCGCTAGCCGAACTGAAAGCCATCGCCGCCGAGGTGGGCATCGACCCCGGCCAGGTCGAGGAGGCGGCGCGCTCCGTGACTCGACGCCCCGCAGGACGGCCCCACCCCATTCTCGGAGGCCCCATCCTTCTGAACGTGGAGCGCACGGTTCCGGGGACCATCTCCGAGGAAGAAACGCCTCGCGTCCTCTCCGCGATCCGCGGCAACCTCGGCGTCCACGGCGAAGCGTCGGAGATCCACGGTTCACTCGAGTGGGCCGGGCGGGGGGAACTGAGCGAGCGCCACGTGGCCATCGCGTCCCGCGATGGAATGACCACCGGCCAGGGCTCGGCGAACCTGTCGGGTGTCGCGACCGTGACGTACCTCCCCGCCGGGATCATCGGGACGCTCCTGACGGTGATCTCGATGGTCGGTGCCGTGGACGCCGGGAATGCCGTCTGGATGGCAGCCACTCTGACCATCCTCCCCACCCTGTACACGATCCAGCGTTCGATCCTGGGCGCGGTGTCCCGCTCTCAGACGCAACGCCTGGAGGATGCGGTGGAGGAGGTGGCGCGGCTGGCCTCCGTCGAGCCGGACGTCTCACCGGCCCCCGCGGACCCTGTCCCCGGGGCCTCCGACCCCCGGGACTGACGGCTCAACCGCCGGCCCACGGGCGGGTCGCCTCCCTGTCGCCCCGCCCCCCCACGCCGTACCCTCAACGCTCCCCACATTCCGAGGACCGGGCCCGGGTTGCGGGCCCCCAGCGTTGAGCGTGCCCCGTGAGCATCATCCGCCTTCCCGTGCTCGCCTCCGTCGTCCTGTCGGCGGCTCTCCTTACCCTGGCCTCCGGCCTGGCCCCGGCGCCGGCCGCGGCGCAGGTGGACGAGGACCTGTTCTCCTCCATGCGGTACCGGGTCATCGGGCCCCATCGCGGCGGACGGGTGACGACGGTGACCGGCCTGCCCGGAAAACCGTTCACCTACTACCAGGGGGCCACGGGGGGCGGAGTCTGGAAGACCACCGACGCGGGCACCACCTGGCAGAACATCTCGGATGGGTACTTCAACACCACGGGCATCGGCTCCATCGCGGTGGCGCCGTCGGACCACAACGTCATCTACGTGGGGACGGGTGAGTCCCCGGTCCGGGGCGTGAAGACCTCCCACGGGGACGGGGTCTACAAGTCCACCGATGCCGGCGAGACCTGGACCCACCTGGGGATGGAGGCCACCCGGCACATCAGCCGGATCCTCGTCCATCCCACGAACCCCGACCTGCTCTGGATGGGGGCGCAGGGGAATCCGTGGGGACCCAACGAGGAGCGGGGCGTCTATCGGTCCAGTGACGGCGGGGAGACGTGGGACAGGCTCCTGTTCGTGGACGAAGGCGCGGGGATCGTCGACCTGACCATGCACCCCACCAACCCCGACATCCTCATGGCCACGTCCTGGGAGTTCCAGCGGTGGCCCTGGGTGGTGAAGAGTGGCGGGCCCGGAAGCCGGGTCTGGAAGACCACCGACGGCGGGGACACCTGGCGGGAGATCACGGCCGGCCTGCCCGACCTGAAGGGCAAGATGGGCATCCACATCAGTCCGGCGAACGGGGACGTGGTCTACATGGCCATCGAGGCCCGGGGTGAGGAGGGCGGCGTCTACCGCTCCGACAACGGAGGCGAGTCGTTTCGGCAGGTGAGCAACGATCCCCGGACCTTCGCCCGGGCCTGGTACTACATGCACATCGTGGCCGACCCGGTGGACGAGGACGAGGTCTGGGTCCTCAACAGCGGGGCCATGAAGTCCATCGACGGCGGCGCGACGTACACCCGCATCCCCGACAGCCACGTGGACCACCACGCCATGTGGATCAACCCGGACAACACGGACATCCTCATCAACGGGAACGACGGTGGAGCTTCGGTCTCGTTCAACGGCGGCCAGACCTGGTCGACGCTCATGAACCAGCCCACCGCCCAGATGTACCGGGTCATCACCGACAACCTCTATCCCTACAACGTCTACTCGGGGCAGCAGGACGCCAGCGGAATCGTCATCGCCAGCCAGACCCTGGGCAGCGGCATCGGCGAGCACGACTGGCAGACCATCCGCTCCGGGGAGTCGGCGACCGTGGGCCTCGATCCAGAGGACCCCAAGTACGTCTACACGACCTTCTTCGCGTCCTTCCTGGGCGAGTGGGACCGGGACACCCAGAACTACCGCATGGTCCGGCCGTACCCGGAGCGGGTGACGGGCGAGCAGCCGAAGAACCTGAAGCTCCGGGCCAACTGGAACGGGCCGGTTGCCGTCTCGCCCCACGATCCCAGCGTCATCTACTACGGCTCCCAGTACTTCATGAAGTCCACCAACCGGGGCGTCAGCTGGGAGACCATGAGCGAGGACCTGACCCGGAACGATCCGGAGCATCAGGGCGTGGGCGGCTACCCCATCTCCAACGAGCAGATCACGGCGGAGAGCTACAACAACGTTTTCAACATCGAGGAGTCGCTGGTCGAACCCGGGGTCATCTGGGTGGGGACCGACGACGGCTACGTCTGGGTGACCCGGGACGGGGGTGAGACCTTCGCCAACGTCACTCCCGACGGGGTGCCCGAGAGCATCATCAACGTAGTGGAGCCCTCTCCCCACGATCCGGCCACCGCATACTTCGTGGCGGCCGGCTACAAGCTCAACGACTTCACCCCCTACATCTTCAAGACCAACGACTACGGACAGTCGTGGACGAAGATCGTGAACGGGATCCCGGGCAACACCTTCGCCCGGTCGATCCGGGAGGACCCCGATCGCCGGGGCCTCCTCTACGCCGGAACCGAGACCGGGCTCTTCGTCTCCTTTGACGACGGCGGGGTGTGGCAGGAACTGCAGCTGAACCTGCCCGAGGTCCCCATCACCGATCTTCGGGTGCGGCAGCAGGACCTGGTGGTGGCCACCCAGGGTCGCTCACTCTGGATCCTGGACGACCTGACCCCCCTGCATCAGGTCTCGGACGAGGTAGCGGCCGCCGACCACTATCTCTACGACCCCCGGGACCCTGTCCGGAGCATCGTCCGGGGCTACTACTCCGAGGGTGGCCTGGGCCAGAACCCTCCCTCGGGGATGCAGGTGAACTACGTCCTGGCCGACGACGTCCCGGCCGACGTGCCGATGTCTATGGAGATTCTCAAAAACGGTCGGGTGGTCTACGCGGAGCACAGCGACGATGACTCGCCGGCGTGTGAGAGCGTGCGGGCCCCGGCGCCGTTCGGCCGCGGCGCAGGCGCCAACCGCTGGAGCTGGAACATGATGGTGGGCGAGTTTCCGTGCCTGATCGAGATCACGGCCACGTCGCCCAGCCTGTCGGGCTACGAGGCGGTGCCGGGCGACTACCAGATCCGCATGAGCATCGGGGACTGGTCTCAGACGCAGGACTTCACCATCCGCATCGATCCCCGACTGGACGGCGAGTCCGCCGATCCCGATGGCGAGTACGCCGAGCTGGACGCCCTGTCGGCCTCGCTCATGGAGGCCGTGGACGAGATGGCAGCCGGAATCAACGAGCTCAGGCAGGTGAAGCAGCAGCTCGAATTCATCCTCCAGGTGGCCCAGACCACGCCGGTGACCGAGGGCGGAGAGTCCCTGAACGAGAAGCTCGACGAGTGGATCGCCCAGCTCCTCCAGAAGGAGCTCAGGACCTTCCAGAACGCCTACCAGCAGGAGGCCCGGCTCATGATGAAGTACAAGGACCTGCTGGGCCGGATGGGCGGCGCCAACATCCCCCTCACCGACGGAGTGCGGGAGGTGACGGGCGATTACCTGGAGGTCTGGTCGGGCATCGAGGAGGAGCTTCAGGTCATCCGGAACCAGGACATCCCGGCGTACAACGACATCCTGCGGGACGCCGGTCTGCCGGAGATCTACGTGCCGAGGCCGATCACGTGATGGGGGTGGTCCCGGGCTGAGGCCAGGTCATGACCCGATACACCCGCCGCAGGCTCGCGGCTTCGGTGAAGGTCGGGCTCGGCGCCATCCCGTTCGTGATGGCGGTCCGGGCCATCCACGGCGAGCATCTTCTGCCGTGGGGCCCCGTGCTGGGGTTCCTCGTCGGATTTTTGGTGGGGGCTGCGGAGTTCTTCGTGCTGCGGGAGCGTCTGCGGGGCCTCCCGTTCTGGCCCGCACTGGGCCTGAAGGCGCTCGCCCTGGTCGTGGTCATGCAGGTGACCCTCCTGGCTCTTCACCCCCTGAACGAGCTCTTCCCCGGCCTGGGTTCGGCACACTACGACCAGGACCTCTTCATGGCCGGGACCCTCGTCTCGATCCTGGAGGGCCTCGCCATCACCGGCGTCCTCTTCTTCATCCTGGAGGTGGATCGTCTCATGGGTCCGGGTCGACTGGTCCGCCTCGTGACCGGGAAGTACCATCGGCCCCGACGAGAGGACCGGGTATTCATGTTCGTGGACATCCGGGGGTCCACCTCCCTGGCCGAGGCACTCGATCCCGAGTCCTACCTGGGCCTGGTCCAGGACTACTTCGCCGCCATGACGGAGCCCATCCTGGAGGCCGGGGCCGAGATCTACCAGTACGTGGGTGACGAGATCGTGCTGACGTGGCGCACCCCCGACGCCGTCCGGGACGCCACCTGCGTGCGGACGTTCTTCAGTCTCAAGGAGGCCGTGGCCGCTGAAGGCCCCCGGTTCCTGGAGCGCTACGGCCGGGTGCCCGAGTTCAAGGCCGGGATGCACGGCGGTGAGGTGCTCACCGCTCAGGTGGGTGAGATCAAGCGCGAGATCGTGTACAACGGTGACGTCCTGAACACCACGGCCCGGATCGAGGGGAGCTGCAACCGGCTGGGCCAGGAGCTTCTCGTGTCGGCCACGCTGCTCGATCACCTCGACCTGGCGGGCGAGTTCCAGGCGCGTCCCATGGGGGAGATCGACCTGCGAGGGAAAGAGGAGAGCATGCCCCTCTTCGGGATCGTGCGTGCCTGATCGCCGGGTGGCGCCGCGTGAGGTCGGTCCCGGGCCGGCGTTCCGGATGTCCGCTGTTGGTGTGATCGGGCTCGCTCTGGGTCTCGGGGCATGCGGAGGAGGGAACGGCGGTCGTGAGGCCCCGTACCAGTGCGTCGCACCGGGGACCCCGGGGGGTGGATGGGATCTGGCCTGTCGGCTGGCCAGCCGGGCGTTCACCGAGACCGGCATCGTCCCCACCACGATCCAAGTGACCAACCTGCCCGGGGCCGGCGGTGGCCGAGCCTTCGTCCAGTTCGCGGCTCGCCGTAGCCGGGAGTCCACCATCTTCGCATCGGCCAGTCCGGCCACCATGCTCAACCTGGCCCAGGGGCTGTTCGGATCGCTGGAGGCCGAGGACGTCCGGTGGGTCGCTTCGCTGGCGACGGAGCCCGGCGTCATCGGGGTGCGGAGCGATTCGGAGTTCGAGACGCTCGGTCAGCTCGTGGCTCAGTGGCGGGCGGATCCAGGGAGCATCGTGGCGGCCGGGGGCTCCGCCATGGCCAGCCAGGACCACGTAAAGGTGCTCCTGGTGGCGGACGCCGCCGGGGTCGATCCGCTTCGGGTCCGATACGTCCCCTTCGACGGCGGGGGCGAGGCCCAGGCGGCCGTGGTCGGGGGGTTCGTGGACCTGTTCAGCGGGGAGCTGTCCGAGGTCCTGCCCCAGGTGGAGGCCGGCGCCATTCGGGTCCTGGCCGTGCTGTCGGCCGAGCGCCTCGCCCCTCCCTGGGATCACCTGCCCACCACGGTGGAGTCGGGCATCGACGTGGAATGGCCGACCTGGAGAGGCTACTACCTGCCCGGAGAGGTCACGGATTCCGTCTACGACCTCTGGACCCGGAGGTTCGAGGAACTGGGCGAGTCGTCCGAATGGGAGGCCGTCATGCGGACCTACGGATGGCAGCCCTTTCTCCAGATCGGGCCCGAGTTCGAGCAGTTCGTGTTCTCGCAGGTGAGGACCTTCGAGGACCTGGCCCGCCGGATGGGACTCCTGGAATGAGCGGGTCCGACCGGATCCTGGCGGCTGCCGCGGTCGGGCTGGCGCTGCTGGTGGCGGCGATGGCGAGCCAGTACACGGTCCGGTTCCTGGTGGACCCGCTGGGCCCTCGGGCGCTGCCGTACCTGGTCGCCGGTCTGCTCGCCGTCTCCGGCGCTGCGCTCCTGCTTCGGAGGCCGGGGTCCGGGTCGCCGGAGGGGGGCGCTTCAGACGCTGCGGAACCGTCGGTCCAGCCGGCCGGTCCCGCCGGCTTCTCCCGGATCCGGCGCCAGATCGCCGGGATTGCCGCTCTCTCGGGCTATGCCATCGCGATTCCCTGGCTGGGGTTCATGGCCGCCACCACTCTGGCCACCGCCGTACTGGCGCGTCTCTTCGGTGGGGGGTGGGGGCGGGGTCTGCTCACCGGGATCGTGTTCGCGGCGGCCCTGTACGCCCTGTTCTCCCTGGGATTCGGACTTCAGCTGCCCGCCGGCCGACTGGTGGCGCTCCTTCCGGGGATGACGGGAGGATGAGCGCGCTCCAGGGGCTCTGGGAGGGGTTCGGGGTCGCACTCCAGCCGCTGAACCTCCTGCTTGCCGGCTCCGGCGTGGGGGTGGGGACCGTGGTGGGGATGCTCCCCGGCGTCGGACCGATCAACGCCATCGCCATTCTCATCCCGATCACCTTCGCTTCGGGTATCCCTCCCGAGTCCGTCCTGATCTTCCTGGTGGGGATCTACTACGGGTCCCAATACGGAAACTCGATCAGCACCATCCTGCTGAACGTCCCGGGTACGGCCTCCGCGGTGGTGACGGCGCTGGACGGCTACGCCCTGACCCGGAAGGGCGAGGCCGAGCGGGCCCTGGCGGTGGCCGCCGTGGCCTCGTTCGTGGGCGGGACGCTATCGGTGGCCGGCCTGGTCTTCTTCGCGCCCACCCTCTCCCAGGTGGCCGTCCGGTTCGGTCCGGCGGAGTACTTCGCACTGATGCTCTTCGCCCTTGTGGCGCTCTCGAGTCTGGGGGGGGACGACATCTGGAAGGGGGTCATCGCCCTGGCGTTCGGCCTCCTGGTGGCCTCGGTGGGAATCGATCCTCAGAGCGCCGTGCCACGGTTCACCTTCGGGCAGCTGGGCCTCCTGGACGGAATCGACTTCGTGGTGGTCACCATCGGGCTGTTCGCGGTTTCCGAGGTCCTGCTGGCCCTGGGGGAGAGCGGTCCCGGACAGGTGGTCACCGGAAAGCTCTCGCGGGTGGCGCTGCGCGTGTCCGACCTCGTGACCACAGGGTGGGTCATGGTGCGCTCGGCCGTGGTGGGTTTCGGGGTGGGCGTGCTTCCCGGGGCCGGCGGTACCATCGCGGCGTTCCTGGCCTACGCCACGGAGCAGCGGATCGCGGGAAAGGAGGGAGAGTTCGGCCAGGGGGACATCCGGGGGGTGGCCGCTCCGGAGTCGGCCAACAACGCCGCCGCCAACGGATCGATGATCCCGCTCCTCACCCTGGGGATCCCGGGAAGCGGTACCACCGCCGTGCTGCTGGGGGCCCTGACCGCGCTGGACGTGACCCCCGGCCCTCAGTTGATCGGAGAGCGACCGGAGGTCTTCTGGGGGCTCGTGGCATCCATGTACATCGGGAACCTCCTGCTCCTCATCCTGAACCTCCCGCTCGTCGGGCTGTTCGCTCGGATCCTCAGCGTCCCCCGTTGGGTGCTGATGCCGGGTGTGGCGATTCTGAGCGTGGCCGCCGTGTTCGCCATGAGCCAGAGCGTGTTCGACCTCCTGCTCATGCTCGGGTTCGGGGTGATCGGGCTGATCTTCCGGAAGACCTCCGTTCCCCTGGCTCCCGCGATTCTGGGCGTGGTTCTGGGCCCCATGATGGAGAAGAACCTGCGACGGTCCCTGGCGCTGAGCGGCGGGGACTGGGGCGTGCTCTTCTCCAGCGGGATCGCGATCTCGTTCTGGATCGCTGCGGTGGGGACCCTCGTGGGACCGCGGCTGTTCGCCTGGTCCCGGGCCCGGCTCCGCGCCGGAGCCCGCTGACCGGATCTGCCAGCGGTCCGGCCGGCGACGAGGACCCCCGGTCCTCGATCCCCGCCCGGTCCGGCCTCGGTCAGGCTCCGTTCAGAGTCCGGTAAGAGCCTGGGCATACCATGGGTCTGCTGAACGTGGGACGGTGAGGTCGAGTCACCCGGCTCGGGCGCTCCGCCCCTGTACGACCGGAGCCCACCATGTCCAAATTCAAGCTCCTCCTCGCGTTGATCAGCGTCGGACTCATCCTGATCGTCGGCTGTGACTCCACGCCGACCGGTATCGACAACCTGGATCGGTTGGACCCCCTGAGCGCAGAGATGGTGGAGTGCCCCGAGTGCCACGGGATGGTGCCCATCGAGTTCGCGAAGTGCCCGCACTGCGGTGCGTGGATGCCCGAGGACGGGGACCACGAGTCGGAGGGAGGAGACTAGGCCAAGGGGTCGCCCGAGGATGCCCCCAGGGAATTCGGTGTCGCCGAGTCTCAAGAATCGTTATGATTCCTTAATCCCTGACTTCCCCGCCGGCAGGTGGCGCCATGACCGAATTCCAGGTCCTCGGCGCGCTTGAGTTGCGGGGCCCCGACGGCGCTTCAGCCCTCGCCGTGCTCTCGCGGCCGAAGCGTGCGGCTCTTCTCACGTACCTCGCCCTGACCGCCTCGGACCGGTATGTGAGCAGGGACCGCGTTCTTTCCGTCCTCTGGCCGACATCCGACCGCGGCCACGGCCGCAACGCCCTGAGCCAGTCCCTGCACGGACTTCGTGAGGCCCTGGAACCCGATCTGATCCTGACCCGAGGAAACGAGGAGGTCGGGGTGGACGGCGACCGGCTCAGGTGCGACGCCCTGCGGTTCAGGGGCGCCATGCGCCGAGGGGATGCCGACCTGGCGCACCGACTCTACCGTGGAGACCTCCTGGAGGGACTCCATCTCGCCGACGCGCACGAGTGGGAGGAGTGGGTGGAGGCCGAGCGGCACGACCTGCGCTGCCAGGCGGCCCGGGCGTCCTGGGATCTCGCGCACCGGGAGGTGCGCTTCGGCCGAGTCGCCGAGGCCGAGCGCCTGGCCGAAGAGGCCGTGGGCCGGGTCTGCACCGATGAGAGCGAAGTCCAGCGATTTCTGGAGGCGCTGGCGGATGCGGGTGACCGGGCGGCCGCGGTGAACTTCTACCAGCGGTTCGCCGAACGCCTCGATCAGGCTCTGGATCTCGAGCCCGGCCCCAGGACTCGGGCCCTGATGGACTCGATTCGGAGCGAAGGCCAAACCTCGTAAACATTTGGTTACCGAGTCTGTCGCCGAGGCGGGTAGCGGGCCTATTTTAGTCCGAAGCCCCAAAATCCTGGACTCTTCCCGGCGGTGGAGTCCACTCGCTCTGGCCGTCCCCCCCCGGCCTGCCGGAAGCCTCAGGCAGGAGAATGGTGCGCACCATTCGGACGACGGTGCCGCTCGTCGGCATGCTGATGGTCCTGGGTCTCCCTCATTCCCTGAGGGCCCAGGCGCATGGCACCGCTTTCCCCAGCGTTTCGGCACTGAGCTCATCCGACTCGGCGGCGGAGCAGTTTCTGCCCCTGGCCACCGCGCATCGCGACATGACCGGGGACGGGGTGGAGGAGACGCTCCGTCTCGTGGGCTGGGGTGATCCCTCCGGTCACCTGTGGGCCACGTTCTCCATCGAGTCCGCGGGTGGGATTCTCTACGAGGACGAGTTCGAGCTCAGCCGGACGGCCGGGTTCGAGCCGGGCGATCGTGGGCTGGGGGACGAGGAGTGGGGGCGGCGGGTGGATTGGCACAGTGCCCATTTCTTCGACGAGGAGCAGTTCTGGACCTGGCGTCAGTTCCGTGAGCGGCGCGGTCCTCCGACCTGGGGTGGTGGGCCTCCACCCTTCGAGCTCATCGAGACCCAGAAGGCACTGGCCGCCGCTCGGAAACCTCGCCCGCTCGAGGTGGGTGGTTCGGATCGCGCACGGGCCATCGAGGAGTGGAACCGCGTAGTGGCGTCCGGCGTGCCTCTGTTCTTCTACGCGCCGCCCGGATCTCGGGCTGCCGGCCTGGTCTGGAGCCGCGAGCATCAGCGGTTCTTCGACATCCTTCCGATGGACCCCCTCGAGTTCGATTGAACCTGGAGGCGTCGTCGCCCGTAGGTTGGGTTGAGGGGGACGCCATGGCTGAGCACGACAACAAGCTGGTTCGCTGGGAAGAGGGGGAGATGCCCACGATCTACGGCGCGCCTCTCCCCGTGGCGATCGTGAACCTGATCCGGATCGGGATCGCGTCCACGCCCCTCATCATCTTCTTCAGCGTGATGCTCGCCGTTCTCCTGAGGGTGTTCGTGGCCGTGATCGGCGGCGTCCTCGGGTTCTAGGTCCCCGGTTCCCGCCGCCCCGGAGGCCGCGGGTAGAGGAAGACGAAGCGAGGGCCCGACACCTCCGGGTGTCGGGCCCTCGGTCGTTCGTCCCTCCCGACCGGTGATCCGGTCCGGGTGGGCCGCTCACGGACCTACATGCCGGCCATGCCGCGCAGCGTGGCGGCCAGCTTTTCCATGCGGTCGGCGTCACCGCCCAGCTCTCCGGCGCGGATGGCCGCGGCGTCCCGCTCGGCCGCGGCGGCGGCACCGTTCAGGGCTGAAGCCGAGGCGCTGCCGCGCCTGGCCTGCTGGATCACCCGCCCCAGCTCGTCCGCCCGGGAGTTCAGGATCCGCTTGTGGCGGATCATCTGGTCCAGGTAGGCCTGGGCCACGTCGGCCGTGGGCTCCCAGGTCACCTTCGGCTGGAGTTGGGCGTTGAACTCGTCCATCCACACCTGCTCCGCCGCGGCGATTTCGGCCTCGGTCAGATGCTCGCTGGGCGTGAGCCGGAACACGTCGATCCCCCGGCTGATCTCGGCCCCGTAGATCCGGCCGTTGTACCAGTACGTGGACCAGTATCCGCCGGTGTAGATCTCGGTGTCGGAGAGGGGGCCGCGGTCGAAGTACGCGATCTCGAAGGCGTTCTCGGGGTCGGTGAAGTCCATGATGGACACGCCGCCCTGGTACCAGGCCTGGACGAACAGGTCCCGCCCGGGCACCGGGATGATGGACCCGTTGTGGGCTACACAGTTCTCGGTATCGGTCTGGGGCACCGGGAGCTTGTAGTAGCCCGCCAGCTCGAGGGAGTTGTCCTCGCTGCGTCTGAAGATGGCGTTGGCGCCCCAGGTGGCCGGATCGCTGGACCGGCAGCGGGGGGCGGAGCCGCCCCCCCACTCGTCGGTGAATACCACCACGTCCCCGTCATTGTTGAACGTGGCCGAGTGCCAGTACGAGAAGTTGGGGTCCGCTACGCCCGCCACCCGGACCGGGTTGGCCGGATCGGTGATGTCGAGCAGGATCCCGTTGCCGGAGCAGGCCCCACCGGCCAGGCCGATTCCGGGATAGGCCGTGATGTCGTGGCATCGGTCGGTGCGGCGGGTGGTCTGCGTCCCGGGACCGTGGTCACCGCCGGCCCACAGGCCCGCGATGTTGCCCTCCGCGTCCGCGAAGATCCGTGGCATGTTCACGATCTCGGACGCGGACGGGTCGGCCAGCGGGACCTTCACCACCTCGATCCGGAAGAGCGCCGTGTTCTCGTCCTCCTCCGGCTCGGCTCCGGAGCATCCGGGCAGTTCATCTCCCGGGCGGACGCTGCTGGTGCCCTGGATGTAGACGTAGATGTTCTCGGCGTCATTGGGGTCGGTAACCAGGGTATGGGTGTGGGATCCCCGGCAGGACTGAACCGCCGCCACCTGCCTCGGGTTGTTCACGTCGCCCAGGTCGAAGATCCGCACACCCCGCATCCGCTCCGCGCTGATGGAATCGGCCACGCCCTCGATCCCGCAGTCGAGACGGCCGCGGGTCTCCTGTGCGGACATGACGACGAGGTCGCCATGGACCGAGACGTCTCCCTGCCCGCCGGGGCAGACGATGCTCAACTCGAGCCGCGGGTCGGCGGGGTTCGAGATGTCGTAGAGCTGGAACCCGTTGTAGTTGCCCTGGATGAGCGTGTTGCCGCGGAAGGCCAGGTCGGTGTTGCTGAACCGACCGTCTCCCGGAGTCTCGGGGTTGAAGAACCCGTCGGGTCGCGGGATGGCGGCCAGCAGCTCCAGGTTGCTGATGGCCTCGCCGGCGTCGGTCCAGCCGGTGGCCAGCCCGATGCGCGGATCGTTGGGATCCCAGGTGAGCACTGGCGCGTCAGGCCGGACGGGCGCAGCGCCGCTTTCCTGTGCTCCGACATCGGCGGGGTTCGCAGCCACGCTGGACAGCAGAGCCCCGAGGGTCATCGCCGTGGCGGCCGCACCGCCCAGCCGGCTGAGAGTCTGACGGGAGTCCTTCATTCCTTCACCTCGCGTTGGATGATTCCGGCAGGCCCTCCAGGACCCGCTGCATTCGAGCGATTTCCATCGTCTGATCGGCGTCCACGTCCTCGGCGAACTTGAACACCGTCGATTCCTGGGCGGCTCCCGAGGTCATGAACAGGTCTGCCACCATGTCCACCGCACCCTGGTGGTGCTGGATCATGTAGAGCAGGAACAGGCGGTCGAACTCGACTCCCCTGGCATTCTCGAGCTCCTCCATCTGCCGTGGGGTGAGCATGCCCGGCATGAGGGCCACGTCCATGGAGTCGACCTGGGCGTCGTCTCCCATGGCCATTCCCTCGCCCGCCATCGGGTGGCCGGCGTGGGCCGCGTCGGTGCCGCGGGCTCCATGCTCGCCGTCCATGCCGTCCCACTCCACCGATTCGCCCCGCTCCCGCAGCCAGCTCTGCATGAGGGCGATCTCGTCTCGCTGGGAGATCTCCATGCGGAGGGCCATCTGCCGGACGGCGTCGGTGGTGGCGTGCATCCGCACCAGGTCGGTCATCTCCAGGGCCTGGGCGTGATGCGGGATCATCATCTGCATGAAGCGGACATCGGCCTCCACGTAAGTGACGCCCTCTACGGCGTTCAGTTCGTCCGTGGAGAACTCCTTCGTGGCCTGACCGGGGGCTCCCGGCTGGAAGATCCGGGGCCCGGGCTCGGCGGTGGATTGAGCTGCTTCCGGCGGGCCGGGCGCCTGGGTCGGCTCGGCGTTCCCCGCCGAAGAGCAGCCGCTGACCGTGGCGGTGGCCACGGCCACGATCAGTAGAGATCGAGGTCGGATGAGCTTCATCGATTGGATGGTAGGGTCGGAGCGCTTCCGGGCTTCGTGGCGCCCGAAAAACCTTGCCTCACAAGACCGCCCGGCCACGCAGGGCGCAAGGCGGGGAAACACAGGGAATCTATGGCTGCCCTTTACCCGGAAGGCCGGGGTTCGTTGCGCGGTATCCCGCTACGTCCGACACTGGACCAGAACCCCGACCACACGATCCACCTCCGCACCCGGAGACATCCCCATGGCACCCCAGGCTCGATTCCCGCAGTCCGGGATCCGGCCGAATCGGCCGTCGATCAGACCGGCTCCGGCCTCGCTTCTGACTTTCCTTCTTGCCGTTCTCCTGACCGTGACCGCTGCGACCGCTCAGCAGGTCCCCGACTTCAACGACCCCGGGCGGGCGGACCGCGTTCGGGCCCTGGGGTCCGAGGTGGAGGGGATCTTCCGGGAGTTCTTTGAGAACCGGCACGTCCCGGGGCTGTCCTGGGGGGTGGTGCTGGACGGAGAGCTCATCCTGTCCGGAGCCTTCGGCACCGCCAACCTCGAGCACGAAATCCCCGCCGACACCCGCTCCGTGTTCCGCATCGCGTCCATGAGCAAGAGCTTCACGGCCCTGGCCATTCTCCAGCTTCGGGACCAGGGCAAGCTCGTCCTCGACGCGCCGGCGTCCACCTATCTCCCCGAGATGCGGGGGATGCGCTACCCCACCTCCGACTCCCCCGAGATCACCGTCCGCGACCTCATGCGACACGCGGGCGGGTTTCCGGAGGACAATCCCTGGGGCGACCGCCAGCTGGCCGACACGGATGCCGATCTCATCGAGCTGATGGAGGTGGGTCCCTCCTTCTCGAGGGCTCCGGGGGTGGCCTACGAGTACAGCAACACCGGATTCGCGCTGCTGGGGCAGATCGTCCAGCGGGTGTCCGGGATGGAGTTCCAGGACTACATGCGGGAGCACCTGCTCGGACCGCTGGGGATGGATGCGACGGTCTGGGAGTTCGAGCGGGCCGACCCGCGCCACCTGGCTCTGGGCTACGACTGGGTCGATGAAGCCTGGGAGATCGTTCCCCTGGAGCACCATGGATCCTACGGGGCCATGGGCGGCCTGATGACCTCGATCGAGGACTTCGCCCGCTACGCGGCGCTTCATCTCCAGGCCTGGCCGCCGCGAGACGGCGCGGACGACGAGCCGCTGCGCCGGTCCTCGCTGCGGGAGATGCATCAGCCGGCCAGTTTCTCCGCTCTGCAGCTGGGGTTCGAGTATCCGAGCGGCCGGGAATGCGGAGCGACCCGGTCCTACGCCTACGGCCTGAGCTGGACCCGCGACTGCGAGGGCCGCGTCATGATCGCCCATGGTGGCGGCCTTCCAGGGTTCGGCAGCAACTGGATCATGGCTCCTCAATACGGACTGGCCGTGTTCGCGTTCGACAACCGCACCTATGCCGGCACCTCCAGCGCCACCCTGACGGCCCTGGACGCCCTGATTGTGGGCGCCGAGCTGGGACGCCGATCGATCCCGGTGACCCCGGTGCTGGCTGACCGGCAGATGCGGCTGGTCCCCTTCCTTGAGACGTGGAATGGGGCGGAGGGGTCCGATCTGTTCGCGGACAACTTCTTCATGGACAACCGGGTGCAGGACCTGGTGGCCCGGTCCGCCGAGCTGTTCGGGGAGGCCGGTGAGTGCGGCGACGCCGGACCCATGGAGCCCCTGAATCGACTCCGGGGCTTCTTCACGCTCGACTGCTTGCAGCGGGACATCCAGGTCTACTTCACGCTCTCGCCGGAGCACGAACCCAAGGTGCAGCAGGTGATCATGAGGATGGTGTCCCGATGACTCGTCTGCGGAGCAGGTTCAGCCCTCTGCTGTTCGGCGCCGCCCTGGCGCTGTCCGGCTGCGGGAACGGTGCGGACACGGCCGTTCCCGGTGCGCTCGTCGCGGCTCCCCGAGGCTCGACCTCGATCAGTCCGGCCGTGTCCGACGCCGGGATGGTGGCTTCGGCGCACCCGCTGGCGACCGAGGTCGGGGTCGAGATCCTCCGGTCGGGCGGAAACGCGTTCGACGCGGCCATTGCGGTGGCGGCCGCGCTCAACGTGGTGGAGCCCATGATGAGCGGGATGGGCGGGTACGGCACGATCCTCGTCTACTCGGCCGACGAGGGCCGGTCCCACTTCCTCAATCCCTCGGGTCGGATCCCGGCGGGTGTCATCGGCGATGCCTACCGGGCCCCGACCCCCGGCTACATGGAGAACCGGCGGGGCGCCAAGGCCGTGTCGACCCCCGGGAACGTGAATGCCTGGGCGTCGATGCACGAGCGGTATGGCTCCATGGACTGGGCCGACCTGTTCGGGCCGGCCGTAGGGCTGGCCCGCGACGGGTTCGAACTGAGCGACCTGCACGCCGTGTTCATCGCGAGGTCGTGGGACGCGTTCCCCGAGCATGCGCGGGCGTTCTACGGAGCCGACGGCGAGCCGCTGGAGGCGGGTCAGTTCCTGGTCCAGGAGGACCTGGCGGGCTCCTTCGAGATCCTGGCTTCCGAGGGCCCGTCCGCGTTCCGCGAGGGTCCGCTGGCGCAGGCCATCGATCAGGCCATGGTGGAGGCCGACGGGTTCCTCCGCATGACGGACCTGCAGGAGAACGAGGCCGAGTGGTGGGAGCCCATCGAGATCGACTACCGGGGGCGTCGGGTCATGACCGCTTCACCCCCGGCCAATTCCTTCCCGGCCCTGGTCCGGCTGGGGATCATGGGGCAGTTCGATCTTCAGGCCCTCGGTCACAACTCGGTGGATTACCTCCACACCTACGCCGAGGTGACGAAGCACGCCTTCTGGACGCGGCTGGCCCACGCGGGTGACCCGGACATCGCGCCCCCGCCGCTCGACATGCTGCTTTCCGACGAGTACTGGGCCGAGCATGCCTCGGCGATCGATCCGGAGCGGGCCTCGACCTTCGAGCCCCCGGCTCCGGTGGCCCACGTGGGCATGAACACCACGCACTACGTGGTGGCCGATCAGTGGGGGAACGTGGTCTCGGCCACCCAGACGCTGGGCAACCTCTTCGGTTCGCGAATCATGCCCGAGGGGACCGGGATCTGGCTGAACAACTCGCTGGCCTATTCGACCTTCGAGCCGGCCGGGAATCCCATGGACGCGTTCCCGGGGCGAAGGAAGCTGAGTGGCGACGTACCCCTGTTCATCCTCGATGCCTCCGGTCGGCCCGTGGTCGCCATGGGTACCCCGGGTGGGCACACCATCGGCCAGACTATCCCCCAGGTCGTGATGAACCACGTGGACTTCGGGATGGACATCCAGTCGGCCATCGCGGCGCCCCGCATCTCGTTCGTGGAGCCGGATCGAATGGTCCTGGAGGAGTCCCTGGGCGATGACATCGGCGCGGCCATGGAGGCACGGGGCCACGTGATCGGCTGGTCCGGAGGGCTCGGCAACGCCCACGGCCTGACCATCACCTGGGGCCCGCAGGGCGCTCCCACCGCGTTCACCGGAGGCTCGGATCCCCGTGGCGTGGGTCAGTCCTGGGGTGTGAACCGCACGGGGCGCTGATCCGCCACTGGCTGGGCCGGCCCGATGAGCCGTCCCGGCCAGACCTCATCCCCTCCGGCGCCCATATCGGCGCCGGCGCGGCCGGTCGCTGGACTCCTCCTGCTTCTGTCGGTTGGCCTCCCGCTTTCGAGCGTTCTCCTTGGCGCGGGCCTTCTGGGCCTTGATAGCCGCGATCCGCTCGGCCCGGGGCACCTCGAGGCCCTTCTCCCCTTCCTGCACTTCGTAGACGAATCCGTCCAGGGTGCGGCGGGGCAGCCGTGAGCCCACCGCCTTCTCGATGGCCGTGATCTGGGGCTCCTCGTCCGGAGAGACGAAGGTGTACGCCTCACCCGTGGCCTGGGCCCGAGCGGTCCGACCCACCCGGTGGATGTAGTCCTCCGGGACGTTGGGGACGTCGAAGTTCACCACGTGGCCCAGAGCCTCGACATCGATGCCGCGAGCAGCAATGTCCGTGGCCACGAGGACCCGGAAGTCTCCGGCCTTGAATCCGGCCAGTGCCCGGGTCCGCTGGGCCTGTGAGCGGTTCCCGTGGATCCGCTCGGCCGTGATACCGTTCTTGTTCAACGCGCGAGCCACCCGGTCAGCCCGGTGCTTGGTGCGCGTGAAGACCAGGGCGTCGTCCATGACGCCATGCTTCAGGAGATGGACCAGCAATCCGCTCTTACGCTTCGCGTGGACTGGAAAGAGGGCCTGCTCCACGCCCTTCGCGGGCGCAGCCCGCGTCTGGAGAGCGACCTTCGCGGGGTTCCTGAGGATTTGACGGGTCAGCTGCTCGATGGGCGGAGGCATCGTAGCGCTGAAGAACAGTGTCTGCTTCGGCTCCGGTACATGATTGAGCACCCGCTTGATGTCGGGCAGAAAGCCCATGTCCAGCATGCGGTCGGCCTCATCCAGCACCAGGTACTCCAGCCCGCGGAGCTTCGCGTAGTCGTGCTGGAAGTGGTCCAGAAGCCGACCCGGGGTGGCCACGATCACGTCCACACCCCGGCGGAACGCCTTCTCCTGCTTCTCCATCCCGACGCCACCGAACACGGCGGCCGCCTTCAGCCCGGTGAACCGTGCGAGTCCCTGGAGATCGTCCAGGATCTGGAGGGCCAACTCCCGGGTGGGGGCCAGGGTCAGGGCACGCGTGGTGCCCCGGGGCCGCTCCGTCAGATTGTGGAGGATGGGTAGGAGGAACGCCGCCGTCTTCCCGCTGCCGGTGGCCGCGCAGGCCAGGAGGTCCCTGCCATCGAGTGCGTGCGGGATGGCCTGTGACTGGATGGGAGTGGGCTGGGTGAACCCCAGCGCGTCGACCCCGCGAAGCAGGGTCGGATGCAACTTCAGGGCAGTGAATGCCAAGGAATGATCCGGTATCTTGGCGCACAGCAAGCCGGCCGGTTCATCCGGCGCGATAGGCTGGCGCTTGAGCTATTGTGCGAAAACTGCCCCCGGAACCGAGGGCTCAAGGTGGGATCCCGCAGGAACAAACGTAGCGGGATTGGCCGGGAGAAGGGGGTCGACTCCCAGATCGAGGTCGTGGTGAGCGGCAGGGAGGGGGTTGCGACGCCGGCGCAGGTGGGGGTCTGAGGGGCTGACGGAGGACGCCGGCGGGCGCCTTCTTCAGTCCGCGCTGGCCCCTTCCGTGGTGCCCCAAGGGATCGTAGTGTGATCGACCACCCTGAACCCAGGGCGTGCCATGGTTGAGTTCTTCGCCTTCGTCGTCATCGTGTTCTCCGCCTTCTGGGGGTCCATGTTCCTCGCGCCCATCGCCCGTCGGCGGCGGGACCAGGTCGAGGAGGGCCCGGAGACGACCCGCCTTCTCAGAGAGGAACTCGACGACCTGCAGAAGCGACTGGGCCGCCTGGAGGAGGAAGTGGAGTTCCACCGGAAGCTGGGGCCGGGAGACCGGCC
>JBDHIJ010000102.1:0-5923 GCA_039587435.1 Gemmatimonadota bacterium
GTCGAGAGGCAGGTCCAGTCCGCGGTGAAGGCCCTCCTGGAGTACGATCGGGATCGGGCCAACCGGGTCATCCTGGGAGACCGGGAGATCAACCGGATGGTCCGGGCCCTGGACCAGAAGTGTCACGCCTTCGTGGTCCGTCACGTTCCCAGCGCCGGCCATCTCCGGTATGTGTCGTCGGTTCTCCGGGTGGACGTGGCTCTGGAGCGCATCGGGGACTACGCCGGGACCATCGCGCGCCAGGTGATCCAGTTCTCCGAGCCCACCACCAAGAAGGTGGGGAAGGATGTCCGCGTCCTGAGCCAGGCCTCCCGGCAGGCCCTGGCCGATGCCCTGAGGTCCTTTCAGGAGGGGGACGCCGAACTGGCCGAGGCGACCATCGGTCGGGCGGAGCAGACCGACGCCGGATACGAAAAGTCGATCTCCGACCTGGTACGCGTAGGGGAGAAGGAGAAGCGGCCGCTGGAGGACGTATTCGGGATGGTGGGGATCCTCACCACGCTGAAGCGCGTCGCGGAGCAGGCCGAGAACATCTGCGTGGAGACCCTCTTCGCCACAGAGGGACGGGGCGTGGACCCCAAGGTGTTCCGGATCCACTTCGTGGACCGGCACAACGACTGCTACAGCCTCATGGCCGAGGCCTTCGCCCGGAAGGCCTTTCCCCGGAGCGGGCGCTACTCCAGCTCCGGACTGGTCCCGGCCAAGGCTCTTAGCGACCGGGCCCTGGACTTCCTCGACAAGAACGGCCTCTTCACCGCCGAACTGGAGCCCAGCCTCTTCCAGCCCCTGGACGAGGTGCAGCCGTACTATCACGTGGTGGTCGCTCTGGGTGAGAGCATCGAGGAGCACGTGGAGAGTCTTCCCTTCCGGACCCTGCTCCTGAACTGGGACCTGGAGGATCTGCGGGCCGACGAGGCCGCCCGGGACCCGGAGCACCTGAAGGCCGTCTACAAGGAGATCGGAGTGCGGGTTCGGGACCTGATGGAGACTCTACGGGGCCCCGACGCCGACTGATCCATGGCGAATCCAGCTGAAATCCCCCTCCCGGGCGGCGCTTCGCCTCAGGGGTCCGGTGTATCCGAGAAGGACGCGGCCGACCGCCTCACCGCGGCCTGGTACGTGGATCGGGCCGTGGCCGGTCTGGTCTTCCTGGGTGGTATCTCCGCGATCCTTTTCATCGTGGGGATCTTCGTATTCATCACGAAGGAGGGCCTCCCCTTCATCGTGAACGGGCTGGACGTGAAGGAGTTTTTCACCAACCCGGCCTGGCGTCCCACCTCGGAGCGGAACCCCACCTACGGGGCCCTGGCCCTGATCCTGGGGACCGCGAGCGTCACCGGTCTGGCCATGCTGGTGGCGGTGCCCTTCTCCCTGGGGGCCGCCATCTACATCGGTGAGTTCGCCACGGGTCGGACCCGGGAAACGCTGAAGATCCTGGTAGAGATGCTCGCGGCCATCCCGTCGGTGGTGTGGGGCTTCATCGGTCTGTCCATCATGAACCCGCTGATCATTCAGATCTTCGGAGTTCCGGTGGGGCTGAACGCCCTGAACGCCGGGATCATCCTGGGCCTCATGGCCGCGCCGATCATGACCACCATCGCAGAGGACGCACTGAAGGCCGTGCCCGAAGGCTATCGGGAGGCCGCAGAGGCCATGGGCGCGTCCCGGTGGCAGGTGATCTGGAGGGTCGTGATCCCGGCCGGAAAGAACGGCCTCATGGCCGCCGTCCTCCTGGGCGTGGGCCGGGGGTTCGGCGAGACCATGGCCGTGCTCATGGCCTCGGGACACTCCATCAACATTCCCACCAGCCCCTTCGACTCGGTCCGGGCCCTGACGGCCACCATCGCCGCCGAGCTCGGCGAGGCGCCGGTCGGTTCCGAGCACTACCGGGCCCTCTTCACCCTGGGGATCCTGCTGTTCGTCGTGACGTTCACGATCAACCTCCTCGCCGACATCATGGTCCGCGGGAAGGGGAAGAAGTAGCGCCATGTTCGAGACCAGCGCGCTGAACCGCAGAGATCGACAGACCGAGGGACTGGTCCGCACCCTGTTCCTGCTCATGACCGTCCTCCTGGTGGTCCCGGTTCTCCTCATCCTCGGGGTCCTGATCGTCAAGGGCGGCCCGGCCGTCACCTGGGAGTTCCTCACCCAGGCTCCCCGGAATGGAATGATCGAGGGCGGAATCTTCCCCGCCCTGATCGGGACCGTATGGCTGGTGACCGTAGCCCTCCTGGCCTCCGTGCCCCTGGGGGTCGCGGCGGCGGTCTACCTGAGCGAATACGCCCCGGACAACTGGCTCACCCGGACCATCAACCTGGCCATCATCAACCTGGCCGGCGTGCCCTCCATCGTGCACGCCCTCTTCGGTGTGGGCGCCTTCGTCTACTTCTTCCGGTTCGGCACCAGCATCCTGGCCGCCAGTCTCACCCTGGCGGTCATGACGCTTCCCATCGTCATCGTGGCCACTCGGGAGAGCCTCCAGGCCGTACCCATGGCCTTCCGGGAGGCCTGCTGGAACATGGGCGCCACGCGGTGGCAGACGATCCGGAAGGTGGTGCTTCCCAATGCCATCTCGGGGATTCTGACGGGGATCATCCTCGAGGTCTCACGGACCTCCGGCGAGACCGCGCCCATCATGTTCACCGGCGCGGCCATGTTCCTCCCCTTCCTCCCCCAGAGTGTCATGGACCAGACCATGGCCATGTCACTCCACCTGTACACCATCTCCACCCAGGTGCCCGAAACCCCGGAGGCCATGCCCTACGGGGTGGCCCTCGTGCTGATCTCCATGGTCCTGGCCATGAACGCGGTATCCATCGCGTTCCGGGTCTACCTCCGGGGGAAGAAGAAATGGTGACGGACCAGGCCCCGACGAAGCTGGAGGTGCGGGACCTCACGGCGAGCTACGACAGCGTGCCGGTGCTCCGGAACGTGACGCTGGACGTGAAGGAGAACGAGATCTTCGGGATCATCGGACCAGCCAACTCCGGGAAGACCACGTTCCTGCGCACCCTGAACCGGATGGACGACTTCAACGCCCACCTGACGGTGAAGGGAGACATCATCTTCGGGGGGAAGGACGTCCGGAGCTGGCGGAACGTGTACGCCCTGCGAGAGCGGATCGGGGTGGTGTTTCCGCTCCCGGTGGGCCTGCCCCTGAGCGTATACAACAACGTGGCCCTCTCTCCCCGACTCCGGGGGATCAGGAACAAGTCCGCGCTGGACGACATCGTGGAGCGGTGCCTGACCCGTGCCGCGCTCTGGGACGAGGTGAAGGACCGGCTGGACTCCCTGGGCAGCCTCCTCTCGGGAGGGCAGCAGCAGCGGCTGACCATCGCCCGGGCCCTCTCCCAGGATCCGGAGCTGCTCCTCCTGGACGAGTTCTCCATCGCCGTGGATCCGGTTACGACCATGCGCATCGAGGACGTCCTGAAGGAGCTGCGCAAGGAGCTCACCATCGTCCTGGTCACGAACCTGGTCCAGCAGGCCCGCCGCCTCGCCGACCGAACCGCCTTCTTCCTCAATGGCGACCTGGTCGAGGTGGGCCTGACCGAGGACTTCTTCACCGGCGAGGTGAAGGACCAGCGCACCCGGGACTACGTGGAGGGTCGTTTTGGCTGAGATGGAATCCACCGGCACTCCCATGACCAGGGACGCGGGAGACGGGCTCGACGGCGCCGGGACCACCGGCACCGACTACGCCATCGAGACCGACGCCCTGAGCCTCTGGTACGGCGACTTCCAGGCCCTCTTCGAAGTGGACCTGGCCATCAAGCGGGGGATCATCACCTCGCTCATCGGGCCCTCGGGGTGCGGGAAGAGCACCCTGCTCAGGACGGTGAACCGGATCAACGAGCGGCTGGGCTATGTCCGGACGACCGGCGCGGTGCGGGTCATGGGACACGACATCTTCGGCCCCCAGGTGGAGCTGTCTCAGCTTCGCAAGGAGGTGGGCATGGTGTTCCAGCGGCCCAACCCCCTGCCCCTGTCCATCCGGGAGAACGTTCTTTTCGCGTCGAACATCCACAACCGGGAGCTGAAGCTCACCCGGAGGCAGGAGGACGACCTGGTGGAGGAGTCCCTGACCAAGGTGCTCCTCTGGGACAAGGTCAAGGATCGACTCGACGCCCTGGGGACCTCGCTCTCCCTCGAGGAGCAGCAGAAGCTCTGCATCGCCCGGCTCCTGCCCGTGAAGCCCTCGGTCCTCCTCATGGACGAGCCGGCCTCGGCCCTGGATCCCAAGGGTACGGAGGCGGTGGAGGAGTTGATCTGGGAGCTCCGTGGCGAGTACTCCATCCTCATCGTCACGCACAACATGGCGCAGGCCCGTCGGGCCAGCGACGAGTGCGTGTTCATGCTCCTGGGTGAAGTCATCGAGCACGGGAAGACGGAGGACCTCTTCCTTGCCCCGCAGCAGAAGCAGACCGCCGACTACATCGAGGGTCGGTACGGCTGATCCCGGAGCCCGGGCGTTGCCTGGGCGTCCGGACTCCCCCCCTCGCAGCCTACCCCGCCCTTCCCGGGCGGCCCGGCCAACCGATCTGGCCAATCGAGGCCGGATTCCGGCTCTTCGTAACGAATCGTCCCGGTGTTACCGCGGCGTTACACGGAGGTTACGGACCGGAGCCCGACCATGGGTACCGTATAGCATGCCAAATGCCCACGGAATCGCCATGCGAGACGACCCCTCCCGCCCGACCCCTCGGACCCTCGCGCTCCTGCTCGTGCTCCCCCTTCTGGGCGCGTGCGGCGGAGGCGACTCCAACCTCGGTGAGGACGCCCTGAGCGGCTCCGTGGCCATCGACGGATCCAGCACCGTCTTCCCGATCATGGAGGCCCTGGCCGAGGAGTTTCAGATCGCGAACCGGGGTGTCCGGGTGACGGTGGGAATCTCCGGCACCGGCGGCGGATTCAAGCGGTTCTGCGCCGGGGAAACGGACCTCTCGGACGCCTCCCGCCCCATCCGGGACTCGGAGGTGGAGGAGTGTGAGGCGGCCGGAGTCGAATTCACCGAATTCCCGGTGGCGTGGGACGGCCTGTCCATCATCGTGAACTCGACCAACGACTTCGCGACCTGCCTCACCACCGACGAGCTGCGGCGGATGTGGGAGCCGGGATCCGCGGTCCGCACCTGGAGGGACGTTCGGTCCGAGTTCCCCGACGAGCCGATCAAGCTCTATGGGCCGGGGACCGACTCGGGCACCTTCGACTACTTCACCGAGGCCATCCTCGGGGAGCACGGCGCCAGCCGGGCCGACTACCAGGCTTCGGAGGACGACAACGTCCTGGTTCAGGGGGTCACGGGCGATCGCTACGCTCTCGGATACTTCGGGTACGCGTACTACGCGGAGAACTCGGATCGGCTCCGCCTGGTCCAGGTCGACTCCGGGAGCGGGTGTGTCGCCCCGACCCAGGAGACCATCGAGGACGGTTCGTACAGCCCTCTCTCCCGCCCCCTCTTCGTCTACCTGAGCCACGAGTCCGCGCGGCGCTCCGAGGTGGACTCGTTTCTCCGGTTCGCGTTCTCCCATGGACCGGACCTCATCGCCCCGACGGGATACATCCCGCTCACCGAGGCCCAGTACGGCGAGCAGGTCAGCATCCTGGACACCCTCACGGAGTCCCGGTAACCCCGGGCGGGACGGCCGATCCCCGGTGCCCACCAACGCCACGGAGCGAAGCCGTTCGCGTCGCCCTCAGGTGAGCCGGCCCCCTTCGCCCGTTCGGGACGGTGGGCGGGGAAGGCTGCCCTCGTTATCGGGTCCAGAGGCCCTGAGCCGGCGGCGCTCCCGGAACCTGCGGGAGTCTTTCATCGGCCTGGTCCTCATGGGGTGCGCCCTGGTCTCCACGCTGGTGACCGTCGGGATCGTGTTCGTCCTCCTGAAGGAGACCGTCGGCTTCTTCGCCGAAGTCCCCCTGCGGG
>JBDHIJ010000039.1:0-26571 GCA_039587435.1 Gemmatimonadota bacterium
CTACGGGCTGTCGGATATTCGGGGATCCTCCGAGTTGAGGAACCTGGCCATCCAGTCCGATCTGCGGGAGCAGCTCGCGCTGGCGGAGAACGTGCTGCAGGCCGCCTTCAAGGTCTCGGAGGCGCCCCTTCTGGATCACCTCAACTTCCGTGTCTCCGAGCACCGTGAGCGGATCGAGGCCGGGCTCCGCTCGGAGGACGAGACCACCGTCCTCGACTTCCTGGGGAACGAGGTGCAGGCCCTCTTCCCCGAGCTCCGGCGCCTGAGCTCGGAGACGGAGGGGGCGGTGCGGGCCTACGAGGCGGCTGTGGACCCCGATCTCGGGGTCATCTACCACCGCAGGAAGGCCTACGAAGAGAGCGTGTCCCTGGCCAACCAGACCGTGGTGTCCGTGCTCGAGCGGGAGGAGGCCCGGGCGCAGGCCATGCACCCCCACTTCTTCGAGCAGTTCAAGACCGACGGCGTGGAGTACACCGCCTACGTAGGTGCATCACTTTCTGAAGACAGAGACTTCAACCCGTCGCACCTCAACAACTTGCGCCTCTGGCAGCTCATGCTGATGGCGGAGGTGGAATGGGCGCTGCGCGACAGCCGGGACCGGCTCCCGGTTCCCATCGACCTGACCCATCTGGTCCTGGTCCAGGACCACCCCATGGCCATCCGCTTCCGCATCGACGAGAAGAAGTTCGATGTGGACGGCGCCTACAACATCCGCTATGAGATCGCCAAGAAGCGCATCGACAAGGCGGTCATTCGCGGGTCCAGGGAGCGGCTGACCCAGCCCCGAACCCTCTCGGTGGTCTACAGTCAGCCGCGGGAAGCCGAGGAGTATCGGAAGTACCTGGCCTACATGGCCGCCCGAGGCTATCTGGACGGTCCGGTCGAGGAGTTCGAGTTGGAGGACATGCAGGGCATCCACGGGCTCAAGGCGTTCCGCGTCACCATCGCAGAGCGCCCCGTGCGGGCCGGACCGAAGGCTTCGGCAGAGGAGTCCGGCAGCGCCGCTACCGGTGCCGATGCGCCTCAGAGCGTGACGGAGGGCTCCGCCTCCGCCTGAGCCTGCTCCACGACGGTTCCCGCCGCCGCCTCCACGATGGCGGCCGCGTCGGCCAGGGCGCCGATCCCGGCCCGGAAGCCCCCGCCCCGCACGAATTCCACGGCGGCCTGGACCTTCGGGCCCATGGAACCCGACGGGTAATCGTGGCTCTCGAGTTCGTCGGGGGTGACGCGACCCAGGGGGCGGGCGTCAGGGGTGCCGTATCCGACGAGCACGTTGGGCACGTCGGTGAGCATCACGAGGACCTGGGCCCCCACTTGGCGGGCCAGAAGCGCGGCGGTCCGGTCCTTGTCGATGACCGCCTCCACGCCCCGGTACCCCCCGCCTTCCCTCCGGACGACCGGGATCCCCCCGCCTCCCGCGGAGATCACGAGCGTCCCCGCGTCGACCAGCCGCCGGATGGTACGGGCCGGGAGGATCCGCTGGGGCGCGGGCGAGGGCACCACGCGCCGGAATCCGTCCCCGTCCGGAGCGGTAGCCCATCCCCGTTCCCGGGCCGCCTCCTCGGCCTCCTCCCGGTTCATGACGGGGCCGATGGGCTTGGTGGGGCTCTGGAACGCTGGATCCGCCGGATCGACCACCACCTGGGTCAGGAGCGTGGCAACGTCCATCAGGCGGACGTGGCGCAGGAGTTCCTGCTCCAGCATGTACCCGATCATCCCCTCGGACTCGGCCCCCAGCACGTCCAGTGGGATCGGCGCTCCGTCCGTGTAGGCCGCGGACTGGAGGGCCAGGAGGCCGATTTGCGGCCCGTTCCCGTGGGTGAGCACGACCTCGTGGCGTTCGCTGACCTCGGCGATGGCCGAAGCCGCCACCTGGAGGTTCTCCCGCTGAGCCTCGACCGTTAGCGGCTCGCCTCGTCGAAGCAGCGCGTTTCCGCCAAGCGCCAGGACCACTCGCATCGTTTAACGAGCCTCCGTCGTCGGGCCTCGGGTAGGTTGGACCTCGGCGCCGTTTCAGGGCCGCCGTGGCAACAGGGAACCCGAAAGTTCGACGGGTCGCGTCCCGGAGGGAATCCCCCCGGCGAAATCGGCTCCGGGGAGAACCCTGTCGGGCGACCCCGCACTCCGGGAACCCGCGGCGGACCCTGGCGGTTGGACCGAGGGTAGGAGGCAGGAGCGGTCGCCCGTCTCACTCTCGAAACGGGAACCCTCTCGAGGAACCGCCCGCCCCGCTCGGCTGGGAGAGCGGCCCCCACAACCTCTGCATGGCTGGACTATGGACTGGACGGTGATGAGGCGGATCGGTGCACTCGCGGTACTCCCGCTCGCGCTCGCGGGACCCCTCGGGCTTTCGGCCCAGGTCCGGGAGGACGCCGAGCCCCTGCCCACGGACTCCACCGAGCTCCGAGAGCTGGCGGAAGAGCTCCAGCTCCAGTTCGAGTCCTATCGCCAGACCAAGCTCCCCGCCCCGATCGGGTGGGGGTCCGGCGGGGGCTGCGATCTCATCATCGGCCGGATCTGCAAGCGACACGGGAAGGACCGCCCGTCCATCCCCGGCGAGGAGCCCGTGGATCTGTCGCTCGCCCGCATGGAGTTCCTGAAGGAACTGGGTGCCATCCACCAGGCGATCCCCGGAGACGAGTGGGTCCTCGGACAGATGGTTCTCTACGTGGGCGAGGAGGGTCGATGGGACGCCGCCGAGAGTCTGGCCCGGCGGTGCCGGGCCGTGACCCAGTGGTGGTGCGACAGCCTTCTGGGCATGTCGCTGCACCACCAGCGACGCTACCCGGAGGCCGAGACCGCCTTCCGCCAGGCGCTGGCGGCCATGCCCGAAAAGCAGGCCCGGGAGTGGCAGGATCCCCGAGTGGTTCTGGACGGCTCCGGAGACGGAAAGGCCGGAGACTGGAAGGACCCGGTCCGGGACAGCCTGAACGCCTGGGTCTGGCACCTGTCGGATCCGCTCTACGCGGTTCCGGGGAACGATCGCTGGACCGAGCAG
Organism: Gemmatimonadota bacterium; assembly: GCA_039587435.1. Classification (GTDB taxonomy): domain Bacteria; phylum Gemmatimonadota; class Gemmatimonadetes; order Longimicrobiales; family Gaopeijiaceae; genus JBDHIJ01. The sequence goes on from JBDHIJ010000039.1 coordinate 2,999, forward strand.
ATGTCCCGGTTCACGGAGGTACTCGTCCGGGAGGAGGCCGAGCATCCGTTCGGCATCCTCTGGGGCTTCGACCTGGAGGAACTCCTGCTCCGCTTCGGTGGCTCCATCTCCTGGGAACGGCAGCGCCGGGTTCAGACCTCCATGAACCTCAACGCCCAGCAGGACATGGTCGGCCGGGGGAAGGCCCACGCACGGCAGTTCGTTCCTCCAGGCGACGTCGTGGATGATCCCACCGGAATTCCGTGGGGGGCCTGGCCCGTGCTGGAGGTCAACAGCCCCCACACCACCTACGCCCCGGACTACTCTCCCATGTTCCGGCCCCTCGAGTTCCAGGTGGCCCGATTCCGCAGGGGGGACTCACTCCGGGTCGTAGTGGGCTTCGAGCCCGGAGAGGGCACGGCCAGGGTGGCGTCCGTCGCGGACGCCGGCGGCGCCGGGGAGGACTTCGATCCCTTCTCCACCCTCAGGGAGGACCCGCCTCCGCAGGAGGAGGCTCGCCCCCAGTACCCGCAGCAGCCCCGCAGGGGCGGGAACCCCAACAACTGGAACGACCCCTTCCGGCGCGTGGATCCCCGGGAAGAGGCCGCGTATCGGGACCCGGGTCCGACCATCGAGCCGCCGCCCGGCCCGTTCGCCGAGACCTACCTGTTCCTCTCCGAGGGCCCCGACGGCGCGATGTTCGACTTCAAGGGCGAATCCGAATCCGGCCGCGGCACCTTCGACGTCATGGTGGAGAACGGGAACTACGTCGCCAGCATCGAGGTGGTGGACCTGGCCGAGGCCCGCTCCTGGCGGGGCCGCCAGGGAGCCTCCCAGGTGGACCTGGTTCCGGGACTCACCGCCATCTCCGACGTGCTGCTGATCGAGGACGTGGAGAACCTGCCGGAGACGCTGGAGAGTGCCGCACCCCATGCCATGAAGGGCCACACCATTCCCCTGGGCGGATCGCTCATCGCGGGCTGGGAGGTCTACGGTCTCCGCCCCGGCGAGGGGATGTCGGTGAATGTGGTCGTGAACGAGAAGGACGGTGACTTCTTCCAGGCCATCGGCGAGCTCCTGCGGCTGTCGGAGCCCGAAGAGCCCGTCACCCTGACCTGGGAAGAGGGCGGCGTGGACGGGATGCAGGCGTTCTTCCGTTCGGTGCGACTGAGCCTGCCCAACCTTCCGGCCGGGGAGTACGTCCTCAGCATCGAGGTGGTGACGCCCGGGCGGACCGCCATGGTGAGTTCGACCCCGCTGATCGTCACGCCCTGAGGGGATCCACCCACCGGCCCGGGGCTGGTGCCACGGGGGACATCCCCCGATCTTCGGCCAGCCGCCGGGATGGTGAAACTGGTAAACACAGGGGACTTAAAATCCCCCGGGGTTCGCCCCTTCTGGGTTCAAGTCCCAGTCCCGGCATCCTCTACGTGGCGAGTCATGACCCCCGAACGCTTCCACAAGCTCCGAGACACCCTCGCCCGGCGACAGCCCGATCTCACCGTCCTGATGGACCAGGTGAACAAGATCCACAACTTCTCGGCCATCGTGCGGTCGTGTGACGCCGTGGGGGTCATGGAAGCGCACGCCGTCCCGCCCGAGGGGGGCGTGGAGCTCTCGCACGGGACCTCCGCCGGGGCCAAGAAGTGGGTCGGCATTCGGTACCATCGGGAGATCACGGGCGCCGTGGACCATCTCCGGTCCCGGGGGTTCCGCGTGGTGGCGGCGAACCTGGGCGACCGCGCCCGGGATTACCGCGAGGTCGACTACACGGGACCCATCGCCTTACTGGTGGGCGCCGAACTCCACGGAGTGAGCCCGGAAGGCCTGGCCGGCTCCGACGAGGAGGTGGTGATCCCGATGGCGGGCATGGTCCAGTCGCTGAACGTCTCGGTCGCCTCCGCGCTGATTCTCTTCGAAGCCCAGCGCCAGCGCCTCGCGGCGGGGCTGTACGACCAGGTCCGGATCCCCGACGGCGAATTCGCCTCCACGCTGTTCGAATGGGCCTATCCTCGGCTTGCCCGCATGTGTCGGGAAGCCGGAATGCCCTATCCACCTCTGGATGAGGACGGAGAGATCCAGGGGCCGCTGCCTGGCACGGTCGGCTCACGGGAGACCGGATCCGACGCCTCCACCTGATCGTTTTTCGACCGAAATCCGTTCAGGTGCCCCCTGAAAAGCTGTCGCTGTCCCCGCGGTGAGCGTTTTCCCGCCCCACCCCCCTTGCGGCAATCGACACAAACGCTCAAATTATTGGACATGAACGAAACCGCGCTGAAGCGGAGTCGTTTTTTCCACATGATTTGAGCGCATTATGCCTGAGGAACGTTTTAATCCAGCCCTGCTGCTGACGACCACCGAGGTCGGCGAGCTCCTGGACGTCCACCCGTCCACCGTGAAGCGCTGGTGCAACGAGGAAGATCTCCCCTTCGCCAAGACCGACGGCGGGCACAGGCGGATCCATCTTCGAGACGCACTGGACCTGGCCGCAAGTCGAGGGATTCCCACCTTCCTCGCCCCGTTCGCCCCCTACGAGGGGCACGTATGGTCCGCCCTCCAGGGCCTCCTGAACGAGGGAGACGTCTACAGGGCCGTTTCCCTGTGCCTGGGCTGGCTGACCAGCGGAAGCACCGAGCGGGTCGGCACCCTGATCACCATGCTGGGCCAGCGGGAAGACATCCCCCTCACCCTTGTCATCGACGGGGTGATCCAGGGGTTCATGGCCGAGGTGGGCGACGGTTGGCGTTCCGGCCGGATCCGCGTGGCGGACGAGCACATCGCCAGCCAGGTGATCATCGAGGCTCTGCTGGGCCTCCGGGCGCCGGAGGGATCGCAGAGCGGCGAAACACCGGTGCAGGCCACCGCCGTGGTTGGATCCATGGAGGGCGACCTCCACCACATCGGCTCCCTGTGCGTCCGGGTGCTGCTGGAGAGGGCGGGCTGGAGGGTCGCGTACCTCGGACCGGACGTTCCGGTGGAGGAGTTCGCGGCGGTGCAGACCAGTGCCTCCGCTTCCCTGGTCTGCGTGTCGTTCTCGCCTCCGCACACGCTCGCCGACATCAGGCGCGCGGTCCGCATCCTCTCGGAGTTCTACCGGGAGGAGCATCCCTACGCACTCGCCGTCGGCGGTACCCGGGTCATCGAGAACAACGAGGATCTGACGCTGGAGGGCCCTTTCCCCACCACTGGAGTGTTCCAGTCCGCCCAGCAGTTCGTGGACTGGGTGCACGGAATCAAGGCTGGCTCCACGGCCGACTCCTATGACGACGGCGCCATGGGAGGTGAGGGTTGAGCCGCTCTGAACAGGTCGCCCTCGGTGGGCTGTTCGCGTTCACCCTCTCCGCGCTGTTCGGGTACTGGGCCTTCGCCCTCCATCCCGAGTGGCTCCCGCAGACCGAGAGTGCGCTCACGTTCTACTCCATCTCCTTCCGGTTCTTCGCGCAGCTCCAGATCGCCGTCGCCGCGGTGGCGCTGACGGTGCCCCTGGTGAAGCGCATGCGGGCAGGCTGGGTCGCCGGGTTCGTCGCCGTGTTCGTCGTGAGCTTCCTCAGCGAGTTCATGGGCACGGGCTACGGGATTCCGTTCGGCGGCTACAGCTACACAGCGCTGCTGGGCGTGCAGCTGGGCGGACGGGTTCCGGCCCTGATTCCCGTCAGCTGGTTTCTCATGGCCCTGCCCTCCTATGTGCTCGCGCGGCTGGCCATGCCGGCCCAACCCACCTGGGTGCAGCTCACGATGGCCGCGGTCCTGCTGGTCATCTGGGACCTGGCTCTGGATCCGGCCATGAGCTTCCTGACCCCCTATTGGGTCTGGGAAGAGACGGGGCCGTACTACGGGATGCCCTGGATGAACCTGTTCGGCTGGTTCGTCACCGGGCTCGTGCTCATGGCGCTCCTGCACCGGTTCGGAGGTGGGCGCTGGGTCGAGGCCGTCGGCGGCCGGTTCTCCCTTCTCTACTACGCGGGGGTTCTCCTCATGCCGCTCGGCATGCTGGTGGCCGCCGGCGAGTGGCTCGGCGTGGTCGTCACTCTGGTGGCGCTCGCCCTCTGGTACGGCGTGGCTCTCGGGCTGCAGGTGCGGGATTCCGCCGCGGATCAGGCCGGCACCCGTGCCGAACCCCTGGCCGCCGCTACACCGGCCGGCGACTGAGCATGAATCCGCCCGCCACGCTCACTCGCTCCGCGGCCGTGACCGCGACCGAAGCCCTCTCCGAGGGTCCGGACACCCTTCACGCCGGCCTCCAGGCCGCCGCGGACCGGGCCCGGGCCCAGGGGCTGCCCGTTCCGGCCCTGGAGGGAAAGCTCCTTCGCCCGCTCATCGCCTATCTGGCGGTGCCTTCCGGCCGGAGGCACGAGCTCGATGAGCGGTTCTGGTCCGGAGCCCTCGCGGTGCAGATGGTGCACGAGGCGTCCCTGCTCCATGACGACATCCTGGACGAGGCCGCCACCCGCCGCGGAAAGGCCACGCTGGCAGCCTCAAAGGGAGTGGCGCGGGCCCTGGTGGAGGGGGATCACCTCCTCACGGCTTCGTACCGCATGGCCATGCAGGTCGGCACGCTGCCCTTCGCCGACGCGTTCGCGAGAGCGGTGGAGCGCACCGTGGCCGGAGAGAAGCTCCAGAACGCCAGGGCCGGCTCCGTTCTCAGCGAGTCCGAGTACGTGGAGGTGGTGGACGGGAAGTCCGGGGAGCTGTTCGGTTGCGCCACGGCCCTGGGCGCCTGCCTTCTCTTCGATTCCGCGGATCGGGGCCGAATCGAGACTGCCCGCGACCTCGGAGTCCGGATCGGCCGTCTGTACCAGAGAGTCGACGACTTTCTCGACTACTGCGGCAACGCACAGGCCGGCAAGGCCCCCTTCCAGGATTACCGCCAGCGGAAGTGGACCTGGGTCCTGGCGTTCGCTCCCGATCTGACGTTCGACCTGGCGGAAGACGCGCTGGCGGACAGGCTCTTTTCCCGCGATGAGCACGGCTCGTCTTCCATGGGCAGGGCGCTGCACTCGCTCCGGACCGAGGCCCAACGCCTGGCCACCGACCTCCGGGCGGAGCTGGGAGGCAGTCCCGGGCTCGATGCCATCCTTTCCGGCTGGGTGGACCTGGCGACCCGGGCTCTGGCCCGTGAGGAGGCTTCGGCGTCCACTGCGGCGGAACAGGCGGACTGGCTCCCCTACTTCGCCAGGCACTCCAAGACGTTCCGGTTCGCCGCGAGGTTCTTCCCGCCTGCGGAGGAGCGGCTGATCGGGGGCGTGTACGCCTTCTGCCGGTTCACGGACGACATCGTGGACGGTCGCGAGGATCTCCCCCGCTATCAGCTTTCCTCCCGGCTGGAGGCCTGGCGGCACCTGACCCGGGTCGCCTACGAGGGCCAGAACTCGGGTGTCCCGCTGCTGGACCAGGTGATGGGAGCCACGGCGGCTCGCGGAGTCCCCCTGGACTACGCCCTCGAACTCATCGACGGCGTGGGTATGGACATCCGCCCGGCCGAATACAACTCGATGGACGATCTGCTGGTCTACACCTACCGGGTGGCTTCCGTGGTGGGTCTCTGGGTGACGGAACTGTTCGGGATCAGGGACCCCTGGATGCTCGAGCGGGCCGAGGCTCTCGGACATGCGATGCAGCTCACCAATATCCTCCGGGACGTGGGCGAGGACTGGCGCACCGGCCGAATCTACGTGCCGATGCGGATGAGAGCCCGGTACGGCGTGGACTATGCGCTCCTGGACGCCATGTCCCGGGGCGCCGCGCCCCCGACCCCCGGGTACGTGGAGCTCCTGGAGGACCTCATGGCCCAGGCCGACCGCCGCTACGAGTTCGCCATGGAGGCCGTGCCTCATCTCCCGACCTTCTTCCGCCGGCCGGTCGCGGTGGCCGCCCGGGTGTACCAGGGCATCCACGATCGTGTCCGGGCCAACGGGTACGACAACATGACCAGGCGGGCGTTCACCCGGCCCCACCACAAGCTCCTGCTGGGCCTTCACGGCCTCTGGGAGACCCGGTCCGGGCCCGATGCGCCCCGGCCCGACAGTCGGCTTTCCGGGTCGTCCTCGCCGAGGCTCAGCCTCCTTCAGCCCCCCGGGGCTCCCGGTTCGGATACCGCATCCTCCGGGGCCGGCGCCTCGGCATGATCTCCCGACACGCCGAAAGAGGGGGTCGTGGTCCGACCCGCGCCCTGGGCATCCTCCTCGGGGTCGCTCTGGCGGGCGCCCTGCCCTTTCCGGGGGCCGCCCAGGGCAGTGACGACGCCCCCGAGGTCCACAGTCCCTGGGAGGCCGCTCTTCGCTCGCTGAACGAGGCCGATTCCCTGGGCGTCACTCTCCCGGCCGTCGAGCGGCTGGACCTGCTCTACCTGGTGGCCGCCGAGAAGGAGCCCTGGGTGGACACCCTCCAGGCCGAGCTCGACGAACGGCTGGCCGGCGTCGGAACCCCCGCCGATTCCACCCTGGCCCTCGGCTACCTGGGCGCGCTGGAGGTGCTCCGGGCCAAGCACGGCACCTGGCCCCCCTCCCGCATCAAGTGGGTGCGCCGCGGGGTGGGCCGGCTCGACGGCCTCGTCCAGGATCACCCGACGGACGTGCACCTCCGGTACCTGCGCACGGTATCCACGCTCTTCCTGCCCGGCTTCATGGGACGAGGGGAGGAGGCCCGGTCCGACATGGAGCGCCTCGCGGAACTCCTCTCCGAGGCGGGCAAGGATCTGGAACCGTATCTGCGGGGCCGGGTCGCCGGGTTCGTGCTGGAATACGGTGACTGGCTGGGCGAGGGCACCCGGGCCGACGTCTCGGAGGTGATCGACGCCGAAGCGGCCCCGGGGCTGGGAGCGGGCTCGTGAAGGCGCCGGGGTTCTCGTCTCGGGCCTGGTGGGTGCTGGACCGGACCTTCGGCCTCTGGATGAACGCCCGGGTGGCGCGGGTCCGGACGGAGTTCGAACAGGCGGCTCAGCTCGATCCCCGGGCGCCGGTCCTGCTCCTGGGAAACCACACCAGTTTCTGGGATGGCTTCCTGATACGGAAGCTCCAGTCGGGATTCCGGCCCGAGGCTCCACTCTACACGGTCATGCTGGAGACGGAGCTGAGGAAGAACCCCCTGCTGCGTGCCCTGGGCGGGATTGGCCTCGAGCCCGGGGACGGAGCGTCGTTCCGGGCCCTCCTGACCCAGTTGAAACACCGGCTGACGGTCCGCCCGGATGGGGTGGTGGTGTTCTTCCCCCAGGGCCGGATCTGGCCCTCCATCCGGCGGCCTCTGGGCTTCCACGGGGGTGTGATTCCCCTGTTGCGGCGCCTGCCGGCCCTGCAGGTCATCCCGGTGGGGATCCACCTCGAAGGTCACAACCGCTCCGGCCTCACCGCCTATGTCTCGGCGGGCCCGGTGATCCCCTTCACCGCTGAGGATTTTCACCGGTCCGGAAGGGATCGCCTGCTTCGCACCTTCGAGCGCGGGGTGGAGGAGCGGATCGACCGCATCCTCCGGCATGTCACCCGATTCGGTGAGGACGCGCCGGACACCTGGCCCCCCCGCGGAGGTGTTTCGCCGAGCGCCCGGGGGACGGGCGATACGGACGCGCCTCCTTCCAGAGAGCGACCCTTTCGGCCTGCCGGCGATTCGGATCCGGCGGCCTTCATCGATACACGTCCATTCATCGCGGGATCATTGAACTGATGAGCAAGGAAACGCAGACCGGAGTGGTCATCGGGAGCGGATTCGGAGGCCTGGCCCTGGCGGTCCGGCTCCAGGCCGCCGGAGTCCAGGTCACCCTCGTCGAGAAGCGGGAGAAGATCGGAGGCCGTTCGTACCAGTTGAAGGACCGCGGGTACACCTTCGATATGGGTCCGAGCCTGATAACGGCGCCCCGGATCATCGAGTCCATCTTCGAGGCCGCGGGCCGTCGGATGGAGGACTATCTCGACCTGATCCCCCTGGATCCCTACTACCGCATCTACTTCCACGATCAGAGCCACATCGACTACGTCGGGGATCCCGAGCGGATGAAGGCCCAGATGCGCCGCTTCAACGAGGCCGACGCGGAGCGGTTCGACGCGTTCATGGCCAAGATCCGACCGATCTACGATGCCGTGATCTCCGATCGCCTGGGCTCGAAGCCCTTCGATACCGTCGGTACCATGCTGGGCTTTCTGCCCCGGATGGCGAAGCTCCAGGCCCACCGGACGGTGACGAGGTTCGTGAACAGGTTCTTCGACGACTTCCGGCACCGATTCATCTACTCGTTCCATCCCCTGTTCGTGGGCGGGAACCCGTTCAACTCCCCGGCCATCTATCTCATGATCCCGTTTCTCGAGCGGGAAGGCGGGGTCTGGTTCACCACCGGCGGCATGTACTCGGTCGTGGAGGCCCTCGGGAAGGTGTTCGAGGAGCTGGGCGGCACCGTCGTGACTGAGGCCGAGGCCCGCGAGATCCGGGTCGAGAATGGACGGGCGGTAGGCGTGGAGACGGTCCAGGGCTTCTTCCCCGCCGACTTCGTCGTTTCGAACGCCGACCCGGGTCACACCTACAAGTACCTGGTCCGGCCGGAGCACCGGAAGAAGTGGACGGACCGGAAGGTGGATCGCACCGAATACGCCATGAGCTGCTTCCTGCTCTACCTGGGCACCCGGAAGCAGTACCCTCAGCTGGAGCACCACACGCTCATCCTGACCGAGCGGTACGAGGGTCTCCTGAAGGACATCTTCCGCAAGAAGATCCTCCCGGACGACTTCTCCATGTACCTCCACGTTCCGACTCGGACCGATCCGGGGATGGCTCCGGAGGGGTGCGAGAGCATGTACGTGCTGGTCCCGGTGGCCAACAACGAATCGGGCATCGACTGGTCGAAGGAGACCGAGCCCTTCACGGAGAAAGTCCTGGACTATCTCGAGGACTGGGGCATGGACGGGCTGCGGGAAAACCTGGAGGTCCTGCACGTCTTCACACCGGACGACTTCGAGTCGGAGCTCAACGCCACGGTCGGAAACGCCTTCGCCATCGAGCCCAAGTTCACCCAGACGGCCTGGTTCCGCCCGCACAACCGGAGCGAGGACGTGGACGGGCTCTACCTGGTGGGCGCCGGAACCCATCCGGGTGCCGGGGTGCCGGGGGTGATACTCTCGGCCGAAACGACCTACGGGTGCATCGCCGCCGACCGTGGACTGCCGGACCAGTGGGACTGGGATGCCCCGGGCACCGTGGCTCGCACCGGGGGCGCCCGTGCGACCGGCCCGGTGCCGGTGGCCGCCGACTGACGGAAGGCCCGATCGAGAGGCAGGCACGAAAAAGGGTCCGGGGGTCAACTCCCCCGGGCCCTCTTCCGTTCACCGGTGCGCTCGGCGCAACCTCATGAGTTGAGTACGATCCGGGCGGCCTTCAGGCCGGACTCCATGGCCCCCTGGATCGAGGCCGTCTCGGCGTGGTCTCCCGCCACGATGAGCCCGTTGGGGAGTCTCCGGGTCCTGGACGGCGGCTCCAGAGCCCCTTCGGGCTGTGCGGGCAGCGCGTGGGGAATCGGGTAGCTGGCCAGGAACTCCCAGTCCGCCGCCTCGGGGAACCACGCGGCGCACCCCTCTCTGACTCTGTCGGCCTCGGTGGCCCCGGGGACCCCGCCATCGAGTGCCACCGCGGCGATCAGCGCTCTACCGTCGGGGCTGTACGCCGGACTGACCTCGGACATCACGGCGAGGTTGTTCACCGGCCCCTCGCCGGTCCCGTTCAGAACCAGCGTCGGTTCCCGGACCGGCGCGGCCTCCGCCACGAAGTAGAAGCAGGTGGCACCCCTCGATGGAGGGAGCTCGCCTGCGGCCGAAGGATCCTGCCCCACGGAGGCCAGCAGCGATCCGAGGTTCGGCGCATCCACGGCCAGGATCACGTCCCCCGCCCCCAGGACCTCCCCGCTCTGGAGGGTGACGCTGTCCCGCGAGGCCGCCGTAACCCGGGCGTCCGTCTGAACGGCCCCCTCCGGAAGACGGTCCGCGAGCTGGCGGGGGATTTCCTCCATGCCGAGCGCGGGCACGCAGGCGCGCCCCCGCGCGAACATGTGGAACGTGAACTCGAACAGCCGGCGAGAGGTCTCCAGATCCGGGTCCAGGAACACCCCTCCGTAGAACGGGCGGAAGAACTGATCGATGAACGGATCCGAAAATCCGCGTTCCTTCAGGCCGGCCATGGTGGAGCCGTCCGTCTTCCGAAGGAGCGCCTCGGGGGAACCGAGCATCACGGATCCGCGAAGCGCGGCCACCTTCAATTTGTCCTGCACGGTCCCGATGGGCGCCGCCATGGTCTCCATGGCCGATCGCGGCTCTCGCCACGGGTCGGCCATGCGGGCAAGCCCGTCTCCGGTGACAATGAGGGCTCCGCTCGTGAAGGGCTTCAGGTCCAGGGCCTCCAGATCGAGGAACTGGCGCGCCGTCGGGTAGGAGTCGAGAAACACCTGGAATCCCCGGTCCAGGCGGAACCCGTCGACCACGTCGGTCCGGACTCGACCGCCGACCCGGTCGGACCGCTCCAGGACCCGGACCGATCGGCCCGCCTGGTGAAGGACCACGGCCGCGCTCAGCCCGGCCAGTCCTCCGCCCACCACGATCACGTCATGCGATGCCACCCTGTCTCCCTTCCTGTCGAGGTCAGATCTGCGCCGAGAGCCCGGTTCGCTCAGGGGTCCTGGCGCCCGAGCTGGTGGCGCAGCGAGTCCTCCAGCGTCGAGAACTGGAAGGCGAAGCCGGCCTCCTGCAGCTTGCGCGGGAATACCCGAGCCCCCTCCAGCAGGAGCGTCTTCCCCATCTCGCCGAACAGGGTCCGGACCGCGAGTGAGGGGAGAGGCACGATGGTGGGGCGGTTCAGAACGCGCCCGAGGGTGTTCACGAAGCTGGCATTCGTCACCGGGCCCGGCGCCGTGAGGTTCACGGGGCCGCGGAGCGACGCGTGGCCGAGGGCGAACTGAATGGCTCCCACGGTGTCGTCCAGGTCGATCCAGCTCATGTACTGGCGGCCGGTCCCGATCCGGCCGCCGCCGCCGGCCCGAAAGGCAGGGAGCATCTCGCCGAGCGCCCCGCCGTCCGGGGTCAGGACGATTCCGGTGCGGAGGTGGACCACCCGCACGCCGGCCCGAGCCGCGGGCGCCGCCGCCGCCTCCCACTCCTCGCAGACCTCAGCCAGGAATCCCCTGCCCCGCCCCCCGTCCTCGCCGATGGACTCCGACCCTCGGTCTCCGTAGAACCCGATGGCCGAGCCCGAGACGAGGGTCTCGGGTGGCGCCGCGCACCGGTCCAGGGCTTCGGCGAGGAGGCGGGTACCCCGCGTTCGGCTCTCGCGGATGGCCGCCTTCTTTTCGGCCGTCCAGCGGCCTCCTGCGATGGGCTCTCCGGCCAGGTGCACGACGGCGTCCAGGGGCTCGAGCGACGTGGGGTCCAGACGGTTGGTGCCGGGATCCCATTCGATGGACGAGCCGTCCACCGACCTTCCCGGACGTACGAACGGCACCACGGTGTGCCCCTCCGTCGTCAGGGCGGGCGTGAGGCTGCGCCCGATGAGGCCGGAGGCGCCGGTGATCCCGATGGTGAGGCCCGGCCGCATACCCGAGGTGCGGATCCGCTCCAGGTCCCCGGCTAGCCGGTCGTGACGGAACCGGAACAGTCGGCGCAGGTCTCCCTCGACCAGCGGACGGCCGAAGGCCTCGCCCAGCGCGCCGAGCGGGGGCTCCCACTCGATCTCGTCCATGACGCGGCATCGGGTGGCCCCCTCCGCCTCGAACCGGTGGGTGTGGACCCAGCGCTCGAACGGGCCATCGACCTGCTCGTCCCTGAACATCCGGTCCGGTTCGAAGGCCGTGTGCTTGACGGTCCAGGTGAGGGGGATGGGGCCCCGCCGAAATCGGAGCGTAACCGTTCCCCCGTCCGACATGCCCCCGCTCCGATCCGTGACCTGGATGTTTTCCCAGGGGGGGGTGAGCCGCTCCATGGCCCCGGGTCGTGTGTGCCAGGCGAAGACCTCGGCGAGAGGGGCGTCCACCACGCTTTCGAAACGGAATACAGGCATCTCTCCACACCCGGCTCAGAGGCCGTAGCGCTCCAGGTACTGGTTCAGGTCCACCTTCCGACGTGTGGAGTCGGAGGACATGGATCGGACCTTCCCGTATACGGGTCTCTCCGGCCACCCCCGGTCGTATCGGCCCAGGACCCAGAAGATCCCGGACCAGGAGTTGGGGTCCCGGCCGTCGAGCGCGTACCGGTTGTTGAGTTCGATCATGACGTCCAGAGCGGCCTCGGGCGAGGGGGACCACTCCAGGATCTTCTTCCCCCAGAGCATCCGGAGGTAGTTGTGGATGACCCCCTCGCCGCGGAGCTGGCGCTGCGCGGCGTTCCAGAGGGGGTCGTGCGTTTCGGCGGCGTCGAAGCGTTCCAGGTCGTACAGGTGGGGCCGGGCATCCTCCGCGTGCTCCGCGAGGGTCGTCCGGGCCCATTCCGGAAGTGACGTGTACCGGAAATAGTCGTCCGGTCGGGCCACGCACGTGTTGAACCCGATCTCCCGCCAGGTCACGAGCTCGTCGAGGAACGCCTCGGTGGACTCGGACATCCCCCACCATCCGTGGCGCTTGCCGTCGGCGCGGTCGGCCAGCCTCAGGGGGGTCCAGCCCTCCCGGCCCGCCACCGCATCGAAGACCTCGTGGGGGGAGAGGTGGCCCCAGTGGAGCCAGGGTGAAAGGCCGCTTCCACCGACGCGATCAGGGTGATTCCGATCCTCTCCGTAGCGGTGCAGGCGCTCTTCGACGAAGGCGACGAGGGCCCGGCGTGCGGCCACCGGGCCACCCGGCAGCGCCGTCGGACCCACATCCAGGTCGATCGGCAGACCGGACAGTCCTCCGTCGGACAGGAGCCGGTCGAGATCCGCCTCCTTCCACCGCACCGCAGGGCCGCCCGGTTCGGAGGCACCCGCCGGTCCGGCTAGGGACGGCAACCTCAGCGGATCGGCTCCCGCTCCGCCGGGCCACTCGGGAAGACCGTTCCCCAGTGGATCCGGCTCCGGGGTCTGAAGAAGATGGGCCGGCAGCATCTTCTGGAGGCCCCGCCGGAAGGAGTAGGCAGTGGTGAACTCCCGCTCCGGTGCTCGAATCGGCAGCAGACCGTTCGAGTCCACTGCCTCCAGCCGCACGTCCAGCGCCTCCCCGGCTGATCGGACCATGCCGGGGAGGAAGAACGCCGGGTAGTCGTCGGTCACCACCAGCGCGGCGCCCTCGGCCAGGTGCCGCAGGAGGCCCTTCCCGGCACCGGGTTCCGGTTCCACGTAAGGGAGGTAGCGCGCCGGGCCCCGTCGCAGGGCTTCGGCGTGATCCCGCATGCCCTGCAGCACGAACTGGTGGAACCGGGCGGAGGCCCAGCGGTGGCCGGCTCGAAGAGGCTCGAAGACCATCAGCGGAAGCCGCAGACGACGCGCCTCCTCGCAGGCCCGCTGGAGGGCGAAGTTCCAGCGCAGCCGCCGGTGCGCCACCATCCAGTAAAGGACGAAGCGACCGCCCGGTCGGATGGCCGCTTCGTTCACGGTGCGGATGCGAAGTTCGGGGACCATGCAGCCGGTACCCTTCCCCGTCGTCTACGTTTCTTTCGGGTCGGCCTCTCCGGAGGTCTCCTTCAACGCCGTCACGATCCCGCGTCCGGGCCGGTTGTTGAGGTTGATGGTGAACGTCGATCCCACGTCGAGTTCCGACTCCACGGTCACATGGTAGCCCAGCAGATGGCAGAGCGACCGGGAGATCGACAGACCCAGCCCGGTGCCGCCGTACTTCCGTGCCGTGCTCCCGTCGGCCTGCTGGAAGGCCTCGAAGATCGCCTCCAGGCGGTCCCTGGGGATGCCGGGGCCGGTGTCGCGGATGTGGATCCTCTGGGGGAGCGACGAGTCCTCCACGTCGGGCTCGACCTCCACGGTGACCGACCCCTCGGCCGTGAACTTGAGGGCGTTCCCCACCAGGTTGATCAGCACCTGCTTGATCTTCCCCGGATCGGTCTCCAGGGTCCCGAGATCGGCCGGCACCTGGGCTACCAGCTGTACGGGCCTGCCTCGAATCTGCCCCTCCATCTGGCCGAGCGTCTCCGTCAGGAACTCCTGCAGGTCCACCTGCTCCAGTTCCACGTCCATGCGACCGGCCTCGATCTTGGCCAGGTCGAGGACCTCGTTGATCAGCTCGAGGAGGTGTTTTCCGTTGGAGAGGATCCGTTCCAGGAACGAGACCTCCTTCGGATCCATCGCATCCTTCTTGCGGAGCAGGATGTTGGCGAAGCCGATCACGGAGTTGAGCGGAGTTCGGAGCTCGTGGGACATGTTGGCCAGGAACTGGCTCTTGGCCTGGTTGGCCAGTTCGGCCTCGTCCTTTGCCGCGAGCAGCGCTTCCTCGGCGCGCTGCCGCCGGGTGACGTCCTTCGAGAACACCACCACGCCCACGGTACGGGCTCCACCGGAGATGGGGTTGAAGTAGAGCTCGAAGGCTCGTCCATGTCCGGCCAGGTCCACCTCCCACACCTGGGAGAAGCGCTCCCCCGAGAGGCCGCGGCCGTAGAGCTCCCGGAAGAGGTCCTGGTGATCCGGCGGAACCAGCTGCAGCGGGTTGACCCCGACCCGGGGTTCCAGGCCGGTGAGGGTCTCCACCTCGAGCGCGAAGGCTGAGTTGAAGGTGATGAGACTCCCGTCCTCCCCTACGGACCAGATGGCGTCACCGGTGCTCTCCACGAGAGCGGAGAGGTTGGCCTCCGAGTGCGCCAGCTCCTGCTGGGCCCGTTTCTGCTCGGTGACGTCCCTGAGCATCGTCCGGACGGACACGGGCTCCCCGTCCTCGAAGCGGCAGTTCATGCTGCCTCGAACGATGACCTCCTCCTCCTGGCTGGAACGGAGATACAGTTCGAGCCCGGCGATGGCCTCGCCGGTGATCGCCGCCTCGTAGGCCTTCTCGAGCGCCGGCTGGGAGCCCGGGTCCACCATCTCGGAAAAGGACCGCCCCGACAGCTCCGTCTCTCCGTATCCCAGACGCCGCCGCCAGGCGCGGTTGACGTATTCGATGGTGCCGTCGGGCTGGGTCATGAGGATGAGATCGTTGGCGGAGTCCAGGAAGTCCTGGAGCCGCTCCTCACTCTCCTGGAGGACCCGCTCCGCCTGTCGTCGAACCGCGACCTCCCTGGCCAGGGCCTCGTTGGCCCTGCGACTCAGATCGAACGCCGACTCCTCCCGTCTGAACGTCGTGAAGACCGAAGCCAGCAGCCCGACCAGAATGGCGACGTAGCTCACCGCCTTGAGCAGGTGTGCCGCGCTGAATGCCTGGTCGTAGGGTTCGGACGAGAAGGCGGCGAAGGCCCCGTGGAGCAGGGCGCTGACCAGCAGGCCGACGATGAGCCAATGCTCGAAGACGTCGGTTCGCCAGGCTCCCTTGAGGAAGTACCCCACCAGGGTGACGGTGAAGAACAGAGCCGGAATCAGCTCCGCGGGCCGCGGTACGAAGGCATCGGGGTAGATGGCGGGTCGCAGGGGAGCCCGGGTGAAGAAGAGGAAGATCACCGAGGTGAGAAGGGCCGCGGTGATGTAGACCGATCGTTCGTCCACCTTCCGGCCGGTGCCCCGGGCCGACTCCTGCCGCCACGTGAGCCAGCTCACGAAGAGGAAGAGCGACAGGAACACCCGGGACGCGATCCAGCTCCAGGCCCGGAGGTTCTCCTGGGATCGGCTCGGGTCCATCAGGGTTTCGAACAGCGGGGAGGTCACCAGGAGGTGATACGAGTCCAGGAACGCCGTCCCGAGAAACCCGGTCCCGATGAACAGGAAGGTCGTTTCCTTCTTGCTGTAGTAGCGGACCAGGGCCAGCGCCCCGACGAGGGTGGCCAGGACCGTAGCCACGACCTCGGTCAGGAAGTGGAGCTGTTCGGCCTGGGCCTCGGGGAACCCACGAAGAAGAACCCCGCCGAGCAACAGCACGGCGGCCAGCACCCAGTAGACGGTCGCTCGCTGGGGCGTGCGCTCTCCCTCGAGGATCCAGCTCGCCTCGGAGTTCGCGTCCTGGCTGAGCTCCAGCTGGCTGGAGTCGGAAGGGGATGAGGGTCCGGCGGTCACGGGCGGGCTCGCTGGACCTCAGCCGCTCTTCTCGAGCTGGGTCGCTATGGCCTGGAGGAGGAGGGAGTCGTCCACGATAGGTTTGGTCAGGTAGTCGTCGAACCCGAGGGACAGGAATTTCTCCCGATCTCCCGCCATGGCATGCGCGGTGAGGGCGATGACCGGGATCGAATCCAGGCCCGGCATCTCCTTCATTCGGGCCAGCACCTCCGTGCCATCCATCTCCGGGAGGGAGATGTCCAGGAGCACCAGGTCAGGAATGCTCCCCGGGAGACCGTCCAGGGCTTCGATCCCGGTCTCGTATTCGTCAATGTCGTACTGGTCGTCGAGGATGGCCTGCACGAGGAAACGGTTGTCCGGGTTGTCCTCGACGACGGCGATGCGAGCTCTCATGACTCGGGGGCTTCCAATTGAAGGGCTTTCAGGGCGTCGCAGGTCTCGGCGTGCGCGGCCTCCAGCCGAGCGGCCAGGTCGCCGAGAGCGTCCGCGCTGCCCAACGCCGCGGTCTCTTCCAATTCGGCGGCAAGGTAGTGAAGTCGGGTGGCGCCGAGGTTTCCGGCGCTGGATTTCAGGGAATGGGCGGCTCTTTCCACCAGATGCGCCTCGTCGGAGGCCACACCCACCCGGATCTCGTCGATCTTCGCGGGCGTGTTTTCCAGGAACAGGTCGACCAGCTTGGCGATCAGGGCGGGACCACCCCATTCGCCGAGGCGGCCCATGACTTCGGGATCGAGGACGGGCTGCTCACCCATGCGACGGCCTCCGGGGGGTTCGGGGTCCGAGGTCAAGTCGAATGAAAGGACCGTAACCTGAGTCTATGAACCCTGCTTGATTGCGGCAAACCAAAGCCCACGAGCGGGTTGCGGCAGACCCCGCCAGCGTTGGGCGTCGGCTGGCCACCGTTCTCAGCGTGAGCCGTCCTTGATCGCCTGGATCGCACCGGCCACCCCGAGAGGGCTCCGGTAAACCGCAGACCCCGCAACGGTCACCGATGCACCCGCCCCCGCGACCACCGCCACCGTGTCGGGTCCCACGCCCCCGTCGACCTGGAGGTGCGCTCCTTCCCTCCCGCGGTGGTCCAGGGCGGCCCGGGCCCGGGCGACCTTCTCGGTCATGGTCGCGATGTAGGACTGGCCGCCGAACCCGGGATTCACGGTCATGATCAGGAGGAGATCGACATCCGGGATGACGTCCTTCACGCTCTCAAGAGGTGTCGAGGGATTGAGCGCGACGCCCGGGAGGGCCCCGCTCTCGCGGATCTGCTGGAGGGTCCGGTGGAGGTGGGGACAGGTCTCCTGGTGGACGGTGATCCGATCCGCACCCGCGTCCCGGAAGGCCTGGAGATAGCGCTCCGGCGCCTCGATCATGAGATGGACGTCGACCGGGAGGGACGTCGCCTTTCGCACCGCATCGGTGATCAGCGGTCCGATGGTGATGTTCGGAACGAAGTGGCCGTCCATCACGTCGACGTGGATCCAGTCGGCGCCGCCGGCCTCGGCTTCCTGGACCTGGTCGGCCAGTCGACCGAAGTCGGCCGACAGGATGGAAGGTGCGACGAGTATGCTCATGAGCGCTCCATCACCCGGGTTCCCCCCGGACTGGCCACGGT
The DNA here is from genome assembly GCA_039587435.1 of Gemmatimonadota bacterium. GTDB lineage: Bacteria > Gemmatimonadota > Gemmatimonadetes > Longimicrobiales > Gaopeijiaceae > JBDHIJ01. The sequence continues at coordinate 20,655 of JBDHIJ010000039.1, forward strand.
GATCGCATCGGCCATCCCGAGGAACAGTCCGGTTTCCACGATCCCGGCCCGGTCGGAACAGGCCCGGGACACGGCCCGCGGGTCCTCCATCCCTCCGGTGAAATGGGCATCGAGGATGTAGTTCCCGTTGTCCGTAACGTACGGAGACCCGTCCCCGTCCTCCCGGAGGATCGGTTCCCCGCCCAGGCTCCGCAGGAAGTCCACGTGGCTCTCCCACCCGAACCCGACGACCTCCACGGGGAGCGGTGCCTTCTCGCCCAGCCGAGACACGAGCTTGGAGTCGTCGACCATGATGACCAGGGACCTGGAGGCCTGGGCCACCATCTTCTCCCGGAGCAGCGCACCACCGAGTCCCTTGATCAGGTCCAGTCCCGGGTCCACTTCGTCCGCCCCGTCGATGGTGAGATCGAGGGCCGGGAGTTCCGCCAGCGTGGCGATGGGGATGCCCAGGTCGGTGGCGGCATCGGCGGTCCGCTCGGACGTGGGGACCCCCACGATGTCCTCCAGGCCGCCCTCCCTGAGAGCGGAGCCCAGGAGGTCCAGGAGATGGGCCACCGTGCTTCCGGTACCGAGGCCCAGCCGCATGCCGCTGCGCACGTAGGTGAGGGCCTGGCGAGCGGCCTCGCGTTTCAGTTGTTCTGCTGACATCGGGAGAGGGTGCAGGGAGTTCCGATCCGAAATCAATCGGGTCGCAAGAGACCGAATCTACCCCCGGTGCTCGGGGCCGACCACCCTGCCCCGACCGTCCTTGACAGAGGGCCGGACCCCAGCGAGCGTTGCGCCATGACTTCTCCGCGCACCGTTCGGACGACGGCCTCCCAGTATGGGTATGGCTATTGGGCTCCCAAGGGATCCCGGGGGAGATCGTGCGCCTGATCTGAGCGAACGCCAGAGGCTGCCGATGGGCTCCGGGAGATCCTTCCCCGGGGCCCTTTTTCATGTCCACCACACACCCGCCGGCGCGCCGAGCCGCCCGGCCACGACACCCAGGAGACCCGGCATGATCATCGTGACCCGCAAGGGCGTCACATCCAAAGAGCTGGATCACATCCGCGAACGAATCGAGGGGCTGGGCCTGCGCACCCATCTCTCGCGGGGAGAGTCCCGCACGATCATCGGGTGCATCGGGGACGAGGAGGCCCTCCAGGGCATCCCGCTCCTGTCCATCCCGGGCGTGGAGGCCGTCCATCCGGTGATGAAGCCCTACAAGCTGGCCAGCCGCGAGTTCGTGGCCGAGCCCACGGTCGTGCCCTTCGGGCGGAGCCTGGTGGGCGGCGATCAGCTCAGCGTGATCGCCGGGCCCTGCTCGGTGGAGGGGGAGGACATGCTCCGCGCCACGGCCGAAGCGGTGTCCGCAGCTGGCGCTCAAGGGCTCCGAGGAGGGGCCTTCAAGCCCCGGACCTCCCCCTACTCCTTCCAGGGGATGGGGCACGAGGGACTCGAGCTCCTGGCTCGGATCCGGTCCGAGACCGGGCTGCCGGTCGTGACCGAGGTCATGGACACGCGGCAGGTGGACGACGTGGCCGGGTTCGCGGATGTGCTCCAGGTGGGCGCCCGCAACATGTCGAACTTCGCCCTCCTGTCCGAACTGGGTCGGGTGCACCGTCCGATCCTCCTGAAGCGCGGCCCCTCGGCCACGCTGAAGGAACTGCTCCTGGCGGCGGAATACGTGATGAAGCAGGGGAATCCCCACGTCATTCTCTGCGAGCGGGGGATCCGGACGTTCGAGACCGCGACGCGAAACACCTTCGATCTCTCGGCCATCCCCGTCCTGAAGCGGGAGACCCATCTCCCCGTGCTGGCCGATCCGAGCCACGGCGGTGGCCGAAGGGACCTCGTGGCGCCGCTGTCGTTCGCGGCCGTGGCGGCCGGGGCCGACGGTCTGCTGGTGGAGGTTCATCCCGACCCGGAGGTCGCCGTGTCGGACGGTGAGCAGTCTCTCGACTTCGAGGAGTTCGGAGCCCTGATGCGGCAACTTCGACCCTTCGCCACGGCCGCCGGGAAGGAGATGGCGGCCTGATCAGGACTGGAGGGCGGCTCGGGCCTTCTGGATCTGCTCTGCCACGGCCCTCCGGCTGGTTCCGCCGGGCGCATCCCTCCGCTCGGCCGACCCCTCAAAGGTGAGAGAGGCCAGAGCCTCCGGCCCCAGCGAGGAGTGTGCGTCCAGGAACACCTCCGCCGAAAGCTCAGTGAGGGCGATCCCGCGCGCTTCCGCCTCACGCACCAGCGCGCCCACCACGTCGTGGCTCGCCCGGAACGGCACGCCGGCGGCCACCAGGAGGTCGGCGATGTCCGTGGCCAGCAGGCCGGCGTTAAGGGATGGGTCGATCCGCTCGGGCCGGAAGGCGGCCCCCTCCATCGTCCCGGCCAGGGCCGGCAGCACCAGAGCGAGCGTGTCCGCGGAATCGAACAGGTACTCCTTGTCCTCCTGGAGATCCCGGTTGTACCCGGTGGGAAGTCCCTTCAACAGCGCGAGGAACCCGGAGACGTTCCCCAGCAGCCGCCCGGTCTTGCCGCGGGTCAGCTCGGCCACGTCTGGGTTCCGCTTCTGCGGCATCAGGCTGGAACCGGTGGTGAATCCCTCGGGGAGAGTCAGGTAGCCGAACTCCAGCGAGGTCATGAGGACCAGGTCCTCGGCCAGTCGGGAGAGGTGGGCGCCGACGAGGCCACACGCGAAGAGGAACTCGGCAGCCCAGTCCCGGTCGGACACGGCGTCTACCGAGTTCTCCGAGATCGAGTGGAATCCGAGCTCGTCCGCCAGGGCCTGGCGATCGACCGGGAACGGGCAGCCGGCGATGGCTCCGGATCCCAGCGGCAGGACACCGGCGGCGTCGCTGGCCTGCCGTACCCGCGTTCGATCCCGCAGGAGAGGCCACAGGTGCGAGAGCGCCCAGTGGCTGCCGCGGATCGGCTGGCCCTGCTGGAGGTGAGTGTATCCGGGCAGGATGACGTCCACGGAGCGCTCGGCCAGGTCGAGGAGCGCCAGGGCCAGGCCCTCGAGATCGCGGACAAGGGCGTCGCAGGCCTCCATCCCCCACAGCCGGAAGTCGGTGGCGACCTGGTCGTTCCGAGACCGTCCGGTGTGCAGCTTCCCGCCCACCGGCCCCACCGCCTCCGTCAGGAGACGTTCGACCAGCGAGTGGACGTCCTCGTCCGGGGCCTCCCCGGGGATGCCCTCCCGGATCAGGCGCTCCTTCAGTTGCCTGAGCCCCTCGACCAGCTGATCGGTTTCTTCCGGGGACAGGACGCCCGCCCGCCCCAGCGCCCGGGCCCAGGCCACGGACCCCCGGATGTCATGGATCAGGAGCCGACGGTCGACGGGCAGACTTGCGTTCAGGGGGACCATCCGGGGGTCCATTCCACCCTCGAAGCGTCCACCCCACAGCCCCTCTCCCCGGTCTTCGGTCATCGGCGCTCCCGAATCAGTCCCCGGACACGGGCCGCAGGGGGCGCCGGAGCACCCGCTCCGCCTGCCTCCGCGCCTCCCGGAGCGAGCCGGCGGAATCGATCATTCCCTGACCCTTCACGTCGGACGAGGTGGCTCCGGCCCGCACCGGCAGCCCGAACAGCTTGATGAAGCCGGCGGAGTCCGCGTGGTCGAAGTCCACCGCGGGTCCGAACGAGGCCAGATCCTCCCGGTAGAGGGACTCCGGAGCCCAGCGGGCCACGGGCCGCGCGCTCCCCTTGAAGAGCTTCAGCCGGACCGTTCCCGTCACCGGAGCCATGAGGGTCTGGAACATGGCGTCCATGGCCTCCCTCTCCGGGGTCCACCACCGGCCCTCGTAGACCATGTCGGCGTACCGGACGCCCATCTCCTTCCGCAGCGCGGCCGAGCGTCGATCCAGGGTGATGGTCTCAAGGTCCTCCAGGGCCATGTGGAGGAGCGTCCCACCCGGAGTCTCGTATACACCCCGGGACTTCATGCCCACCAGGCGATCTTCGACGATGTCGGCGCGGCCCACTCCGTGACGCGCTCCGACCTCGTTGAGGAGAAGCACCAGGTCGAGGGGGCTCAGGACCTGCCCGTCCACGGAGACGGGGACTCCCGCGTCGAACCCGATCTCCACGGTCACGGGCTTGGCGGGGGCGTTCTCCGGGGCCGTGGTCCACAGGAACATCTCCTCCTCGGGCTCGTAGGCCGGGTTCTCGAGGGGGCCACCCTCATGGGAGATGTGCCAGAGGTTCTCGTCCCGGGAGTAGAGCTTGGTCCGGTCCACGCCCTCGAGGGAGATGCCGCGCGCTTCGGCGTAGGCCAGTGCGTCCTCGCGCGAACGGAGATCCCACTCCCTCCAGGGGGCCAGAACACCCAGGTCGGGGGCCAGGGCCTGGTAGGTGAGTTCGAACCGGACCTGGTCGTTCCCCTTCCCGGTGCACCCGTGCGCCACGGCCGAGGCCCCGAACTTCCTCGCCGCCTGAACCTGGGCCCGCGCGATCAGGGGCCGGGCCATGGCCGTGCCCAGGAGATAACTGCGGCCGTAAATCGCGCCGGCTCGGAGCGAGGGCCAGATGAACTCCTCCACGAACGCCGCGCGCAGGTCGTCTCCCTGGTACCCGGTGGCTCCGGTTCGAAGGGCCTTCGCCTCCAGGCCGTCGAGGCCACCCTTCTGTCCCACGTCCGCCGCGAAGCAGACGACGTTCAGCCCGTGGGTCTCCTTGAGCCACGGAACGATCACACTGGTGTCCAGACCGCCGGAATAGGCCAGCACTACGGTGTTCGACATCGTACCCCACAAAAAAAGCGCGGGCCCGGACGATGGGAATCCAGTCGCCTCCCGCCAAAGCGCTGGACCGGGAATTTCTACCCGTTTGCGTCCCTACGTCCGGGACCCGCTGTCATTGAACAGCGGGAAGATCCGTACCACGCAATTTGAATGAATAATTATGCGTGTCAAGCGCATATTCCCCCATATACACGATCCTTGGGACTCCCAGGAAGGGGTACGGGGGGATTTCCGGCCCGTGGGGAGATCCGGCCGGGACGAGTTGGGACACGGCGCCCGGGCAAGTTGCCCCACCGGTGGGGGTGGTTCCCGGACAGATCGCCCGAGGTCCAAGGGAACGAAGGAGGCGAAGGTGACGGAGGGAAGGACGGACCGTGCTGCGGCCCGGTCTATTTCGAACTGCGGATGGAATCGAGCCGCTCGATGAGCGTCGGGGCGTCGCCGGGGTCGCGCAGTACCAGGAGAATCGTGTCGTCTCCGGCGATGGTACCGAGCACTTCCGGCCACTCCTCCCAGTCGATCGCGCCCGCCACGGCCTGAGCCCCGCCGTTCAGGGTTCGGACCACCAGGAGGTTGGCCGAAGCCTCTGCGCCGGTCATGAGCGTGGGAAGGAGGGTCTCCAGGGGCGGAGAGTTTTCCCACTCCTCCGGGAGGGTGTACTGGGCCCCGCCGTCGGCGCCCGTGACCTTCACAAGACGCAGGTCCCGGATGTCGCGGGAGAGAGTCGCCTGAGCGACCTCGATCCCATGCTCCGCCAGGAGCTCCCGGAGGACCTCCTGGCTGTCCACCCGGTTGGCCTTGATGAGGGCGAGGATGGCGTCCTGGCGGTCCCGTTTACCCGGGGAGGGGGCGCTCACTGGGCCACCCCGGTCATGGTACGCAGCCCGACGGGATCAAACCCCACGCTCCGCTGGACCTCCTGGCCGTCCTCGAAGAGGATCAGGGTGGGGATGCTGCGGATCCCGTACCGCGCCGACACCTGCGGAGCGCGGTCCGTGTCCACCTTGGCCACCAGCATCTCGCCGGTGCGGGCGTGAGCGATCTCATCGACCACGGGGGCGACCATCTTGCAGGGGCCGCACCAGTCGGCGTAGAAGTCCACCAGGACGGGCACCTCCGCATCCAGCACGGTCCGCTCGAAGTCCTCGTCCGTCACCTTCACCGGACGATCCAGGAGCATGGGACGGCTGCAGTCT
>JBDHIJ010000040.1:0-26398 GCA_039587435.1 Gemmatimonadota bacterium
GGATCACCGGTCAGGATGGCTCCTACCTCGCGGAGATGCTTCTCGAGAAGGGGTACGAGGTCCACGGGATCATTCGGCGCGCCTCGACGTTCAATACCGACCGCATCGATCACATCTACGAGGATCCCCATGACCGGGGAGCCCGCCTCTTTCTCCACTATGGGGACATGACCGATGCGGCCTCTCTGCGACGGATCATGGATCAGGCCGAACCGGACGAGGTGTACCACCTCGCGGCCCAGTCCCATGTCCGGGTGTCGTTCGACCAGCCGCTTTACACGGCTTCGACCGACGCCATCGGGACCCTGGCCCTTCTCGACGCCTTGCGGGAATACGTGGGCCGCAGCGGGAAGGCCGCGCGGCTCTACAACGCCGGGACGTCTGAGATGTACGGGGCCTCGCCTCCGCCCCAGAACGAGAACACGCGATTCTACCCGCGGTCACCGTACGCGGCCTCCAAGGTGGCGGCCCACTGGTATTCGGTGAACTACCGGGAGGCGTACGGCCTGTTCGTCTCCAACGGAATCCTCTTCAACCACGAGTCGCCTCGCCGTGGCGAGACCTTCGTGACCCGGAAGATCACCCGGGCCGTGGGCCGGATCGCACACGGGCTTCAGGACGAGTTGTACCTGGGGAACCTGGACGCCAGGCGCGACTGGGGGTTCGCGGGAGATTACGTCGACGCCATGTGGCGCATGCTCCAGCACGAGGAGCCCATGGACTTCGTCGTCGCCACCGGGTCGTCGTACTCGGTGCGGGAGTTCCTGACCCGGGCGTTCGCCCGGGCCGACCTCGACTGGGAGGAGTACGTCCGGTTCGACGAGCGGTACCTCCGCCCGACCGAAGTGGATCACCTGGAGGGCGACCCCTCCAGGGCGAGGGAGCTGCTGGGATGGGAACCCCAGGTCGACTTCGAGCGCCTGATCGAGATGATGGTGGAGCACGATCTGACCCTGGCCGAGCGGGAGCGGATTCTGAAGGACCAGGGCCACGACATCGCGCTTCCGGGGGCGGGGAGCGGCTCCCGGTGATCGATCGGACCGCGCCGGTATTCGTGGCCGGCCACAGGGGCCTGGTGGGCTCGGCCATCGTGCGGCGCCTGGAGCGAGAGGGTTTCACCGACGTCCTCACCCGGTCCCGTGAGCAGCTGGACCTGACCGATTCCGCGGCGGTGGAGGCGTTCTTCGCAGAGGAGCGGCCCCACTACGTCTTTCTCGCCGCGGCGAAGGTGGGCGGAATCCTCGCCAACTCCACGTATCCCGGGGATTTCATTCGCGAGAACCTGCTGATCCAGGTGGCGGTCATGGAGGCCGCGCGCCGTCACGGGGTGGAGAAGCTCTGCTTCCTGGGGTCGAGCTGCATCTACCCGAAGCTGGCGCCGCAGCCCATGACGGAGGACCAGCTTCTGAACGGTCACCTGGAGCCCACCAACGCCGCCTACGCCGTGGCCAAGATCGCCGGGATCCAGATGGCCCAGGCGTACTGGGAGCAGTATGGGAGCCGCTTCATCAGCGTCATGCCCACGAACCTCTACGGCCCCGGGGACAACTTCGACCTGGAAAACAGCCATGTGCTGCCGGCTCTGATCCGGAAGTTCCACGAGGCCCGGGACGAGGGGCGTCCCGCCGTGGAGGTCTGGGGGACAGGCACCCCCCGGCGGGAGTTCCTGCACGTGGACGACCTGGCCGGCGCCTGCCTCTTCCTGATGGACCACCACGAGAGCCCCGAGATCGTGAACGTGGGAGTCGGCGAGGACATCTCCATCAACGAGCTGGCCTCTCTCGTCCGCGAGGTGGTGGGGTTCGACGGAGAGATCGTGTACGACACGTCCAGACCCGACGGGACACCCCGGAAGCTGCTGGACACGAGCAGGATCAACGCACTCGGCTGGCGGCCGGAGATCGGCCTCCGCGAGGGCATCGAACAGACCTATCGCTGGTTTCTCGAACATCACTCCGAAGCCAGACTGTGACGCCATGACCAAGCATGCCCTGTCTTCTGCCCGATCCCTGATCGACTCGGACGCCACCTACCTGGTCACCGGGGGTGCCGGGTTCATCGGTTCCCAGCTCGCGGAGGTGCTGCTTTCCGCCGGCGCCACCGTCCGGATTCTGGACGACTTCTCGTTCGGATCGGACGCGAACGTCCAGGCCGCGATCGACGGCGCCCGGGCCGCCGGCGTGGACGATGCCGTGGATCGAATCCAGGTACTGCGCGCCTCGGTCACCGATCCGGATGCGTGCCGCGAGGCCTGCGACGGGGTGCGGTACGTCTTCCACGAGGCCGCCATCGCGTCCGTGCCCCGGTCCGTGAAGGCGCCCATCCCCACCCACGACGCGGACTGCACGGGCACGCTGAACATGCTGATCGCCGCGGTGAGCGCCGGCGTGGACCGGTTCATCTACGCGGGCTCGTCCAGCGCGTATGGCGACACCCCAACGCTGCCGAAGACGGAGAGCATGCGGCCGCTGCCGCTCTCCCCCTACGCGGTGGCCAAGCTGGCGGGTGAGCAGTACTGCGGAGCGTGGGCCTCGAGCTACGGCCTTCACACTACCACGCTGCGCTACTTCAACATCTTCGGGCCCAGGCAGGATCCGGGCTCCATGTACTCCGGCGTCATCGCCGTTTTCGCCACGGCGGCGCTGGAGGGTAGAACGCCGACGATCTACGGGGACGGTGGTCAGACCCGGGACTTCACGTTCATCGAGAACGTCATCGACGCGAACCTCCGCGCGGCCCATGCGGCGGGCCCGGAGTGCGCCGGGAAGGTGTACAACGTCGGCTGCGGCGACCGCATCTCCGTCAACGACCTCTGGGACGAGATCCGTCGGGCCGCCGGGGTGACGGGGATCGAGGCGGAGTACGGACCGACCCGGGAAGGGGATGTCCGGGACTCCCTGGCCGACCTGCAGGACACCCGGGCCGACCTGGGCTACGAGGTGGTGGTGCCCTTCGACGCGGGGATCGCCGCCACGGTGGACTGGTACCGGGACAACATGTAGTCAGCCCCCGGGGCGCTTCGCCGGACCTCTATCTCCGGTGGAGCAGCTCCCGGATCCCATCCGAGGGGCCGCGGCGCGGGGTGACCTGCTCTGTAGCCTGGCCGCCGTTTCGCAGCGCCCAAAAGCCTTAAGATGCCTTCTGGCACCTTGCGATTCGGGGTGTAAACATCCTATTCTTCCGTGGCTGAGTAGGCTCGTCAGCCGATTCGGACCTGTTTCTGAATTCACATCCTCGGGACGACGACTCAGCCCCAGATGCCCCAAATCGCGATCGCATTCGGCGCGGCCTTCGCTCTGGCCGTGGTCCTGACCCTGGCAGTTCGCTCCGCCGCACTCCGATTGGGCTTCGTCGACCATCCGGACGGTGATCGGAAGTTCCATTCCGGTCCCACACCGGACGTCGGCGGCGTCGCTGTCTTCCTGGCCTCGGCCCTCACCTTGGGCGCGGGGCTTCTTCTTGGGACCCGCGGAATCGCGATCTCGCCCGAGGACCAGACCCTGGTGTTCGCCCTGTGCGGCGGTGCGACGGCGATCTTCCTCCTCGGACTGCTGGACGACGCCCATCACCTCCCCGCCCGCTGGAAGTTCCTCATCGAACTCGGCATCGCCGGGCTGGTGTTCGCCTTCGGGGTGCGAATCGATACCCTGGGTCCGGGCGGCGCGTTCTCGCTCCCGTTCCTGATCAGCCTGCCCGTCACTCTTCTCTGGCTGGTGGGCGTCGCGAACTCGTTCAACCTCCTGGACGGAAGTGACGGAGTGGCTGCGGGGTCCGCCCTGTTCGCCCTGCTCACGGTGGGCGGAGCTTCCCTCCTGTTCGGGAACGAGGTGTCGGCGATCATCTGCTTCGTGCTCGCCGGGGCGACCCTGGGCTTCCTGCTCTTCAACTTCCCGCCGGCCTCCATCTTCATGGGGGACAGCGGCAGTCTCTTCCTGGGCTTCAGTCTGGCCGGCCTCGGGATCGTGGCGACCCAGAAGGCGCCCACCATTCTGGCCGTCGCCGTGCCCATCATCGCGTTCGGGCTCCCCATCACGGATACGGCGCTGGCGGTCACGCGCCGATTCCTCCGGCGGGACCGAATCTTCCAGCCGGATCGGGGCCACATCCACCATCGGCTCCATGACCTGGGGCACTCCCCGCGGGCGGTGGCCCTGGTGCTCTACATGGTCTGCGCCGGACTGAGCCTGGTCTCCCTCGCCCTGGCGGGTGGAACCGAGCTCACCACGGCCGCCCTCTTCGTCATCCTCGGCATCGTCATGGTGGTCCTCATCCAGCGGCTGCGGATTCCGGAGCTCATGGAACTGGGCAAGATCATCCACTGGGGCGTGGTCCACCGCGTGGTCGTCGAGCGGAACGTGCGCATCCGCGATGGCGTTCGGCACATGGCCATGGCCATCGATGGGCCGGAGATCCGGGAGGCGCTGCTCTCGTCGTTCTCCAACGGTGAGTTCGACCACGTGGACCTGTGGGTGGCCCATCCGCTGTCCTCGGCGCTGGACGGACTTCCCGGGGTCGAGGTAAGGGGGCAGGGGAAGCTCCTGAGCATGGATCTGGAGGATGCCCTGATCCACCCGCGGCACACCGAGGTCCGGCTGCCCCTTCACGACGACACGGGCACTCTCGTGGGCCGGCTCTCCCTGTTCAGAACCCTGGACGGCACCCGGCTGGCCACGGACCTGGATCTCGTTTCGGGAGAACTCCTGCCGGTCCTTCTGGAGGCCCTCGAGCGGGCGGCCTCCCCGCAGGTGCGCAGGGTCCCCGGCGATCCGGCATCGGCGTCCTCCGGTGGTTTCATCCGGGTAGAGGGGGAGCGCGAGTCCTCCCCCGGTATCGAGGACGACGCCAGCGGCGCCGCGGGGTGATCCCCGGCGCCCACCCTCTACTTCTCTCCCGGGGCTCGCGGACCGTCGAACCCCTGGTCCAGCGCCGCGGGACCGGATGAGTGCGGAGCGGCCCCCCCGGCTGATCATGGTGTCCCGGGGATATCCCCCCAGCTTCGACTCCTCGAGTCGACGGCCCTGGAAGCTCTCCCGCTATCTCCCCGCTCACGGGATCGACGTCACCGTCGTTACCCGGACGGCTCCCGTCGACCCATCCGCATACGGGATTCCGGCCGAGGTGGAGATCCTGACCACGGATGGTCGCCGTGATCCGGACGCCCCGCCCACGGCCTCTCCTCCGGGAACTCCCGCCTCCGGGCTCCGGGGCGTGGCCCGGAGGGCCGCCCGCAGGTACTCCCCGGTGGACAGCGACATTGGATGGGCCATGCGAGCCATGGACCTCGCCTCACGCCGGGCCCGGGAACTCGCCGCTCCGGTCTGGGTCACGTCCGGCCCGCCCTCCCTGCTGGTCGCTGCGCTGCGGTGGCAGCGTCGCCGCCCCTTCCCACTGGTGGCGGACTTCAGAGACGTCTGGCCCGAGTCTCCGGGCCTCCAGGCGGTCAAGGCCTCGTGGACCCTCGCCCTGATCCGGAGCCTCGAGCGCCGGGTCCTGCGCCGGGCCGCGCTGGTGACCACCGTCTCGACGCCGTGGGTTTCGCTGTTCGAATCCAAGGGTGCGAGTCGATGCCTGGAGGTGAGCAACGGGTTCGACCCGTCCGATCGGCCGACCGGCGTGGTCCGGGAGCCTTCAGGACCGGTCGACGAACTCCTGCCCGTGGCGTATGCCGGGCGGCTCGAGAGCGGGCGCCGGAACACGGCAGCGCTGGAATCGGCTTTGCGGCTGCTTCCGGATACCCACGCGTTCGTGTACTACGGGCCCGACGAGGATCGTTTCGCCGAGGTCGCCGGGTCCCTCGGAGCCCGGGCCCGCTACGGCGGACAGCTGCCGCTGGGCGAACTGCTCGGTGAACTCTCCGTATCCACCGGGCTCGTCGCCGTGGGCGGGGAGGGAGACACCTGGGAGGCCCGGGGAGCCGTACCCGCCAAGATCTACGAGTACATGCTCACCGAGCGGCCCATCCTCTACATCGGGGCCCCGGATCACGAGGCCGCTCGGCGGGTGGCTCGCTACCCGCGGGGGCACGTCCTGGATTCGACCGCCGACGGCGATGCGCAGGCGGCGGTCGTCTCCGGCTTCGTGAACGATGGCGCCGATCCCGGGGGCCTGGACCCCGAGGCGCGAAGGGGGCTGGAAGCTGTGTGGGGGTACCCCTATCTCGCCGGGCGACTGGCGGAAGCGGTGCGGTCCCTGGGGGACGGACGGTGAGGCTCATCCCGCGAGGCACGGGCATCCAGGCCGGCGCAGCGGTGGCCGGGCAACTGATCTCGCTGGGGCTTCTTCCCGTCCTGACCCGGCTCGCTCCCCCGGTAGTCTTCGGGGGGTACGCACCGTTCCTGGCTCTGAGCGTGATCGGCAGCATGGTCGGCGTCGCCCGGATCGAGCAGATCACCCTGGTGTCGGACGCGGAGGACGACCATCGGGTGGTGCACGGCGCCACTCTGGCGGCCGCGGTCCTCGGTGGAGCGGTGGTGGCGTGGCTGGCAGGCGGGTTCCTGGGCCGGACCCCATGGGAAGCCCTGGCCGCTGGAGCCGTTTACCTGGCCACCGTCCTGAACCGGGCATGGATCCTCCGCTCGGTACGGGACGCTCGACATGGCCGGATCGCGCTTTCGACCTTCACGGAGACCGGGGGCACGATCCTGCTTCAGATCGGCCTCCTCGCGTTCGGGGCCCCCGGAGTCCTGGCCTTGCTGACCGGGCGAGCCGGCGCTCTCCTCCTGGCCTCGCTGGCGGTCCTTCCGCCGGCGGGGGAAGGCCTCCGGCTGGCCGGCCCCGCGGCGATCCGCGACCTGGTCCGCCGTCATCGGGCCGTGGTGGTGGTGGACCTGCCGAGCTCGGTGGCGAACACCGTGAGCTGGCAGTCCCCGGTCGTGGTGGTGGCGGCCCTCTGGGGCGACGCCAGCGCGGGTGCGTACTCGATGGCGTACCGGCTTCTCCGCATGCCCACCAACCTCCTGGGGATCCCGGCGAGCAGAGCATTCACGTCGGAGCTGGTCGAGCGGACCGGGGCCGGTGGTAAAGGTGCCGCCGGCTTCGTGGCCCGGTTCACGTTCGGGATGGCGCTGGCAGGCCTGGCCATCTACTCCCCGGTGTGGATCGCGGGCGAGGAATTCCTCTCCGGCGCGCTGGCGTGGGCGCTTGGCGTGGAGTGGGCGGAGGCTGCCGCACCCACCCGGATTCTGACCCCGTGGCTAGCGGCCGCCTTCATCACCACCCACCTCGGCGTGGTCTTCCTGCGAACGGCCGGCCTCACCCTCCTCCTGGCGTTCAACCTCGCGCTGCTCGCGACTCGGATCGGCTCCTTCATCGTCGGAGGCGTCACGGGCGACCTCACCACCATGCTCTGGGTTCTGAGCATTTCCGGCGTGCTGGCATATGCCCTTCTGTACCCGCTCGCCCGCCGCAGCCTGGCTCGCAGGCCGACTTCGGATGCCCCCGCCGAGGTGGTAGATTCGACCGGGGAGACCAGACATTGACCCAGGGCGAGCAGCGATTTTCCAGGCCGGGCGTGTGGCGCCACCGCGTAGACTCCCGCCCCAGGGACCAGGTCCGCATTGCGGCCATCGCCCAGGCGGTGCCCACAGGGGCCTCGTCGCTCCTGGAGGTCGGATGCGGGGACGCCTCCGTGCTGGCGGGGGTCGCCACCCTTCGGCCGCAGCTGTCCCTCGCGGGCATGGACCTGCATGGCGCGGCCCTCCAGGCGGCCCGCAGAACCAGCGGGCAGGTCATGCTGGTCCGTGGAGACGCCGTCCAGCTTCCCTTCGCGTCCCGGGGCTTTGACTGCGTGGTGTGCGCCGAGGTGCTGGAGCACCTGCCTGACGATCTCCTGCAGGGCGCCGCCGCGGAGCTGGGGCGGGTGGCGGACGGCACGGTGCTGGTGACGGTACCCAACCGCGAGCGTCTGCGTCGGCGTCACCTCTCCTGTCCAGAGTGTGGAGAGGATTTCCACCTCTACGGCCACGCCCAGCATTTCACTCCCGATCGCCTGAGGTCCCTGATTCCAGGATTCAGCATGATGAGCGTCGACGGCGTGGGGCCGAGACGAAACGAATGGCTGGGTGCGGTCGACGGGCCGTGGCGCCGACAGCGCCTGTCCCGGGAGTTCGTGGTGTGTCCGTCGTGCGGCTGGGACGGGATGGGGGAGGCCGCCGGCGTGAACCCGGGAAGGGCCGGACAGGGAGCGGCGGATGATCTCATCCTGCGCTCCGTCGGGCGCCTGGGGGCCCGCCGCTGGCTTCTGGCCTCGTATCGCCGCGAGGACGACGAGGTCACCCGATGAGCCGGACCGGCGCGCCCCTCTGGTACTCACCGCCCCGGTCCAACCTGGGACGGCCGACGTCGATCGGTTCGCTGTGGCAGGTGGGATGGCTGGTGGCGGCGGGGTCGGCGCTTCTGACCTACTGCCTGGCGTTCCCCCGTCCCCTGATGCTGGCGGGCGGGCTGGGTTCATTGGTCCTGCTCGGCGTGCTGAGGATCCGGGGCGGGACGACGGTGCGCCGCGCCATGACGCTGCCGGCGCTGCGAATCCCCTGGATCCTGCTGTTCCTGTCCACCGGGCTCGCCCTCATCCCCTATTTCGCGAATCCTGCCGACCCCGCACCCATGGCTGAAGGGATTCTCTATCTCTTCAACTGCGGTCTGGCGTTGCTTCTCCTTGGGGTTCCGTTCCCGGCCGGTTCCAGGGGGGTCCGCGCCTGGCTCGCGGCCCTCGGAGTCGTGGGTGTCGTGGTGGCCGCTGCGGCGTGGTCGGACACGTTCGGGTTCACCCAGTTCTTCTGGCGGCTGAACCAGGGGACGGCGATCCCGCCCGTGAGCCGGGTCCTGGGGACTCGAGTGATCCCGGGGATCGTCTGGAACGTGAACTACTTTTCCGTGGCCTGCGCCATCGGAGCGGCGGCGCTCCTCCCGCTGGCTTTCCAGGCTTCGGGCCGCCGCCGCACCCTGTTTCTCGTCCTCTCCGCCTCCCTCGGGGTGTCGGTGCTCGTGACGTTCAGCCGAGGGGTCGTGGCGGCTTCGGCCGTGGCGGCTCTCTTCCTCCTCTGGTGGTTCGCCCGTCACCGGTCCCGTTGGCTGCTCGTGGTCGGCGGCGTCGTGGCCGGCGGACTGTTCATCACGGGCGCCGCCGCGGAGATCGGTGGTGTGGCGCTCCTGTTCCAGGAGAAGGGGTTGAACAACCGGGACGTGCTCTGGAGCGCGGCCTACCGGGCCATCCAGGGGGACCCCGTGAGCTTCCTGTTCGGGATCGGTCACGCCAACGCCGCCGAGGCTCTTCTGGAGCACAACGCGGGAAAGGGCACTACCCAGAGTTCCTACGTCTATGCCCTGCTTACGGCCGGGGTACTGGGACTCCTGGTCCGGCTGGCTCTCCTGGCGTACCCGCTCCTCCTGGTGCTCCGCAGCGCGGGGCGACTGCGCGGCGATCCGGAACTGGGCGCCGCTATCGCGATCCTGCTGGTAGTGGCCCTGGACGGCCTGTTCCGGACCTATTCACTCGGTGGGCTCGGATATGCTCCCATGGCGCTCACCACGGCATGGGCGGCCTGTATCGGCCTGGCCTCCACACAACGGCTCCCGTGGGAGCGATGGCCGGCGCCCCAACCTCCCCCGCCCGGGGCGTCGGAGAAGGTCAGCCCGGCCGACCGGCCCCTCGAGGGGGTGACGCAGTGAGGCTGCTGGTCCTTACGGACAAGCGGTGGCCCACAAACCACCCGTTCCTGGAGGAGGTTCTTGCAGGCCGGCTGCCGCGGGCCGGTGGGAACGGGGAACGGGACTGGGAGGTGCAGTTTCTCTTCACGGCCACCGTGGGGAACCTGCAGGGAGCTGGCGCCCCCGCCGATCTTCGAGCAGGAGCCACAAGGCCATGGCATGCGGCCTCGTTCCGCCTCGCCGGTATCGAGCCGGTGCGGTCCACAGGGGTGGTGAACCTGGTGGAGCGCTACCGGTGCCGTCGGCGAGTCTTCGAGCGGGCCCTCGCGGGTATCGACACTCCGGACGCGGTATGGGTGCGCAATGACCCGTTCCTGGTCATGGCGGCGAGGAGGCGGTTCGGAAGACGGGTTCCCATTGTATACCAGGTCTCATTCTTCCACTTCCAGGTGCATGCCGAGTCGGCCTCGATGCTGACCCGTCTCCTGGGCGGTGTCCTGGGCCGCCGGACCGTTCAGAAGGCCCTTCGGATCTGTGATCACGTGGCTGCCATCAGCCCGGCCATGGCCGACGAGCTGGTGGCCGGGTTCGGGGTGGAGCGGGAGCGGGTTACCCCGGTCCCCCTGGCGGCCTCACCCGCCGATGCGCCGGCCGATCCGGATCCGCGCTGGGACGGAGTCTACATCGGAACTCTGCAGGGCAACCGGCAGCTGGAAACCATCCTTGGAGCCTGGCGTCGCGTCACGCGGGAGCGACCGGCCTCCCGGCTTCTCGTCCTCGGGGTCTCGGCCAACCGCGGGGACGCCGACCGGCTGCGGGCGGTGGTCGATGGGCTGGGCCTGGCGGAGTCCGTCGAGGTCAGGCCCCCGGTTCCGCGCCCGGAGGTAGAGGGATATCTCCAGGACGCGCGGATCGGGATCTCGGCCATCCCTCCTCGATCCTACTTCCTGGTCTCCTCTCCCACGAAGCTGTTCGAGTACATGGCCGCCGGAATTCCCGTCGTGGCCTCAGGGGAGATCCCGGAGCAGGATTGGGCCGTGACGGAATCCGGGGGCGGGGTCACCTGTGAGTTCCGGGAGGACGCCATCGCCGAGGCCCTCCTGGACCTCCTCTCCCGGCCTGGCGAGGCTCTAGAAATGGGGGGGCGGGGCCGCGCCTGGATCCGGGAGCACCGAAACTGGGACCTGATCACCCGGGACGTCGATGGGCTGCTTCGGTCTCTCGTACCGGAGGGGAACTCCTGAGTCCACCCGCACGGCGCCGGTGACCTCGGCGTGGCCGCCGGGGCGGGGGAGTTTCGGGTGGAAATTCAAATGTTCCTCTCCAGTTCGGCTCCCCGGCGCGACGAGCGAAAACCTCCTCGGTGCGCTATCTTTCCGCGTCCTCACGCGACCTTTCAGGAGTGGGCATGGAACCCCGCGTATCGGAACTCGACTCGCAGACTCTCCGGGAGCAGGAAGGCTTTCCGGTGTGGCTCATGGCCCTCCAGCGACGGGCCTACCCCACCGTCCGCATGCACTTCCTGTGGGGAATGCGCCGGCTGATGCTCCGGGTCGTGGGGGACCTGCTGGTGGTCCTGCTTCTCGCCGCCTTCCTGGTGGCCATCCGGGATGGGGCTCTCTTCGGTTCGCAGGTCGCGGCGCTCACCTCGCGATTGATCCCCCAGGGTACACTCGGCGGGTTCTGGTTCCCGGTGGCGATGTCCATGGGTCTGCTTCTCGCCGGCTCCTACAGCAGGGGGGACCCCTGGCGCGCCCATCGCCGGGTGCTGGCCGGGGCCATGATCGCCGCGGCGCTCACGCTTTGGCCGTCGGTTCAGTCCGGCATCACCGGGGCCGTGATCGCCCGGTTCCTCCTGATCTCCCTGGGCGTGGGGGGAGCCCTGATGGCGGCCCGCGAGATCATCCGGTGGGTCTGGTGGCACACGGCACCCGAGCTCCGCTCCGGCGGACGGCTTCTCGTCGTGGGTCGACCGGGCACCCGGGACGCGGTCGAGACCACGCGACGCCTCGTCCGCTGGGGCCAGATGGAGGTCATTGGCTGGGTGCACGGCGGTGATCCCTCCACTCACGACGACTTCCTGGGATCCCCGAAGGACTTCTGGCGGCTCCTGGCCGAGAACCCGGCGGAGACCGTCGTCGTGTGCGAGCCGCTGGCCGACCCGGATTTCGCGACGATCCTGGAGGCCACCACCATCTCGGGCGGCCAGTTGCTGGCGACGCCGAGGATCCGAGTTCTTCCGGAGGTCCGCCGGGGTGTCGTCTGGGTGGGCGACTTCCCCTTCGCGTCCTACACGCAGCCATCGACGCACGCCACGAAGCTCCTGGTGAAGCGGCTCACGGACGTGATCGCATCGGCCCTGGGCCTCGTGATCCTGCTCGCGTTCCTGCCCTTCCTCTGGCTGGCTGTGCGGCTGGACTCCAGGGGATCGCTGTTCTTCCGTCAGGAGCGGGTCGGGCACGGGGGCCGGACGTTCTGGATGCTGAAGATCCGGACGATGCAGGAGGACGCGGACTCGAGGAAGGGCGAATTCGCCCATCTCAACCACCACGAGGATCCGCGCCTGTTCAAGATTCCGGACGATCCCAGGGTGACCCGGGTCGGCGCATGGCTCCGGAGCTGGAGTCTCGACGAACTCCCACAGCTCTGGAACGTCTTTCGGGGCGACATGTCGCTGGTGGGGCCCCGGCCGTTCTTCGATGCCGACCTCGACCACTACGAGCCCCGGCACTTCGGGCGGTTCGGGATGCGTCCCGGGATCACCGGGCTCTGGCAGGTCACGCGGCGGAGCGACGTGGAGGACTTCGAGGAGGTGGCGTACCTCGATCGGATCTACATCGATCACTGGTCCCTCTGGCTGGACACGAAGATCCTCCTCCGAACGCTCCCGGCCGTGCTCCGTCGTCACGGGGCGTATTGAAGCGCTCCCCGGTGGGTGATTCAACCGGAACCCTGCGCACACCTTCCTCCCGGCTGGTCGACCTCCTGGTTCCTCGGGCGGTCTTCTCCTACCTCGGGGTCCAGGTCGTAACCACGGTCTCCTCGTTCGTGACCGTGCCGTTCCTGGCCCGGGTCCTCGGCCCGGGCCCCTGGGGACTGCTCCTGCTGGCCCAGGCCCTGAACACGGCGCTCGTCGTTCTGATGGAGTACGGGTTCACGTTCACCGGATCGCGTGCCGTGGCTCGCGGCCAGTGGCACCTGTCCGAGGGAGGCGGGCGGGTGGCGGGGATCTACGCGGCCCGGGGACTTTTGGGCATGATCGCCGTGGGAGTCGCCCTGGCGATGCTGGCCGTCGTGCCGGGGTTCAGAGAGCAGCCCCTCTACCTCGCGCTGGCCCTCGGGTGGGCCCTCGCCGCAGGGTTCGGCGCCTGGTGGTATTTCCTGGGTCGGGGTGAACTGGGACGTCCGGCGGCTCTGGCCGTGACCACTCGGATCCTCGCGACGGTCGCCGTGTTCGCGTTCGTTCGCACTCCCGCCGACGGCTGGATGGTCCTGGCGGCGTACGGTGCCGCTTCGGTCATCGATTCCACCGTGATGGCCTACTGGATCCTCCGCCAGCAGTCCCCGGGCCCGCGTCCGACGGTTCGCGAGGTGATCGGTCTTCTGCGGGAGGGTGCGCCCGTCTTCCTTCAGCAGGCCGGAGGGGCCCTCGTGGGCGCGGCCGGCACCCTGGTCCTCGGAGGGGTGGCCACCCAGGCTCAGGTCTCGTTCTTTGGAGCGGGAGAGAAGCTCTCGAGGGCGGGGCGCCAGGTCCTCAACACCGTGTCCCGGGTCCTCTTTCCCAGAATGAGCGCGCTCGAGGCGGCGGACCCATCCCAGGCCCGCGCTTCCAGGGTCCGTCTCGCCCGCATCGGGGTCACGATCGGGATCTTGGCGGCGGGGCTGGGCTTCGTCCTGGCGCCGAGCCTCGTGCGGGTATTGTTCGGGCCCGGGTACGAGGAGGCGGTTCCCGTGATCCGAGTGCTACTTGCCGCGGCCCCGTTCATGGCGGTCACCGATCTCTTCGGGACCCAGGGGCTGCTGGCCGGTGGGCGGGACCGGGCGTTCGCCGGGGTGGCCCTGACCGTGGCGTCGCTGGGAGTCGCTCTCTCCGGGGTCCTGTCCACCCGCTTCGCGCACCTGGGCATGGCTGCGGGGGTGACGCTGACCGAGGTCGCCATGGCCACGGCCATGCTCCTGGTGTGGAAGAGAGGAGCCCGGTGAAGGCCGAGGGCCTCCGTCCCAACGTCCGGGACCTGCTCCCCCTGTCCGCGTTCGCCATGCTGGCGTTCGCCGATCTCCCGTCTCGAGTCCCGGTCGGACCCACGACGGGACTGGGGGCGTTCACGGTCGTCCTGCTCGGGGCGTCGATCATCGCGCTCATGCTCCGGCCCCAGATCCCGCTCCGGCAGGGTGGTGCGACCCTGGGCTTCGCGGCCACGCTGCTTCTCGTGCTGATCTCGTTCTCCCGCGGCGGGCTCAGCTTCCCGGCGCTCCAGGGCACCCTCGTGTGGACCGGGGTGTTTCTGCTGTACCTGGTGTCCCTGAGGGAGTCCGGCAAGCGACCCGATTTCGCGCGACGGGCCCTGGCCGCTCTCGTGACGGCCGAGTTCATCCTCCTCGGCCTCTATCTGCCGACCCTGCTCATCGAGGGGGTGGCCGCGACGAGGTTCCTGGGCGCTCCCACGGCGGCGCTGTGCTGGACGCTGGCAGCGGCGTATTTCGCCGCCCGGTGGCACTACGGCAGCCGTGCGGCCCTCCTCCTGTTCGGGCTGTTCGTGGGGACCATGCTGCTTTCCGTTTCGCGGATGCCGGTCGGAGCCAGCATCGTCGTCCTCGCGCTGGCGGCGTACCTGAAACCGGGTCTCCGACTCCGCGTCGTGCGGATCGTAGCCATCGGGATCATCGTGGCCGGCATCGGATACCTGGCCCTGACGTGGGAGCCTCTGCAGGAGGCCACGTTCAGGGGCGACCAGGGGGTGCGCGTAGGTGGGCTGACGCTCAACACCACCGGGCGAGCGGCGTTCTTCCTGTACATGTGGGATTCGCTCAGGACCAGCCCGTGGGTGGGGCACGGCGTCGGCTCGTCGGTGGAGCTGTTCGATCGAACGGGTTGGCCCATCGAGCAGCCCCACAACGACTACCTCCGTCTCCTCCACGACTTCGGCGCCATCGGGTTCACGGTCTGGATGGTCGCGTTCGCGCTGATCGGGACGGCCCTGTATCGGCGCTGGAGGGACGCGGACCGCATGGGGTCCGCGGAGGAGTTCCGGGTCCTGCACCTGACCGCGTTCCTCGGATTCTGCGCATTTCTCCTGTCGATGCTGACTGACAACCCGGTCGTGTACGCGTTCTACGTGTTCCCGCTGGCAGTGCTGATCGGGGCGTCCCTGGGCGTGAAGGCTGGCCAGGAATGACCTCCAGGGGCCGAGTCACGTTTCTTCTGAACATGATTTCGCCCTACTGGGCCCCCTTCTACGAAGGGCTGGCCGAACTGGGCTGGAGGCTCACGGTCCTGGTGTCGAGCCTCCGGGAGGACAACCGGGAGCACTCGCTGTCGTTCATGGACCGCCTGCAGGCGGCCGGGATCACCCTGGGCGAACTCGAGGGGTCGGTCGTCGATCTCACGTCGCTCGGAGTGCGGACCGACTTCCTCCAGGTTCCGGTGGCGCTGGGGGATGCCCTCGCCGCCACATCGCCGGACCTCGTGGTCTCCAACCAGCTGGGGCTGAGGACCTGGATGGCGGGCCGCTGGGGACGCCGCAGCGGCGTCCCGGTGGTTCCCTGGGTGAACGCCAGCCGGAGCACTGAGACGTCCAACTCACCGGTCAGAGAGCACGTCCGGCGGCGGCTCCTCGCCTCGGCTCCGGCGGTGTTCACCAACGGCACCGAGGCGCGAGGGTACCTCGAGGGATCCCTCGGCGTTGCGCCGGCCCGGATCGTCGAGGTGCCCTACGCCGTGCCGGCCGATGCGTGGGTCGCGGCTCTCGGCTCGGTCCGCGCCGATTCGGAGCGGCTGCGCTCCGCGATCGCGCCGGAGGGGGACACCCTGGTTCTCCTGTACGTGGGCCAGGTCATCCCGCGAAAGGGTCTCGCGGAACTGCTGGCCGGCCTCGATCTCCTTCCGCCGGAGGGGAAGAAGCGGCTCCGTCTGTGTGTCGTGGGAGGCGAGGCGACGCCTGAGTTGGCGACCGCCGCCGAGAGGGCAGGTGTGCGCGTCCACTGGGAGGGGTTCGTCCAGCCCGAGGATCTTCCCGCCTGGTACGGCATGGCCGATGCCCTGGTCCTCCCCTCGCTGGAGGACGAATGGGGCATCGTCCTGAACGAAGGCGCGGCCTCCGGACTTCCCCTGCTCGCATCGCGGCTCGCCGGGGCGACTCCGGACCTGGTCCGGGACGGACGCAACGGGTACGTCTTCGACCCGCTAACGCCGGCGGATGTGGCTTCGGCCGCGGGACGGCTCCTGGCCCTGGACCCGGCGGACCGGGCCCACATGGCCGATGCGTCGAGGGCGGTGGCGCGGGAGCGGGACATGTCGCACACGATCGCTGCGGCTGACGCGGCCCTTGGGGGTCTGCTGCGGGCCGGCGGGGGCATGGACCGGTGACCATGGCCGACCGACCGCTCACGATCCTCCAGGTCCACAATCGCTACCAGTTCAGCGGCGGAGAGGATCGCGCGGTGGAGCAGGACGCGGCGATCCTGCGCGCCCGGGGCCACCACGTGGAGGTGTGGCTGGAGGACAACGACGGCCTCCAGGACGAGAACGCGCTCCGGGTGGCGGCCCGATCCGTCCGATCCCCCCGTTCGCTCCGGGAGCTCCAGGCCAGGCTGGACACGGTCCGCCCCGACGTGGTGCACTTCCACAACGTGCTGCACCGGATCTCACCCTGGACGATCCGGTCGGCCCATGCGGCCGGTGTCCCCACCGTCATGACACTGCACAACTACCGTCTCGGCTGCCTCCCGGCCGTGTTCCAGCGGGACGGCGCCGTCTGTCAGGAGTGCAGAGGCCGGGCCTTCGCCCTGCCGGGCGTGCTCCGGGGCTGCTACCGGGGTTCGAGGATGCAGAGTCTGGCCCTGGCCTCCAACCTGTCCATCCACCGGGCCCTGGGGACCTGGGCCGGGGCGGTGGACCGGTTCGTCGCGCTCACCGAATTCGGTCGGCGCGAGGCGACGGCGGCGGGGATTCCGGACGACCGGATCGTGGTGAAACCCAACGCTTCGCCTCCACTCGAAACGCCGCCGGCCAGCGAGGGCACCTATGCGCTGTTCCTGGGCCGGCTGTCCGAGGAGAAGGGCATCCGTCTCCTCATGAACGCGTGGGATGCGATCGACTCCGCTCCTCCCCTGACCGTCGTGGGCGATGGGCCGCTCCGGCAGGAGGTGGACCGATGGGCTTCCGACCGGACGGGCGCCGGCCCGGTACGGGTGCTGGGGCCCCGGCCCCATGGCCAGGTACCGGAGCTCCTGGCCGGATCCCGACTCGTCGTGGCACCCTCCGTCTGCTTCGAGGGATTCCCGGTGACCGTGGTGGAGGCCTTTGCGGCAGGAAGGCCGGTGGTGGGCACGGACATTGGCGCCATCGGAGAGGTGCTGGCGGGTCACGACGGAGGCGTCGCCACGCCGCCCGAGCCGCGGAGTATCGCCGAGGCTGTGGTCGAGCTGTGGGCGGACCCGGCCCGCCTGGACGAACGGGGTCGAGCCGCCCGGGCCGTTCAGCGGGAGCGGTTCTCCGAAGAGGTGGCCTACGCGGGCCTCATGACGGCCTACCGGGAAGCGCTGGCCCGGAGAGGGAAGGGGGCGGAATGAGCGGAACACCGCTTCCTCCGCTCCAGGTCCGGGAGGTCCTCGGGGTGCCGGTGCATGCGACGTCGTACGCGGATGCAACCGAGCGCATTCGGCGATGGGTCTCCGACGGCGGCAGCCGGGCGATCCACCCCACCCCTGTCCACGGCATCATGGTCGCGCAGGAGGATCCGGCGTTCCTGGAGGTGCTCCGGGCGGGAGACCTGGTGACGCCCGACGGCATGCCCGTGGTGTGGGGCCTGCGGTCGCTGGGAGTGGAGACCGCCACCCGGGTCTATGGCCCCACCCTAGCCCTGGAGGTGTGTGGGATGGCCGAGCGCGAGGACATCTCCATCGGGTTCCTCGGCGGCAGACCGGACACACTGGAGCGGATGGTGGCGGCCCTGCGGGAGCGGTTCCCCCGGCTCGGCATCCCCTACGCCTGGAGCCCGCCGTTCCGTCCGCTGGACGAGGACGAGGAGGCGAAGATGGTGGAGGACGTCCAATCCGCTGGAGTGAAGATCCTCTTCGTCGGCCTGGGCTGCCCCAAGCAGGAGACCTGGATCGAAGCCCATCGGGGGGTGCTCCCCATCGTGATGATCGGAGTGGGTGCGGCCTTCGACTTCATCGCCGGGGACAAGCCCCAGGCCCCGGCGGTCATGCAGCGACTGGGCCTGGAGTGGCTGTTTCGGCTGGTCTCCGAACCCCGACGGCTGGGTCCCCGCTACCTCAAGTACAACCCGCTCTTCATGGCCCGATTCGGCGTTCAGCTGATAAAGGGAGAGGGGCGCCGGTAGCACCGGCGCCCCTCATTCCCTGCCCGCGTCGAACGCGATCGGTTCCCCGACCCTCGGTCGGGATCCGGGTCAGGCGTCCTTCTTCCCGTAGTAGTACTGGTAGTAGTACCCGTAGCGGCCGTAGGTGCTCGAGTAGCGGCCGTCCCGGCGGTAGTCCACGTCGTTCAGAACCGCTCCCAGCACCGTTGCCTGGACGTTGTTCAACTGCTCCACGGCAAAGGTGAGGGCGCCCTTCTCGGTGTGGCTGGCCCTCGAGACCAGGACCACGCCGTCGGCGTTCCGGCCCAGCACCGCCGCATCGGTCACCACGGTGAGCGGCGCGGAGTCGATGATCACGAGGTCGTACTGCTGTTCCAGGGCATCCAGGAGCTGGCCCATCCGCTTGGAGCCCAGGAGCTCCGCCGGGTTCGGCGGGAGCGTTCCGGTGGAGAGGAACGCCAGGTCGCCGCTCTCGCCGAGGTGAACGTCCTGGATGGCCTCGGTGGGCGCGAGCTGACCGAGGAGCACGTTGGTGAGCCCCGGCTCCCGGGGCGTGCCCACCACGTTGTTCAGCACCCCCCGGCGCAGGTCGGCGTCGATGAGCAGGACCTTGAGCCCCTGCTGGGCCAGCGTGATGCACAAGTTGGCCGCGGTGGTGGACTTCCCGTCCTGGGGCACCGGGGAGGTGAAGACGATGGTGCCCGGGGGATCCTCGGGATTGGAGAACGTGATGTTCGTCCGGAGGGACCGGTACGCCTCCGAGACCGGATTGCGGGGGTCCCGGCCGGCGATGAGCCGCGATTCGAGGTGGGCCAGTTCGTCCTCGGCGGTCTGAGGCTTCTTGGCCTTCTTCCCGTTCACCGACACCGCGCCGGCGCCCTTGATCCGGGGGATCATCCCCAGCATGGGGGCGCCTCCCGTGGCGCCGACCACGTCCTCTCGGGTGTGGACGGTGTCGTCCATGTACTCCCGGATGAACGCGATGCCCACGCCCAGCATGGAGCCGAGGACCAGCGCCAGGGCCAGGTTCAGCGCCTTCCGGGGCTTGATCGGCTCGTCGCCCAGGATGGCCACGTCCACCACCCGGACCGACGCGTCCTCCACCGCCTGCGCCACCTCGGCCTCCTTCAGCCGGGTCTGCAGCACGGTGTAGACCTCGTCCAGGATGTCGATCTGCCGGCCGAGTCGGGCGATGGCCACCTGCTGGGCGGGGATTCGCTCCAGGTCCGCCCCCAGGTCGTCCAGCGTCTGCGTCAGCGACTGGACCTGGTTCTCCAGCGACTGGAGATACCCGGTGGCGATCCCGCGAAGCTGGATCTCCAGCCGCCGGATCTCGGCCGTGATGAACTGGACGTCCCGGTCCTCGGGAAGGCGCCGCTGGAGCAGCTCCGTCCGGGCGGCCTCCTGGTCGTTGAGCGACCGCATCATCTCGGAGGCGGTCTGGTTCGCCAGGAGGGTGGGGAAGCCGATGAGGCGCCGGTAGGGCGACGGGTCCAGCGGGCCCAGCTCCTGGTCCTCCTCCTCGATCTCCCGCAGGAGATCGGCCAGGGCCCGGCGCTCTCCATCTACGGCCGTCAGTTCGGCCTGAAGCTCCACCAGCCGGGTAGCCTGCGCGTCGTTCTGAGCCTGCAGGCTCACCACCTGCTGCCCCTCCTGGTACGCCTGGAGTTCATCCTCGGACCGGCTCAACTGCAACTGGAGGGTATCGATCTGCTCTTCGAGGAACTGGACGGTGCTCCGAGCCTCGGTCTTCAGGATCTCCTGACGGTCGTCGATGAACTGGAACGCGAGGAGGTTCGGCACCGAGTGCACGAGCTGAGTGTCCACCGATTCGTACCGCACCGTCACCAGATTGGCTTCACGGTTCGGCCGCGAGACCCCGATGGCGGTCTGGAGGTTCGCGACGGCGGCCTCGTACGACCTCACGTTCACCGCGATGGTGCTGTACTCGGCGGCATCGGGAAGCAGGGTGAAGGTGACGCCGGGCAGCGCCACGGGCTCGCCGATCCGGTAGGTCCCCATGTCCGCCCCAGTCTCGACCGTCTCGGCGGCGAAGGACTCGCCGTCCGCCAGGCGCTCGAGCCGGTACTGGTCCTCGGGTGCCCAGCGCTCGGCGTACACCCCGGCCATGAGTACCACCCTGGCGACGCCCCTCGGCTCGGTGGGGATGACCTGGAGGGCGAGCTGATCGACCACGGATTCGGCAAGGGTACGGCTGCGAATGACCTCCATCTCCGTTTCGACCTGGGAGCCACTGGAGATGGTGGAGAGGACGTCCAGGAGCGGCACGTTCGAGCGGTCCTCATCGATTCGGACCGAAGTGCGGGCCTCCCACACGGGGATCGCATTGAACGTGTAGGCGGCCGTGCCACCCAGCACGACGATCACCGCCAGGCTGATGATCAGCCAGTTCCGGATCAGGAGGTTCCAGATGTCCCGGAGGTGGATCTCGTCTTCCTGCGCGTACGTCTGCTGGGGAGGGGCCTGGTCCATCCGTTGTCCCTGATAAGGTGGCTCCAGCCCCGGGAGGCCGGTGCGGCCGCCCGGCGGCCTGAGTCCACTAGTTCTGGTTGATCACCGCGGCGATGAGAATGGCCGTCATGGCCGAGATCGACGCTGCCACGATGGCGGCGTTCCGGGACACCCAGCTCTTCTCGGGGACGTAGATCTGATCGCCGGATCGGATCATGGAGGACCCGATGGCCGTGGACTGGTTGAGGGTCGTGGTGAGGATCGCACCGTCGCGACGAACCTCGATGTTGTCCCGGCTCCCCTGGGGGTTCACCCCCCCGGCCGTGGCCAGGGCGTCGTCCACCGTCATGGTGGGATCGATGTCATAGACGCCGGGGACGCCGACGGATCCGGTGATGTTCACGCGCCGCAGAACCGTCACCTCGATGGCCGGCTCCCGAAGGAAGGCCCGGTACTCCGCGACGAGTCGGGCCCCGAGCGACTCGGCCGTGTCGTCCAGGACCATCACCTCTCCGATCCGGGGGAACACCGCCACTCCGCCCTGGTCCACCCGGAACTCTCCCGACATTTCGGGCTCCCGGTTGATCCGGAGCCGGACCAGGTCCCCCGGCTTGAGATACACCTCGCCGGACTGGATCGGCGTGGCGTTCATGATCTCCTCGGAGGTGGTCTGGGCGCGTACCGCCGAGGGGAAGAGGATCACGGCGGCGGCGATCGTCACGAGGGCGGCCGTCGTGAACTTCGAAAAGCTGTGGAGCATGGGTGTGCTGATTTCCGGGATCGGGATTGGCGTCCGACTACATCCGGTAAACTTATCCGATTTTCATCGGGGCACACAACCGGATGTTCACCCGGTTGATCCGGGTTTTCTTCGCGGCCCCGGGTTCGAGGCGCGGGGCGTCTGGGAACCCCCTATTCTTCAATCTCGCGGATTCGATGCTGTGCGGGCAAGTACTTTGAAAAATAGAGCGCGGTGGGGTTGGTCCGGAGTTGAGCGGGCGGGCGGTCCGCAACCGTCCGGGTGCAGGCCGGGACGGACAGCGTTCCGCGCCGTCTCGGAACCTCGCTTCCCCCCGGGCTGTACCAGGAACCAGAGGGTGTGGTGCACCCTGCGTCGCAGGACTCGGCGGGGCGTCGGATTCGATCCGGCGCCCCGTTGCCACGCCCTCCGGGATATGAGACCTTTTCTAGTCTGCCCTGAAAGTGCCCGACTCCGCCCGCCAACGGGCCGAAAACCCGCTTGTGGGCTGAACAGAACCGAGATGCCGACCCCGAACCCCTACCCCTTCCCGACCAACCCCGAGGGCGCCTCCCGTCCAGGCGCCTCCGGACGGTCGCGTGCGCCGTCCCTGCGGGCGGTGGCGGCGGCTCTGGTCGGGCTGGCGGGTACGGCTGCGGGATGCGGGCCCACCTCGCTGGAACAGGGGGCCGTGGCCCGTGGGGATGAGGCCTGGGCTGCCGGCAACATGGAGGAGGCCCTGGCCGAGTACCGCCTCGCCTACCAGGGCGGCGACCGGTCCGAGCCCACTCTCATGCGGGTGGCGCACGCCTACTCGGAGCTCGGCCGGGTGGACGACGCCCTGGGCGCGTACTCCGAGGCCGTGGAGTCCAACCCGGACCTGGCCGACCAGGCGGCGACCGACATGGTCCGGCTCGCCCGCCGCTCACAGGCCCGCGGCGACCGCTTCGGCATGGCCACGGCCGTCCGTGCGGCCTCCACGTTCCAGCCCGGCGTGACGGCACCCGAACTGGCCCTGCCCCTGGCTCGCCACTACAGCGAGAACGGGGAGCATGACCGGGCCCTGCCTCACTACGAGCAGGCTCTGGCCGCCCTTCCGGCACCGGACTCCTCCCCCGAGCTGGTCTACGAGACGGCCCTGGCCTACGAGGAGCTGGGCGACTGCTCCACCGGACTCGTCTATTTCGAGCAGTACTCGGAGCTGATCCCCCGCTGGCGCCGCGGCGAGGTGAACTGGCATGTGGGGAACTGTTCCTACCTTCTGGCCGCCGAGCTGTGGACCCAGGTTCCCGACTCCGCCCGGGGCCTCGACACCGAGGACGAGCAGGAGGTTCTCCGCCTGCTGGAGTCCACGATCAACCTGCGCGAGCCCCGGAATCGCCTGGCCTCCGCGTTCTTCCAGAAGGGCGAGATCCTGGCCCTCCGGGGTGAGTGCGATCTGGCCGTGGCCGCGTTCCGCCAGGTCCTGGTGGAGGACCCGTCGGGCAACTCCCCGCTGGTCATGAGGGCGAGGCAGCGAATCGACGAGATCCGCTTCGGCCCCCGGATCCCGGAGCGCAGGAACTTCAACCGCCCCACGGGCCCCTCCCAACCCGAGCGCCGAGGCTGCGGATGAGCGGGGTGCCGCTGCTGGATCTGAAGGCCCAGTACCAGGCCATCCGGGACGAGGTCGAGCCCGTGGTCCTCGAGGTGATGGAGTCGCAGTACTTCGTCATGGGCCCGAAGGTGGATGCCTTCGAGGCCGCCATGGCCGAATACCTGAACGTCCCCCACGCCATCGGATGCGCGTCGGGCACGGACGCGGTCCTCCTTCCACTCAAGGCCATGGATCCGGCCCCCGGTGACGGTGTGATCGTGCCGGCCTTCACGTTCTTCGCATCGGCGGGTGCGGCCTGGAACGCCGGCTTCAAACCCATCTTCTGCGACGTGGATCCCGAGACGTACAACGTCACGGCCGATACGCTCGAGGCCGCCTGGACCGACGACGTGAAGGTGGTGATGCCCGTCCACCTGTTCGGTCAGATGGCGCCTATGGCCGAAATCAACGCCCTGGCCGCCGATCGCGGCGCGCAGGTCCTGGAGGACGCGGCCCAGGCCATCGGATCCCGCCAGCAGCTGGACGGGGCAGGGGCGCGGGAAGGCTGGACCATGGCCGGGGCGGCCGGGACCATCGGAGCGTTCTCCTTCTTCCCGACCAAGAATCTGGGGGCGTTCGGCGAGGGCGGGCTCATGACCTGCTTCGACGACGAGATCGCCGATCGCCTCAGGAAGATCCGGGTCCACGGTGGTCAGCAGATGTACCACCACGAGTTCGTCGGTACGAACTCCAGGCTCCACGCCCTCCAGGCGGCGGTTCTGCATGTGAAGCTGCCCCACCTGGACGGGTGGGCCGATGCCCGTCGGGCCAATGCCTGTCTCTACCACGAGCTGCTGGAGGACGTGGCGGAGGTGATCCTTCCCCACGTGGCACCGGGCAACCATCACATCTACAACCAGTTCACGCTGCGGGTGCGGTCCCGGGACGAGCTCAGGGCCTTCCTGAACGACCGGGGCATCGGATCCGGCGTCTACTACCCGGTCCCGCTCCACCTGCAGGAGTGCTTCTCGGAGCTGGGCTACCGGGAGGGCGACCTGCCGGTGGCCGAGAAGCTGTGTGAGCAGGTGATCAGTCTCCCGATCTTCCCCGAACTGGGGGAGGACCGGGTCCGCACGGTGGCCGAGGCCATCCGAGAGTTCTACGAGGGTCGGTAGGCAGTGAGTCGAAGCAGTCTGGAACGTCGATCGCCGGCCGCCCGCCGGGGTGCAGGGACTCGGGCCGCAGCCGCCCTGGTGGCGCTGATGGCCGCCGGGGCCTGCCAGTCCATCCCCGAGTACCAGCGCCTCCAGGCCGACCCTCTCTACGAGTGGTCCAATGCCCGGTTCGCCGAAGGTGACTGGGACGAGGCCATCAAGGGGTACGAGCGGATGGTCTTCACCTATCCGGCCTACCCCCAGATCGTCCAGGTCCGGCTGAACCTCGCCCAGTCCTATTTCAACCGCGATGAGTTCATCACCGCGGCCTCCGAATTCACCCGGATCCAGGACCGGCACCCGGGCCACCCCCTGGTGCCCCAGGCAGCGCTGGGAGCCTGCGAGTCGTACACCGAGCTCTCTCCCATCCCGGAGCGGGACCAGTCCTTCACCAACTCGGCGCTGAACACCTGCACCTCGATCCTGATCGACTACCCGGGGACGGCGGAGGCGACGCGGGCCCGTGAGCTGCGGGACAGCCTGATCAACACCCTGGCCGAGAAGGAATACCTCCGCGGTCACTTCTACTTCCGGCGGGGATTCTACGACTCCGCCAACGTCTACTTCCAGCAGGTCCTCAACCTGTATTCCCAGAGTCAGTGGGCCCCCACCGCGCTGCTGCGCATGCACGAGGGGTACACCCGCATCGGCTATGAGGAAGAGGCGGAGGAGATGCGAAACCGGATCCTGAACGAGTATCCGGACTCGCCGGAGGCCGAACTGCTGCGCGCCGGGGGTTCCGCCGCGGACGAGGGCGGGGCCGTGGGGCAGCGGCCGTGACCCGCCCCATCCGGATCGGGATCCTGGGTGGGACCTTCGATCCGCCCCACCTGGGCCACCTGATGGTGGGCCAGGACCTCGTGCACCACCTGGAGCTGAACGAGCTGATCTTCATGCCCTGCAACGTTCCGCCCCACAAGGACGCGGCCGACGTGAGTCCGGCCGAGATCCGCTACAAGATGGTCCGGGCCGCCGTGGAGTCGAACGACAGCTTCCAGGCCTCGGACCTGGAGCTTCGGCGCGAGGGCCCGTCGTACTCCGTGGACTCGGTCCGCGCCCTCCGGGAGCGCTATCCGGGGGCGGAGCTGTACTTCATCATCGGTACCGACCAGTTCGCCGAGCTCTCCACGTGGAAGGAGCCCGAAGAGCTGGCCCGGCTGGCGACCCTCGTGGTCATGGCGCGGGAGGGGGAGGACGCACAGGGGATCGATCCCGGTGTGGAGGTGTCCTACCAGACCGTACCGGTGACCCGGGTGGACGTATCATCGACCCGGATCCGTGAACGTGTCCGGGACGGGAATCCCATCCGATACTGGGTCCGGAAGCCGGTCCGTCGAATCATCGCCCAACAGGGGCTCTATACAGACTGATGTTCAAGTCCGCACTGCAGAAACTCCTCGGAAACCAGTACGAGCGGGAAGCGAAGAAGCTCCAGCCCGTGGTGGCCGAGATCAATCGCATCTACGAACAGCTCTCCTCTCTCAGCGAGGAGCAGCTCAAGGGCAAGACGGACGAGTTCCGCAGCCTGATCTCGGATCGCACCGGCGAGCTGGAGGCCGAGATCGAGGAACTCCGTCAGACCAAGGCCCGCACCGAGGATCCCTCGGAGCGCGAGAGCATGGCCCAGGAGATCGGGGTCCTCGAGCAGCGCCTGCTGGAGGTCCTGGACGACACGCTGGACGAGATCCTGCCCGAGGCCTTCGCCGTGGTGAAGGAGACCTGCCGCCGCCTGGTGGGGAGCACCGTCAACGTCACGGGCCACGAGCTCGAGTGGGACATGATCCCCTACGACGTGCAGCTCATCGGCGGGATCTCGCTGCACGAGGGCAAGGTGGCGGAGATGGCCACGGGTGAGGGGAAGACGCTGGTGGCCACGCTGCCGCTCTACCTGAACGCTCTGGCCGGCCGCGGTTCCCACCTGATCACGGTGAACCCCTACCTGGCGCAGCGGGACGCCGAGTGGATGAGCCACGTGTTCAACTACCTCGGGCTCACGGTCGACATCATCGATCTGCACCAGCCCGGGACCCCGGAGCGTCGCCAGGCCTACCACGCCGACATCACGTACGGGACGAACAACGAGTACGGATTCGACTATCTGCGGGACAACATGGTCCTGTCGCTGGAGCAGCGGGTTCAGCGGCGGCACCACTACGCCATCATCGACGAGGTGGACTCCATCCTCATCGACGAGGCCCGTACGCCG
>JBDHIJ010000041.1:0-26353 GCA_039587435.1 Gemmatimonadota bacterium
GTACCGGATCGCCAACGTCACCACGCCCACCCAGGTGATCCACGGTGAGAACGACCTGCGCGTGCCGTTCACCCAGGGCCAGGAGTTCTATCGGGCGCTGGACCGCCGGGGGATCGACACGGAGATGCTGATCCTGCCGCGGACGCCGCACGGTCCCCGGGAGCCCAAGCTCCTGATGGAGGTGACCCCGCGGATTCTCACATGGTTCGAGAAGTACGTGGACGCGGAGCGGCCCCAGATCACCACCGAGGACGCCCCCGGCGGCTGACGCTCCCGGCGTCTCTCCGCCACCGGGGCGGCGCGGGGGGGACGGGGTCAGTACACCCCCGTCTCCTCCGCGTACGCCTTCCTGAGACCTTCCAGGTAGTCGTTGAACAGCCCGGCCATCTGGGCGTGTTCCCGCTCCACGACCGCACGGAAATCGTCATCTTCGAGGAAGTCGAAGAGGACCGCCGCCATGATCTTGGCGTCCAGCAGGAATCCCGTGTGCCCCACCGGTTTCATGGAGTCCAGCCACCGCTCATAGGAGTGGCCCGGCGCGGACGATGAGAACACGCCCACACTGAGGCCCGGAATGTCCCGGGTGACGAAACCGGTCTCCTCGTATCCCGCCGGACGCTGGGGCTCGGTGTTGATGTTCGGAGCGTCCATGGCCTGGGCGTAGGCGAAGCCCAGTTCCTCCAGCGACCCGAGCGTGATGCCGTCGCGGTACTCGCCGTAGAGCTCGATCTCCACCTCGGTTCCGGTGGCCAGGGCCGCGGCTCTGGCGGCGTTGGCGATCATGGAGTCCATGTGCGCCAGGTAGACCTCGTCCGGATAGCGGATGTAGTAGTCCACCACCGCCCGGTCCGGCACCACGTTGGGCGCCCGTCCGCCCTCGGGGATCACCCCCTGCACGACGGCCTCCGGTCGGAAGACCGGGCGGAGGTGGTCCACCGCCGTATAGAACTGGACGGCCGCCGCCAGGGCGTTTCGACCGGCCCAGGACTGGCGCTGGTGTGCCGGAGTGCCCGTGAAGGTATACCGGGCCATGTTGATGTTCAGGCAGCACACGCCGAATCCGGCCCGGTTCCGGCTGGTCTCCCCGGACCCGTGGCTCCGGATCAGGATGTCGGACTCGTCGAAGATCCCGGCCCGGTGCATGGTGACCTTGGCGGGTGGCCCCATCTCCTCGGCCGGGGTCCCGTAGATCCGGATGGCGCCCGGACGATCGTGGGCCTCCATGTGCTCCCGGATCGCCACCGCGACCGCGAAGCCCACGGGGCTCTGGGCGTTGTGCTGGCACCCGTGGTAGTCCTCGCTGGTCCCTCGAAGCGCGTCGTACTCCACGATGATGCCCAGGACCGGGCCGTCGGCACCCGCGGGGGAGGTCCAGCTCGCCACGAACGCGGTCTCCAGCCCGGCCACGCCGACCTCCACGTCGAAGTCGAGGTCCACGAGGATCTTCGTAAGGGTGTCCACGGTCTCGTATTCCTGGAATCCGTGCTCCGGGTGCTCTCCGATGTAGTCCGAGACGGACCGGAGGCGATCGTGCCAGAGTGACTCCACGCGCTGGATCACCGCGTCCTTGTCCGCCCCCCCCTGCCCAACCAGTCGCTGGGCCATGTCGGCCGCGGCGATCTCGGCCTGGAGCGCATCGATGGCCTCCACCACCGAAGCCGCGGCGGCCCGCTCGGTAGCGGTCGTCTGGGCCCGGACGGACGCCGGGCTCCCCGCCAGCAGGGTCAGGGCGAGGGTGGCCAGGATCCCGGGAAAGGGGACGGTACGCATGGTGCCTCCAGTGCGGCGATGGACAGGGGTCGGCGGGGCTGCGGCGGGGATCCAACGTGCCCGTCATCCCGATCGGGGGTCAAGCCGGTTGAAGAAACCGCTATGTTTAGGAATACCCTCGGAACCACCACGGTCCCGGGGGTATTCCGCTCCCGACCCGACCCGGAGCCCGCCGACGCGGGCCGTACACCGATCCAACTTCGTTCAAGGAGATACGATGCGTTCGGTTCGATTTGCTTCGCTGGCCCTGGCCGCCGCGGCCCTCACGATCGCCGCGCCCGCCACCGCCCAGGACGACCTGTCCGGCTGCTTCGTCCGCGGCGAGATGGGCGAGGCCGCCAACCGCCCCAGCCCGCTGGGCGCCACCGTCGTCACCATCAACGGTGAGGACGCCAAGATCTGCTACGGACGCCCCTCTGCGAAGGGCCGGGAGATCATGGGCGGCCTGGTCCCGTTCGGAGAGATCTGGCGGACCGGCGCCAACGAGGCCACCGCGCTCCACCTGCCCTTCGCCGCGCAGGTGGGCGGCGAGGAGCTGGAGGCCGGCGTCTACTCCATCTACACCATCCCCGGCGAGGACGAGTGGCAGATCTTCCTCAGCACGTCCTACGAGCGCTGGGGGATCCCCGTGACCGACGAGGTCCGCGCCGCCGAGGTGGCCAGCTTCACCCGCCCGGTGGGTGTGACCGACGCCGCCATCGAGCAGTTCACCATTCGCTGGGACCAGCACGGTGAGGACATGGGGCACATCGTCATGATGTGGGAGAACACCAAGGTCGAGATTCCGGTGCACGCCGCCGGCATGCAGCACCAGATGCGTCACTGATCCCCCCGGTTCCGGCGCGCCACGCCGGATTCGAACGGATCACAGAGGCCCCGGGCGCCGCAATGGCGTCCGGGGCCTCTGTCCTGCCCGGCCGGGGTCGAACGCCCTCGCGGCCGCGGGGCCGGCGGGAGTCCGGCAGGACCTGGCTTCAATCCGGCCAGATCTCTCCCAGCACCCGTCGGAAGTTCCCTCCCAGGATGCCGATGATCTGCTCGTCGGTGTATCCTCGGCGGATCAGGCCCTCGGTCAGATCGAACATCCGCTGCGGGTGGTCCACCCCCTCGATGTCGATCTTCTCCCGGAAGCCGTAACTGCCCTTGTATCCGGCACGGAGAGCCGCGTTCTGCTCGGCGGGCATGGCGTCGTAGCCGTAGAGGTCGATGTCGCTGCCCACCCCCAGGAACTCCGGTCCTACCAGGTCCCGCACGTGGTCGTAGTGGTTCAGGAGATCCTCGATGGTGGTGGGCTCCTCGTTCTTCACGAACATCCGCACACCGGTGATCCCCATGACGCCCCCGGTCTCGGCCATCCCCCGGATCGCTTCGTCCGTCTTGCACCGCGGGTGGCCGGGGGCGAGGGCCCGGACGTTCGAGTGGGTCAGAAGCACGGGAGCGGACGAGATCTCGTACGCGTCGAGGGTCGTCTGGTCTCCGCAGTGCGAGACGTCCACGGCCATCCCCACCTCGTTCATCTTCTCGACGATGGCCGCCCCGAAATCACTGATGCCCCCATCCACCCGCTCGGTGGACCCGTTCCCGATCCGGGTCCGGGAGTTGTAGGTGAGCTGGCTCACCCGCTGACCCAGGTCGAAGAAGAACTGGACGTCGTCGGGGGTGACGAAGTGCTCGGCGTTCTGGATTCCGACGAGGATGCCGGACTGGGGGGCCTCGAAGACCTCGTCCATGTCGGCCACCGAATCGATGCGCCGGAACAGGTCGGGGCGCCCGGCGATGAGCGCGTTCAGGCTGGCGACGTAGGCCAGAACATTGTCGCGGGCGTCGTGGACGTCCCGCCCGCCGATCCCGTACGCGGCGTGCATGACGTCGATCTCGGAGGCCACGAAGTCGGCCCAGTCCTCCTCGTTGATCCCCTTCCCCGCCGGACCCCAGCGGGCCGACCGCTCACTGCTCAGGCTCAGGGGGAAGAGCATGTCGATGACCAGGTTGCCCGTGACCAGGTCCACACACCGGGTGGAGTAGTCCCGGCCGCCCATGGACAGGCCCCTCGGGCCCCGGGCGGCGAGCCGGACCCGGCCCAGGCTGAGGAAGGGCGCCCCGAGCGTCGCGGCGGTCGCCGCGGCGACCCCCGAAGCGGCCGTGGCCAGGAACGAGCGGCGGTTGGGTCGGGGGGAGGAAGACGTCACGGGCTCAGGCTCCAGGTCGCGTCGAGGGTGTGAGAAGGAGCTTCCATTCCGGGGACCTTCCCATTACTGAGGGTGTTGGAGAAGGCATGATTCTATCCGACGATCCCCCCCAGGACGAGTTGGACGAGGAGTTTCCGCTGGGCGACGGAGACGCGGACCGCTCCGCCGTCGTCCATTGCCCCTACTGTGGGGCCGAGGTGGAGATGCTCGTGGATCCGGGCGGCGGGGAAGCCCAGTCGTACGTCGAAGACTGCGAGGTGTGCTGCCAGCCCTGGCACGTCCGGGTGACCTTCGTGGAAGGACAGGCCTTCGTGGACCTCACCACGGAGGACGGGGCGTAGCCCGCACCCCGGCTCCTCTTCGCCGCAGCCCTCCGGAGCTCGGTCCCGGCGACTACCCGCCCGCCGTCAGCCGCCTGCGGTCAGCCGCACCAGCTGCGTCACCAGGAACGTCACCGTGAAGCCCATGGCCACCGGGAGCAGGGAGGCCACCGTGGTCCACTTCGCGCTCCGGGTTTCCCTGTAGATCGTGTAGATCGTGGTTGAACACGGGTTATGGAGCAGGCTGAACAGCATGACGTTCACGGCGGTCAGGAGCGTCCAGCCCCCGGCCTGAAGGACCGTTCCGATGTCGGCCACTGAATCCAGTTCGAACATGACGCCCGCGCCCTCGCCCACGCCGGCCATCCCGGCCGTCAGGACGGTCAGCATCAGGATGGTGGGGATGACGATCTCGTTCGCCGGGATGGCCACGATGTAGGCCAGCAGGATCACACCATTCAGACCGACAAGCAGCGCGAACGGCGTGGACCAGGTGACGAAGTGCTCCGCCAGGGTTCCACCCCCCAGGCTCACGTTCCCCACGAGCCAGATGGCGGCTCCCGCCGGCACCGCGAAGACCACCGCCCGCCACAGGACGATGAGGGTCCGGTCGATCAGGGACGTGTACAGCGTCTGCAGGATCCGGGGCGGCCGATAGGGTGGCAACTCCAGGCTGAACGTGCTGGCCTCGCCCCTGAGCACGGTCCGGCTCAGGCCCCAGGACGTGATGAACATGAACACGATCCCCAGCAGGGCCACGCCCACCACCGCCCCCGCGGCCACGAGCCCCGCCAGGTGAGGCGGAGCCAGCGCTCCGATGAAGATCGTGGCCAGCAGGATCTGGGTGGGCCACCGGCCGTTGCAGAGGGAGAAGTTGTTGGTGATGATGGCGATGAGCCGCTCGCGGGGTGAGTCGATGACCCGCGTCGCCACCACCCCGGCCGCGTTGCAGCCGAAGCCCATGGTCATGGTCAGCGCCTGCTTGCCGTGGGCGCCCGCCTTCTTGAACAGGTGGTCGAGGTTGAAGGCCACCCGGGGCAGATACCCGAAGTCCTCGAGCAGGGTGAAGATCGGGAAGAAGATCGCCATGGGAGGGAGCATCACGCTCACCACCCACGCGGTGGCCAGGTACACTCCGTCGAACAGGAATCCGCTGAGCCACCAGGGCATCCCCACCGCCGCTCCGAACCCCTGCAGGATCGGGTGCACGGTGTCGATGAGCAGCGTGGCCAGCATCCCCGATGGCACGTTCGCCCCGGCGATGGTGATCCAGAACACCGCCGTCAGAATGAGGAGCATGAGGGGGAAGCCGGTCACCCGGCTCGTGAGCCACCGGTCCAATGTCCGGTCGAAGGTGAACCGGGCCCGGGTCAGGGCCCCACCCCCGGCCCGCTCCGCGATCCGGGTGGCCTCGGCGTAGATACTGGCCACGGTGGAGTCGTGGAAATCCGACGGCAGCGTCCACCGGAGACGCGAGGCCTCCGCCAGGACAGCCCGCGCCTCGTCCAGGTCCACGTCCTCCGAGACCGCGGAGGCGTCGCCGGATCCGGTGACCCCCGAGACCTCAAGGACCGGCGCCACCGCGTCGGGGCGGAGTTGTCCGATCTCCCCCGTCCGGACGGCCTGTTCCACCCGCTGGTCGGCGTTCAGAAGCCGGAGCGCCACCCACCGGGCGTTGGGGAGCCCCGGGAACGCGGTCTCGATCCCCGGCTCCAGCACCGAGACCGCGTCCTCGATGGCATCGTCGAAGCGGGCGATCCGGTAGGGTTCGGGGTGGAACTGGCCGGTGGCCACACGATGAACTGCCGCCATGACCTCGTCGATGCCCCGGCCCTCCCGGGCCACGGTGGGGACGACAGGAACCCCCAGCTCCCGCTCCAGAGCCGCCGGGTTCACCGCGACGCCGTGTCGACGGGCCTCGTCCATCAGGTTGAGGCAGACCACCACCCGATCCGTGATGGCCAGCACCTGGAGTACGAGGTTGAGGTTCCGCTCCAGGCGGGTGGCGTCCACCACCACCAGGGTGACGTCGGGCTGACCGAACAGGATGAAGTCCCGGGCGACCTCCTCGTCGTCGGTGGTGGCCTGCAGCGAGTAGGTGCCCGGCAGGTCCACGACCTTCACCCTGGAGTCCTCGTGGGCGAAAGCGCCCTCGGCCCGCACCACCGTCTTCCCCGGCCAGTTCCCGGTGTGCTGCCTCAGCCCCGTGAGGGCGTTGAAGACGGTGCTCTTCCCGGTGTTCGGGTTTCCGGCAAGGGCCACCAGGTAGTCCCACCGATCGGGCCGCAGCCCCAGACGGACCAGGTTGGCCTCGCGCTGGGTCGTGCACCCGTCGCATCCGGCGTTCTGAACGGCGGGCATCAGGCCGCCTCCCCCCGGTCACCCGGAGTCGAGCTCACCGGAACGCGCTGGATCCGGATCCACGAGGCCTGCTCCGCTCGGAGAGCGATCAGGGCACCCCGGATCCGGTAGGCCATGGGGTCCCCCGCCGCGCTGCCGAGTTCGGCGGCCACCCGCGTCCCGGGCACGACGCCCAGGTCCAGGAGTCGACGGCGCTGGGTCCCCTGGCAGGCCGGGATGATCCCCAGCACCTCGGCCTCCTCACCCTGGCGGAGCGCGGAGAGCGACTCCGCCCCCTCCATGCGGTCGGGAGCCACCGGCCGCCGAAGGACCGTGACGTTTCGGGCGGCCATGGGATCGAGGGCCACGGCTCGGCCGTCCGTTTCGAACCGAACCCACCCCGCCGGGTCCACGCCCCGGATCCGCACCGGCATGTGGAGGGCCAGGCCCAGCTCGAGGAGCCGCTGGTAGATCTCCTCGGGCTCGTCCTCCAGGTGGGTGATGAGGCCCTCGTCTCCTTCGCCCAGCGACGTCAGCGCCACGCCCACTCGCTCGGGCATCTCGCCGGAGGCTGTGGGGATGGGGTCGCCGTGCGGGTCGTAGCGGGGGTGGCCCAGACGCGCGGCCAGCGCCTCCACCGCCTGGGGCGTGAACTCGTGCTCGCGACGCTCGGCCCGGTCGTGCCAGTCGGCGGGTTCCACACCCGTCCGGTCGGCCAGGAACCGCTCCCACAGGCGGTGTGTGCGGATGATGCGCAGGGCGTACGATCGGCCCTCGTCGGTGAGGGGATGATCGCCGTCGTCCAGCCGGACGAGTCCCCGGTCCTGGAGTCGAGCCAGCGTCTCCGAGGCCTGGGCTCGGCTGATCTCCAGGGCTCCGGCCAGGCTCTCCACCGACCAGGGCTGGCCGGCGTACTCGCACTTGAAGAGGTGCTTGAGGGCGTCCTCCATGGTGACGCGCTCCGAGGCGACCCGGCCGCGACGCATGCGCGCCACCACGCCCACCCGGGGCCAGGTCAGGACCAGGAGGGCGGCCACGAGCATCGCGAAGCCAATGAGCGCTGAAAGCGGATCCGTCATGAACTCGCCAGGCGTTGGGCGGCCCGGGAAGGGACATGTCCCCGTCCGGGCCGACGCTAGAAATTTAGGCTAGCCTCAAAATATGTGCGAAGGTCAGTGAATACAAGGCCCCGGCGGCCCCTTTCGGCCGGCGGTCAGGCACAATCCAAATGAATGAAGATTAAGATATTGGCCCAACCGGAAACAACTTGTTCCAACGAGGGTTTTCGTGGGCATCCGGCTCCGCCACGTCCCCGCCAGCCCGGCGAAGACACGGTTCCGAAGCCGGGGATAGATCGATCGAAGGAAACGACAAGTCCGCCCCTGTCGGGGCTCATAGACATTGGAAAACGCATCATGCTGTTTGGAATCGGAAATGGGGCCACGGGCCTCAAGGCGATGGTCCTGGGCACCGTCCTCCTGGCTGCTCCGACGTCCGTCGAGGCCCAGATCTACCCGCTCATGCTGTCCGTCGAGGAGCCCACCGACACCCGGGCGCTTCAGATGGAGGCCGAGGCCATCCGTCTCGAGACCGAGAGGGACCGCTGGGACGACGCCGCGGACCTCTACCGGCAGGCCGCCCGCCTGCGGGACGCCGGCACCCTCGAGACCGCTCGCAATTACGTGAAGGCCGGTCGCCTGGCCTACTACGCCGGTGAGCACCGCACCGCCATGTTCGATCTGCGCAACGCCGGCGAGAACGCCGTGGCCGCGGGGGACGTGGTGACCGCGGCGCGCGCCTACCTGGACGCCGCCTGGATTGCGGTGGACCTGGAGGAGGGCGAGCTGGCCCGCGACCTGACGCTGCGCGCGTCCCGGCTCACGGCCTCGCCCCTCCTGAGCCAGGAGGACCGGGAGTACTTCCAGGCCCGGGTGGGTTCCACCGCGGGGCTGTAATCCGGAATTGACCTCACCGCTCGGAGGGGATGAGGGTGTTGAACGCGCGGGGGTCGGACCACGGAGTCCGGCCCCCGCGTTCCGTTCAGGCCGGAAGGGAGGTCCCGATCCCCATCTCCCTTGCCCGATCCACCAGCGCCCGGGCGGTGACGGCGTCCTCGGAGGCGAGGCCGAGGTGCAGCGAGAGGATCCGCTCCGTGGGCGTCCTGCGGCCCGCGGTGACCCCGGTGACCATGTGGGCGAGCTCCTCCACCCGGGCCGGCGTCTCGCCGAAATATCCGACGCTGCGGTAGTGGTCGAGCTGGGCCACATCGTCCGCCACCAGCCGGTCCATCCCCTCCATCGCCGCGGCCGAGAACGACGAGTCGAAATCCAGGGCGCAGGCGAACGAGCCTTCGGCTACCCACTCCGGCAGGATCAGAGGGTCGGGATCCTTGAGGATCGGGGCTCCCGTCACGATCAGGTCCGCCCCGGCGAGAGCCGTCTCGGGATCGGGACACGGCCGCACCTCCAGGCCGAACCGCTCGCCCGTCTCCCGGGCGAACCGGTCCATGTTTTCCGGTCGGTGATCGTAGACGCGGACCGAACTCAGTTCGAACTCCCCCTGGAGCGCCTCCACGTGGGATCGGGCCTGGACCCCGCACCCGATGATTCCGAGGACGGAGGACTCGGGCCGGGCCAGTCTCCGGGCGGCTACCGCCG
Organism: Gemmatimonadota bacterium; assembly: GCA_039587435.1. Classification (GTDB taxonomy): domain Bacteria; phylum Gemmatimonadota; class Gemmatimonadetes; order Longimicrobiales; family Gaopeijiaceae; genus JBDHIJ01. The sequence goes on from JBDHIJ010000041.1 coordinate 9,277, forward strand.
TCGCAGCGGCCGTGCGCATTGCGGTGATCCAGGTGCAGTCCATGACGGCCTCGGGAAGACCGGTATCGGGATCGTTCAGGACGATGAGTCCGGAGATCTGGGGCAGCCCCCGCGCCCGGTTCCCCGGGAACGCGCTGACCCACTTCATGGCCGCGGCCCGGGCTGCCGGCACCCACGCGGGCATGGCGTGGATGAAGGAGTCCCCCCCCGGATGGATGCCCGGCTTGGGTGGGAGCTCGACCCAGCCCTTCCCCTTCTCCACGAACATCTCCTCCACCACCTGGATGATGGTGCTCATGGGGAGGCCCACCTCCTCCACGTCGGCTCGGGACAGGTACAGAATTCTGGGCTGGTCCATGCGCTCCTCCTGCCGGAAGGAACTCGGCCGCGACGAACCTCGCAAGAAATTGCGTTGCGATCCCTCTCGGGGCCGGCCAGAATGTCCCCCTTCCATTCGCACCTGACTCACCCCACTCGAGCCCAAGGGACCCTGCCCCATGCCCCTGCGCCCAACCCTATTCATGCGCTCCGTCGCCGCGGGCGGAGCCCTGGCCCTGGCCGCGGCCGTGATGCCGACGACGGCCTTCGCTCAGGACGCGGACCCCGAGGCCCGGCTGGCCGAGATGGGGATCACCCTTCCCGAGCGGGACATCTCGACACCGGCCTTCGACCGGGCCGTCCAGACCGGGAACCTGGTGTTTCTCTCGGGCCACGGCCCGTGCGGCGAGTGGGACGGCACCGGCCGGGGGAAGGTCCCGTCCGAGGTGTCCCCCGAAGACGCGAACCTGGTCGCCCGGCAGGTGGCCATCTGCCTCCTGGCCTCCCTCAAGGCCCACCTGGGCGACCTCAACCGGGTGAACCGGATCGTCCGCGTATTCGGGATGGTGAACTCGGAGCCCGACTTCACGGGCCATTCCGGAGTGATGAACGGCGCCTCCGAGCTGCTGAACGAGGTCTTCGGGGCCCGCGGTCGGCACGTCCGGGCCGCGGTGGGGATGGGTTCCCTCCCCGTGAACCTGACCGTGGAGATCGAGATGGTGGTGGAGGTATCGGACCGATGATGAGCTTCAGCACCTCGGGCCCGACACGCTTCGCCCCCCGAGCCCTGGCCCTGGCCCTCGCCGTGGTCCTCTCGGGCTGCGGTGGATCGTCCGAGCCGGCGCCGGCTCCGGCTCCCTCCGGGTCGTCCTCCGGATCCAGCGCGGCGCCGTCCGCGGCGGAGGGACTGGCCGCGGGCGTGTACACGGCCGCACAGGCCGAGGCGGGCCAGGAGGTCTATCGGACCGTCTGCTCCGACTGCCACGACCTGCGTGAGCTCCGGGGTTCGGAATTCATGTACAACTGGGAGGGCACCTCCGTGGGTCGCCTGTACCGGTCCATTTCCGAGACCATGCCCGAGGACGACCCGGGATCCCTGGACTCGGAGCAGTACCTGGCCGTGGTCGCCTACATCCTGGAGCTCAACGAATTCCCGGCCGGGGACACGGAGCTGGGATCCGACATGGGCGCCCTGAACCAGCTTCGCATCCAGCATTGATTCCGACGACATCCATGAGGACCGCGCTCCTGTTCGCCGGCGCGATCCTGGTGGCGCCGTCCGGAGCGACGGCGCAGTCGGATCCCGCGGACCCCGGTCGCACCACCCTCGACGGCGTCTACTCCACCGAGCAGGCGGCCCGGGGGAAGGAGACCTACATCCGGGTCTGTTCCTCCTGCCACGTGCTGGACTGGTACAAGGGCGACGTGGTCCGGGCCTGGGAGGGCGCCACCCTCTACGGCCTGTTCGAGGTCATCAGCACCACCATGCCCGAGGACAACCCGGGTTCCCTGAACCGTCGGGCCTACGTGGAAATGCTGGCCTACATCCTCGAGCTGAACGGCCTTCCCGCCGGAGAGGAGCCCCTCTCCAGCCGCCGTTCCCAGCTCAACTCCATCCGGTTCCAGTTCGAGAAGGAGGAGCCATGAGCAGCACCCTCGATATCGATTCGTGTCCGCAGCGCTCCGTCGGCCGGCGGCCGGCGGGCCGGGTCCTCTCCACGGGGGCCCTGGCGCTCCTCGCCCTCGGGACGGTCGCGTGCGCCCCGACCGAGACGGCACCGGCCAGCGAGCCCGCGGTGGGCCACACGCCGACCATGGACAGCGAGTACAAGGTGGTTACCGGCTGGCCCCGCTTCCCGGCGGACGTGAGCATCGGGCAGGCATCGGCGCTGGCGGTGAACTCCCGCAACGAGGTGATCCTGTTCCAGCGGGCCCACGACGAGGACGAGAACGCCGAGGGCAAGCTCGACGCCCCCACGATCATGGTCTTCGATCCGGCGACGGGAGAGCTGCTTCGGACCATGGGCCACGGGCTCTTCGGCAACCCCCACGGGATGAGCGTGGACTCGGAGGACAACATCTGGATCGCGGACAACGGCCTGCACCAGGTCATGAAGCTCTCGCCCGAAGGCCAGGTACTCCTGGTGGTCGGCGTGGAGGGCGTCCCGGGTGAGGACGAGACCCACCTGGACGGGGTGACCGACGTGGCCGTGGCCGCCGACGGTTCCTTCTACGTCACCGACGGTTACGGGAACAACCGGGTGGTGAAGTTCGACGCGGAAGGGAACTTCCTCTTCGACTGGGGTGGAGCTCGGGGCTCGGGCCCCGGGGAGTTCGACCTCCCCCACGGCATCACGATCGACGACCAGGGCCGGGTGTATGTGGCCGACCGGACCAACAGCCGCGTCCAGATCTTCGAGGCCGACGGCACGTTCATCAGCGAGTGGACGCACTGGCAGGGCCAGGCCCGGGGCGACATGGGGCGGCCCTGGGGGCTGGAGTTCTACGACGGGTCCATCTACGTGGCCGATGGCGGGGAGTACTGGCTCACCAGCCAGTACACCTCGAACCAGCCCGACACGCTGCCCATCGACATGGCCCAGATCCAGCGGTTCGACATGGACGGGAACCTCCTGGAGGCCTGGGGCGAGTTCGGTCCGCAGGACGGCCGCATGGTCTGGCCGCACGACGTGACGGTCGATCAGGACGGCGGCGTCTACTCCGTGGAGGTCCACACCGGACAGCGCATCCAGAAATGGGCTCCGGGCGGGGGGAACCTGCGATGAGCGCGCTTCGCAGAACCCGCGAGTCCGGCGCCGGTGGCATCCGCTGCGCCGCCCCCCTGGCCGTGGCCGCCGTCGCCCTCGCCGCCCTGGCCGCACCCGGGGCCGCCCAGTCCCAGCACGACGGCACCTCGAACGGCGAGTGGCGCTACTGGGGCGGAGACGCCGCCAGCTCCCGGTACTCTCCGGCGGACCAGATCAACGCCGAGAACGTGGAGGACCTGGAGATCGCCTGGCGGTGGTGGGGCGCCAACTACGGCCCCTCGGTGGACTACATCTACCGCTCCACGCCCCTGAAGATCGGCGACAAGCTCTTCACCGTGGCCGGCCAGCGGAGGGCGGTCCTCGCCCTGGACGCAGCCACGGGCGAGACCCTCTGGATGTGGCGGATGAAGGACAACCCGCGCTGGGCAGCCTCCACCCGCCAGAACTACGGAAAGGGCGTGGCCTACGCCGAGGTGGACGGACGGGGAACGATCTTCGTCATCACCCCGGGCAGTTACCTGGTGGGACTCGATGCCGAGACCGGCCAGCCCGTCCCCTACTTCGGGATCAACGGGGTGGTGGACCTGCACCTGGGCATGGGCCCATACGAGGTGAAGGCCGACACCGGAATCCTGGAGTCGGGGGACATCACTTCGTCCTCACCGCCCATCGTCGTGAACGGGGTCGTCGTCGTCGGGAACTCGCACGACCGGGGCTACTACCCGGAGAAGAAGGAGAACGTCCCGGGCCACGTCCGCGGCTACGACGTCAAGACCGGGAAGATGCTCTGGCGCTTCAACGTCCTGCCCCAGCCCGGCGAGTTCGGGCACGACACCTGGGAGGACGACGCCTGGAAGTTCACCGGGAACATTTCCCCGTGGGCGCCCCTGTCGGCGGATCCCGAGCGGAACCTGGTGTTCATTCCCACGGACACACCCACCAACGACTACTACGGCGGGCACCGGCCGGGCGGGAACCTGTTCGGGACGTCGCTGATCGCGCTGGACGCGAGAACCGGCGAGCGGGTATGGCACTTCCAGATGGTGCACCACGACGTCTGGAACATGGACAACCCCGACGCCCCCCACCTGGTGGACATCACCGTGGACGGGGAGCGGATCCCGGCGGTGGCGGCGGTGACCAAGCAGGGCTTCACCTACGTGTTCAACCGGGAGACGGGAGAGCCCGTCTGGCCCATCGAGGAGCGGGCCGTCCCCCAGTCCGACACCCCGGGCGAGGAGACCTCGCCCACTCAGCCGTTCCCGACCAGGCCGGCGCCCTTCGAGATGCAGGGGATCACCGAAGACGATCTCATCGACTTCACGCCGGAGCTCAGGGAGCAGGCCCTGGAGATCGCGCGGAACTACCGCATGGGGCCGATCTTCACGCCGCCGTCCCTCTACGAGCACGACGACGGGACCCAGGGCGCCTTCGTGGTGCCCGGCGCGAACGGGGGCGCGAACATCCCGGGCGGCGCCGCGGTGGACCCGGAGACCGGCGTCCTCTACGTCGCGAGCCAGCGGGGCCACAGCGTCATCTCCCTGATCCCCGGGGACCAGCGGAGCGAGGCCATCGGCGGCGAGGACTCGAACATGAACTACGTCTCCCGGGGGCCCGGAGGGATTTCGGGGCCGCAGGGACTGCCGATCCTGAAGCCGCCCTACGGGGCCATCACGGCCATCGACCTGAACACCGGGGAGCACCTGTGGCGCATCCCCAACGGTCAGACGCCGGCCAGCGTCCGGAACCACCCGGCCCTGGAGGGGGTGGACCTGCCCAACACCGGGAAGGACGCCCACGCCAACGTCCTGGTGACGAGGACGCTCCTCTTCTATGGGGAGGGTCGGAGCCAGGAGCCCCTGCTGCACGTGGTGGACAAGGCGACCGGTGAGGAAATCGCCGTCATCGACCTGCCGGCGCCCACGAACACCGCGCCCATGAGCTACATGCACGAGGGACGTCAGTACATCGTCCTGTCGGTGGCCGGGCCGGGCGAGCCGGCCCAGCTGGTGGCCCTGGCCCTTCCCGAAGACTACTAGGCGGAGAATCCGAGATGATCGCACGCATCCTTCGTGGGGCCCTGCCCCTGGCCATGGTGGCCCTCCTCTCCGCCTGCACCCAGGCCGGAGCCCAGCAGGAAGTCCAGCGGATCGTCCGCTTCGAGTACGACGGACAGGTCAGCTGGGGGAACCTGGACGGCGAGACCGTGCAGGCGCTGCCGGGCGGCACGCTGTTCGAGGCGGCCGAGGCCCAGCCGACCGGCCCGGCCATCCCGGTGGCCGAGGTGACCCTGCTGTCGCCGGTGGATCCGGACCAGACCAGCAAGGTCATCGGAGTGGCGGTAAACACGAAGCGGCCCAGCCGGATGGAGCCCATTCCGAATCCCCGCTGGTTCGCCAAATTCCCCACCTCCCTGAATCGCACCGGCGGTGGGATCGAGCTGCCTCCGGAAGCCGGGAACCTGAACTACGAGGGCGAGCTGGTCCTCGTCGTGGGCCGCGAGGGCCGCCACATCCCCGAGTCCGAGGCGCTGGACTACATCTTCGGCGTGACCGTGGGCAACGACTTCAGCGAGAACACCTGGTACGGGGAGGGGAACGGCGTCGACGATCCCACCCGCATGATCTCCAAGGGGACGGACAGCTGGGCCCCCATCGGACCGGCCATCGTTCGGGGGCTCGACTACACCGACCTCCGGCTCACCACCACGCTGAACGGCGAGATCGTCCAGGACGGTCGAACCAGCGACCTGGTGAACCCCGTGCAGAACCTGATCTCCCACGTGTCCCGGTACATCACCCTCAAGCCCGGCGACGTGATCTTCACCGGGACGGTGCTGTTCCAGGAGGGCGCCCGCCGGGCCATGCAGGCTGGCGACGAACTGGTGGTGGAGATCGAGGGGATCGGGGCCCTGCACAACACCATCGTACCCATGGGCGGAGGGTCCAACTGATGACCCGTGGCGGTCGTGGCGGGATGGACCGCCGCCGATTCCTCGGCGTTGCCGGGGCCGGAGCGCTGGGGCTCGGAGCCGGCGGGCTGGCCGGAGCGGAGTCCCGTGAGGAGGCCGGCGGTCCGGCCGCCGAGGCGACTCCCGCCGCCTCGGGCGCCCCGGCCGTCCACACCCGCCGCACTCCGGAGGTCCTCATCATCGGCGCCGGTGTGTTCGGCATGTTCACGGCCCACTACCTCCGGGAGCGGGGCGTGGACGTCATGGTGGTGGACCAGCACGGTCCCGGGAACTCCCGCGCCACGTCGGGGGGGGAGACCCGAGGGGTCCGCACCAGCTACGGTGACCGGCCCCATGGGATCCACTGGGCCCGCTGGGGGGCCATGGCCATCGAGCGCTGGAAGGAGTGGGACGAGCGGTACACCGGAAACGGTGCGCCCCTGTTCTACACCACCGGTGACATCATCCTCCGCGAGGAGATGGAGCCGTACCTGGAGCGAACCACCTCGCAGTGGGACGAGCTCGCGATCCCCTACGAGCGGCTGAGCATCGACGAGGTGAATCGCCGCTGGCCCGTCATCAGCACCGAAGGGATGACCGAGGCCGTCTACGAGCCCGGCGCCGGGGTCGTACGCGCCCGGCCGGCGATCCAGTCGGCGGCGGAGCAGTATCGGAACAACGGCGGCGAGTTCCGCATCGCCTGCGTCACGCCCGGCGAAGTCAGCGGGGGCCGTCTGACCGGCGTGGTGACGGACGATGGCGAGCTGATCTCGGCGGACACGTACGTCTTCGCCTGCGGGCCGTGGCTGCCGAAGATCCTCCCGGACGTCATGGGGAAGCGGCTTCGCACGTCGATGGGCCACGTGTTCTACATCGGCACGCCTCCGGGAGACCACCGCTACGAATTCCCGAACCTGCCCAGCTACGGTGTACCGGGAGGGACCGGGTGGGCCGCCCTGCCGCCGGATTTTCGCGGCTTCAGGGCCCGGACCGGAGGACGGCCGCCGGAGGACCCGGACGTGTCGAATCGGGGCATGATCCCGGAGGAGGGGTTCCAGACCGGACTGGACTTCGTGAAGAAGTACTTCCCGGGACTCGAGGGACAGCCGGTGCTGGAGACCCGGGCCTGCCACTACGAGTCCAGCGTGGACCGGAACTTCATCGTGGACCTCCACCCCGGCTGGGAGAACGCCTGGATCACGGGCGGCGGCTCCGCCGAGGCGTTCAAGCAGGGTCCGGTCCTGGGCGACTACATCGCGCACCGCCTGGTGGGCGAGGACATGGATCCCGAGGTGACCCCCGGTTTCCGGCTCAGCGAGGAAGAGTTCGAGGAGAGCGAGGAGCGGGACGGGCCCTGACCTCCTCGGCGCCTCCGGAGGGGGGCGCGGTCAGCTCCACACCTCCCCGAACAGCCGCTGGAAGTTGGTGCCCAGGAGCTTCTCGATCCTGGCGTCGGAGTGGCCCCGGGCTGACAGTCGGTCCGCGAGCCTCTCCAGCCGGCGTTCGTCGTTCAGATCCGGGATGAAGATGTAGACGTCCTCGGTCTCCCCGGGAGCTGAAATCCCGGCCGCCCGCCGGCGGGCGACGTCCTCCCGGTGCCGGCGTCGGTAGTCCTCGTTGAACTCGATGGCCACCGTGCTGCCATCGGTCCCGATTCCCACGTGATCCTCCCCGCACACGTTCCACGCGTGCTCGATGTGAGCGATCACGTCCTCCGCCATGGGCTGCCCCTGCTCGCGGAGGAAGGGCATGAAGTAGATGCCGACCACGCCACCCGCGTCCGCCAGGGCCCGGAGAACTTCGTCGGGCTTGTTCCGGGGCAGCGCGGCCAGCGCGTGGCAGCCGGAATGGGTGACCGCCACCGGGCTCGCGGATGCGGCGATTCCGGCCAGGGTGGTCCGGTGACCGCAGTGGCTCAGGTCCACCAGGACCCCGGTCCGGTTCAGCTCCGACACGACCTCATGCCCGAAATCGGTCAGGCCCCGATCGTCCTCCATGGCCCCGTAGCCCAGCCGGTTGGCCCGGTTGTACGTGAGCTGGATGATGCGGACGCCCCGTTCCTGGAACTCCGCCACCCTGGAGGCGTCGCCCTCCAGCATGACCGCGTCCTGGAATCCGTAGATGATCCCGTGCCGATTCCCGGCCTTCGCCTCATTCAGATCGGAGGACGTGAGGACCTTGAGCAGGGAGTCGGGATGCCGGCCGACCTCCTCGTCCCACCAGGCCAGGTCGGCCAGGGTGGTCGGGTAGGGGTCGGGCATCCCGCCCACCACGCCCATCGTGACGTTGGTGGCCGTCACTCCGGATCGTCGGAGAGCCTGCAGGGTCGAGGCGGAGAGCCCTCCGCTCTCCCGGAATCCGGGCGCGCCCGGTCCTCCCAGGGCATCGATGACCATGGCCCCGTCGTATCCGGGCCAGCGTCGGCGTGCCGGCGAGGCCGCCGCCAGGGGCACGGCGCCCGGGAGGGCGGCGACCGCGCCCAGGGTCGCTCCGGCGGCCAGGGTGGACCGCAGGAACTCCCGCCGTGAGGGGCGAAACGGTCTGTTGGACATGGCTGATTCTCCGTGGATTCCGAACCGCCCACTACCCTGCCCCTCCAGGCGGGGCCGCGCAAATCACCCTCCGCGCTGGACATTAGTACTGCGTTGCAGTAGTAATTAGGAAGTGATATCTACTACAACGCAGGGGTTACCATGAGCCGAGCGCTCGGTGAGTTCGAGCAGATGATCCTCTTCGCCCTGGTGGAACTGGGCGAGGAGGCCTACGGCGCCGCCATCGCCCGGACCATCGAGACCCGCACCGGCCGAAGCGTAGCCCCCGGAGCGATCTACACGGCCCTGGACCGGATGCAGGCCCGGGGCCTCGTTCGTTCCGAGGTGGGTGAGCCGACCCCCGAGCGGGGTGGTCGCCGGAAGAAGTTCTACGCCCTGGAGCCCGACGGCGCCGTGGAACTCCACCGCTCTGTGGAGCGGATCAAGGCCATGTCCGAGGGGCTCATGCCCAAGCTGGAGACCCTGCTGGGGTCCCGGGTCCGGTGACGCTGCTGGACTCCGGCCCCGGCCCGGCTCCGTCCGCGGAAGACTCCCGCCCCGCGCTCCCCTTCTGGGTCCGGGTCCTGATCGGTGCGGTGATCCGCGGCGAGGACCGGGAGTTCGTGCTGGGCGACCTCGAGGAGGCGTTCCACCTGGACCTGGAGCGCGGTCTGCGACCCCGCCGGGCACGGCAGCGGCTCCGGGGAGGGACCGTGCGTACGTGTGCCGCATGGCTGCGGCCATCCGCGGTGCGGCTGCGGGCACGCCGTCGGCGGGCCGCGCAGAGAGACGACCACCCCGGGGGGGTGGCAGAACGAATCCGAGGAGGTGTGGGGATGGGTGGATGGATGAGAGACGTTCGACTGGCCCTTCGGGGCCTCCGGAAGCGCCCGGGGTTCTCGGTCACGGTGATTCTCACCATGGGACTGGGCATTGGAGCCACGACCACGGTCTACAGCGTGGTGGACCGGGTGGTGATGCGCCCCCTGCCCTACCCCGACTCCGACCGCCTGGTGGCCGTGGGCACCACCTTCCCGGGCCGGGAGTGGGCGGAGGACACACCGGATCTCATGCGTCTGGCGGGAACCTCGGGGCCCAACTTCAGGGACATGAGGGACTGGGCGCGTTCGTTCGATCTCTTTGGTGCGATCCAGCGCTCCAGCGTGCTGCTCCCCGACGCCGGGGAGGGCTCCGAGCTGGTCGCGGCGGCACGGGTCACGCCGGAACTGTTCGAGGCCCTCTCGGTGGCCCCGGCCCTGGGGCGGATCTTCCTCCCGGAGGAATTCGTCGAGGGAGCGGCTCCGGTCATGATGGTGACCTGGGAGACCTGGCTGCGGCGTTACGGCGGCGACCCGGCGATCGTGGGCGAACGGATCGATCAGGCCGGGGGCTCGGCTCTCATCGCGGGTGTGCTACCCGCCGGTTTCGAGCTTCCGGAGCGGCTCTTCCCAAGGGACACCGAGTACCTCATGCCCATGGACGTGCATCATCCCCGCTACCAGGAGCGAGGCGGTCGGAACCTGACCCTGTTCGCGCGACTGGCCCCGGGCGTGACCGTGGAGCAGGCCCGGGAGGAACTGACCCTGCTGGCGGACCGGCTGGCCGATGAATTCCCCGACGGGAACGTCTACCCCGACGGCAGCCACTTCGGCGCGGGAGCCAACGCACTCCAGGCCCACACCGTGGGGCGCACCGGGCGGGTCCTGCGGCTCTTCCTGGCGGCATCCGGCCTTCTGCTGCTCATCGCGGCCCTGAACTCGGCTACCCTGATGCTGGCCCGGGGCCTCGACCGGACCCGCGAACTGGAGATCCGGGTGGCCCTGGGAGCGGGGCGCGGGCGCGTGGTCCGGACCATTCTGGCCGAGTCGCTGGTCCTGGCCGTGGCCGGCGGGGCGCTGGGCGTGCTGATCGCCTTCGCGGGGGTGGACGGATTCCGGGCCTTCAGCCCCCCCACCATCCCGCGCCTGCACGAGCTCTACGTGGACGGGCCGATCCTCGGGGTGGCCCTCCTGACGGCGGTGGGGGCCGGCGTGGTGGCCGGGCTGGCCCCGGCGCTCCGGTTGAACCGGACTCTCTTCCGTTCGGACTCGTCGGGCATGCCGTCCCGGAGCGTCGCCGGCGGAATGGGGCGGCTCCGGGCGGGGATGGTCACCGTCCAGGTCGGGCTGGCCGTGCTGCTGCTCTCGGCCGCCGGACTGCTCTTCAACTCGTTCATGGCTCTCCGGGCCAACGATCCGGGCTTCGCCCCCGACAACCTCATGAGCCTTCGGGTCCCCATGAAGCGGCCCGGCGGCGACGACGGACCGGCCTGGATGGGCTGGGACGCGGTCCTGGCGGAGATCGGGGCCGTGCCTGGAGTCGAGTCCGTGGCGGGAGGATCGAACGTGCCCTTCCAGTCTCCCTTCTGGGCGCCCCCCGTGCTGCTCCCCAATGAGCCCACCGATCATCGCCGCACCGGCGTGGCTGGCTACGCCATCACGCCCGGCTACTTCCGATCGCTGGGGGCCTCCCTCTCGGCGGGCCGGGATTTCGCCCCCTCCGACGGGGCCGACGATCCCGGGGTGATGATCGTGAACCGGGCATTCGTGGACCTCCACATGGCAGGCCTGGAGCCCTTGGGCACGGTCCTCCGGATCCGCGGCGACGACGGAGAGGTCACTCCGTTCCAGGTCGTGGGGATCGCTGAGAACATCGTCCAGACCCGGTCTCAGGAGGGTATGCCGCCGGCGATCTACGTCCCCTACACGCAGGCGGAGTGGCCCTTCGTTCAGGCGGTGATCCGGACCGGGGGCCCACCGACCGCGCTCATCCCCGATCTGCGGTCGGCGGTGGCCGAGTACAGCGGCATCGTGCCGCCGCAGGACGTGCGGACCATGGAGGACCGGATGGGGGCGAGCTGGGTGGAGCCCCGGTTCCGTTCGGTCCTTCTGGGGGCCTTCGCGGCCGTTGCGCTGCTCCTGGCGGGAGCGGGCCTCTACGGAACGCTGGCCCACGCCATCCGCGGGCGGGAGCGGGAACTGGGGATCCGGATGGCCCTCGGCGCCGACCGGGGGCAGGTGCTGGCCATGGTAGTGCGAGGTGGGATGGGCCTCACCCTGGGGGGGGTGGGCCTGGGCCTGGTCGGTTCGCTGGCGCTGTCCCGGGTACTGGAGGGATTCCTGTACTCGATTCGCCCCAGCGACCCGGCGACCCTCCTCGGGGTGGCTCTTCTCATGGTCTTCACGGGAGGGACCGCCTGCTGGTTCCCAGCGCGGCGTGCGACCCGGGCCGACCCGGTGGAGGCTCTCCGGGCCGAATGACGCCGTCGGCGACGCCGACGCGCCGGAAGATGCGGCTTGGTTGCTGGACGACGCGCCGGGCCTGGACCGGAATGGTCGCCTATCCACCCCCACCCTCCCTACCTTGGTGGGCATGACGTGGTCTCTCCAGTTCACATGGCAGGCCCTCGCAGCGTTCGTCACCGTGCTGCTCGCGATCCGGCTACTGGAGCGCCTGTGGCCCAGACGGCGCGAGTCCGGCTCGATGGGCCTCATGCTGGCGCTCGGCGCGGCGATGTGGTGGACCTCGTTCCAGTTCCTGACCGCCATCAACACCGAACTGGGGCTCAAGCTCGCGCTGGCACAGATCGGACTCCCGGCGGCAGTGCTCGCCCCCGTGGGAATCTACTGGTTCGCGCTCGAGCATACCGGCAAGGGCCGTCGGACCAAGCGGATCCCGTTCCGCGGGCTCGTCGCGACCGCGGTGGTCCTGGCTCTTTCGTTGGCGGCGGGATGGCCGCCCGGGAATCCGTGGTCGGACGCCGTGCTGGTCCAGCAGGGGGACCTGGTGGGCCTCGTGGCGTTTCGGGGAGTGGGATACTGGGTCCAGGCCGGGTTCGGCCTGGCGGTCACGCTCGCCGCGGGGGCGATCCTGCTCCGGGACGCCGTAGCCGGGTCCCGCTGGACCAAGTCACCGGTGATCGGTGCGGCGATCCTGCTGATCCTGGCGACCGAGATCCTGTCGCTCATGAGCCCCGATCGGCCAGCCTGGCGGGACCCGGCTCCGATCGGATTCCTGATCGGCACCATGGTCCTGACCTGGGACGTACTCCGGAACCGGCTGCTGAACCTGGGCCCGGTGGCGCGGGCCACCATCGTCGAGCGGATGCGGGACGTGGTCCTGGTTCTCGATCAGAAGGGTCAGATCGTGGACCTCAACGAGGCCGCCGCCGTGGTGCTGGGTCTCCGTTCCTACGGGAGCGTCCCGGTGCGACTCGGGACGCTCTGGGCCACCGAGCGGGCCGAGGGCGTCGGTACGCACCCGATCGACCTGGAGACCTCCGCCGGGGAGGAGCGCACGTTCGAGGTCACCTTCACCCCCCTGCCGTCCCGCCTGGGCCCGGGCCGGACCATCCTGGTCCTTCGTGACATCACCGACCGTATGGCGATGCAGGCGCAGATCAAGGCACAGGCCGACGAACTGGGGCGAGCCAACGCCGACCTGACCCGTCAGGCCAACACCGACGCCCTCACGGACCTGGCCAACCGCCGCTGGTTCATGGAGCAGCTCGAGAGGGAGGTGGAGCGCACGGCCCGGTACGCCGGTCACCTGTCCCTGGTTCTCCTGGATCTGGATCTGTTCAAGACCGTCAACGACACCTTCGGCCATGCGACCGGCGACGACGTCCTGGTGGCCGCCGCCGACGTACTCCGTAAGGTCTGCCGCGAATCAGACGAACCGGGAAGGCTCGGGGGCGAGGAGTTCGCGGTCCTGCTCCCCGAGACCGATCCCTCGGGAGCCCGAATCTTCGCCGAGCGGGTCCGGATGGGGATGGAGCGGACGGTCCACACCGCCCCCGATGGTCGCTCGTTCCAGATCACCTGCTCGGTGGGGGTCGCCACCATGACCCAGGATCGGCCCGGAGTCCGGCCCATCACCGGCGACGGCCTCCTGCAATTGGCGGACGATGCCATGTACCGGGCCAAGGACGCCGGGAGAAACCGGGTGGTGGTGGCCGAACAGGCCAAGCGGGCCGGGGACGGGTCCCTCCAGGCCGACGGACCGCTGGACGAAGGTCTGACGGGTGAGGGCTCCGCCGCGTGAGTGACCGGACCGCCAGGGGTCTGTTCCTGGAGGCGGTGCTCATCGTCGGGAGCATCCTGCTCGCCTTCGCCATCGACGCCTGGTGGGAAGACCAGGAGTTGCGCCAGATCGAGCGGGATCTGCTGGCGGGGCTCCATGCCGACTTCCTGATCAACCGGGACCGGTTGGCGAATGCCCGCGAGGTGCACGAGGCCGACCGGGCCGCCGCCATGTCGCTCCAGGAGCTCACCCGACCCGGGGAGCGGCAGCCGGGAGTCACGATCCCCCCGGCAATGCTGATCGAGATGATCACCTGGCGCTCCTACGACCCCCTCCTCGGCACCCTCAACTCGGCCATCGCGTCCGGAAACCTCCGGCTGATCCAGAACTCCGAGCTCAGAAGTGCCCTGGCCGGGTGGATCGACCTGGTCGAAGACCTGAACGAGGAAGAGCTCATCGACCGCGACCACGCGGAGCGCTTTCAGTGGATCGTCTACGACTACATCCCGATGCTGACCGTCCAGTATGACCTCGGCTACGCACCCCGGCCGAGCACCGGCGCACCCGACTGGGAGGGGCTCCTGGCCAACCCCCTCACCGAGAACTTCGCCGTGGGCCGGACGGTGATGATCTTCAACACCCTGAACGAGCTCGACGGGGTAGAGGCGGAGTTGAACAGGATTCTCGGACTGCTGGAGCAGGAGTTGGGACCGAATGGGCCCTGAGGAACCTGCGACCCGGAGCCTCCTCGGGTGCCGCGGGGCTCGCTCGATGAGTGGGGTCGTAAGGCCGCACGCGGATAGCGAGCCGCAGAGTGGGTGAGCCGGCGGATCGGGAGACCGCTCCAATCGCCTCGGGAGTCCGCGCCATGACCGACGCGGTGATCCGGGCCGTCAACAAGGCCCGCGGGGCGGGCCAGCAGGACATGGCGGCCAGCATCGCCTTCTTCTCCTTCTTCTCGATCTTCCCCCTGGGGCTGGCCGTGATCTCCATCGGGAGCCTGGCCTTCGACTCGGCCGAGGTTCAGTCCGAGCTGGCCGAGATCCTGGGAGACGCTCTGCCCCTCGCCGCCGGTTTCGTGCGGGACACTGTCGAGGCCGTGTTCCGGTACCGCGGCACCGCCAGCGTCGGGAGTGTGATCGCGCTCCTGTGGTCGGGGCGGAAGGTCTTCGGGGCGGTGTCCCGTGGGGTGAACGAGGAGCTCGAACTGGAGCGCCCCCACCCCGGATTCCTTTCCCCGCTGAGGCAGTTCGTGCTGGCCGTGGGGGTCCCCCTCCTGCTGCTGCTCCTGCTGGGTGTCTCGACACTGGTCGATCTCATTCCACAGTTCCTTCCGGATGGCGCCGGTGCCCGAGTCATCTCCCCTCTGGCCGGCCAGGCGGCCAGCCTGATCGTGGTCCTCGTGGCCCTCACCATCCTGTACCGCGTCGTCCCCTACCACCCTCCGACCTGGTCCGCGCTCCTCCCGGCCGCCGTCCTGGCCGGTGTGCTCTTCCAGGTCTGCAGGACCGTATTCGTCATCTACTTCGGGCGGATGGCCGACCTGGAGGCGGTGTACGGCTCCCTCACCTCGGTCATCCTGGTGCTGATCTGGCTCTACGTGTCCGGACGAGTGCTGCTTTTGGGTGCGGATATGATCTGGGCCCTGAGTCAGCCGACCCGGGCGACGGTCCCGGCGGGCGCCTCATCCGGCCCCGGAAGCTGATTCAGGCCCTCAGGCCAAAGGGCACCCGGCTGCCCTTCCTCAATCCAGTCGATCCCCCTACGTTGAGCGAGTCGCCAGGGGTACCGCACCCGGCCAGTGCGCCGCGTCGGTTGAGACAGTCCCTTGGAACCTGAACCGGATCATGCCGGCGTAGGGAGCGCGACGATCGGATGACTCGATTCGCCCGGGTGCCTGCCCGGACCCGGGAACCCCGCCTCGGCCGCTCCCCTCGCTGGAGAGCGGCCTTTTTGCATGTCGGTGCCCCGGAGCACCACGCCAGGAGAAACACGATGTCCGAGCTTCCCATCGTCCCCGACACCAACGGAGCGACCCAGAACGGCGCCTCCACCAGCGGCGGTGCGCCCGCCAACGGGGTGAACCCGCCGTCCAAGTCGGTGCGGGACATGTCCCACATCCCCCGGGATAGCTGGGAGGGGGACTACGGGATGAACTTCCCCAACTCGAAGAAGGTCTTCGTGGAGGGCAGCAGCGGGATCCGGGTGCCCATGCGGGAGATCCATCTGTCGGGGGGAGAGGAGCCCCTCCGGGTCTACGACACCAGCGGTCCCCGGGACATCGACGTCCACCTGGGCGCACCCAAGCTCCGGGCCGACTGGATCCGGGCACGGGGGGACGTGGAGGAGATCGGACCCCACCGCCTGCCCGACCTGGCCATGGATCCGAAGCACGGGAACGCAACGATCCCTGACGCGCTGAACCACGTCGTGCTGAAGTCCACGGGTGGGCCCGTGACGCAGATGCACTACGCCAAGCGGGGCGAGATCACGCCCGAGATGGAGTTCATCGCGCTTCGGGAGGGCTTCGATCCGGAGTTCGTGCGGTCCGAGGTGGCCCGAGGGCGGGCCATCATCCCGGCCAACATCAACCACCCCGAGATCGAGCCCATGATCATCGGGCGGAATTTCAAGGTGAAGATCAACGCCAACATCGGGAACTCGGCCGTCTCCTCGTCCATCGAGGAGGAGGTAGAGAAGCTCCGCTGGGCCACGCTGTGGGGCGGCGACACGGTCATGGACCTGTCCACGGGCAAGAACATCCACCAGACCCGGCAATGGATCCTGCGGAACTCGCCGGTGCCCATCGGGACGGTGCCCATCTACCAGGCGCTGGAGAAGGTGGACGGGATCCCCGAGGAGCTGACCTGGGAGATCTTCCGCGAGACCCTCATCGAACAGGCCGAGCAGGGCGTGGACTACTTCACCGTCCACGCCGGCGTGCTGCTGCGCTACATCCCCATGACGGCCAACCGCATGACGGGGATCGTGAGCCGGGGCGGAAGCATCATCGCCAAGTGGTGCCTGGCCCATCACAAGGAGTCGTTCCTCTACACGAACTTCCGCGAGATCTGCGAGATCATGGCGGCGTACGACGTCTCGTTCTCGCTGGGCGACGGACTGCGTCCCGGGTCCATCTACGACGCCAACGACGAGTCCCGGTTCGCGGAGCTCAAGACCCAGGGCGAGCTGACGCGCATCGCCTGGGAATACGACGTCCAGGTCATGAACGAGGGCCCCGGTCACGTGCCCATGCACATGATCAAGGAGAACATGGACAAGCAGCTGGAGTGGTGTGACGAGGCGCCGTTCTACACGCTGGGGCCGCTCACCAGCGACGTGGCGCCGGGCTACGACCACATCACCAGCGCCATCGGCGCCGCGCAGATCGGCTGGTACGGCACCGCCATGCTCTGCTACGTCACGCCCAAGGAGCACCTGGGGCTGCC